>QAKI01000001.1 GCA_003343905.1 Subdoligranulum variabile
GGTCCGATGCACATATCCACGTACTCGCCCTGCTGGAAGAAGCTGAACTCGGTCTCGTCGGCCAGGTCGGCCATGTGCTCGATCTTGTAGTGTTCCTGGCGTTCCTCCATCAGCTTGACGGCCTCGTCACGCGGCAGGATGAAGGGCTTGATGGGCAGGTTCTCCTTGCAGATCTTGCGCATCTCTTTCTCGATGGCGGCCAGATCCTCGTCGGTCAGTTTGGTGTCGCCCAGGTCCACGTCATAGTAGAAGCCGTTCTCGGTGGCGGGGCCAAAGGCAAAGTCCGCCTGGGGGTACAGGCGCTTGATGGCCTGCGCCATGATGTGCGCGGCGGTGTGGCGCAGAACGTGCAGTTCCTGGTCCTGCGGGCATTCCGCCACGGCGCCGTCTTTGTAGATGATCTTCATAAATAGCAGCCTCCCTGATGGGCGCACCGCCCGGGACCCGGCAGCCCCGGCCCGATGCGCCGTAACAAAATAAAAATGCTTCATCCCTGTATGATCCCAAGGGATGAAGCATTGCATACTCCACGGTTCCACCCATTTTGCGCGTTCCGCTCCTTTATTATAAAAGGAAACCGGCCCGCACCGCTCTTGCCGGCTGTAACGGGCCGTACCCGGCGGGGGTTCGCCCCCGCGCTCGGCGGTGGTAAGGGCGGGGCCGGCGTTTGGCCGCTTGCACCACACGGGGACGCGCCCCGCGGCGGCTTTCTCTGCAAAACGCTGTGCCGCACCCCGTTTGTCCGCCTCACAGCTTTGAACAGGATGAAGTTATTCTTTTTATAGCACAACCGGGCCGGGAAGTCAAGAGCCAAAAACTCCCGCTGTTTTGCACAAATGGGGGCGGCTGCCGTCAAGATTCTGTCTGCAAAATGCCAAAATTGTTATTTATGCATTGACTTTACATATTTATGCAATTATACTGGGTCACATACCAGACCGGTCGAGGCCCGGCCTGATGCAGACATTGGATTCTAAGGTTTTAAGGAACGAGAGGGAATATCACATGAAAAAGATCACTGCATTGCTGCTTGGCACCGCGATGGTGCTGAGCCTGGCCGCCTGCGGCGGCACCACGACCACCAGCAGCGAAACGACTTCTTCCTCCACGGAAGGCGCGTCCAGCTCTGAGGCGGCGTCCACTTCCGAAGCGACGGCTGAGGCCGCTGCCACCGAAGTGACCACCGTTGAACCCGGCAAGCTCACGATGTCCACCAACGCGGCCTTCCCCCCGTACGAGATGACCGACGATAACGGCAACATCGTCGGCATCGACGTCGATGTGGCGAACGCCATCGCGGAAAAGCTCGGCCTGGAACTGCAGGTCGACGATATGGACTTTGACGCCGCCCTGCTGGCCGTCCAGAACGGCAAGAGCGACATCGTCATGGCGGGCGTCACCGTGACCGAGGACCGCCAGCTGGTCATGGACTTCACCAACTCCTATGCCACCGGCATCCAGGTCGTCATCGTGCCGGAGGATTCCGACATCGCTTCCCTGGATGATATGTCCGGCAAGCTGATCGGCGTGCAGCGCGGCACCACCGGAGATATTTACTGCAGCGACGACTTCGGCGAGGAGAACGTCATCAAGTATGACGACGGTCTGACCGCCGTGCAGGCGCTGAACAACGGCCAGGTGGACTGCGTCGTCATCGACAACGCCCCCGCCCAGGAATTTGTGGAAGCCAACCCCGGCCTGAAGATCCTGGACACCGAGTATACCAACGAGGATTACGCCATCGGCGTGGCCAAGGGCAACACCGCGATGCTGGACGCTGTCAACGGCGCGCTGGCTGAATTGAAAGCCGACGGCACCCTGCAGAGCATCGTGGATCAGTATATCAGCGCGGAATAATCACACCCGATAGGGTAAAAGGCACGCCGGGCCCCCGGCGCGCCTTCTCTTTGTCATAACAGGAAAGGTTGTGTAGCGGATGGAAGCACAGTTCGAAGCACTTTCGGAACTGGCGAAAAGCGGTGGGACCCTGACCTTTGGGCAGGATTTCTTCGTCAAATTTTATCAGGCGTTCCTGTATGCGGATCGCTGGCAGCAGTATTTGGAGGGCGTGGGCACCACGCTGCTGGTCACGGCCATCGCGCTGGTGCTGGGCGTGCTGCTGGGCTCGCTGGTGGCGCTGGTGCGCGTGGCCCACGACCAGCAGAAGTCCGGCCGCCACAACCCGGTGCTGGGCGTGCTGAATGTGGTCTGCCGCGTCTATGCCACGGTCATCCGCGGCACGCCTATGATGGTCCAGCTGCTCATCATGAGCATGGTCATCTTTGCCAGCAGCCGCAACTTCACGATGGTCGGCGCGCTGACGCTGGGCATCAACTCCGGCGCGTATGTGTCCGAGATCATCCGCGGCGGCCTGATGGCCGTGGACCCCGGCCAGATGGAAGCGGGGCGCAGCCTGGGGCTGAACTACATCACCACCATGATACTCATTATCATCCCGCAGGCCATCCGCTCGATCCTGCCGGCGCTGGGCAATGAGTTCATCATCCTGCTCAAGGATACTTCGCTCATCACCGTGATCGGGGGCAAGGAGCTGCTGTATGCGGCGCAGGGCATCATGAACCGCACCTACGAGGCCATGTTCCCGCTGCTGGGCGTGGCGGCCATCTATCTGGTGCTGGTGCTGGCATTGAGCGCGCTGCTGGATAAACTGGAAAGGAGGCTGGCGCAAAGTGATCGTCGTTAAGGATCTGAAAAAGAATTTCGGCGGCCTGCAGGTGCTGCGCGGCGTCGATCTGACCATCAACAAGGGGGACTGCGTCGTTCTGGTGGGACCTTCCGGCTGCGGCAAGTCCACCTTCCTGCGCTGCCTCAACCGCCTGGAAGAACCGGACGGCGGCGAGATCCTGTTCAAGGGCGAACCCGTCACCGACCGGGACATCGACCGTGTGCGGCAGAAGATGGGCATGGTGTTCCAGCACTTCAACCTGTTCCCGCACCTGACCGTGCGCAAAAACATCACGCTGGCCCCGGTGCGCCTGGGGCTGATGACCCAGGCCGAAGCCGACGCCAAAGCGGACGAACTGCTGCGGCGTATCGGCCTGGCCGATAAGGCCGATGTGTACCCCAACACGCTTTCCGGCGGGCAGAAGCAGCGTATCGCCATCGTGCGGGCGCTGGCGATGAACCCTGACGTGCTGCTGTTCGACGAACCCACCAGCGCGCTGGACCCCGAAATGGTCGGCGAAGTGCTGGAACTGATGAAGGAACTGGCCCGCGGCGGCATGACGATGGTCTGCGTCACCCACGAGATGGGCTTTGCCCGCGAGGTGGCGAACCGCATCATCTTTATCGATGAGGGCGTCGTCAAGGTGGACAAACCGCCCAAGGAGTTCTTCGCCAACCCGGAGAACGAGCGCCTGAAAGCCTTCCTGTCCAAAGTTCTGTG
This sequence comes from Subdoligranulum variabile, assembly GCA_003343905.1. Taxonomy (GTDB): domain Bacteria; phylum Bacillota; class Clostridia; order Oscillospirales; family Ruminococcaceae; genus Gemmiger; species Gemmiger variabilis_C. The sequence continues at coordinate 3,407 of QAKI01000001.1, forward strand.
ATTTTATAATAATAAAGAGGAGCGGCCCTGCCATTGGCAGGGCCGCTCCTCTTATAAGAGGGGGAAAGGGGTCAGGAGATGTTGCCGCTGGGGCTGCAGGTCAGCGAAAGGCTGACGGGCACGTTGCGGCTGCCGTTGGAAAGGGTCGCATTCAGATAAGCGCGGTTGCCGCTGGTGCCGGTGGACTGGCCGCCGTAGCTCCAGCCGTTGGCGCCGGAACCGGCACCGCTGGCTCCGGTGGCGCGGGCGGTGGAACCGTCGTAGTAGAAGCTGGCGATAAGAGCGGCGTTACCAATATACGTTCCGCTGGAATAGTATTCTTTGGAAACTGTATGCGTTGTGGAGCTGCGAGTCAGGCCGTCCGCTTTGGTAATGGTGACTACTGCGGTAATGCCGTTCCCCAAGTCCTCGGTATAGGTCTTTATGACCTGCGCATTTTCCTGAGCGAAGCAGGAAAATGCAAATACGAACATCAGCAGGGAAACCAGAACAAGGGAAAATAATTTCTTATGCGTTTTCATTTTCTTCATGCTCCTTTTCAATTTGCTCAGATAATTGCTGTATAAAATTGTCCATTTCCTCTTGAGTATACTGTTGTTCACCCAAATCTGTATAGGTCGTTTCTGTGTTGACTATCAGTATACCTTTCGTCACCACAAAGAACGCCAGAGCCGCCGCCAGCGCGGCAATCGTTACCCCTACGGCCAGTATGACCGTGCGTTTTTGGCGGCGGCCTTCCGCTTCCCAGCGGGCCAGCGTTTCCGGGGGTTGGCTTCCCATAAAATCTTCGGCAGCCTGCCGAGGTGTGGGCCCCAGTTGTTCAGTTACGGCGGCAAAGTCCGCGCCGGGGTCGTTACGCAGTACATCCTGCGCCACCTCGTTTAGATAACGGGCAAAAGCGGTGCGTGCCGCGCCGCAGGGCAGCGCCCTGTTGGCTGCCCGCAAATAGCTATTCAAATTCTTGTCAAACATCGCCGTTCACCTCGGGGTATAAGGTGCCGTCCTGCGCCAGCAGGGCGTTCAGTGTGGAAGTGAACAAGCCGAACTCCTGCCGCAGGGTTTCATAATAGGCAAGCCCTTCCGGCGTGGGGGCAAGATAAATGCGGGCGCGGCCATCCTCGATGCGTTTTTCCGCTTCGCAGATGTACCCATTGGATTGCAGGCGGTACACCGCCAGATACATCGTGTTGTAGGTCAGTACGCCGTCCGTCAGGCGTTCCACTTCCTGCGCCATCTGGTAGGTGTACATGGGCTTTTGGCGCAGCAGAAACAAGACCAGCATTTCTGTGGTCGCTTTTTTCAGGGCGTCGCGCATGCCCCTGGCTGTGCTGTTGTCACTTTTTTCTGGTTTCATGGATCTGTTTGCCTTATTTTTGTCTATTATTACTATACGTCAATATCATAATTTGTCAATAGTTTTCATTGACAAATATAAATGGTTTTAATATTCTGTAAATAAGAAATGAACCCTAACAAAGAAAGGCTCGGTGATTCCGATGCAGCAATTTGACGGGAGAAAAAGTAGCTTTATTGGATATTAAAGGAGAGTCTGTATGAAGAAGTTGATATCTCTTGGATTGTTGCTGGCGTGTATGTTTGTTTTTTCAACAAGTGCTTTTGCCATTGATTCGCAGATGACGGTTGATGAAGCAAAAGAATATCTACAAAACTATTATGAAGTGAAGGAAACTGTTGATGGTAAAGAATACTCGATTGAGTATGTATTTGATTCAAATGAAGATTTAGAGCGCGTTGCTACATTCCTTTCAGAAAAAGGACTTGATGCCTTTAATGCTAAACTCGACGAAAAGATTCAACAGATTGTGAGTATGGAATCAACGATTCCAGTTCCACAATCAACATCCCCCTCGACAGTCTACAGAACAGTTTCAGGCGAAGGTAGACATACAGTTGAAGCGGAAACTTACGGTTTGGCAAGTTTTGATACTCTTGGAACGGCAGAATATAGGGCAAAATTGAGCTATCAGCTAACGGTTACAAATGGATCTTTTACTGATTTAACAAATTACGCATTTGATGTACCCACTATTTCTGCAGCCGCCAGTTTTGGAAATATTCGAATTGTAGATTACTGTAACGCTACATCGGCTGGCGTAACTGCGAATTTCGATATTACAAAAACACTTACAATTGAGCCTGGATTTGATATAAAAGCAGAAACAGATAATGAAGTATTTGCGCTTTTGACAAATCTTGCATAAAGGGTATGCCAAAGAGATAATAAAGGAAATAAAGGATCGGCACTAATAGGAAGATAACCTTCCTATTAGTGCCGATCCTTATACTTTTTCTTATCGAAAAAATAGGCAAAAACAAAAATAAAAAATAACACAGGCCATATTACGGCCATTTTTCGTAGAGGAATGATATAATTTCCTATAAAAATTGATGTTCCCGAAAAGAAAGAATCTAAAAGGGCAAACGGCACTACACAAAGTACAGCAATCGAAAGGTGGAGTATGAATCGGGAAAGAATCTGTTTCAATGAGATAGGAAGTTTCTCTTTGTGGTAAAAATAGGCAAGATAAATATAACCCAAAGTGTATAACAAAATGCAGACAGAACAGACATTCTCTGCAAACATCTGAATCTGTATGCGCTGATTCGCCAGCGTCATATTTTCGGCAACGTCAGAGTAAGGTAGAAAAACATTAACATAGAAATAAAGTGACGATTGCAGCAACAGGCCCAAAATTAAAATAATAAAAAGATACTTAGCCATTTTGGAGGGAAAGTTGGTAAGATTGTGCATTTTTGGTGAATTGCACCTCCACTGCGTAATAGTGTCCTTGCTTACGCTCCCATTCATGTATTATCCTATAATATATAAGATAGCACAATAATTTTTTTATTTCAATAGTTGTTATTGAAAAACAAAAAGTTTTTTATTCATCTCGTTTTTCATTGTGCCTGCTGTTCTGCGCTGCGGCGTGCTGCTGGGCCAGTTCCCGGTATTCCTGCTCGTTGGTGGCGATGGCGACGGCCAGGCGGGAAGCCACACCAGACTGCGTTTGTACATCCAGCTGGCTGTGCGTTCGTTGTTTTTTGGTTTCATGGTGCTGCTTGCCGTATTTTTGTCTGTTATTACTATAAATCGATATTATAATTTGTAGACTGCTTTTATTGATAAATATAAATGCTTCTGGTATCCTATGAGTAAGAAAGGAATCTAAATAAAGAAAGCCCCGGCGATTCCGATGCACAAACACAGAGGGCTTATAAGGGGCCGATCACGCAGTTTGTTAAAACGGATGAGGTTGAATTTGCCATGAGGATTTTTTCTGTCTCCGAAAAAAAGCAAAAGATGCTGCACCTGCTTTTGTTCCTTTTGAGCGTTAGCTACGTGATGCTTTTGGTGGTGGCAAGGCTTATCAGCGGTTATCTGTACGGGACCAGCCAGAAAGGGCCGCTGACGGGAAGCGTGGCGACGCAGCTGATTGGAATTTCTCAGGGCATCGACGCAGTATTCCAGCTGTATGCGTTGGGGCTTGTGGTTTGCTGTGCGTTGATCTGTCTGCTGCTTCCTTTGCCCTGCCGTATGTATGTGCGCTATACCGCGTTCTTTCTGTTCCTTCCATTTCCGTTGCTTTGGTGGATGGACCAGTTCTCTCCCATCTTGAGAGAACGCGGAGCGGTTTTCGTCCGTCCCGGTATGGTCCTGGGCGATTCGAGGTTCTGGACCTGTTGGACGGTGGGATTTGTGGCACTGCTGGCAGTAGAATGTATGAAGCGGTGGAAGGCAAAACGGTGAAAAACGTATATGAAGAAGGTCTATCTTAGCAGGAATCCCCCGGGCCGCTTGCGCGGCCCGGGGGATTTTTCGTCATTCTTCCGTTTGGTTCTGCGCCTCGGTGTGCTGCCGGGCCAGTTCCCGGTATTCCTGTTCGTTGGCGGCGATGGCGGCGGCCTGTTCGGCGCTGACCGGGCGCACCACTCTGGCGGGCACCCCCATCACCAGACTGCCCGCCGGGATCTGCGCGCCCTCCGGCACCAGCGCCCCGGCGGCGATCAGGCATCCGGGGCCGACCACCGCGCCGTCCAGCACCGTGGCGTGCATGCCGATCAGGCAGCCGTCCCCCACCGTGCAGCCGTGCAGCACGGCGCTGTGCCCCACGGATACCCCGCGCCCCAGCACGATGTCCAGACCGGGGCCGGTGTGCAGCACGGCGTTGTCCTGTACGTTGCTGCCCGCGCCCACAAAAATGCGCCCGGTGTCGGCCCGCAGCACCGCGCCGTACCATACGCTGGCGCCTTCTTCCAGCCGCACCGCGCCCGCCAGCGTGGCGTTTGCCGCCACAAAGGCCGCGCCCGGCCCGGCGGGGGCCGCGCCGTTTACCGTGATCCATGCCATATACGTTCACCTCGCTGCCCCTTATCATACCGCAAACGGACAGAAATTGCAAAAGGCGGCGGGAGTATGCTACAATACAACTGCCGCACTGCGCGGCAAAATCCAATACAGGCGGGGACCATGATGGAAATTAAGATGATCTGCAGCGACCTGGACGGTACGCTGCTGCAATATGACCGCACCGAACTGGAGCCGGAAGTGTATGAACTGATCGCGGCGCTGGCGGACCGGGGCATTTTGTTCTGCCCGGCATCGGGGCGGCAGTATACCAGCCTGCGGGCGCTGTTTGCGCCGGTGGCGGACCGCTGCGCCTTTTTGTGCGAAAACGGCGGCGTGCTGTACAAGGGCGGGGCCTGCATCGGCAAGACGCCCATGCCCCGCGCCCTGGCCGAGGAGATCGCGCGCGATATGTGGACGCGCAGCGAAGGGCAGGGGGAGGTCATGCTCTCCGGCCAGAACTGCGCCTACCTGATGGAACGGGGGCTGGGGATGCTGAACCGCATTCTGGAGATCGGCAACCGCTACCAGATCATTCACGACCCGTCCGAAGTGCCGGAGGACATCGTCAAAGTATCGGTCTACCTGCACGAGGGCGTGGGGGACTATGTGGAACGCTTTGTGCCCCGCTGGCAGCAGGCCAACTGCGCCGTGGCCGGCCCTTACTGGATCGACACCACCCTGGCCAACAAGGGCACCGGCGTGCGGGCGCTGTGCGGGGCGCTGGGCATCGAACCGGCCCAGGTCATGGCCTTTGGGGATAACTACAACGATACCGCCATGCTGGATCTGGTGGGGCTGCCCTATATCATGGATTCCGCCGCCGCCCCGCTGCGGGCGCGCTACCCCCGCCACACCCCGCGGCCCGAACAGGTTCTGCGCGCGCTGCTGGCCGGGGACCCCCTGCCCTGACCGGGACCGCGGAAAACGACGCGGATTTTACGCGGTTTTCCGTTGACGATGCACGCGGAGTATGTTATTATAATAACGACTAAATTTCTTGTGTCCCGCATGCGTGGGAGCGCGTGCGGCTATGGGAGGAAAAAACAATGAAAGAGTTCACCTATACGGTCAAAGAGCCGGTGGGCATCCACGCCCGTCCGGCCGGTCTGCTGGTCAAAGAGGTCAAGGGCTACCAGAGCACGGTGACCATCATCAAGGGCGACAAATCCGTCAACGCGGTCAAGCTGATGGCGCTTATGGGCATGGGCATCAAGTGCGGCGACACCGTGACGGTCCAGGTCGAAGGTGCGGACGAAGAGACCGCCGCCCCCGCGCTGGAAAAGTTCTTCAACGAGCATCTGTAAACGCTACAACGCAAAAGGCCGCGGCTGCTGTACGGATATGGCGTCGCGGCCTTTCCTGCATTTGCAAAGGAGGTTGCACATGATCACCATTCAGGGCAAGGGCGTTTCGGCCGGTGTCGGCATCGGCCCGCTGTACTTCTACCGCCGCGCCACCGCCGAGATCCGCCGCTATACGGTGGAGGATGCGGACGCCGAATGGCACCGCTTCAAGGGTGCGCAGACCGGCGCCATCGAGCAGTTGGGCCAACTGGCCGAACAGGCCCGGGCCGAGGCCGGCGACGAAGCCGCCATGCTGTTTGAGACCCACCAGATGATGGCCGAGGACCTGGACTATGAAGAAGCCATCGAAAACCTGATCACCAACGAGAAGCTGAACGCCGAGGCCGCGGTCTCGGACGTGGCCGAGCAGTTCGCGGCGATGTTCGCTTCCATGGACGACGCCTACATGCAGGCCCGCGCGGCGGACGTCAAGGACGTGAGCCAGCGCATCCTGGGCATTCTGTGCGGCGTGGTGCAGGGCGGCATCGCGTCCGAGGTGCCGGTCCTGCTGGCGGCCGACGATCTGGCCCCGTCGGAAACGATCCAGCTTGACAAGAGCAAGATCCTGGGCTTTGTCACGGCGGGCGGTTCCGGCTCCAGCCACACGGCCATCCTGGCCCGCACCATGGGCATCCCGGCCATCGTCGGCCTGGGCGACGCCCTCAAACCCGAATATGAAGGCCGCCCGGCCATTGCCGACGGCAGCACCGGCGCGCTCGTCATCGACCCCGACGACGACACCCGCGACCGCCTGGTGAAAAAGCGCGAGGAGCAGCTCCGCCTGCAGCGCCTGCTGGAGACTCTCAAGGGCCAGGCCAACGTCACCAAGGACGGCAAGACCATCCGCGTGTACTGCAACATCGGCAGCCCGGAGGACGTGCACGCCGTGCAGGTGAACGACGGCGGCGGTATCGGGCTGTTCCGCAGCGAGTTCCTTTACCTGAACAGCAAGGACTTCCCCACCGAGGACGAGCAGTTCGAGGCGTACAAGTCGGTTCTGTCTGACATGGACGGCAAGGAAGTCATCATCCGCACGCTGGACATCGGCGCGGACAAGCAGATCGGCTATTTCAACCTGCCCAAAGAGGAAAACCCCGCTATGGGCATGCGCGCGCTGCGCATCTGCCTGAGCCGGCCGGAGATCTTCCGCACCCAGCTCCGCGCGCTGTTCCGTGCTTCCGCCTTCGGCAAGCTGGGCATCATGTTCCCCATGGTCACCAGCGTGTGGGAAGTGCGGGAAGCCAAGCGCATGTGTGAGGAAGTCAAGCGCGACCTCAAGCGGGAAGGCATCCCCTACGGGGAGGACGTGCAGATCGGCATTATGATCGAAACGCCCGCCGCCGCCGTGTGCAGCGACCGCCTTGCCAAGGAAGTGGACTTCTTCAGCATCGGCACCAACGACCTGACCCAGTACACGCTGGCCTGCGACCGGCAGAACAACGATCTGGGCCGCTTCTATGACCCGCACCATCTGGCGGTGCTGCGTCTGATCCAGATGGTCACCGAGAACGCCCACAAGAACGGCATCTGGGTGGGCATCTGCGGCGAACTGGGCGCCGACCTGACGCTGACCGAGACCTTCCTGGCCATCGGCGTGGACGAACTTTCGGTCAGCCCGCGCTCGGTGCTGCCGCTGCGCAACGCGGTCCGCATGACCGACACGCGGGAGACCGCGCCCCGCATCCTGGCCGATCTGGCCGAGGATTACACGGCGCGCTGAGTCCGCACCCCATAGCATCTGACGCAAACAAAAAATCGGAGCCCCGCGGGGCTCCGATTTTTTTGTATATCCCTCATTCGTCCAGTTCAAAATCCCCGGGCAGCAGCAGTTCCAGGCTGGCGGCCGGGTCCGCGATCAGGCGGCGGGACTGGTTCAGAATGGCTTTTTCCAGGGCGTTGCGCGCCATGCGGCCGTTGCCGTTGGCGGCGGCGTCCTGTTTCTGTTTGCGGTCGAACCATTCGGTCAGCGGCGTGCGGCAGCTTTCGTCCAGGGCATAGCCCTTGCCCGCCGCCAGCGAAAGGGTGATGCGGTACAGCTCTTCCCCCGTGTAGTCGGGAAATTCGATCTGGTTGGGGAAGCGGCTGGCCAGGCCGGAGTTGGCGGTCAGGAACTGCGCCATCTCCTGCGAGTAACCGGCCAGGATCACCACCAGATCCTGGCGGTGGTCCTCGATGCCCTTCACCAGCGTATCGACGGCTTCCAGGCCGAAGCTGTCCTCGCCGCCGCGGTACAGGCTGTAGGCTTCGTCGATGAACAGCACGCCGCCCAGGGCGCTCTGGATCACCGAGTTGGTCAGCGGCGCGGTGTGGCCCACATACCGGCCCACCAGGTCGGCGCGGCCCACTTCCACCAGTTGGCCGCCGCGCAGCGCGCCGATGGCTTTGAGATACTTGGCAAGGATGCGGGCGATCGTGGTCTTGCCGGTGCCGGGGTTGCCCGTAAAGATCATGTGCATATTGACGCCGGCCGCCGGAAGCCCCTGGGCTTTGCGGCGCTGCTGGGCCTGCACGTTCCCGGCGATGTCCCGCACAAAATCCTTGACTTCGGCCAGCCCCACAACGGCGGAAAGTTCCGCTTCCACGGCGTCCACGTCGCCCCGGTACTGCTGGGGCAGCAGGGCCAGCAGGTCCAGTTCGCTGCCCTCGGCCGTCATATACAGGCGGCCGTCCCGCACGGTCAGCCGGGCGGGGGTGCCGTCGGCAGGGGGCTGTTCCCGGTCCAGCACATACTCGGCCACGGCGCGGTAGACTGTTTCGCAGTATTCGCGCATGGCGTCCATGCCGCGGGTCTTGCCGTACTGGGCGGCCAGCAGGTCGCGCACGTCGGCGCCCATGGTCAGGGCCAGCCCGCAGTTCTGCCGTACCCGCTGGGCCAGTTCGTTCAGGTCCCGCGCCGCGATGGCAGTCAGGGTGTCCGGTGTGAAGGGCGCCGTGCGGCAGATGTCCCCGGCGATGGCGTCCACGAACCGCGCGCCGAAGCGGTCGGCCAGGGCTTCCTCGCCTTTGGGGGAGAAGAAAACGAAATACTTGCCGCCCGCCTGCAGTTCCCCGATGGCGCCGGGGGCCAGGGCGGTGCCCACATCCACCAGGATACCCCGCTGCAGCACATAGCGGCTGGTCAGCGCCAGCGTGCCGTCGATGGCCAGCGTGGCCAGCATGTTCAGATAGTTGGCGGCGCAGGCTTCGTAATGGTCAAAAACCAGCACCTCGGCGTCGGCGTGCAGCGCGGCATACAGGTCTTGCAGGAACAGCTTCTCCTGCGCGGGGCCGGGATACAGCGAAAGGTCCATCACCTCGATGGCGTCGCTGCGCAGGATGCCGCGCGCGGCCAGTTCCCGCACCACGCAGTCCAGCGTGTAGTGGCGGCCGGTGCCTTCGGGGCCGCACAGCAGCATCAGGCCGCGGGCGCGGGTACGGTCCGCCGTGCCCATCACGAAGGGACGGCGGAAGGCTTTGACGACCGCCGCGATAAAGGCGTCCTGACCCAGCACTTTGGCGCGGACCGCCTCGGCCACGCCGCGGAAGTCGCCCCGACGCGCGGGGGCCGGGGGCGGCGTCTGTTCCAGCAGGCCGTCCTGCCGCAGCGATCGGGTCAGCTCGCTGCTCATCTGCCGCACATGGTCGGCGGTCTGGCGCTCGGCTTTCTGCACAGCGTCGCAGGCCGCACCGGCGTCCCGGCGGCATTTCTGGGCGTCGCCCAGCGCGTCCAACTGGGCCTGCATCTGCTGGATGATCTCCTGCGCTTTGTCGGCCTGCTGCGGGTTGGCGGCGTATTTGCCGCCGCCCATCAGGCCGCGGACCCAGGCGTCATATTGATCTTCAAGACTCATCGTGGGCCTCCTCGTCCGCAGCAGCGCGCGGCAGCTTGATGGTGTAAAAGTCTTTGGCGCTGCACCCGGCGCGGCCGCCGCCCGCACAGGCGCAGGCGCACGCACAACTGGAAGCGCAGGCACAGGCGCAGCCGGAATGGTGGCTGCCGCCGTCATGGCGGCCTACACCGCCGCCGCGGCTGGACCCGCCGCCCGGCGTAAAGCCGCGGGGCGGATCGGTCGGGTGGTAGCCGGGCGGGGGCGGCATGCCCCGCGCCCGCCGGATCGTGTGCAGGCCGTTGGTGTACCAGAACCAGTCGGCCGGGTCAAGGCCGATGCCCAGCCCGCCGCCCCAGCGGGGCGCGCGGGTTACCGCCATCAGGAACAGCACGGCCAGGAATACCACAGTCACCAGGACCGGCCCCAGCGCGTCGATCAGGTCCGCCCCGGTATGGGTGGTGGTGGGGGCGCCGTAATCCTCCGGCGTCAGGGCGGCGGAGGGGGAGAACGCAGCCGCGCAGTCGGCCGGTACGGTCACATGGACGCGGGCGGCCTGCCCGTGGGTCAGCGCGCCGAAGTCCCAGACCAGATAGTCGCCCTCCACACTGGTATTGTCGGCCACAAAGCCCTCGCCGTTGCGCCAGCGGATCTGCATATTGCCCACGCTCAGGTCGTCGAACCAGCCGGGGGTGAAGGTGAAGCTGGCGGTCCCGTCGTCGTTCAGCGTGAACAGATGGCTCTGGTGGACCGAGAAGGCGAACCGCACGCGGCTTTCGCCGCCGTTTTCCTCGGCCACGGCGGGGGAGTAGTAGCGCCGGGCAAAAACGACCTGGGCGTAGCTGCCGCCTTCGTCGGAATATTGCAGGTCGGAAATGGTATCGGTCAGCGGGGTCAGCGAATCCACGTGGGAATTGGCAAGGCCGATCTTGACCCAGGCAAGGTGTTCGGTCTTGTCGCCCGCGATGACCTGCCAGTCGATGTCGTAGGTGATGTCCGCGGAGCCGTCCTCCCGCAGGTCCACCGTCACGATATAATCCCGGATATAGTCCATATCGCCGGGTTCGGCATAGGGGGCCAGCGATTCCTCGCCATGGACGGCCAGCGCCGTCATCAGGCAGAGCAGCAGGGCGGCCAGCACCGTCGCCAGACGGCGCGCCAAACGGTTCTTTGTCATGGGCGGCCCTCCTGCAGGGGCGTGGGCCCCAGTTGGCAGCGCTGCTCCATGGCGGCGCTGGTGTTGCGGATCGCGCAGCATTCGCTGCTGTTCCAGATGCGGTTCCACGGCGTGTGCAGCAGGCTGCCCAGCCCCGGGCCGCTCAGCCAGCTCTGGCAGGGCAGCACGGTGCCGTCCGGCGCCACGGCCATGTTGGAAAGGCACGCCCCGCAACTGGGGATCTGGGTAAAGCCCAGGTCCCGCAGCGTTGCTTCCGGCAGCCAGCCGGGGCTGGTGAACTGGATCTCCAGCCCGTTGGCGGCGGCGTATTCCATGGCGGGGCGCAGCGCGGCTTCCAGCCCCGCCGGGGTCAGGCGGCGGGCACGGCTGGCCGCGGTGGCGGCGTTGCCCGTGGGGATCAGCCCGCTGCAGGTCAGGTAACGGACCCCCAGCTCATGGGCCAGCCGCACGGTGGAAAGGTAATCCTGGTTCAAGGTACACAGCGGCGTATTCAGGCTGACGTTCAGCCCGGCGGCCAGCGCGTTTTTGATGCCGCCCAGCGTGTCGGTGTAGCCGTCCACGCCCACCAGTTCGTTGTGCACGGCGGCGTCGGCGGAATAGAAGGTGATCTGCACCGAGTCCAGGCTCGCGCCTTTCAGTTCTTTGCACAGGGCGCTGGTCAGCATGCGGCCGTTGGTGTTCAGCCGGGTCACGAACCACTGGGCCGCCTGGATCAGCTTGACCAGGTCGTTGCGCAGCGTCGGTTCGCCGCCGGTAAAGGTCAGTTGGGGAATGCCCACGCTGCGGCATTTTTCAATGACGGCCAGCCATTGGTCGGTGTCCAGTTCGGGCGCGGCGCCCAAAGGCTGGTTGGCCGCGTAGCAGTGCAGGCATTTCTGGTTGCAGTGCCACGCGCCGTCCTTGTGCATCGAACTGACCAGCAGGTCCATGCGGTGGGGGGCGTTCATCCGGGCGGCGTACTCGCCCAGGGGCAGCGGCCGCACCTGCAGCGGCGGGGTCTGGCCGCGGGCCACGGCAAACAGGCAGTCCAGAAGCACCTGCAAATCGCCCTCGATCTGCTCGGCCGGGGTACGGCGGTAGATCTTGCGGGTGGCGGCCACCGCCTCGGCGGTCACAGCGGACCAGTCCGCGGGGGTCAGGGCTTCGCCGCTGCGGCGCTGCAGCGCCTCGATCAGGTTCGTCAGCAGGATGGCCCAACTGATCTGCAGCGGCAGAAGGTCCTGCCCGTTGAGCAGCGCCACAAAGGGGGTGTCCCGGTCGGGGCGGCGGCAGGGGATCAGGTGGATGCGCACGACGCCGGGGCCGTCGGGGTCCAGCGTAACGTGCCGCACACGGGACAGGTGCCCGTGCAGGAAGGCGCGTTCCGCATAGGTCAAATATTTCATCGGGGAAGATTCCTCCGCGTGTTACAAAATTGTTTCAATTACTCAAAAGTATATCATAAACGCCGCATAAATACAACCGTGCCGGGGCGGCGGCGCGGGGGAAGCGGCGCAAAAAAAATGCCCGCCGGGAAGTTCCCGGCGGGCGGCGGCAGGGCCGGTCAGACGGAGCGGAAGCCCTTGCCGATGATCTCGCTGCTGTTGACGATGGTGATGAAGGCGTGCGGGTCCTTCAGCCGCACAAAGCGGCGCAGGTGCTGGGCCTGGCTGCGGGTCAGCACGGTCATCAGCACCCATTTTTCCTCGTGGGAATAGGTGCCCTTGGCGCGTTCCTCGGTGGCGGAACGGTGCAGTTCCTTGACGATGAAATCCCGCGTCGGTTCCGGGTCGGAGGTGATCACCGTGCAGACCTTGCGCAGGTTGATGCTCTCGATGGCGCCGTCCACGACGGTGGTTTTCAGGATCATGCCCAGGATGCAGTACAGCCCGGTGGCGGGGCCGTACAGCACCGCGCCCGCCAGCACGATGGCCAGGTCGCTGACAAGCAGCGCGCGGCCGATCTCCAGGCTCGTGTACTTGTGCAGGATCATGGCCAGAATGTCGGTGCCGCCGGTGGACGCGCCGATGTTGAACACGATGGCGCTGCCCACCGCGGGCAGGATGACGGCGTAGCACAGTTCCAGAAAAACGTCGTTGGTCAGCGGGGCGGTCAGGGGCCAGATGCTTTCGCACAGGCTGACATAGAAGGACAGCGCGAACGAAGAATAGATGGTCCATCCCATCGAGCGCACGCCCAGAAAGAGGAAGCCCAGCAGCACCAGTGCCGCGTTGACGATCCACATGAAGAAGCCCACGTTCCAACGGGGGAACAGGGTGGACAGCACGATGGACAGGCCCGACGTGCCGCCGAAGGCGAAGTGGTTGGGGGTCTTGAACAGGGCGATGCCGACGGCGGTCGCCACAAGGCCCAGGTTCAAGAGCAAAAAGAATTTTACGCTTTCCAGCAGATTTTGGCGGGAAAACCATTGCCGCAGATTGTTTTCCATGAATGATTCCTTCTTCCTTTTTCCGGCGGGTCAGAACGTCAGATTGCCGAATTCCGAAAGGCGAAGGTCCTCATTATGCTGCTCCGCCCAGTTGATGCTCCAGGAGCTGCCGAACAGCAGCAGGTGGTTGCCCTTGAGGTCCTCGATGGGGCGGGTGTCGCTGGTCAGGTCCAGGTGCTTGGGGTCCAGCTCGTCCGGGTCGTTGAGGATCCAGCGCAGGTACTCATAGGGGAGCTGCTGCATGCGGATATCCACGTTGTATTCGTTTTTCAGGCGGTATTCCAGCACTTCCAGCTGCAGCACGCCCACCACGCCGACGATGACTTCCTCCATGCCGGAACCCAGATCCCGGAAGATCTGGATCGCGCCCTCCTGGGCGATCTGCTCCATGCCTTTGACGAACTGCTTGCGCTTCATCGTGTCCACCTGGGTCACGCGGGCAAAGTGTTCCGGCGCAAAGGTGGGGATGCCCGCAAACTGCACCGGCGGCTTGCCGGTGCACAGCGTGTCCCCGATCGAGAAGATGCCCGGGTCGAACAGGCCGATGATGTCGCCCGCGTAGGCTTCGCTGACGATGGCGCGGTCGTCGGCCATCAGGCTGGTGCCGGTGGCAAGCTTGATGTTTTTGCCCTCCTGCACATGGCAGGCTTCCATGCCGCGCTCGAACTTGCCCGAACAGATGCGCAGGAAGGCGATGCGGTCCCGGTGGTTTTTGTTCATGTTGGCCTGGATCTTGAAGATAAAGCCGGAGAAGCGGTCCGCGGCCGGTTCCACCAGTTCGCCGGTCAGGGAATCCTGACGGGGCAGCGGGGTGGGGGTCAGGCGCAGGAACTCTTTCAGGAAGGGTTCCACGCCGAAGTTGGTCAGCGCCGAACCGAAGAACACCGGCGAAAGTTTGCCGTGATGCACGGCGTCCAGGTCGAACTCCTCGGCGGCGCCGTCCAGCAGTTCGATGTCCTCGGCCAATTTCTGGTGGTTTTCGGCGCCGATCAGTTCGTCCAGCTTGGCGTCGCCCAGTTCGGCTTCGATCTCGTCCACCATTTTCACGCCGTTGGCGCGGCCGTCGCCCTCAAAGGCCAGCACCCGGCGGGCATTGCGGTCGAACACGCCCTTGAAGCCCTTGCCGCAGCCGATGGGCCAGTTCATGGGGTAGGTCTTGATGCCCAGGATCTCCTC
>QAKI01000029.1 GCA_003343905.1 Subdoligranulum variabile
TTCTCGGCCGAGGCTGCCGCCCCTTCCAGCGAATAACGGCTTTGCAGCAGGGAAGCCCGTGCGGTCTCATGCTCGTAGGAGGAAATCACGGACCGGCTATACAATAATGAATCCCGGGCGTATTGTCGTTCCGCCAAGGCGAATTGCTCCGAGAGGGTCTTGCGCTGCCGTTCGGTCTCGTTATAGTAAGCCTTATACAACGCTATCTGCTTGCGGATGGAGGCCATTTTTTGCGGATAATAATCGATCTCCCTGTAATTGATGCAGGCATGGAGCGCCGACAGTAGCCCCGAGTAAGCCGCTTGCATATCACCCAGTGACAGCTCTTTGTACTTTGATAATGCCTTGTCCAGGCTAAATCTATCAAGTTAGAATCATATTTTAAAAAAAAGCATTTCATGTGTCCGATGAATTTAATTAATCAATACTCAATGCAAAAATAACAACAAGCTTCGTGTTTTTTTTCTTAAAATGAATCACAAATAATTCATTTTAATATAATTACAACCGGATTATCTTCTTCCGACAAATACCTAAGCTTTGATATTTCACTTGGATAATCTTTTTGTTCTGGATGTTTGTCAAACCACATTTTAATATCTTCTACAGAAGCAATCTGGACAAATTCACCTGTTGAAGTAGAACTAGAAGGTTGTAAAGGAATAAAATTATTCAAATCATCTTTAAGACCTTCCTTAAACGGACTTATTGTTGTCACTCCTTTTTTCTTATCATAAATCGCATTATAGACCTCCACATCTTCTTTATGATAAAGATTTACAACAAAGCGCAACCATAAAACGTTTTCATTCTCAAATATATCCAAAGGATAAATAGTATTTTTATTTTTTGCATTATATCTTTCATCTCTTTCCCATTTTAGTGAGCCAAAGTCAAAACACTTCACGGGCTTCAATCCAGTTAGGCCAACTTCATAAATTGTATCATTAAATAATTCTCTAAAGTATAATTTTTTATCATGATGCCAAAATACTTGTTCTGAAGGTATAAATCCACTCTGTAATCCATCTTTATAGGTTATATTTATGACTTCTCTTTCTGTATTTGGTAAATTGAAAGTTTTTATATCTTGTATATTATCCATATGAGCTGACAATTTACTTTTATCATCCCCCATAGATGGAAAATAGGATACAACTGTGGTATCTTTATAAATATATATTCTATCTGGTTTATTTGCTGTTGCAGGTAGGTGCATAACTAGTTTTTCAGAATCGAAATAATCATAATTATCAACACCATAAAAACCATCTGTAAAATCTGGATCACTTTGATTTCCAATAAATATACCATCACAATTATAGATAACATTTCTACGATTCCCCTTGGGAAAATATATTTGCGATGAAGCTTCATTAAACCAACCTAAAAGACTTATACTTCCTTCTGGATCATTACCAATATGACCAATATTACATATAAACTTACCTGTATTTTTATCAAATGTAGAACATTGTTTATCAGAGATTATGATAATTTTATCTTTGGCTAGGTATACATTTGGATTATTACCAATTAACGATTCTTCTGTTGTCTCTAATATTACATAACGAATATCATCAAAATAATCAGATGCAAAAATAGATGTAGCTTTATGATATGCATTTTCAATAGAGATTTTTTCTAAATCATCTGTGTTTTTATTGCATTTGCAAGAAAAAATAAATATACATATAAATAAAGCAGATAAATAAATAAAAACTTTTCCCCTCATAATGATATTGTTTTTAAACTGTTAATATAAAGAAATTTTTTTATCCCAACTTCCAAAAAAATAATGTGCACAATATGCTTCTTTAATTTTCTCATTAAATTTTTTTATGGAATTATGATAAATAAAATCATTAACATCATATTTGCTAACTGGAGTAACCAGTTTATATGATATTGATTTTGCACAAAAATTCTTTTTGATATATGGGAATATATTATTTATCATATTAGGTCCTGTTGAGTCCATAACACTCTTAATGGAAGATTTAGATACATCTAAATTCTTTTTTATATTTTCAATAATATAAATCCACCCTTTATTTCCTTTTTCTGATACTAAAAAAGCATTACCTATCCGTATTGGCATTAGTTTTTCAATGGGAGGTTCTTCTCCGAATCCCAATGATATATCATTCACTAACTGATTTATTGGTTTAAAGCATTCTGTGTCTAAATCAGTATAAATGCCCCCATATTTATACAAAATCATATAACGTATAATATCCCATCTTTGGACATCTCTTGGTAATGAATTATACAAGTTTTCATATTCAGGAAAACTACTTATCACAAGCTCTCTCATTTCTTTACCTGTCCATAAATGATATTCCCAATCCGGATTATTTTCTATCCAAGTTTGTGAAAGAATTTTTAAACGAATTGGGATATACTTTTCCGAGTAACCCTCCCAAACTTGATGAATAATTTTATTTGTAAACATTATATTTAATATTTTATGATAATAAAAATAAAGAATCCCATTTCTGATTATCATTATATACTATAGACATTATTACTAATAATATTCCAGATAATCCTGTTAACAGTGAAAAGTCTTTCTTTTCTGATCGCTCTCTATTCTCTATAGCCCATTCATTTATTTTTTTTATTGTCTTATCAAACCATAATTCATATCCTGACTTAAATAATAATTCTTCTGTTTCAAGATATATTCTTCTAAATATCATTGCAATACCGGAAGTCCCATGACAAATACCAAATTCTGTTAGTAAATCTTGCTCTTCAACTAACTCAATACAACTTCTAAAAATTTGTAATGATTTATTTTTCCAAATTTGATTATTTAATGCATTTCCTGCATGCCAAAGTGAAATAGCAATATCCAAATCTCCATAACACCATGCCAAGCGACGTTTAATTATTATATTATTATAATCTTTAAATATCATACTTGGGAATAAAGCAGTATTTTTCATTTCTAACTCATTAGAGAAACAACGATCACCGGCCGGAAAGCCCTTGTCAACAAGAAAGGAATGTTCATGATCGAGGAACTTCAGCGAATCGCCTTGCAACGTTGCACGACCGCCTGCGACGCGATCCGCTTAATGGATGATACATACTGTAGTTATACCAAGGGCAACCCAATACCATTGCTTCCCAATAATATCTCAATCCTCAGGAGCACCATCAACCTGAACCTCGACTACTTTTTTTCGAGTATCCTTAAACCATTTTTGGAAAATGTTATAAGGAACTTTATTCTTGACACAAAACGATTGGAGAGATTCTCCATGAGGCAAAGCCTCGCTCTGGTACTGAAAGTAAAACCTTTCTAGATCTTCACTGTATACATAATGCTATAATTTTGATTGGCAGCGAAGGTATTCCTTTCAATCAATAGCCAATTTTTGACTGCTTACCGAACATTTGTTTTTGCCGGGGACGTGATTCCTTTAGTAGCCAGCGTATCCCCGGAATGGATATCTTGCTTACGACACCTATCCGATCACTTCTTATAACGAGAAAATACGAATGCTGGAGGAAGCCGTCCGGGAAGAACAAGCGATCATTTATTGCCACGACGCTTATATGTGCTGTTCCACAGTAAAAAAGGTAAATGCTTATTATCGGAAAAACTTTATTGTCCAATACTGTGATATTCATTTTATTCCTTAAAACGCATTAAAAGTAAAATTCCATTATCTTCCTCATCGAGTTCCAGTGCTAATTCTCTAAGCCTCCCTCCCAATTCTCCCTTCTCCAATGCCTCTCTCAAGTTATCCGCAGAATAATAGTACACAGAGGAAGAAATGTTAAAATCAGGATCGCTAGGAAAATCCTCATTAATAATAGAGACCCATTTCATTTTCCCGGCTTCCCTATCATATATATAATCCTTCTCTGGGAATCCTTTATCTTTATCAACATCATATATCATCTCTATGAGAGATATCAATATATCATTTTCGGTCTCTTGATTATAACGTATCAAACAAGGTATCTCTTTCTTTCTTATTTGTGGAGAATATGCCAGAAATGGACGTAAACGCAAAGTCTCACTTAACTCATAAATCGTATCATGAGAAGGTTCTGAATATATCCATCGATCATTTCTATGAATAATAGTTCGCAACGGAGCTGTTCCCCCTTTCATAAATGAACCGTTTTGTTTTGTGATTGACAAACTTCGATATCTATCACCTGATATTGAATCCAATCCGTAGATTCTGTGAGGAATCGTCTTATGAAGTAAATACAAAAAGGAACTCTTTTCTTCCTCGTCACGAGCATGACATAAAAGTAAACTATCGTTATAATTATACATCTCTGCCAAATATCCTGCTACCAGATCCAATGATCTCACAAAAGTTCCATCCGGCTTATACACATTAATTCTACCTGTTCCTACGGCCTCGCAAAAAAGTTCCTCCTCTTTTTCATCATAAGCCAAACGCCCAATGCCCATATATTCTTCCGGGGCACTCCCTCTTCGGTTTATTAAGAACCGCTTCTTGCCTGTACAATCAAAACACATAATATTTTTGTTCTTGTAGTTTTTAAAAATAAAAAAACTATCCGTCACACAAGAAGGGTTACCTATAACAAGATAAGAGGAATCAGTATCCAATTTCACATAAGAGACATCCGAAATCGACCGCAGCTCTATTCTCTCACAAATAGAGGAACCCGGCATATTTATTATCGGCAAATTATACTCTGAAAATTTCTCCGATCCAAAATGGCAAGAAAAGAGAAACAATGAGCAATTAAAGAAAATCCAAAATTTAGACATAAATACATTTTTTGCTCCACTTCTTTTTAGAAGTGGAGCGATTAATAATCAATTTAACTGTTCACTAGACGTAGATTGCCATGCCTTTCTCGTATTATCATTCTGGCCAACACCAGAACAACTACAACTACATCCTCTAGGAGAAATACCACCTTGTAGCTTAACAAGTTCTTCCTTTCTCATTTTCTCAAATCTTGCAAGTTTCCCCAATCTTAGATCTTTCATACCCATTACTTTTTTTAATTAACAATTCAAAACACAGGATTTATCGCATAATGCCAATTGATTCATAAATAGCTCATAATTTGACGGTGGAGGACAAATATATTTATATACACATTTAGAACAAGGAGCTCTGTTTCTTGTATAAAACCAAGATGAGTTTGGATTCACCAGAGACTTATGCACAAAATAAGACAAATCATATTCTTTTATATTACCCATTTTTTTAAAATGAACATTATTATATATAGAACCATCTGAAAAAACCAATAATTTCCCAAAAAACAACGTATTCAACAGTTCATTTCTATGTATATCCTGCATAGAATCAATACTATTTAAAACCTCTTTCTTTTTCAAGAATACATATTTCTTAAAAAAAGGCATATTCTTTCCATTAAATATTGGTCTTATAACATAGCGACAATTACTTAACTCGCTATTTATAAAAGAACAGACATTTTCCAACTCCACTTCATTCTCAACAAAAAAAGTCAAATCCAAATCTTTCAATATAGAGAAATCTATTTCAGATATTTGAACGCCAGCTATTATAACCGATATTCTATTTTGAAAAAAAGAGCATAACCGAGATGTCAGTTTCCGTATATTATTATAATTAACAACCAAATAAAAATCATTATCATATTTATTCAGAATATCAATTAGCTCATCCGATTTTGCATATATTTCATCTGTTACGACAAGATTTATCCTAATTCTTTTTCGAGCGAAGTCTAATTCTTTTAGTATTTTTGTTATAACAGACAAAGCTTCATTTCTAATTACATTCCTGTTCTTTGTACAACAATCAAACTGCTTAAAATAGTTCACACAAGATTCGCAACTAGAAGAACATGAACTATTTGTATGTATTGTAATTTCATGCAAATAATTTAGAGGATCATCAAAAGATGCATATTTCCCCTCTCTCACATCATGCATGATTTTCGCATTAGAAGTTATCTGTATAGGTTTAGAATCTAAAGTATCTGTCACAACAAGATCCCCTATAAACTTATGCCTCACCTCTCCTATAAAACGCTTAAACTCAACAAGACTAAACAGATTAGGGTCAACACTAGATACACCAGCATTTAAAGGACTCATGAAATCTCTCAAAAAGGACAAAACTTGTTGATCTTTGCTATATATAAATTGTTTATCCAAAGTGTTTACCAACAAACACTCCCACTTATTAACCTCAACGTAAACATATGGTTCCACATAGAACCATATATATTTAGATCTCATGTTCCTCATTGTACCTTTATTTTAAGTATTTCATTAACTTGAATCGGATTTAACTCCAAATAATCGATCTTACGCTTCAAATTCTCCGTGAATTTATTTTCATCCTCAAATGCAAGGCAACTCCTATCACCTAATAAAGAGTCAAAAAAACAAACAGGGCAATAAGGCAATCTATAACATTTTTTGCAGTCAGAAAAAGACGAGTATATTTTTTCATTGTATATATCTGCAATATTTATATAATCTATATTTACGGAATTGTTATCAACATTTCCTAATACATTTCGGTGACTAATCTTCTCACAAGCTAAAATATCACCATTTGTACTTAAAAAAAATTTTCTACTGAAAGGCCAACACGTACCACTAGGTGTATATACTATATCATTTAAACCTGTGTTCACAAAAAGATCATTATATGTCTGATACTGAATATCTAAAAGAGCATTAGCAAATTTGACCATTTCCATAAACCCCGATGTATAAGGATGCAAATTTTCAGTTATCGCATCCAAGTCTTTACCTTCTATCAAATCATCGGGCATTTTTCTATACATCGTTTTAAACGTCTCTTTCTGTGATTCCTTTACATTTCTTGTACTCAATGGGCTAAATCGAGGTGTTTTTCCATACTTTTTCTTAATAAAAGAAAACACGGACTGTATATCATTCTTTCGATGGATAACAACATTAAAATCTACATTTCGTTCAAAATGTAACGGATATTTATTCTTGTATAAGTCCAAATTATTGATTATTTTATCATACAAATCTCTTCTATCCTCACCCACTCTATATACTGAAGCATCAAAATCACCGTCTAGACTCACAAGAATTTTAAAGTTTTTATTCACTAAATCATCAAGATATTTGTCTAGTAACAATCCATTAGTGGTCATGGAATAAGTAAAACGCAATCTATCTGATTTCAGATGTTCCGTATAATTCAACACTTTTTTTATAAAGGAATAATTAAGCAATGGTTCCCCACCATAGAAAGCTATATCTACTTCTTTTGAACACAAAGTATCCCCCCATAGTTCCATCAAATAGTCTAACAGTTTTTTTGCCGTCTCAAATCCCAGTTTACCTTGTTTGTTTATTAAGGAAGATTCTTCGTAAAGATCATTAAAACAACAATATTTACATTTCAAATTACATGAGTTCGTCACCTCAAAAATTATCTGGCCTACGTGAATTAAACTATCTCTTACTTGAGATCTATCAAATTTCACAATTTTATGTTCAAAGGTTTCATTATTGAATAGTCCATGTTTTTTTAAATAAGCAACTTTTCTCTCATAATATTTTCGAGATTTACCGGTCTTATACTCGTCTTTAAACATCTGACGTATTATATGCGACATTTTCGGATGAACAAACGAAAGACTTCTTCCTCTATAAGAAAATAGATAAAGATTACCTTTCCTTGATTCTATAAGGTGGATTGTATTCATAATATCAGTAATATTTTCGGCTACAAGATAGACTAATATATCTAAAGAACAAAATAAATCAAGATCAAAATCTTTCTCTAGTGCGACACAATATCATTTCTATGTAAGATTTATGATGTGACAGCAATAAGATGTATCGTCTTTCATTTTCATACATTACCAGTTTTTCCAAAAAAGTAAACACATGGGATGATCGCACATCACGGGGCTTTCCTCAACATGGACACCCCGCGGGTGAGTCCGATACTCGCATAATGGCACCGTAGTGCCGCCTCCACCCGTATCTAACCTTTTTCGGAGAGGAGGCAAAGGACATGGACCTTCCATGAGGGGACACGAGAAAGCGTTTCCGGCGGCATCAATAAATGTGCCCTTCCCATAACCATGTAATAGCCCGCGGGTTTATATTACGCTCTGTTATTCATAATAAAGACAGAACCTGTATGGCAACCATCAAATTAAAATTCCGTCCGTCGACGGTACGGGGCAAGGCGGGTACGCTCTGTTACCAGCTCTGCCACCGTCAGGAGAACAGACAGATCACCACCGACATGCGGATATTCCCCGAATGGTGGGACGAAACGAGACGCAGGCTTGTCACTCTCCCCGGCAATGAGGAGATTATCACTGGCTATCATAAGCGCACCGAGCGGGAGATGCGGATTGTCCGTGAGATTATCCGCGAGCTGGACTGTGGCGGAGAGGCGTACACCTTATCCGAAATAATCAACCGTTACCGCAGCCTGCCTCCCGAACCTTGTTTCTTAGACTATCTCGGGAAAGAGGCCGGCCGGCTCAGGGAGAACGCGCGATACGGCACCGCCCGTAACTACCGGCGTGCGATGGAGAGTCTCTCCACTTTCCTGAACGATAAGGATATCCCTTTCTCCGCCCTCGATTCTGCCCTGGTCCGTCGCTACGAGGCATGGCTGCGAGGGCGGAAGGTGGATCGGAACAGCTGCTCGTTCTACATGCGGGTTCTGCGTGCCGCCTACAACAAGGGCGTGAGGGAGGGTCTCGCGACGCAGGATTTCCCGTTTGGTGGGGTCTATACGGGCGTGGCCCGTACGCCGAAACGCGCCGTGGATGGGGAGACTGTCCTCGCGTTGCAACGGCTGGACCTGTCGGTCTCGCCCGCCCTCGCACTCTCAAGGGACCTGTTCGTGTTCGGCTACTGCGCCCGGGGAATGACGTTCGTGGATATGGCGTATTTGCGAAAGGAGAACGTGAGCGAGGGACGGTTCACCTATCGCCGTCACAAGACCGGCCAGCGTCTGACCATCCGCGTGGAACCGTGTATGGAAGCGATACTGAAGTTGTACACGCGGGCCCGTCCGGAAAGCCCCTACGTCTTCCCGATCCTTACAGACACGGATCCGGAACGGGCATACCGCCAATATCGGACCGGGTTGAACTACCACAACCGGAAGCTGAAACGGCTGGGCGGACTGCTCGGCATACCGCTCCCCTGTCCTCCTATACGCCGCGCCACAGCTGGGCCACCGCCGCGCGTGACCGTGGCGTGCCATTGGCTGTCATCAGCGCGGGAATGGGACATAGCAGCGAAAAGACTACGCTTATTTATCTGGATTCTTTGGACAATGCCGTGATAGACAACGCAAACGAGCGGATTCTAAGGGATTTGAACGATACCGTTTCTAAGTAAGATGTGGTACAAATATATGGTAAAGGTAATAATTTTCATTAAAAAAAGCAATGAGAAACAGCCGGATTTATTTTCCTGTTTTACCCCCCCCCTGTTTCAATTTACTGATTATCAGTATATTAAAAATAAATATAGAATGATTCCAAATAATGGAGGAATAAGGATGCGGGATGGAAGGAGGCCATTCCTTTTCCCTATCCGGATGTATTTCCGAGTACGGAACCGAGCAAACCGAGCAAAAAAACACTTCCGTGTCGATGTATACGACTGGCTATCAATGAAAAAGAAAGATGTACCGTCTCTTACTTAGAAACGGTACGGATGCGGGGGTTACGGATCCCGCCCACTGTAGTCAGGGGCGGCCCACGTGCCGGGATTTCCATAAGGGGAACAGCCGGATTAACCCTGATTGCTGCACCTTGCCGGATTGGAAAATACGGGAGGCGCAGGAATGAGAAGTATATCTTTTTTTCAACCCGTCCATCCCGATTTTTCCATTGGAGACAGAAGCGCATACCGCCGAACACTGGTTCGCCCTGAAAGTATTCTACAACAAGGTCTTCGACATCGAAGAGCTGTTGAAAAAGGACGCCCTGCAGACCTATATCCCCTGCGAGGAGGCCCTTGTTGAGCGCGCCGGCGTGCGGAAGAAAGTCCGCCGCCCGCTTATCAGCTCGCTCATGTTCTTCCGTTCCACGGCCAGGCAGGCCACGGAAGTGCAGCGGGTGCTGACAGACAAGGTGATCCTGTATACAAGGCAGGAGGGACTGAAGAAAATTCCTTTTGCCATTCCCGAACGGGAGATGAACATCTTCATGCTGGTCACCTCGTCCGGCGAGCGCGGGATGGAGTACCTTGGCGAGGACAGCCCCAAGTTCCACTGCGGTTGCCGTGTGCGGGTCACCGACGGGAAGTTCAAGGGCGCAGAGGGTGTCATCTGCCGCATCAGGAAGGACAGCTGCCTAGTGGTCGTCATCCGGGGCGTATGCGCCGTCGCCACCTCTTACATCCCGCGGGCCTTCCTGCGACGGCTCGGAGAAGATGAAACCGTGTAGGATTCGGGTTAGGCGGACGGGTGGAGAGGTAAGGAGACCGCAAGGACGCCTGTCCCCTCGTCAACTTGTCAACTCATAAATCATAACTCAAAATGTCTTCCCTTCCTTCCGGCGTTCGTTTGGTGCGGTTGCTGAACGAGCATTTAAATGATATCATGAACCGCGAGCGTGCGAACCAAAACTCGATTCACCTGTATTGCACGGGTCCTTACTGGGTCGCTTTCGAGCGCTCGGCCTATCAGTTGCGCCGCACGTTCCCGGACAGCGAGGTCATGCCGATGCGCTTGCTCGGCTACCCGTTCCCGGTGGTGATGGTATCCGTGACGGATCGTTCGCTCTGTGCGTATGCAAGGAGGCACATCTTGCGAAGAGACGATATGGATTACAAGCAATTGACCGTACCCGGACTCTCCCTTGCGGACTACAGGGAGTGGCACGCCGGCGAGGTGAAAGGGTTGCCTTCATTAAATAAAATAGTATGAGTGCCATGCGGAATCATCTTTGAAGGTGAAGGATGGGAGAAGAGATTTATTTTCTATTTTTGTTCTCAGATTTTAGTGTAATACCATTCCTTCGCAGCAGACGATACACTGTTCCGCTACTGCCTATATTTAATATTTTCTGTATCTCCCTTACCGGTGTTCCGGATTCATAGAGCTGGATGCAGCTTTTCTGCTTGGCGATGTTGTTTTTGTTGATAAGTGTCTTTCTGCCGAATTTGACACCTTTTTCCTTGGCGATTCTTCTGCCTTCTTGGGTTCTCTCATA
>QAKI01000048.1 GCA_003343905.1 Subdoligranulum variabile
CGCAGTATTATCCACAAAAAGTGAGTTTTGTCTGAACGAGCAGTAACAGAGCCGTATACTCCGAGAGGGGTACGTACGGTTCCCGGAGAGGGTGGCGCAAACCTATCACAGCAATGTGACAAGGCGGTGCTTCCCTACTCCACCATATCATCATAAACGCCACGTCGTTCTATGACTACAAGAAACTGCGCACCGTCCCCTATCGGACCGCGCGCCAAATCCGGGCCATCAGTGATCGCCTATGCGCAGAAGCAGAGTTATCCGTGCTGGAAGAACCCAGTCAAATCGGGCAGAGATACTCCGATTACATCAAAAAACACAAAACCATTCCCATGCGTACCCAAGTACGGCGCCGACTTAACTTCGTCCTGGCACGCGCGACCAGCTACGAGCAGTTCAAAGCAATGGCCGCAGCGCTCGGCATCACCGTACTGGATAACGGCAAACACATCACTTACTTATATGCCGGAGCCAAAAAGCCCGTGCGCGGCAACAAGCTGGCAGACACCGACAAGTATCTGCCCGATGGCATCAAGGAGCAACTTGCGATCAATACCGCCAACATTACCAAACTACGAAGTTCCATTCTCGCCGTCATTGGTGGTGCATCCTCAATATCTGCATATCAGAGCAATCTGCTCAGTCTGGGCATACGCATAAAGAAAGACAAACGAGGGGCACTCTCTTACATTATGGACGACGCCGATGAAAGCCGCGTGCCAGAAGATGCTCTTGGCCCCGGCATGAATCAGGCATCTATCCTCGATGCTATTAAAACAGGCAACACATCACTACTTGCTGACCTGCCCCCCGTCGCTGACGATTTGCTTGCTCTGTACCAGGCCAAAGAACGAAGCAATGCCGCCACGGCCGATACCCTTATTACTGTCACGAGCAAACAAATCTTACAGGCCAGTACAGATGGCCTGTTGTTGGCAGTGTGCGATAAAAACGGTAATGCCGCGCGAATTATGATTGATGCCGACCATGTCGAAGGCCAGCCAGACGGGACGGTACAAATCGCCCTCGGCAGTGCCTATGAATACGACATCGTATATGCCGATGGGCAGCATGGCGTTATGCGCGGCGGTGATCTTGTCCAGCACATTGAGCGTGAAAACGGCGTCACTCCCACATGGGTCACCCTAACCGCCAGTTCGATAAGATCCATGAGTTTGAAAGGCGTAACCGTCACCTTGCCCCAGGCCGGTATTGATCGGGCATTCATTCCCTCCGACCAAGTCCGCTATGACAAGGCCGCCGGAATCTGTCAGGTGGCAATCTATAAAAACTGGGATTATAGTGTTCTGCCCACATCGGACGGCACAGTGAAGCCGGAGCGAAAAGCCATAAAAGGCACCCAACTGATTGACGCCCTCTACTCTTTCCAGCAGCCACAGCCAGACGATAGCCTAACACGAAGAATTGCCTATGTCGAACGCAAAGCTACTCTGGCGAACGTCCATCACTTGGCAGCTACACTAAATACCATGAGCCAGGGCAATATGCACACAGCTAAAGATTTCGTTCCAGAATTGAGAAAAATTCAAAAAGAGATACAGGCAGTTTCCACCCGTATTAACGAAACCAAACAAAAAAACAAGGAATACGCATTAGCGGCGCGGCATTTGAACACCTGTCAAACATACAAAGGCATTTGGCAAAAATACGCATCTGCCCCCGCCCCCATGCGAGCAATATATAAAGTCAAGCATAAATCAGAGTTGGACGCTTACCGTGCAGCAGTCGAGCAGCTTGAACGTATGGACGTCCGCCCGGACGTCGATCCCGCAAAAGTCCAGAACCTCGTCCAAGACCGTGAGCGTCAAATCAAACTGGACTCCCAACGCCTTGATGACCTCAAACACAAAGAAGCTGATCTGCTTGCCCAGCAACGTACAGTGATGGAACTTCAAGCTAAAAAAGAAAGGAATATAAATCATGGTGATTTTCGACTTTAATGTAGCGCACGCAACCTGCCGTGTCAATCATGAGGGTGCAATCCTTATTCCGAAAGCGATCCGCGACAGCCTTGGCATTACACCTGGCACCCGTGTTGAGCTATTCCGCAGCGGTGCCGATTCCTACACCTTGCACTTCCTGCTCTCAAACAAGTGTATGGTGTGTGGTTCTAAAGAGAGTCTGGTTCCGATCGGCGGCAGAGCGATCTGTAAAAAGTGCCTGGCAGAAGCCCAAAGAGAAGAAAACAAAATCCGTGAGGTGTGAATATGCAATTCTTGAAAGTGTCGCATCAAATTTTCGATCTACAACTCAGCCCTACCGAGTTGAAGATCTATCTATTTCTGACGAAATGTCAAAATTGCTTAGCCACGGCTACTGTGCGGGTGCGCACGATCTGTGAGCAATGCGCCATTGCAAGTGCCACGACCGTGCGCACAGCCTTAGAGCGGTTGGAACAACGCGGCCTTATCCGACGCAAGCACCGGCACGGGGAAGGTGGCCGCTTCATCTCTACACAGTTCGCACTCCGTCAATTAGGGGGAAAGTGGTTTCGCCTCTGGCTGGGGGTAAACCCTTTTAAGATGGATAAAAGCGCATTTATCGTATACGCATACCTGTGCCAGCAGCGTGTGGCATACAGTGGCAAAGCCTGGCCCAGTCAGCACATGATTGCTGCCGCTGTTGGCCTGGCGCGGCGCACTGTCCATGAGGCGGTAAAGCGCCTTGCCAGGCTCGGTGCTATCGTTAAAGGGGCGCTCTGGAAAGGACGTCACAACCTTTACACTGTAATGCAGGTATGTGAATCCATAAAAAAAGGAACCCCCCTGGAACCGTTTGTGGGCACAAACGAGGGGGATTCACAGCGCTTTCATCGCATCTTTACTGTAGTATGGATTTTACTTCTTGTCAAGACCTTTTTTTCTAAATTGGGTTGTGCAATTTTTGGTGAACAATACTTAGATGCAACGTCTTACCTCAAAGAGAGAAAAAAACGACAAGTAAGGTAGCAATAACATAGACAGCGGCAACGACAGAAACAGGGGGAAAGTGCGCCCTTTTTTAAGTGCAGCGGCCATTTTTTCTTTTTGAGGTAAAGCAAAAAATAGTTTTTACGCTCTTGACATTATCCCCGGTTTTGGTATAATAGCATTGTACCTATGCTCCACCTGGGTACAGATGTACATTGACAAATATAGCGTGGGCTTTATTTGAAAAAATATTAGGTGTACGGCGCATTATTCGAGCGGTGACTGCATGCTTGACGTGCAGGAGGTCACAGGTTCGAGTCCTGTACCGTCCACCAACTTACAGACCGGGAATGGCGGAAACGCTGTTCCCGGTTTTCTGTTTTCTCCCCAAACACCAACGAATAAACAGGCCCGCCGGGTCCTGCGCAAGCAGGACCCGGCGGGCCTGTTCCGGGCGGCGTGGCCGTCCCGGCTGGTATTTACTCAATGGCGATATAGCCCTTCCGCTCCGGAAGCTGCGGTGCGGCCTTGGGCAGATGGATCTTCAGGATGCCGTCCTCAAACTTCGCGGCGATGTCCTTCTCGGTCACCTGGTCGCCCACATAGAAGCTGCGGCTGCAGGCGCCCGCGTAACGCTCGCGGCGGATATAGCGGCCATCCTTGTCCTGATCGTCCTTGTCAAGCCCCTTGGCCGCCTGGATCGTCAGATACCCCTGGTCCAGTTTCAGGCTGACTTCATCTTTCTTGAAGCCGGGCAGGTCGATATCCAACTCATAGGCGTCGTCCGTTTCGCGGACATCCGCCCGCATCAGATTGCGCGCGTGCTTGCCGTACAGCGGGTTTCGGCCGCTGAAGAACGGGGTCATCGCATCGTCAAACCATTCATCAAACAAATTCTCACCAAAAATGCTAGGCAACATAGGTCATTACCTCCTGTCATGCTTGCGGGCGCCCTGTGGGCGTCCCGCCGCCTTTGCTACCTGTCCGCTTGTCTGCGGGCATTTTTGCTTTCATCGTCCGGTCGGGCTGTCTGCCTTTCCTTTCGATCTGACTCTATTATAGCATCTATTTTAGCAATGTCAACCGCAGAGCGCTAATATTAAAATATTTTTCACAAATATACAATCCGTATATTCCAGCCTGCCTTTTTTACGCCAGGAACGGCATAAAAAGCGCCGGAACGTACTCCCCCGTTCGCTCCCCATCCGGCACGGAAAGGCGCAAAATTCCCCGCAAATGCCGCAGGATCGTCTTTTCCCTGTTGACAAACGGCTTGCCACTTATTATAATTATTGTTATATAACATAAATTATAAAAGGTGGTGGGTTCTGTGCCGCCCAGGGCCAAAGTGACCAGAGAAATGATCCTTGACGCCGCGTTTGAACTTGTCCGAAGCGACGGGATCGAAGCGGTCAATGCGCGAACGGTATCCAAAGCCCTGAACTGTTCCACGCAGCCCGTCATGTATCACTTCAAAACCATCGAGGAACTGAAAAGGGCCGTCTACGAAAAAGCCGACGCCTATCATTCCGCGTATCTTCTGAACATCCGCAGCGCCCCCCTGCAGGATATCGGCTTGAATTACATCCGGTTCGCCGTAGAGGAAAAGAACCTGTTCCGGTTTCTTTTCCAGTCCAATGGGTTTTCCGGCAAAAACATGGCGGAACTGATCGACGCGGAAGAATTACAGCCCGTGATCGCCCTGATCCGCCAGGAAGCGGGCATGGACGCCGGGCAGGCCAAAACGGTGTTTCGGTCGGTGTTCCTGCTGGCGCACGGCTATGCCAGTATGCTGGCCAACAACGAGATGGCATACGACGAACGGACGGTCTTATCCGATTTGACGCTGCTTTTTGACGGGACCGTTCATGCACTGAAAGGGGGCGCCTGATGGATCGCCTGTACAAGAAAAGCGAACTGGACTTCGCGCTGGTCTGCATCGCCGCCTATGTCGTCCTGTTCAGTCTGGCGGACAGCCTTTCGGCTTCGGTCGGCGTGCCGAAGCTCGTCACCGCCCCCATGGGCATCCTTCTGGTGCTGCTGGTGTTGGGCTTTCTCCAAAAGCACGGTCTTTGGCAGCGGTACGGGCTTTGTGCGTTCCGGGGTAGCGCAAGAATGTCCCTCTGCTTTCTGCCGCTGCTTCTGATCGCAAGCGTGAATTTGTGGAACGGCATCGCCCTGCGGGCTTCCCCTGCCGAAACCGTCCTGTTCCTCCTCAGCATGGCCTGCGCCGGTTTTCTGGAGGAAGTCATCTTCCGCGGTTTTCTTTTCCGGGCCCTGTGCCGGGATAACGTCAAGCTGGCCGTGCTGGTCTCCAGTGTCACCTTCGGCCTGGGGCATATCGTAAACCTGCTGAATGGTCAGGACCTGATCCCCACGCTTTTGCAGATCTGCTATGCGACCGCCGTCGGCTTTTTGTTCACGGTCCTTTTTTATAAAGGAAAGAGCCTTCTGCCCTGCATCGCCGCCCATGCCGCCACGAACTGCCTGGGCATTCTGGCCGTGGACGCTTCCTCGCCGCTGCGCGAGGGGCTCACCGCCGCGCTGCTCTGCTTCGTTTCGCTTGCCTATGCGCTGTGGATCATCAAGGCGGCGAAAAGGCCGTGAACTCGGCTTTTTTCGCAAGGGACGGGCTACAGACGCTATGGGCAAAATTTTTTCCATACAGAAAATAAGGGAAGGCGCAAAATGGCTTACAAAATCTTGATCATTGACGATGACACCGAATTACAAAAGATGTTGAAAAGCTATCTGGAACTAAAAAAGTATGAAGTGATCAGTGCGGTAAATGGCATCGACGGCCTAAAAAAGACGGCACTGATGCCGGATATTATCCTGCTGGACATCAACATGCCGCGGCTGGACGGCATTGAAGTGTGCAGAAGGATCCGGGACAAAGTGTCCTGCCCCATTCTTTTTCTGACGGCCAGGGTGGATGAACAGGACCGGGTGAATGGTCTCATGTCCGGCGGCGACGACTATATTCTAAAGCCCTTCAGCCTAAAAGAGCTGGAAGCCCGGATCGTCGCCCACCTGAAACGGGAAGAACGGCACCAGAGGAAATCGCAGTACCGCTTTCAGGGGGATCTATCCATTGACTATACAGCGAAAACCGTTCAAATCGGCGGTCAAAACGTGGAACTGACGAAGTTGGAATATGAGATCGTGGAATTTCTTTCCATGAATCCGGGGCTGGTATATGACAAAGAACGGATCTACGAAAAAGTCTGTGGTTATGACGGCGAGGGTGACAGCCGTGTCGTGACCGAACTGATCCGGCGCATCCGCAAAAAGCTGAAAGAACATACCGATACGGAATATATCGAAACCGTCTGGGGGATGGGCTACCGATGGATACAGTAAAGAATAAGATCAGAAATCTTTCTGTAAGAAAGACCATTCTCCTGTATGTCACCATCAGTCTGGCGGCCAGTTTCGTTTTGTCTGCGTATGTCGTATGGGCCGCCACCTGCATTCAAGAAAACATCTGGCTCCAATACATCGACAACGATCTGTACTCGGAAGCCGTCGATTCGGAAAACGACGCTTATACAGCAGAAATTCCCCGCCCGGATGATTACAAAATGAGCCGTTTCGACCACAGCATATCGGAAGTTTGCGATTTTTTGCAGACCTATTCTGTGCTGATTTTCTCGATCGCCGGAAGCTGCGGCGCGGTATTCCTTTTTTACAGGAATAAGCTGAAAACGCCCATAGAAGAATTGGAAACAGCTTCCAAACGGATCGCAGAAAACGACCTTGATTTCCAGATCAACTATGAAAATCAAGACGAAATGGGCCGCCTTTGCCGGGAATTCGACCGGATGCGGGGGCAGTTGGCAGAAAATAACCGCCGGCTGTGGCGCATGATCGAAGATGAACGGGCGCTGCGGTCTGCCATCGCGCATGACATACGTTCCCCCCTGTCGGTATTGAAGGGGTATCAGGAAATGCTGCTCGAATATTTTCCCGACGGGACGCTCGACCGTGAAAAAACAATAGAAATGCTGCAAGAAAGCATGAAGCAAGTCCGCCGGATGGATGTTTTTATCCAAACCATGCAGAAAATGAACAGTCTGGAACAGCGGCAGCTTCGGGCTTACGAGATCACGACACCGCAGTTACGCACAGAGTTCCAGACAGAAATAGATATTCTGGGCAAAGAGAAAAACATTTACCTGTCCGTCAACGAGACAGCGGAAATTTTCCGCGGGGATCGTGAGGTCATCATGGAAGTCATGGAAAACCTTCTGTCAAACGCCGTGCGCTATGCCCAGGATCAGATCAGGGTGGACGTATCGCTTTCGGAGCAGGAACTGACGCTTTCCGTTCAAGATGATGGGAGCGGTTTTCAAGAGGACATCGAAAAAGTGACCCAAGCCTTCCACCAGCAAAACATCAAGGACAGTCTGACGCACACCGGAATGGGAATGTACATCAGCAGACTATACTGTGAAAAGCACGGCGGGCGGCTCATTCTGGAAAATAAAGGCTCCGGCGGGGCCACTGTAACAGCAATATTTGGGCGGATCGCGTAAGCGATCCGTTTTTTATTTGCCGTTGTCTTTTTGTTGTGATTTATCTTTTAGAATAAAATCAACAAAAAGGAGGCGAAACCTATGAGAGCCATTATACGGCGCGAGATCCTCAATTATCTGAAACGGCCGCTGTTCTGGCTTGCGGTCGCGGTCGTGGTATTCGGGGTCTTTCAAGAATTGCATCCGTATCTTACCATCCACTACATCACATCAGAGGAAGAACTGCAAAACGGCCAACCCGAAACCGTCCGCAAAGGCGACATTTATGACGGTTATATTCCCGTGGGTGACGAAGAGCACCGAAAACTCTGGGAAAAAGCAGTTCAGGAAACGCTCCGTTCAGATTTTGGAATGGACGCAAAGGAAGCCGCCGCCGTCATTCAGCAAATGCGCGGAATGGCGGTCCCGGAAGCCTGCTCTTTTCTGGAAGAACAGTACGGCTGCTATAATATGCAATACACATGGGAAGATACGTCCTACCGCAAAGGAACGATGGACGAAGTCAACGCTTATATAGCCGAAAACCTCAAAGAGCATCCGTTTTCCTACTATTTTTCCCGAAAATTCGCTGATTACTCCGGGCTTTACATGGGGTTTGCGGCCACAGTCTTATTGGCGTTCCTTTTCCTGCAGGATATGCGGAAGAATACCTATGAGCTGCTGCACACCAAACCCATTCGTGCCGCGCAGTATGTCATCGGCAAGGCAATGGGCGGCTTCATCGTCTGTCTGCTCATTCTCGGTATCCTTGATTTGGTATTTTGGGCGGCCTGTCTGGTATGTACGCAAAGCAGCGGGTTTGAAGTGCGGCTGACGGATTTTCTCTTTTCGACCTGCCTGTATATCCTGCCCAATATGCTGATGATCGTATGCGTATATACCATCGTGGCGCTCCTGTTCCAGAACCCATTACCGGCGGTCCCCCTGTTGATCCTCTATATGGTCTATTCCAATATGGGCACCAAAAATGCCGCGGGGGTCTATGCCTACCGCGGACGGCCATTGGCGATCATGGTTCGCTTCCCGGATATGTTTTTTGACGTGACACCGCCGCCGTTTGCTTTGCTCAACCAATTCTGGCTGTTGGTTGTTTCCGGCCTTATCCTGTGGGCCGGGGTCCGGCTTTGGAGGAGGCGAAGAATATGATGACGCTTGAAAGAAAGATCTGCCTGCCGCCTTACAAACTGGCCTATTCCTTTTGCTTCGTGCTCGTTTTAAGTCTGGTACGGGGCGTAAGTTTCACCTGTGAGATCGGTGTTGCCATGGAAGCCCCCATGGCCGTGCTTGCCATCGTTTTCTGCGCGGATACCTATACGCAGGAGATCGTTTCCAAACGGTCCGAAGTCCATCGTTTATATCCCGTAAAAAACCGACTGCGCTCCATGGCGGCAAGAATGGCCGTTCAGCAGGGCGCACTTATTCTGCTCAGTGCGATCGGATACGGGTTGTTTTTCCTTTTCCAAAATCCGCCTTCGCTGTATCAGCCAGGGGAAAGTCCCGAAACAGAATGGGAAATGTTCCTCATGTTTTTGGCCGCCATGATCGTCACATTATGCTTCTGGGGAAGTCTGTCGAACCTGCTCTCCTGCCTGTTTCGGAATATGTGGGCAGGGATCGAGTGCTGCATCGCCGTCTGGCTTGTGACGAATTCCCTATTCGGGGATCAAGTGCTGGGAGATTGGAACGTATTTTCCTACACTTTCCGAAACATTGCAGACAGCCGGGATGTTCATTGGCTCTATGGAAAGGTCCTGTGCCTGGTTCTTTGCGCCGCAATGGCATTTTTAATGCCGAAAATCATACGGAAAAGAGGGTGAACGGTATGAGTATTACGATCCACAATTTAACGGTCACATTCAAGAACAAAGCGACAGCCATACGCCACGCGGATCTGGAAATTCCCGGCGGCATTTATGGCCTGCTGGGGGAAAACGGCGCGGGAAAAACCACCCTGATGCGGGTACTGACTACGGTTTTGCCCCCTACCAGCGGCACTGTAACAATGGACGGGATCCCGTACTGTGAAGAAAACTATCCTGCGATCCAGAAACAGATCGGCTACCTTCCGCAGGAAATCGACCTGTACCCCAATCTGACAGTTCAGGAATGTTTGGAATACATGGGGGATCTGTCCGGCATCCCCAAAGGCCGGTGTAAGGAGCGGATCCAGTATTATCTTGAAAAAACCAGCTTGACCGAACATCGGAAAAAGAAGATGAAGCAGCTATCCGGCGGCATGAAACGGCGGGTAGGGCTGGTGCAGGCGCTTCTCAACGACCCAAAATTTTTGATCGTAGACGAACCCACCACCGGGCTTGACCCGGAAGAACGGATCCGCATCCGTAATCTGCTGGTAGACTTTTCTGAAAGGCGCACCGTATTGTTTTCCACCCATGTGGTCGAAGATCTGGTCGCCACCTGCAACCAGCTTGCCGTCATGAAAAAGGGGCGTTTCCTTTATGCAGGCAGCATGACCGCACTGATCCGGCAAGCCCAGGGCCATGTTTGGGTCTGCACGGTATCCAATGAAAGCGAAGCCCGAAAAATAGAACATCAATACCATATCTCGTCCAAGCAGTTTGTAAACGGCGGCCTGCAAATGAAGATCATCAGCCCGATGCGCCCGCAAACAGACTGCCGCCCCTGCGAAGCGACTCTGGAAGATGCCTACCTCTATTTGTCCAGCAGACGCCCTGTTTCGCCGTCCGCTGCGGCAGCCCCGGCGGGCCGCTCCGCGCCCTTTCTCAAAAAACGATAGCGCGGCGCAGTAAGCCCCTGCGCCGGGCTGCAGGCCGTCACCGTTGCAGTTCCCACCTTTGCACAGCCAAAAGAAATCCCGCGTGCGCAAGTTCCTGCTTGCGCACGCGGGCTTTTCCGCACCCGGCACGGCCTCCGCCGGGCCGAGCATCCCTACTTTATTATAATCAGGCGTTTTTCCAGTAGCGGCGGCGAAAGTACAGCAGCACAAGGACCGCCACCACGGCCGCCAGCAGCGCCGTGCCCGACATATTGAACCACAGGCCGTTCAGCCCCAGCGGCCAGAGGGCCGCGATCAGCAGCACCGGGAACAGCAGCGCCGTCGAGATGGACAGCAGCGAAGCCAGCACCGGCTTTTCCACCGCCGACATGAAGCTCTGGGTGGCGAAGCTGAACCAGCGGGTCAGGTAGGTCAGGCAGAACAGCCGCAGGGCCGGGACCGCCATGGCATAGACCGCCGGTTCGGAGTCCGCCATGAACAGCGTGGTGATCTGCCCCGGAAAGGCGAAGATCACCGCCGCCGCCAGGACCGAGATGCTGCCCGCCGCCAGGAAACAGCGTTTTTCGATCGCCAGCACCCGGTCGCGGCGGCCCGCGCCCCAGTTATAGCCCACCGCGGGCTGCAGGGAGTCGCACATGCCGTACATGAACTGCATCACGATGCCGTCGGCGTACATCAAAATGCCGTAGACCGAGACCGCCGCCGCGCCGCCCACGCGCAGCAGCACCATGTTCATCAGGATCGAGGTGACACGGCCAGCGATATTATTTAAGAACGTGGGCGTGCCGCAGGTGACGATCTGCCGGATGATGGGCCAGGTGAAATGCGGGCGGCGGAATTTCAGCGTCAGGCTGCCGCAGAAGAACGGCCACATGGCGACCACCACGCAGATCATCATGCCCACGCTGGTACCCAGCGCTGCGCCCCACACGCCGACGCGCAGCACCGCCAGCATGATGAACTCGCCCAGCGCGCAAAGCACCGACATGGCTACGTTGAGCATCATGCTGCCTTTGATGCGCCCGCAGATGCGCAGGTAGTTGTCCACCGCGTAGAGCATGCCGGTCACCGGCGAAGTGATGGCGTACACCCGGATATACTGGGTCGCCATTTCCAGCAGCGCGCCCTCGGCGCCCATCCAGCGCAGCAGCATCGGCGACGCCAGGTACAGGAACGCCCCCACCACGATGCCCTGGGCCATCACCATCAGGCAGGCGCAGGTGAAGATGTTGTTGGCTTCCTCGGGGCGCTTTTCCCCCAGGCGTACCGAGATCGGCACCGCGGAACCCACGCCGATCAGGTCCGAAATGGCAAAGTTGATGATGACCAGCGGCATAGCCAGGTTGATGGCGGCAAAGGCTTCGCCGCCCAACAACTGCCCCACAAAGACGCCGTCCAGCAACTGATACAGCGAGGACGCCAGCATCCCGATCGAACCGGGCAGCGCCGCCTTGAAAAACAGGCGGGTGGGGCTGGTGTGCAGAAACAGGCTTTTTTGATCCATCGTCCCTTCCCTCCATGAAAAAATCATTTTGCGCACCGTTAGCAAAACGCCGGACAAAGTACGGGCATTCAGCCCGTGCCTTATCCAGCGTATCATTTGCATTTTAGGGTAAACCAAAAAAGGAGATACGCAACAAACCTAAATTGATTGTTGCTTGATGATTATTTGCTCAAGCATTATAATGACCAAGAGACATATGTTGCATGATTGTGTGTCAGAAAGGACGGTTAAATAAATGAAGTTTTATGTTAGACATTGGTATAGTGTAAATTTATTTTTTTTAGTAGTGCTTGGACTTATATTATTATTGAATGGCAGTTCATTCAACACAATTCAAATACTTGTTATACTAAATCTAATGGCATTGATTATTCATCAGTTTGAGGAATACTGCTTTCCTGGTGGAGAACCTGCAATTATGAATATCGTTTTACAAAACAGCGATATTCCGAACAGATATCCTTTGAATCAATTTTCAGCGATGTTTACTAATGTATTTACAGCAATTATTATGTACGGGATTGCGATATTTTTCCCAAATATCATGTGGCTCTCTCTTGCTCCCATGCTATTTAACTTCGGGCAATTTATCATACATGGCATAGTTACAAATAAAATGATGAAAACTTTTTATAATCCTGGACTAGGTGCTGTTGTTTTTCTACATCTTCCTATAAGTATTTACTATTTTTGGTATGTAAATGTAAATCAGTTACTATCTCCAACCGATTGGTTATTTGGGATTTTGTTTACAATTCTTTGTGCTGGTTTTGGTGTTGGTATTATGACTTATATACTTTTTGCTTCTAGAAATTCAAAATGGGTATTTGATGATGTTGAAATGGCTCGCTTCCATGTGCAAGAAAAATTAAAATATAAAAATATTCGATTAGACAATAAAGGAACTGTTCTGCCCATGAAAAAAATACAGGAAATTCAAAGAAAACTTCATAAGGAGTAAGTATTGATTATGAACAAACAGCCTGAAGTGACTGAAGCAACAAAGCAAGCATTTATTGACGCTTATTTCAAATTGAGAAAACAAAAGCGATTATCGGAAATTACTATTAAAGATATTACCAACATTACCGGAAACAATCGTTCAACTTTTTATAGATATTTTGAAAATATTTATATGCTTAATGATGTTTTTCTAGATTATGTATATTGCATGTTTGGAAAAGAAATTTTATCAAACATGAAAAATTTAAACGACATCGAAGCATTTTCAATAGGTTTTATCAACCTTTATAACAATTGGAGAGATTATATAGAGATAATTTTTTCAGACGTCAATGATATACGAATTGGAAGTAAATTGAGCAACACTATAAAAAAACAGTTTATGAAAAGCTCTAACTTAAATAGTAACTTGTTGGACTATTATGGTAATGCTTATGTTACTATGATTATTTCTACTTTAGGGCATTGGGTTCAACATAAAGATATCCCTTTAAAAGAAGTTGCAGAAGTTATTTTTCATCTAATCAACAATGGTTTCAACGAATTTCTAAAACAGTAATCTTTTATCCAATCCATAAAAAAGTATGTTAGCGGCTAATCTTAGGATTGACTGCCTTTTTTAACAAAAGACACCAATTTAGGTGTCTCTTGGTGTAATTATTATGTCATATCAAAGCTCATTCAATCGTGGTAAAATGCGTGCTTTTCTATACTTCAAAGTGCTTGAAAGTGTAGTGTTTATAAGGATAATCAAAAATTAGATATAAAATTTATAAAACAAAATGAATGAGTAGCCCTCCGTGCAAAGAATACGATACCATATTCAAAAAAGAAAGTCAAACCGCCCCCGGCTGCGCGTTGCGCCCGTTGGGGCGGCGTGTTATAATTATAGTGAATTTTTGTTGCCATACGGCAAGGAGGCCCATGGATGAAACAGCTCACCACCGTTTTCCGGCGGCACCGCTGGCTGCTGCTTGCGATCGGCTACCTGCTGGTGCTGGCGTTCGCGGTCATGTACCTGCGCGTCACCATCAGCGTGCCGCCCGAAGGGGACGACAAGCTCACCTTAAACAAATGGATGTACGACTTTGAACGCATGCCCTTCTGGCAATATCTGCTGCAGGACCTGCAGGAGCGGCTGCGCTACTTTACGCTGGATCAGGTGCGGTTCTTCCCGTTCCACTATCCGTCGGCGGTGTCGCTGCTGTTCTTCGGCACGCTGACCAGTTACCGGCTGTACATCATTGGCGTGACAGCGGCCGCCGCCTTCCTGACCGGGCGGGTGGTGGCGCGGCTGGCCCGCAGCGAGGCGCTGGCCCTGGGCGCCTTTACGCTGACGCTGGCTTTGGCCCCCATCTTCAACGAGGGCATGTACAGCTACTACGCCGTGCCCCAAAAAACGCTGTTCTGGGCCATGGCGGCCTGGCTGTGCCTGCTGCGCCTGCAGGATACCGGCCACCGCCGCTGGGGCGTTGCCGCCGCTGTGCTGGCGTTTTTGTCCTGCGGGACCTATGAGGAAGGCTACATGTACGCCGCGCTGGCGGCCCTGGTATGGGTGGTGCTGCGCCGCAGCCTGAAGCGCGGCCTGCTGGGCTGCGCGCCCGTGCTGGGCGGCAGCGCCGTGGCGCTGGCGTTCCACCTGGCGTCGTCCCGCGGGACCGGCGCAGGCAACACGTTCTCGCTGAATATAGGCGAGATCGCCCGCGTGACCGTGCAGCAGATGGCGGCGTCCATCCCCTTCCTCAGTCCGATGCTGCTGGAGGAGGACCCCGGCGTCATCACCAACGGCGACAAGCTGTGGCCGCTGCTGCTGGGCATCGCC
This sequence comes from Subdoligranulum variabile, assembly GCA_003343905.1. Lineage (GTDB taxonomy): Bacteria > Bacillota > Clostridia > Oscillospirales > Ruminococcaceae > Gemmiger > Gemmiger variabilis_C. The sequence continues at coordinate 14,516 of QAKI01000048.1, forward strand.
GCCGGGCTGGTGCTGTGCTTTTTGCTGCCCCGGCGGCGGCTTCCGGGTCGGGTGCTGGGCGGCATGGCCGGGCTGGGTCTGCTGCTGTGGGCCGGGCCTGCGCTGCTGCTGGCCTGTTCGGAGCGTTACCAGCAGCCGGAAGCCATCACCTGGAAGTGGGGCTACATCCCCGCCGCGGCCAGCGCCGTCGGCTTTGCCCTGCTGCTGGCGGCGCTGATCGGCCTGCTGGCCGGTGCGCTGTACCGCCTGCCCAAAGTGCCCAGCGCCGTGCTGCGGCTGGCGCTGGCCGGTGTGATCGCCGTGGGGCTGTGCGCCAACGGGGCCTATACGCGGGCCTGCCTGCGCAACCACCACGCCCAAAACCTGGACAACTACTACTTCTTCATCCAGACCATCGAAGCCGGGCTGGCTGACGATGTGACCGCCGACGACCTGCTGATCTGCAACGAAAGCGTCTGGGCCGGCAACCCCGACGCCGAATCCTACTTCTTCTCCCGCTTTGCGCACCGGGAACTGAACGCCCAGGTGATCGGCGCCGGGACCGTGCCGGAGGACCTGGCCGGGTCGGTGTACGGCTACCAGACCTACCGCAACTACGGCGGCTATGACCTGGCCTGGTGCGGCCGCGCCCAAGACGACAGCGCCGAACTGCTGGACACCCTGAACGTATATGTGCAGGGCGCGCTGGTGCCGGACAACGCCGTGATCAAGTACAAGGTGCGCCTGCCCGACGGCACCGAGGAAGCCCGCGCCATCTGCCTGCTGGACTGCGACCGGACCGAGCGCAACGCCCGTGGCGACTACATCGCCACCGTGGAGGATTCCTCCATCGTGAACGCCAAAGTCATGATCTGGGACGGCTGACGCGCCAAGGAGGTTACCGATGCAGAAATTTATCGCCCTGCTGCGCCGCAACCGCTGGCTGGCCGCCGTACTGGCGGTGGAGGCCGCCGTGCTGCTGACGCTCATTGCCGGGCTGTTCGGCGCGCCGTTTTGCATGACGATCACGCCCGACGGGTTCGAGAACCCGTTCCCCTCTTTTGCCGGGCTGAACAGCGACGACGGTTCGCTGCAAATTTACAACGACGAGGGCTTTGAGAGCGAAAAGGAGATCACCTTCTCCTCGGCGCCCGCGGCGCTGGCCTCCGGCGCCTACGAGGTGACGGTGGAGTATTTCTCCTGCCAGACGCCGGACGCCCCGACCTTCAACATTTTACAGAGTGCCGGGACGCTGACCTTTGCCTCGGCGCGCACGCCTTCCGCCGTGCAGGCCGACCCGCTGACGCTGGACGACGGCCACCGCACGCTGACCACCCGGCTGTGGATCAGCAGCGGCGCGCGGATGAGCGACCTGCAGGCCACCCTGCACTACAACGAAGGCCAGTTGTACCTGTATTCCATCACGCTGGAGGAACAGCCCGTCTACCGGGTGACCCGGCTGGCCTGCTTCCTGCTGTTCTTCGCCGTCTGCGACCTGCTGGCCTGGGGGCTGTTCGGCGTGGGGGCCGCCGGGCGCAAACGCCGCCCGCCCCTTGTGCCGCTGGCCCTGGCGGGCATCACGGCGCTGGCCTGCCTGCCCCTGTTCAGCGACCAGTTGTACTTTGGGCATGACCTGAACTACCATTTGCAGCGCATCGCCGCCATGGCGGAGGAACTCTCCTACGGGCAGTTCCCGGTGCGCATCGCCACCACCACCCTGAACGGCTACGGCTACATCAACCCGCTGTGCTACTGCGAACTGTTCCTGCTGCTGCCCGCCCTGCTCTACAACCTGTGGCTACCGCTGCGGGCCTGCTACCAGGTGTATGTGTTCGCCGTCACGCTGGCGGCTGCCGTGTTCAGCTACCGGTGCTTTGCGCGCATTTCCGGCAGCCGCCGGGCCGGCGTGCTGGGCGCGGCGCTGTACACCCTGTCCAGCTACCGGCTGGTATGCGTGTTCTTCCGCGGCGCGGTGGGCGAATATACGGCCATCAGCTTTCTGCCGCTGGTCCTGCTGGGCGTGTGGCAGATCTATAGCTGCGAAAAGCCCCGCTTTGCCCAGTGGGCGCCGCTGGCGTTCGGCATGGCGGCGCTGGTGCAGTGCCACCTGATCTCGACCGAACTGACCGCCGCCCTGCTGGCGGTGTTCTGCCTGCTGCGGCTGCGGCAGACCTTTGCCCCGGCCCGGCTGCTGGCCTGGTGCAAGGCCGCGGCGCTGGCTTTTGGCCTGAGCGCCTGGTTCCTGCTGCCGTTCCTGGCCACCACGATGTCGGTCGGCCTGCAGGTCAACAACCCATCGGTGGGCAAGCCCCAGCAGGAAGGGCTGTACCCGCTGCAACTGCTTGCCCCCTTTGGGCCGGGGTACGGCGGCACCTCCGCCGGTACTTCGACCGACATGAGCCTGAATCTGGGCCTGCCGCTGCTGCTGGGCCTGGCTTTGGCCGTCTACTGCCTGACCCGCCGCCGGGAAGCCCCGCGTCCCCGGCCGTTGAGCACCGTCACGGGGCTGGGCCTGCTGGCCCTGCTGCTGACGATGCAGATCTTCCCCTGGGACTTTGTGGAAAGCTGGCTGGGCGCGGCCGCCGCCAAAGCGGCCTGTACCTTCCAGTATCCGTGGCGGTTCCTGGCGTTGGCGGTGCCGCTGTTCTGCGCCGCCACGCTGCTGGCCCTGCGCCTGCTGGGGCAGGAACGCCCCCGCGCCGCGCGGGCCTTTGCCGGTGTGCTGGCTGCGGCGGTCCTGCTGAGCACCGCCGTGTTCCAGATGCAGCTTTTGCCCACCAGCGAAACGAGCGCCAACAGCATGAGCCAGAACGGCACCCGCGACGTGGGCCTTGGGGAATATATGATCGACGGGTGCAGCATCTATGAAACGGTCTGGGCGCAGCCCAAGCCCGGCAGCGACGACCTGACCCTGACCGGCTACGAGAAAACGAACGGCGTGGCCTACCTGAGCGTAGAGAACGCCGGGGACGAGGCCGAGATCTCGGTGCCCATCTTCAACTACGGCCACTACCGCGCCGAGGATGCGGCCGGTACGGTGTTCCCGATGCGCAGCGGCGAGAACGCCCGCATCGTACTGGACATTCCCGCCGGGTACAGCGGCACGATCGAAATTTTCTGGGCGTCGCCGTTGTGGTGGCGCGGCTGCGAAGTGCTTTCGCTGCTGTGCGCCGCGGGCTGCCTGGTCTGGGCGCTGCGCATCCGCCGCAGGCTGCCGCGCGCCTGACCTGCGGCCTGCCTGCTGATCTTGCTGTACAACGGCAGGCGCGGCAAGCACCGGTGGAAATACGGCTTCTATCTGTTTTACCCCCTTCATATTCTGGTACTGTATACGGTCACGCTCCTGCTGGCGCAGGTCCTTGCCGTATAACGGCCGCTGCGGTATCGCTTCTCTTTTTTCTATCCAACGCAAGACGGGCAGGCGGCTTTTTGCCGCCTGCCCTGTTTTTTCGCCGCCCCTTGCCGGGGGCGGTTTTATTTTCCTCTTGACAAACCGCGCCTTCTGTATTATTGTATTAAATAAATAATACAAGAACAAAAAAGAGGGGCGCCATGGGCAGTTGCTTCCACCGTCCGCCCGGCCGGGCGCTTGGCGGGCGGATGATTGGCACCCCGCTGCAAATTTCCCGCAAAAAATTTACAAAGATTGCAAAATCCGGCCCCGCTGGCTCGTTTCTATGGATAGAAGGCGAAAATCTCACACAGCATCGCGACCGCGCGCGGGTCCCGACGCTGCGGTGGGGCGCCGCCCTACCCGGTTCGCCGCTTGCTTTTCTGGCGGTTCCGGCGTATAATAAAATATCGTCATAGGTACGCTTATCACGGAAAGTAAAAGGAGATCCCTATGCGCAACTGGTGTGTGCGCCATCCCGTTGGGTTCATGGCGCTGTATCTGGTATTTTATCTGGTCTGTTTCGGACTGCTTGAAAAATATGTGACGGTTCCCGACCTGTGGGTACACTGCCGCCTGGACGATCTGATCCCGTTCTGGAAGTACGCGATCATCCCCTATGTGATGTGGTTCCCGTGGATCCCGTTCACGCTGCTGTACATTTTGCACCACAGCCCGCGGCAGGATTTCTGGCGGCTGTGCACGCCGCTGTTCGCCGGGATGACGCTGGCGCTGCTGTTCTACCTGATCGTGCCCAACGGTCTGACGCTGCGCCCCGCCGCCGTACCGGGCGACGACATCTTTGCCGAGGCCGTGCGTGCGCTTTACCGCAGCGACACGCCCACCAACGTCTGCCCCTCGATCCATGTGTTCAACTCGGTGACGCTGATGCTGGCCTACTACCGCAGCGAATGTTTCGACCTGCCGCGCCGCCGCTGGATGCGCCCGGCAGCCATGGTGCTTTGCCTGTCGATCTGCGCTTCCACCATGCTGCTCAAACAGCACAGTGTCATCGACGTGGTGTTCGGCATCCTGCTGGCCCTTGCGCTGGACTATGCCGCCACCCTGCTGCAGTACGAAAGTTCGCCCCTGCACCGCCGCGTGAACCGCAAACAGCGCCTGCCGGAATGGCGCTGAATGCCCGCCCATACAAAACGAAGCCCCGGTTTTCTGCATCCGCAGAACGCCGGGGCTTTTGTTATCCGTATTTTTTGCACGCCGTCGGGGCGCTGCATTCACAGGGCGTAGACCACGATTCCCAGCAGGATCAGCGCCAGCGCGCCGATCTTTTTGGGGTTCATCCGCTCGTGGAAGATCGTCACGCCAAAGATCGTGACGTACAGGTAGCCGGTGGCTTCCAGCACCGGGCCCACGTTCAGCGGCACGCCCCTGTAGGCCAGCATCGTCAGCAGCGTGCAGCCCACGAACAGGCCGTAGCCCAAAATCACCCGCCAGTCGGTATATTCCGCCAGCAGGGACTTGTGTTCCCGCATGGCCGCCTTTTTCAGCAGCACCTGGGACACCGACGCCAGGAAGGTGCTGCCCAGATACAGCAGCACATAGGGCAGTTGCGCCTGGGTCATGGGTCGTCCTCCTCTTTCTTATCGGCCCGCACGAACAGCACGATGCCCGCAATGATCAGCACCGCCCCCACGACCTGCCGGGGGGTGACGGCCTCGCCAAAAATCAAAAAGCCCAGCAGGATGCCCCACACCACCGTTACCGCCTTATTGGCGTAGGCGGTAGTCAGCGGCAGGTGCTTGATGACCTGCTGCCAGCCCAGCGCATAGACCACCAGCGCCGCCAGCATACCGCCGTACAGCAGGATGAAGGCCCCGCTCAAAAACGGCTGGGCCGCCGCCAGTTTGCTGAACACACTGCTGGCCGCATAGATCCCCAGGATCAGGTGCAGCACCAGCAGCCAACGCGCACGCTTCATGCCTGTTCCTCCCCGTCATGGTGCAGGTACTCCCGCGCCACATACTGCGGCGCGGCGTTGGCGCACATATAAATGCGGCCCACATACTCGCCGATCAGCCCCAGCACGATCAAGATCAGCCCGCCCAGCAGGAGCAGCAGCGCCGTGGTGGACGCCCAGCCCAGCGGGGCCGTATGGCGCACAAAGTGGTTGATGACGATGAAGATCGTATATACGAACCCCGCCAGCGCCGACAGCATGCCCACATAGGTGGCGATGCGCAGCGGCTTGACCGAGAAAGAGGTGAACCCGTTCATCCACAGCCCCAGCAGCTTGCTGAGGGTGTAGCCGGAGTGGCCCTCCTCCCGGGCGCGGTGATGCACCGGGACGTTGCAGATGTTCTTGGTCGTGCGCAGCACCAGCCCGATCACATAGGGGTAGCAGTGCTCATAGCGCAGCATCTCGTCCACCACAAAGCGGCGGGCGGCAAAGTAGCTGTTCACCACCAGTTCCGGCGGCTTGCCCAGCATGATCTCGGTCATTTTGCTGTTGACCCAACTGCCCAGGTTGCGCCACCCGGCCTGCTTCTTGTTGTCGTACCGGGCGTAGACCACGTCGTACCCGGCTTCGATCTGTTCCAGCAGGCGGTCCACCTCGTCCGCCGGGGTCTGGCCGTCGTCGTCCAGGCAGACGACGATGTCGCCCCCGCACTGGTGGAACCCGGCCATCAGCGCCGCGTGCTGCCCGAAATTGCGGGCCAGGTCCACGCCCTGCACATGGGCGTCGGCCGCCACCAGACGGCGGATCGTGCCGATGGTATCGTCCGGCGAACAGTCATTGACGAGGATGATCTCGTAGCTGTACCGGGGCAGCGTTTTCATTTTGGCTGTGATCTCCGCCACCACGTCCGGGAGCGTATGCTCCGAGCGGTAGCAGGGGATCACATAGGAGATTTTCTGCATTCTGTTTCCCTTCTTTATTCCTGGGCGGCGTCCGGCCGCTCGTAGACGATCAGATCCTGGGTGGAGACCAGCGCCTGCCAGCCGTCGGCCAACAGCCGGGCTTCGGCGTCGGTGCCATGGCCCACCATGGCATAGCGCGAATGGACCGGGTTGGCCGGGTCGGCGATGTAGGTATTGAAGTCAAATTCAATGCCCATGCCCGCCGGAACCCCGTACAGATACCCGTGGAACACCCCGTCGTCGTAGGCGTAGGCCAGCGTATGGTCCCAGGGGTCATCCCCCTGCACGGCCTGCTGGCTTTCGGTCAGGGCCTGTTCCACCGCCGTGACCTGATCGCCCATTTCGGGGAACCAGGTGGACAGGCTGCTGCGCTGCACGTTCAGCGGCAGCACCAGCAAAGCCAGCACCGGCAGGTAAACCACCGCCCGCCGGGAATCCTCCACCGCCAGCGCCCCCAGCATCAGCACGCAGAGCAGCGTCAGGTGGCGGGGCGCGATGTTGTACATAAACACGAGCACCAGCGCGATGGCCCCCGCGCAGAACAGCGCACAGGCCTTGAACCGCCAGGGGCCGCCATGGCGCACATCCCACACAAGGCAGGCCGCCACGACCAGCAGCAGCACGAAAAACGCCACGCAGCCCACGCCCACATACTGCGGGTCGCCCTGCAGCGTGGGCACGATGCTCAGCCAGGCCGTGTGCAGTTCCCGGCCCGCGCGTTCCAGTTCATACTGGACGGCCCCGACCGGGTCGCCGCCCAGCAGCAGCCGCAGCCCGGCAAAATCCATGCCGCCGCTGCTGAAATAGGGCGCGGAGAGCTGCGTCATCGAGAACAGCGCCGCCCCAAAGCTGACCGCCGCCGCGCCCAGACAGACGCCCCGGCGGCGCGGGGCTTTCCACACGGCCACCAGCGGGAACACAAAGAACAGCAGCGCATAGGGGCGGAAGATCGTTTCCAGCGCGCAGGCGATCAGGGCCGCCGCCAGCCAGCCGCGGGAACCGCGGCGGCACAGGGCGGCGGACGCCCCCACGATCAGGAAGGTAAGCGCGTAGTGCAGCGGTTCCGACCCGCCGGTAAAGCCTGCGTCCACCGGCGACCACAGGCAGACCAGCGCGGCCACAAAGGCCAAAATCTGCCAGATCTTCAGCCGGGCCGCCCAGGCAAACAGCGCGATACCCGCCGCCGTGAACACCAGGTTGCACCAGAACACCGTGTTCACCCCGGCGCCGAACACAAAGCCCGGCAGCGCGTACATCCACATGAGCAACGGCCCCCAGGTGCCGTAGCGCCCCAGGGCGGCGTGGGTCTCGTCATAGCCGAAGTAGCCCTGAGGCCCGCCGTGGGTGATCACGCTGACCACCTGACGGTTATAGATCACTTCATCGTTGTCCATATTGGGGGCCAGCCAGACATCCTGCAGCGGGGTGCGGTAGGCCAGCGTATAGAACCCCAGCACGAACACGACCGCCCCCAGCACGCAAAGCCACAGCGGGGGCGTCTTTTTCAGGATCGTTTTCCAGTTTTTCACAGTGTCGATTCCCCTGCCAGTTTTGCCATGAACACCACGTCCCGGTAACGCCCGTCCAGCAAAACCATATCGTGAAACGTCCCTTCCACCGCAAAACCGGCCTTTTCATAGCTGCGGCGGGCGGGCAGATTGTCGGCCAGCAGGCGCAGGCTGATCCGGTGCAGCCCCAGGTGCGCAAAGCCGAATGCGGTGAACAGGCGGGCGGTCTCGGTGCCGATACCGCGGCCGCGGGCGTCCTCCTCCCCGATAAAAATGCCGTATTCCGCGCTGTGGTTCACCGGGTCCACATCACGGAAATAGACCGACCCCACCGGGCGGCCCGTGGCCTTTTCTTCGATCATATACTGCACCACCTGCCCGGTCGCCACCTTGGTGGCCAGCCAGTTGCGGTGCATTTCCGGCGTGAACGGTTCGCGGAAAATAAAGTTCCGCATCACGGACGGCGTGTTCCGCCACCGCACGATCCAGTCGGTGTCAGCCTCCGTTATGGGGCGCAGGCACACCTGCTCCCCCGTGATGCACGGCAAAACGTCCATTTTCTGCCTCCTTCAAGATCGTTCGTACACAGTGGCATACTCGCCCTGGAACAGCAGCGTCCAGCCTTCCGCCAGAAGGCGCTGTTCCAGTTCGCTGCCCGCGCCCGTCATCATATAGCGGGAATGGATCGCGTGCGCCGGGTCCAGCAGGTAGCCTACCTCGTCAAATTGCAGGCCCATGCCGTCCGGCGCGGCGTACAGCATGCCCACATGGGCGCTGTCGCCAAAGGAATAGGCGATCGTATGGTCCCAGGGGTCCTCGCTTTCCACGGCCTGCTGGCTTTCAGCCAGCGCCGTGTGCAGGGCGGTCAGTTCCCCGTCGATGGCTGCATGGTAGCCCGGCATGCCGAAGCCTCCATTGGCGGTCAGCGCCAGCACGCCCGCCGCCGTCAGGCAGGCGGTCACCGCCGCCGTGCCCAGGGCCGGGCGCGGGCTTTCCAGCACCAGCGCCGCCAGCAGCAGCAGGTCCAGCACCAGCGTGTGGCGGGACGCCTCGGTGATGCGGTACATCAGCATCAGCGCCAGGAAGATCACCACCGCCGCCACGGCGGCGCAGGCTTTCCAGAACACCGGGCGCTTTTTATACAGGTCCCACGCCAGACAGCCCAGCGTGACCGCCAGCAGCAGGAAAAAGGTCAGATAATAGCCGCCCCCCTGCCCGGCCAGCGCACCGGCGACCTCCTGCCCCACCTGGGTGAAGGCGGTCAGCAGCTTGTGGGCGGTGTATTTGACCGCCGAGATCACCTGCAGGTGCGCCAGCATCCGCAGCGGTTCGGTATCCACGTTGGTAAAGAAGTAGGGCGCGTAGCACTTGGCCATCAGGAACAGCGTGCCCGCCAGCGAAGCGCCCGCCCCCGCCAGACAGCCCAGCACCGCGCGCCGCCGGGGCCAGGCCAGCACCAGCGGGTAGAGCCAGAGCACGGCGTTATAGGGCCGTACCAGCGTGGCCACGGCGCACAGCAGCCCCAGCGCCGCCCAGGCCGGGCGGCGGCCGGAGCGGCGCACCAGCACCGCCGTGCCGGTGACCGCCAGCACCAGCGCGTAGTGCAGCGGTTCCTGCATGGCGGAAAAGATATAGCGGATGGGCACGTTCAGGCAGGCCAGCACCGCGGCAAACGCCGCCTGCTGCCACACTTTCAGCCGGGCTGCCCGGGCAAAGACCAGCCACCCGGCCACGGCAAAGAGCAGATTGCACCACACGAAGGCGTTCTGCCCGCGCAGGAAAAAGCCCGGCACAGCATAGACCCAGAACACCGCCGGGCCCCAGGCCGCGAAGGTGCCGATCTCCGCGTGGGATTCGTTGAAGCCGAAGTACCCCTGGGGCGCGCCGCCCTGCACCACAGCGGCAAGCTGCTTGCTGTAGACGACCTCATCGCTCCAGGAGCTGGCGGGCAGGTAGATCTGCGTGACCGGCACTTTATAGACGAACCACTCATACAGCAGCAAAAAGGCAAGCGCCGCCGCCAGCGTGGCCGCCGCCCCCAGCCACGCCCGCTTACTGCCCGTAGAACGCCAGAACATTCTGGATGACCTGCGCGCGGTCGGCTTCCGTCAGACCGTAGTAGAGCGGCAGCCGCACCAGACGCTCGCTCTCTTTCGTGGTGTAGCGGTCCTCCCCGTCGAAGCGGCCGAACTTGAGGCCCGCCGGGGCGGAATGCAGCGGGATGTAGTGGAACACGGCCAGGATATCGTGTTCTTTCAGGTATCGGATCAGCGCGGTGCGCTCCGCCAGGTCCCTGCACTTGATATAGAACATATGGGCGTTGTGCACGCAGCCGTCAGGGATGACCGGCAGTTCCACCTTCCCGGCCTGCGCCAGCGGCTGGAACGCCTGCCAGTAGGCGTTCCAGGTGTTCATGCGGTCGTCGTTGATCTCGTCCGCATGGAGCAGCTGCGCCCACAGGTAGGCCGCGTTGAGTTCGCTGGGCAGGTAGCTGTCGCCAAAGTCCACCCAGGTGTACTTGTCCACCTGGCCGCGGAAGAAGCGGGCGCGGTTGGTGCCTTTTTCCCGCAGGATCTCGGCCCGCTCATTGTAGGCGGGGTTGTTGATGACCAGCGCACCGCCCTCGCCCATGGAATAGTTCTTGGTCTCGTGGAAGGAATAGCAGCCGAAGTCCCCGATGGTGCCCAGCGGCTTGCCCTTGTAGCTGCTCATGACGCCCTGGGCGGCATCTTCCACCACCATCAGGTCATGGCGGCGGGCGATGTCCATGATGGCGTCCATCTCGCAGGCGACGCCCGCATAATGCACGACCATGATGACCTTCGTGCGGTCGGTGATGGCCGCTTCGATCTTGCTTTCGTCGATGTTCATGGTATCGGGGCGGATGTCCACGAACACCAGCTTCGCCCCCGCCAGCACAGCGGACGTGGCGGTGCTGGAGAACGTATAGCTGGGCAGGATCACCTCGTCCCCCGGTTTCAGGTCGCACAGCAGCATGGCCATATCCAGCGCCGTGGTGCCGCTGGTGGTCAGCAGGACCTTCTGCGCGTGGAAGCGTTCCTCCAGCCAGGCGTTGCATTTTTTGGTAAAGGCCCCGTCGCCGCAGATCTTATGCGAGTCGATGGCCTGTTTGACATAGTCCAGTTCATCCCCGACGCAGGGGGGCACATTGAAAGGGATCATGATGGATGCCTTCTTTCCCGAATCGTTTTGCGGCGGCCCGTTCCCACGCGGGCCCGCCTGCATACCTATACATATACGAGTATACCATATCCGCGCGGGGCGTACAACCTTGCGCCGCGAAAAAAAATCCCGCCCCGGCGCATCCGGGCGGGCAAAAAACAGCGGCGGGGCAGCCCGTGCCGCCCCGCCGTCCGGGTCATGGAGAAATGTCACCTGGCAACGCGCGCGGCGTTGTAGGCCCGCAGCATGCGCCCCGCATACCACAGCAGCACCACGCTGAACGCCACGAAGGCCGCCGAGGCCACCCCCGCCGCCTGCGGCAGAAAGTGCGTGACGCTGTACACCGCCAGCGGCACCGCGGCCGCCACCAGCATGGCGCGGGCGGGCTGGCCGGTCAGGCGCAGCATCCACAGCACCGTGAGCCACAGCAGCCACAGGTCCGCCACGCGCAGCAGCGGCAGCAGCCATACCCAGGCCCCGCCGCTCTGGCTGCCGCAGAGGATCAGTTCCAGCACCAGCTGCCCCGCGCCGCACAGCAGCGGCGCCACGGTGCGGCGGCAAAGCAGCAGATACCCCACCACCGCCAGTACCGTGAGGGAAAGTTCCTGGATCTCGGTCTGGTCGGGCACCGCCAGCATGCCCCGCCCCACCGCCGACACGCCGATCAGCAGATACGCCGCCGCCAGCCGGTTTTTCTTTTCCATCCGTTTTGCCTTCTTTCCGCCCCGGCTGCCGCCGGGCGCTATACTTTGCCTTTCATCATAGCACGCCCCGCCGCCGCTTGCAAGCGGGGTGCGCCCACGCCCCTAAAAAAGCCCAAACGGACCAATACCCTGACCGCCGCCGCCTTGGGCGGCCGCCGGGGTATTGATCCGTTTTTGCAGCTTTACGCGCCTGCCCGCCTGCGGCGGGAACAGGACGCCTTTGGCCAAAGGACCGCTCAGGCGTTGTTTTCGCGCAGAACGGCGCGCAGTTCTTTCTGCAGGGCCGGCGTAACGTCCGTGCTGCGCAGCAGCGCGGCCAGAAGGGCCGGGTACTCCTTGGCAGGAAGCTGGCCGGCGATCATGGACGCCAGGTAGTCCGCCTGGGACATGGCCGGTTCAAACGTGCGCGCATAGGTCTTGCCGCTGCGCTCAAAGCCGGACGCTTTCAGCACGCCTTTTTCCATCAGGCTGTTCAGCATGGAAAAAATCGAGCGTTCTTTCCACTTCCGGTCCACGCAAGTGGCGATCACCTCGGCTTGCGCCATCGGATGGTCTGCGTGCCAAAAGATCTCCATGATCTGCTGTTCGCTTTTTGTCAGGTGCATGGCACTCTTTCCCCCTCGTAACTGTTATACTAAAGATAGTATCTGCTTTTGGTGCAAATGTCAATGGTTTCTGCATTATTTTTTCTTGCTCATATTGGTTTTTAATAGTAAATTTACATTATTCACGGTTTTGTCATGTGTCAAAAGCAGTTTCTATTTTTTCGATACACCGCTTTTTTGATTCTCTGCTTTTTTGCCGCTTCCGCCATATTTTCAGCCGATTTCTATTTTTCCCGACAAAATTGCATGGACAATCTTCTCATGAACCGTCCTCTTTCCCCTTTTCCCGCCAGCGGCGGGCCAACTGTTCCACCACCCGCTTCTCCAAACGGGAAACATAACTGCGGCTGACCCCCAGCCGGGCCGCCACCTGCTGCTGGGTCTGGGGCGGCGCGCCGTCCAGCCCATACCGCCAGGTGATCAGGCGGCGTTCCCGTTCCGGCAGTGCCCGGATCATCCCCCGCAGCCGCCCGGCCTCCACGCGGCGCTCGCAGTCGTCCTCCATCACCGCCGGGTCGGGCAGCGTATCGGCCAGCGTGAGCTGCCCGCTGCCGCCCTCCAGCGGTTCCTGTAACGACACCTGATTGCCCTCGCGCCGGGTGCGGCGCAGTTCCATGCGCAGTTCGTTTTCGATGCAGCGGCTCGCATAGCTGGAAAACTTGCTGGCCCGCGCCGGGTCGAAGGTATCCACCGCCTTGATCAGCCCGATCGTCCCGATCGAGATCAGGTCGTCCTGCGCCGCCGTGGCCGCGTAGTATTTCTTCGTCACATGGGCCACCAGCCGCAGATTATGCCGGATCAGCCGGTCCCGTGCCGCCGCGGCGTCCGGGCCCCCGGCGCGCAGCGCGGCGAAGGCTTCCCGCTCCTTTGCCGGCGTGAGCGGCCGCGGGAAGGAACCGCTTTCCAGATGCAGCGCCAGATACAGCACATGCCCGGCGGCCGCCTGCAAAAACAAGCCCAGGATCTCCAACATGCTCTCCACCCCCTGCCCCAGCGTATGCGGCCCTTTGCCCCGTTATGCGCCAAAAATGGACAAGACCCGCCCGCTTCCCGCCTTTTGGACTGACACGAATTCCCTACCCAAAGCCGCCAAAATATGGTACACTGACAACAGCCGGACCCCGCTGCGGGTCCGCCGCCAAGGAGGTCATAGATTATGAAACGGGTTCTCGTCACCGGCGCGGGCGGTTTTGTGGGGTCGCGCATCCTGCAGCAACTGCGCGCGCAGTTGAAACTGACGGCGTTCCCCCGCGGGATGCTGGCGCAGGCCACCGAAGAAGAAATTCTCCGCTTCGTGCAGCAGGTCCAGCCGGACTCTGTGCTGCACACGGCGGCGCTGTCCGACACCGGCTACTGCGAACAGCACCCCGAAGAATCCTACCGCGCCAACGTGGAGGTCCCCGTCTGGCTGGCGCGGGCCGCGCGCCGGGCCGGGGCCGGGCTGGTGCTGTTCAGTTCCGATCAGGTCTACACCGGGCTGCCGGGCTGCGCCCCGTGGACCGAGGACGCCCCCCTGCACCCCGCCAACGTCTACGGGCGGCACAAGCTGCTGGCCGAACAGCAGGTGCTGGACCTGCTGCCGCAGGCGGTCTGCCTGCGCGCTACATGGATGTACGATCTGCCCGGCTACGGGCTGCCCATCCGCGGCAACCTGCCGTTGAATCTGGTGCGCGCCGCGCTGGGCGGGCAGACGCTCTCGTTCTCCCGCCAGGACTACCGGGGCGTCACATATGTGCGTCAGGCCGTGCAAAATCTGCTGCCCGCGCTCTCGCTGCCGGGCGGGGTCTACAACTTCGGCAGCGAAAGCGACGGCGATATGTTCACCACCGCCCAGGCGTTCTGCACCATGCTGAATGTTGCGCCCCGGCTGGAAGCCGCCGACTGGTCGCGCTGCCTTGCCATGGACACCCGCAAGGCGCAGGCGGGCGGGCTGCATTTTGACACCACCTGCGCGGCGCTGGCCCGCTGCCTGCGGGATTACGGCCTGGAACCCGGCCAGCCGTGAGCCGCCATCTTTGCACAGTTGTTCGATAGGCCGTCGCTTTTCACAAAAATCTCAGGATATTTACCTAAAGTTTTACTTGACATTCGGCCCCGTTCGCCTTATTCTAAACAAAGATGTGCGTATCGGGAAAGGATGAGGTCAAGTGAACGCTCTGAAAAAGATCTACTGCCGTACTTTTCAAGGGGTCATGCGCGCGGCGCTGCCCTTTCTGCCCTACCGGGAACCCGCGCTGATCCACGGGATGGAGGGGGTCGTGACCGTGCTGCGCGAGCAGAATATCCCCTGTGTCATGCTGATCACCGACGCCGGGGTGCACGGCCTGGGCCTGACCGCCCACCTGGAAGCCCTGCTCGACGCCGCCGGTATCCGCTGCGTGGTCTATGACCGCACGGTCGCCAACCCCACGGTCGCCAATGTGGAGCAGGCCCGCCTGCTGTATCTGGAAAACGGCTGCCAGGGTTTGATCGCGTTCGGGGGCGGGTCCAGCATGGACTGCGCCAAGGCCGTGGGCGCGCGGCTCGTGCGGCCACGCAAACCGCTGAACCGCATGGAGGGCCTGCTGCACGTGCTGCACCGTCTGCCGCTGCTGATCGCGGTGCCCACCACGGCGGGCACCGGCAGCGAAACGACGCTGGCCGCCGTCATCACCGACGAAAAGACCCACCACAAGTACCCCATCAACGACTTTTCGCTGATCCCCCATTACGCGGTGCTGGACCCCGACGTGACCCTCAACCTGCCGCCGCAGCTCACCGCCACCACCGGCATGGACGCGCTGACCCACGCGGTGGAAGCCTACATCGGCCGTTCCACCACGCGCGCCACCCGCGCCGCCGCGGTCGAAGCCGTGCGGCTGATCTTCGCCAACCTGCCGGAAGCCTACTTCAACGGCCATGACCGGGAAGCCCGCGCCAACATGCTGCAGGCCGCCTATCTGGCGGGCACGGCCTTCACCAAGAGTTATGTGGGCTATGTGCATGCTGTGGCCCACAGCCTGGGCGGGCGGTACGGCATCGCCCACGGCCTTGCCAACAGCGTGCTGCTGCCCGTGGTGCTCAAAGCCTATGGCCCCGCCGCCTGGAAGAAGCTGGCCGAACTGGCCCGCGCCGCGGGCGTCAGCGATGTGCCCGGCGACCGGGAAGCCGCCGAAGCCTTTATCGCCTGCATCGAGGCGATGAACGCCGCCATGGACATTCCCGAAACGCTGCCCGGCATCCGCAGCGAGGACATCCCCCAGTTGGCCCGCTACGCGGACCACGAAGCCAACCCGCTGTATCCCGTGCCGGTGCTGTGGGGCCCCGAAAAGCTGGCGGATCTGTATAAACAAGTGCAGGAGGTAGAAGTCCATGACGGAAAAGGAAATCCAGTCCATTCTGAAACGGCAGCGTGAGTATTTCGCCGCCGGGCACACGCTGTCCTACGAAGCGCGGCGGGCGGCGCTGACCAGGCTGAAAGACGCGCTGCAGCGGTACGAAGCCGAACTGGCCCGCGCCCTGCAGGCCGACCTGGGCAAGTCCGAGACCGAAAGCTATATGTGCGAAACGGGACTGACGCTGTCTGAAGCAGGCTGGATGCTGCGCCACCTGCGCCGCCTGATGCGGGACCGCCGGGTGTCCACGCCGCTGGCCCAGTTTGCGGCGCGCAGTTTCCGTTCGCCGTCGCCCTACGGCACGGTGCTCATCATGAGCCCGTGGAATTACCCGGTCCTGCTGACGCTGGACCCGCTAATCGACGCCCTTGCCGCGGGCAACACGGCCGTGGTGAAGCCCAGCGCCTACGCCCCCGCCACCGCCGCCGTGCTGCAAAAGCTGCTGGAAGAATGCTTCCCGCCGGAATACGTCTGTGTCGTGACCGGCGGCCGGGCCGAGAATCAGGCCCTGCTGCGCCAGAAGTTCGATATGATCTTTTTCACCGGCAGCAAGGCCGTGGGCAAGGAGGTCCTGCGCTGCGCCGCGGAATACCTGACCCCCGCCGTGCTGGAACTGGGCGGCAAAAGTCCCTGTATCGTAGAAAAAACCGCCAAGATCGAACTAGCGGCCAAACGTATCGTGTTCGGCAAATACCTGAACTGCGGGCAGACCTGCGTGGCGCCCGACTACATTTTGTGCGACGCGGCCATCCGGGACAAGCTGGTGGCGGCCATCCAGAAAGAGATCACCGCCCAGTTCGGCGCGGACCCGATGCAGAACCCCGCCTACGGCAAGATCATCAACGCCAAGCACTACCAGCGGCTTATGGGCCTGATCGACCCGGCCAAGGTCGTCTGCGGCGGCACGGGGGATGAAGCCGCCCAGCGTATTGCGCCGACCGTGATGCAGGACGTGGCCTGGGAGGACGCTGTGATGGGCGAGGAGATCTTCGGCCCCATCCTGCCGGTGCTGACCTACACCGACCTGGACGCGGCGCTGGCCGAGATCGAAGCCCGGCCCCACCCGCTGGCGCTCTACCTGTTCAGCGAGGACAAGGCCGTGCAGCGCCGGGTGCTGGGGCGGTGCCATTTTGGCGGCGGCTGCCTGAACGACACGATCATCCACCTTGCCACCAGCGCCATGCCCTTTGGCGGCGTGGGCGAAAGTGGCATGGGCGGCTACCACGGGCAGGCAGGGTTTGAAGCGTTCAGCCACCTGCGCAGCATCGTGGACAAAAAGACCTGGATGGACATGCCGGTGCGCTACCAGCCTTACAGCAGCTTGAAGGACCGCCTGTTGCGGGTGTTCCTGCAATGATCGGATCATGATTTATGGGCCGCGGTGTTCCCCGTGTGGGGTGCCGCGGCCCATTTGCTTACCTTATTATAATATATAAGAAAATGGCGGACATGAACGCCCCCATTGACCTGTAAAATCGGATTTTAGTTTGGCACATTCGGCGGGGGTGATTGTGTCCAAAATGGCGATTCTTCCGTAAGGTGCAAACCCTTCCGTCTGCCTTCGGCAGACACCTCCCCTAAGAGGGGAGGCTTTTCGGTGGGTGCCCGTTTGAAAGGCTCCCCTCTCAGGGGCTGCGAAGTCGAGCGCACCTGCTACCTTTCCTGTTGCCGCCGCCTAAAGGCTCCCCTCTTAGGGGAGCTGGCCGCAAAGCGGACTGAGGGGTCTTGCCACTTTGGTAGGCATCATGTCTTCCCTTTTGGATGCAAAATCCTGGTCCTATTCCCCTGTACAGGGGCGCTTTTTCTCACCTTCCTACCTTATTATAATATATAAGAAAACGGCGGACGTAAACGCCCCCTTTGACCTGTAAAATCGGATTTTTAGTTTGGCACATTTGGCGGGGGTTGGAATTGTGTCCAAAATGGCGATTCTTCCGTAAGGTGCAAACCCTTCCGTCTGCCTTCGGCAGACACCTCCCCTAAAAGGGGAGGCTTTTCGGTGGGTGCCCGTTTGAAAGGCTCCCCTCTCAGGGGCTGCGAAGTCGAGCGCCGCCCGCCAAAGGCTCCCCTTTCAGGGGAGCTGGCCGCGAAGCGGCCTGAGGGGTTTTGCCACTTTGGTGGCATCATGTCTTCCCTTTTGGATGCAAAATTCTGGTCCAATTCGCCTGTGCAAAGGTGCTTTTTCTCACCTTCCTACCTTACTATAATATATAAGAAAATGGCAGACGTGAGCCCCCCTGGAAACAGAGCGCCATCCCCAAAAGCGCCCCCGCCAAAATACCGCTTCTGGGCGGGCTTTTATTGACATTGCCCCGCCCCCGTGCTACACTTTTTTGTGGAAAGTATTCAAGGTTTTTCAGCCTGCAACGCAGGCGGAAGGTGGGGAAGTATAATGACATTAGCGGAACTGAAAATCGGGCAGGACGCCCTGATCCGCACGGTGGGCGGCACAGGGGAACTGCGCCACCACCTGCTGGACATGGGCCTTACCCCCGGCACCGAAGTGACCCTGCGCAAAGTCGCCCCCATGGGCGACCCCATCGAGGTGGAACTGCGCGGCTACGAACTGACCCTGCGGCTGGACGACGCAGCCAAGATCACGGTGGAAAACGTGCACGACACGGACCGCGCGGCCCGCAGCGAAAAGCGCCATGCCGCCATCCCCCACCCCGGCGTGGGGGAACTGGGCAGCGCCGCCAGCTACCACGCCCGCAAGGCCGGGCCGCCCATCCCTAAAGGCGCGCCGCTGACCTTTGCGCTGGCCGGCAACCAGAACTGCGGCAAGACCACCCTGTTCAACCAGTTGACCGGTTCCAACCAGCATGTGGGCAACTTTCCTGGCGTGACGGTGGACCGCAAAGACGGCGTGATCCGCGGCCACAGCGAAGCCACCGTCACCGACCTGCCGGGCATCTATTCGCTGTCGCCCTATTCCAGCGAGGAGATCGTCACCCGCGATTTCATCTTGCAGCAGAAGCCCAACGGCATCATCAACATCGTGGATGCGTCCAACATCGAGCGCAACCTCTACCTGACCATGCAGTTGATGGAATTGCAGATTCCCATGGTGCTGGCGCTGAACATGATGGACGAAGTGCGCGCCAACGGCGGCACCATCCTGGTCAACGAACTGGAAAACGCGCTGGGCATCCCGGTGGTGCCCATCTCGGCGGCCAAAAATGAAGGCATCGACGAACTGATCGAACACGCGCTGCATGTGGCCCGTCACCGTGAATTGCCCGGCCGCATCGACTTCTGCACCGCCGGGGCCGACGCCAACGACCCGCGCGGCGCCGTACACCGCTGCATCCACGCCGTGGCCCATCTGATCGAAGACCACGCGGCCGCCGCCGGGCTGCCGCTGCGGTTCGCTTCCACCAAACTGGTGGAGGGCGACGGTCCCATTCTGGAATCGCTGAGTCTGGACCAGAACGAAAAGGAACTGCTGGACCACACCATCACCGAACTGGAAAGCGAGACCGGCCTGGACCGCGAAGCCGCCCTGGCCGATATGCGCTTCACCTTTATTGAAAAGCTCTGTGCCGAGACCGTCGTGAAGCCCGGCGAAAGCCGCGAACACAAGCGCAGCGTTGCCATTGACCGGGTGCTGACCGGCCGGTTCACGGCACTGCCCTGCTTCATCGGCATCATGGCGCTGGTGTTCTGGCTGACTTTCGGGGTCATCGGCGCGCTGCTGTCCGACTGGATGACGCTGGGCATCGACGCGCTGACCGGCGTTGTGGACAACGCCCTGACCGCCTACGAGATCAACCCCGTCGTCCACTCGCTGGTGATCGACGGCATCTTTGCCGGTGTGGGCAGCGTGCTGAGCTTCCTGCCCACCATCGTTACGCTGTTCTTCTTCCTCTCCATTCTGGAAGATACCGGCTACATGGCCCGCGTCGCCTTCGTCATGGACAAGCTGCTGCGGCGCATCGGGCTTTCGGGCCGCAGCTTCGTGCCCATGCTCATCGGGTTCGGCTGCTCGGTGCCCGCCATCATGGCCACCCGCACCCTCTCCAGCGACCGCGACCGCCGCATGACCATCCTGCTCACGCCGTTTATGAGCTGCTCGGCTAAGCTGCCCATCTACGCCCTGTTCACCGCCGCTTTCTTCCCGGTGGTATGGCGTGCGCCGGTCATGATCTTCCTGTATCTGTTCGGCATTTTGTGCGGCGTGCTCTACGCGCTGGTGCTCAAGCACACCGCCTTCCACGGCGAGCCGGTGCCCTTTGTGATGGAACTGCCCAACTACCGCCTGCCCAGCGCCCGCAGCGTGGGCCAGTTGATTTGGGAGAAGGCCCGCGACTTTGTGCAGCGCGCTTTCACCATCATCTTTGTGGCGACCGTTATCATCTGGTTCCTGCAAACCTTTGACACCCGCCTGAACGTGGCCGCCACCCCCGACTGCAGCCTGCTGGCGCTGATCGGTTCCTGGATCGCGCCGCTGTTCGTGCCGCTGGGCTTCGGCGACTGGCGCGTTTCCACCGCGCTGATCACCGGCTTCACCGCCAAGGAGAGCGTGGTCTCCACCCTGACGGTGCTGCTGGGCGGCAGCACGGCGGCCCTGGGCACGCTGTTCACGCCCTTTACGGCGGTGGTGTTCCTTGTGTTCACGCTGCTGTACACCCCCTGCGTGGCGGCTATTGCCGCCGTCCGGCGGGAGATGGGCAGCGCCCGCGCAGCAGCCGGGGTCGCCCTGGCCCAGTGCGCCATCGCCTGGGTGATGGCGTTCCTGGTGCGCTGCATCGGCCTGCTGATCGGTCTGGGCTGATGCCATTGGTCATTTGTTGAAACAAAACGCTCCCGGTGGGAAATTCCCGCCGGGAGCGTTCGTTTTACCGCAATCCCTGTCTGCGGCAGATCGAAAAGTAATAGGGCACCTCGAACAGCAGCATAACGCACCAGCCGAAGGCACAGGCCCACGCAACGCCGGGCAGCCCGATTCGGGGCGCCAGTATGACGGCCCCCAGCGCCCGCAGCCCCGCCTGCAAACAGGTGCCAAGGAGCGTCGTGCCCATCTTGCCCATGCCGCGGTAAAAGCCTTGGAAACCGTTGGTCAGCGCGGGCAGGATGTAGAACAGCGCCATCAGACCCAGATATTCGCTGCCCAGCGCCACGACCTGGGCGGCCCCTTCCCCGCTGACGAAAAGCGCCACCAGCGGCGTGCGCAGCCCGGCCACCAACAGGCCGATGAGCGCCCAATATCCCAGTTCCAGCCGCAGCCCCACCGCGAAACCGTGCCGGATACGTTCCGGCCGCCGCGCCCCGCGGTTCTGCGCGATGTAGGTGGTGATGGCGGTGGCGATGCTCTGTTCCGGCGTAAAGGCGAAGTCATCCACCCGCGTGACGGCGTTGAACGCCGCGATGGCCCCCACGCCCAGGGCGTTGACCTGGCCCTGGATCAGCACTTTGCAGATGGGCTGCACCGCCTGCTGCAACGCCGTGACCGCCCCGTATTGCAGGATGCGCCCCAACAGCGCCGGGCGAATGCGCCAGTCCTGCCGGGCGGGGCAAAGCTGCGGCACCCGCCGCACCATGTAGACGGCGGCCATCAGGGCGCTGGCGGCCTCGGCCACCACGGTCGTCACGGCGCTGCACACGATCCCGAACCCCAGCCCGCCGATGAGGATGAGGTCCAGCGCCGCGTTGAGCACGGCGGAAAAGGCCAGAAATTTGAGGGGCGTTTTAGAATCCCCCACGCTTTTAAAGCCCGCCGCCAGCGCATTATAAAAGAAGGTGAAGGGCGCGCCCAAAAAGGTGATGCGCAGATACACGCCGGTGATGGAAAAAATGCGGTCCGGCACCGCCAGCGCACGCAGGATTGCAGGCGTACATACCATGCCCAGCAGCGCCACGGCACAGCAAAGCGCCGCGCCGAACAGCAGCGCGGTGGCCAGCGTCTGCCGCAGCGCGCCGGTCTGCCCTGCGCCGAAGGCTTCGCTCATGAGCACCCCCGCGCCGATGCACAGCCCGCTGACCGCCAGGATCACCAGGTTCATCACCGGTCCGGCCACGCCCTCGGCGGCCAGGGCATCCTGCCCAATGAACCGCCCGGCGATGATGGAGTCCACCGCATTATAAGCCAACTGCAACCAGTTGCCCAGCAGCAGCGGCACCGCATAAAAGAAGAGGTGCCCCAGCGGGGCACCCTTGGTCATATCGCGCATAGGCTCCGCGCCCTTTCGCTTATTGGATCTCGGCCACTTTTACCATCACAACGCCGTCGATGGTCTGGATCGAACCTTCCTGCGGGTAGACCGGCATATTCTGGAACTCCTCTGTCGCGCACAGTTCCCGGGTCCGCTCGTCGGAACACCAGTTGAGGTTGATGCCCAGTTCTTCCCAGTACAGGCTGTGCCAGCCGCGTGCGTTGAAGGTCGGATCGAAGGAGAGGAGGCCGAACTGGGCCAAGTCACTGGCGCGCTCGGTCAACGGCGAAACATCGTCGTACATCCCCTTCTGCGGTTCGCCCAGGATGCAGACTTCCGCCCCCGCCTGGTAGTCCGGGTTTTGCTCCAGTTGCTGGCAGATCCGGTTGGCCAGATTGACGATCTTGTTTTTCTGTGCCAGCATGACCATGGCATCGTTATTGATCTGGACCACATACCCGCGCAGCAAAATCACGCTGCACACCGCCCCGACCGCCAGCGACCAGCCTGCCAGCTTCTTCCCCTTGATCGGGCATTTTTCCAAAAGCGCCAGGCAGAAAGGGGCTACCAGCACCAGCGCCCCCGCCATACGGAGTTCGATATGCGTGTTCGCATTGAGAATATCCGTCACATTGATCGCCGCAGGCAGCAGCAAAACAAGTACGACCGACAAAAGCGCCGCTGTTTTCCGGCGCAGTTTGACCAGCCAGAGCACCAGCACGACCAGTGTGACGATCAACGCCCCCGCATAGGCAAGGCGCTGGCCGTAGTAGTTTTGCGCAATGGTATAATGCTGCGTAAAATAGACAGCAAAATCCCGGTACGCATTGACAAGCCCCTGCGGGACCCCTTTCAAAACTTCAATGGGACCGTTGGCATAGCTGCCGAACAGGCTTGCGTCGTACAGCTTCAAAAACAGCTTTAGAACGATATAATAGGCGACCGAACCGGAAATGCCCATAATCAGCATCCGCCGAAGCAGCGGCAGCCATGCGCGCTGCTGCAGCACCGCGATCAGCAGCATCATCACACAAAGACCGGCTGCCACGCCCAAACTGGCCTGATACATACTCAGCGAGAACATCAGGCACAAAGCGCCGACCGCCCACCAGAGGGACGGCGCGTAGACCGCTTCATACACCGCCAGGACCGCCAGAAAGAAGGAAAGCCCATAGGCAGCGCTGCAATAGTGGAAAGTTTCCACTTCCGCCACATAGGGGGAACATGCGACCATCAGCGGGATCAAAAATTTGGCCACCCGGCTGTGCAGGTCAAACAGACGCACCACCAACAGCCCCGCCAGTACATAGAAGAAGATCATCAGCAGCGCCGACAACGCAGGAAAGTTGATGCCCTCGCGCAGCATATCTACCAGCCTAAGCCCCCAGCGGCCCTGCTCCGTCTCCCAGTAAGGATTGAACTCCCACAAGTCTGCAATGTAGAGACTGCCCACATGCATAGAATCCATGTTGCGAAGCTGGTAAGCGTAGATCGGATAATGTACCGCGGCGGCGGCCAGCATTGCCACGATAAAGGCCCAGCGGTTTTGATAAAACCAGGCGCCTGTCTGGCCCAAAAAGGCCGACACTTTTTGTTCTACTGTTTTCCCTGCCGGTACCATTTATCTGCCTTCCTCCGTCTCGGCAACGATGTAGATGGGGCGATGCTTGACTTCCAGGTAGGTCTTGGCAAGGTATTCGCCCACGATGCCGGTGCAGAAGAGCTGCACGCCGCTGCACAGCAGGATGATGCAGACCATGCTGGGCCAGCCGGAAGTGGGGTCACCGAAGGCCAGTGCCCGGATGACGACAAACAGAATACCAATGAAGGCCAGCACGCAGAACAGCACGCCCGCGCCCGCCGCTACCAGCAGCGGCGTGGTGGAGAAGCCCACGATGCCCTCTATGGAATACTTGAACAGGCCCCAGAAGTTCCATTTGGTGGTACCGGCGACCCGCTCGATATTTTCATAATCAAACCACTTGGTCTTGAAGCCGACCCAACTGAAAATGCCTTTGCTGAAGCGGTTGTACTCCGCCATGCGAAGCACCGCGTCCACCATTTTGCGGCTCATAAGGCGGAAGTCCCGCGCGCCGTCCACGATCTCGGTATCCGACATTTTATTGATGATCTGATAGAATTTTTTGGCAAACCAGCTGCGCAGCGGCGGTTCCCCCTTGCGGGTGGTGCGGCGGGTGGCCGCACAGTCGTACTCGCCGGTGAGCAGGGTGTCCAGCATATCGGGCAGCAGCGAGGGCGGGTCCTGCAGGTCGGCGTCCATGGTGGCCACATAATCGCCGCGGGCCGCCTGCAAACCGGCATAAATGCCCGCTTCCTTGCCGAAGTTACGGCTGAAAGACACATACCGCACGCGGGGGTCCCGGGCGTGCAGTTCGCGCGCCACCCGCAGCGTGCCGTCGCGGGAACCGTCGTCGATGAACACAAATTCAAACTGCGCACCGTGACTTTTTTCCATCTGGGCCGCCACGCGGCTGGCTTCCTGATAGAAAAGCGGCATGGCTTCCTCTTCATTATAACAGGGTACGATCAGACTGATGAGCATGGCAACGTCCTACTTTCCACAAAGGTTTCCAGTATATAGTATTGTTCTTATTATATCACGATGTGCTGCACTTGTAAACGCAGACCTGCGGCCCCTGTGCAAAGGCCGCCCGTGCGAGCCATGGCAAAAAACCATCGCAAATTCGTTAAAATTTATGCCGGATTTTCGACTATAAACCGCCCCACACAAAAGAAAAAGCATGCGTTCCGTGCAGCATAACACGGAACACACGCTTCTTATCACAGCTTATCCTGTCGTTTATACACAGCCGCAGCATCACGCTGCCGCGCGGGCAGAACGGCTCAGCCCTTGACCGCGATATTCACCAGCTTACCCTTGACGTAGATTTCTTTCGCAATGGTCTTGCCGGCGATGGCTTCGGCCACGGCGGGTTCCGCCTTGGCCTGGGCGATGGCGTCGGCGCTCTCGATGGCGGCGGGCACCTGGATGCGGGCCTTGACCTTGCCGTTGACCTGCACGGCGATCTCGATGGTCTGTTCCACGCACTTGGCTTCGTCGTAGGCGGGCCAGGGATGGTAGGCCAACTGGTCGGCATGGCCCAACTGCTGCCACAGTTCTTCGGTCATGTGGGGCGCGAAGGGGTTGAGAAGCTGCAGCAGCACCTCGTACTCGGCGCGGTTGGCGCCGCCGTGGTCGCTGAGGGCGTTGACGTAGATCATCAACTGGGCGATGGCGGTGTTGGCCTTGAGGGCGTCGATGTCCTCGCCCACCTTCTTGATGGTGCGGTTGGCGACGGCTTCCAGTTCGGGGCGGATGGCGTCGCCGTCCAGCAGCTTTTCGCTCATGCCCCAGATCTTATCCAGGAAACGCTTGCAGCCCTTGATGGACGAAGTGTTCCAGGGGGCGGCCTTCTCGAAGTCGCCGATAAACATCTCGTACAGGCGCAGGGTGTCGGCGCCGTACTCGGCCACCACGTCGTCGGGGTTGACTACGTTGCCCAGGGATTTGCTCATCTTGACGATGGGATGCTCGGCCATTTCGCCGTAGGTTTCGACCAGATGGGCGCGGGCGGCCTTCTCGCTGCCATACTCGGCCACCAGGCGCTTGCGCTCGGCGTCGGGCAGGTTTTCAAAGGCATGGGGGTTCAGGCCCAGAATCATGCCGTGGCTGGTGCGCTTGGCGTAAGGCTCCTTGGTGGGCACCACGCCGATATCATACAGGAATTTATGCCAGAAACGGCTGTACAGCAGGTGCAGGGTGGTATGCTCCATGCCGCCGTTGTACCAGTCCACGGGGCTCCAGTATTCCAGGGCTTCCTTGCTGGCAAGGGCTTCTTTGTTGTGGGGGTCGCAGTAGCGCAGGAAGTACCAGCTCGAACCAGCCCACTGGGGCATGGTATCGGTCTCGCGCTTGGCGGGCGCGCCGCAGCAGGGGCAGGTGGTGTTGACCCACTCGGTATGGCGGGCCAGCGGGCTTTCGCCGTCCTCGCCCGGCTCAAAGTCCTTGATCTCCGGCAGGCGCAGGGGCAGTTGATCCTCCGGCACGGGGACCCAGCCGCACTTTTCGCAGTAGATCATGGGGATGGGTTCGCCCCAATAACGCTGGCGGCTGAACACCCAGTCGCGCAGTTTGAAGTTGACCTGCTTGTGGCCCTTGCCGTTTTCTTCCAGCCAGGCATACATTTTTTCCTTGGCGTCCTCCACGCTGAGGCCGTCCAGGAAGCCGGAGTTCACCAGCGTGCCGGTCGCCACATCGGTAAAGGCTTCCTTTTCCAGGTCGCTGGCAGTCTGGCCCTTGACCACTTCCACAATGGGCAGGCCGAACTTTTTGGCGAATTCCCAGTCGCGGGTGTCGTGGGCGGGCACGGCCATGATGGCGCCGGTGCCGTAGGTAGCCAGCACATAGTCCGAGATGAAGATGGGCACCTGCTTGCCGTTGACCGGGTTGATGGCTTCGACGCCTTCGATCTTGACGCCGGTTTTTTCCTTATTGAGTTCGGTGCGCTCAAAGTCGGACTTGCGGGCGGCTTCCTCCTGATAGGCGGCGATGGCTTCGGGGTTTTGGATCAGGCCCGCGTCCACCCACTTTTTGATGTAGGCGTGTTCGGGCGAAACGACCATATAGGTGCAGCCGAACAGCGTATCGGCGCGGGTGGTGTAGACCGTCAGCGTATCGCCGGCGGTGGTGTTGAAGTTGATCTCGGCGCCATGGCTGCGGCCGATCCAGTTGCGCTGCTGGGTCTTGACGCGCTCGATATAATCCACGCCTTCCAGATCGTCGATCAGGCGGTCGGCGTAGGCCGTGATCTTGAGCATCCACTGGCTCTTGACCTTCTGCACCACGGGGCTGCCGCAGCGTTCGCAGACGCCGTTGACGACTTCCTCGTTGGCAAGGACGACCTTGCAGCCGGTGCAGTAGTTGACGGTCGTTTCTTTTTTATAGGCCAGGCCCTTTTTGAACAACTGCAGGAAGATCCACTGGGTCCACTTGTAGTATTCGGGGTCGGTGGTGTTGATCTCGCGGTCCCAGTCAAAGGACAGGCCCAACGCCTGAAGCTGGCTTTTGAAGCGGGCGACGTTCTTGGCCGTGACGATCTCAGGGTTGATATGGTTTTTGAGGGCGTAGTTTTCGGTCGGCAGGCCGAAGGCGTCCCAGCCCATGGGGTACAGCACGTTATAGCCGCACTGGCGCTTTTTGCGCGCTACGATATCCAGCGCCGTATAGCTGCGCGGATGGCCCACGTGCAGGCCCGCGGCGGAAGGGTACGGGAATTCCACCAGGGCGTAGAACTTGGGCTTGGTGCGGTCGATCTCGGCATGGAAGGTATGTTCGTCCTGCCAGACTTTCTGCCATTTGGCCTCAACAGACTTGAAATCGTACTTCACAGTAAATTCTCTCCCCATTTGGGGCGGCGCTTATTCCGCAGCCCCGTTATTTTCTTCCATCCATTCGCTGGCAGGCACCGGCGCCGCATCGGCCCAGAGGTGTTCCAGGTCGTAATAGTCGTGTGCCTCCTGCGTAAAGACGTGCACGATGACGCTGCCGTAGTCCAGCAGCACCCAACGCTTGCCGTCGTGGCCCTCGGTGCGCAGGACGTTGACGCCCTGGCGGCCGAGCTGGAACTCCGCTTCGTCGGCCAGCGCGCCCACATGGGTGGTGGACGTGCCGGTGGCGATGACGAAGTATTCGGTCACGGTGGTGAGATCCTCGACGGCCAGAATGTGGACGTTGAGGGCTTTTTTAGCGTCCAGCGCGCGGGCCAGACGGATGGCAAGTTCTCTGCTCTCCATATGGTTCAAACTCCTGTCAGAAATTAGGCTGCGGGTTCTTCCTCGCCGGATTCGCCGCCTTCGCTGGTGCTTTCGCCGCTGTCGGCGCCGTCGGTGCTAGCACTTTCGGCGGGGGTGTTGGGGTCGTTCTCCATGATGTCCGTCACCTGGCTGGAACCGTCGAGGTTTTCGGTATGCTGCTTTTCGTCGGCTTCTTCCATCAGGCCGCCCATGACCTGGATGTTGGGGTCGGTAGAGGTCAGGTTGGCCGGATCAAAGCCCAGATCCGCGGGATCGTCACAGAGGTTCAGCTCGCTGGCGTCCACGGGGCCGGTATTCTCGCGGAAATACTGGTTGAGAATATCCGCGTCCTCCTGACGCGCCGGGTAGACCAGCGAACGGTCCCCGTACATGGCCCCCATCTTGACCGGCAACTGACAGATCATGATCTTGTTGCTGTCCACCTTGAGCATACTGACCGCAAAGCTGATGAGCTTGGAAGCACTGAGGTCGGTCTCCATATAATTGAGGACGGCGGGGGCCAGTTTGGCCACGTCCCAGATATTGCCGATGCTCTTGAGTTTGCGGAACATCGCCGCATAGAACTGGCGCTGCATATTCAGACGACCGATGTCGCCGTCGGGGTAGATATGGCGGGCGCGAAGCATAAACTCCACCGCGTCGCCCTTTAAGGTCTGGTAACCCTGGCTCAGGTGGCTGCCCTTGTAATCCATATCCATCGGCACATAGAGTTCAACGCCGCCGAACAGGTCCACCAGTTCGGTAAGCATCTCCAGACGGATGGTCATATAACCGTCGATAGGCAGTTTCAACTGGTCGGCCACCAGTTCGCAGAGGGCCGCCATATTGTTGTTGCCGTCGGACCCCTGGGTCTTGGCCACGCCGTTGATACTGTAGTTGCTGGACACACTGGGGTCCGTGGTGACCATCAGATCACGGGGGATCTGCAGCATTTTGAGTTCGCCCGTTTCGTTGTTGAAATGGACGTAGAGGATCATATCGGTCAGGCCGTCGTTGACATTGGAATCATTGGAAGAACCGGCGGCCAGATTGCCCGTGCTGGAACGGTCCACGCCGGTGACCAGAATGTTCAGTTCCTTGCCCTGGAATTCCTTGGGCGTGTTGATCAACTGGCTGATTTTGATGCCGCCGCCTTCGGGCGCGATGGCCGACATGATGAAGGCGTAAGCGCCGCCGAAGATCAGGACGATCACAAGGAAGGTCGAAAGCAGGATCTTCCACCACAGGCCCTTCTTTTTCTTTTTGCCCTTGCTTTTGCCCTTGCCGCCGTCATCCTTTTTGCCGCCTTTTTTGCCTGCGGGCGCGCCGCTGCCGTTTTTGGGCGGTTTGCGCCCGCCGCTGCCGCCGCTTTTGGCGGAACGGTAGGTGGACTTGCCGTCCCCGGCAGAGTCCTGCGAACGGCGCTTGCCCGTGGCGGCGGCTTCCATCTGGATGCCGCCCGAAGCGGGGGCCGTATCGGCATCATAGTCATAGGCGGGTTTGCTGCCGCGGGTGCTGCGCACATCCAGATTCTGGACCTGGGCGCGGGGCTGCCCCTGCTGGGCAGGCTGGCGCACCGGGCGGCGCTGCGCGGGGAAGTTGACCGTGTTGCCGTACTTGCGCTCGGCCGCGGCACGGTAGGCCATGGCCTGGCGCTGGGCCTGGGTCAGCTCACGCGGGGCTTCGGCCTGATCCGCCGGGGGCGGGGCCTGCTGCACGCGGCGGGGCTGTTCCACGGGCCGCTGCGGCGGGGTCTGTGCGGGGGTCTGGCGGATATACCGCCCCTGCGCGGTCTGTGCGGGCTGCTGCACCACGCGGCGGCGGGCGTTCTGGTTGGCCAACTGCTGCGCACGGCGGCGGGCGGCCTCGTACTGGTCCTGATCCGGCACACCGGCGCCGGGCTGTCGGGGCCGGGCGGCGGGGTACTGGCTTCCGGCGGCCCCAGTGGTATGGAGCTTACGCGGTTCGCTCATGGGCGTATCCTCCCTGTTCATAGCAATTCACGTTCTGCGGCGCACGGGCCGTTAGCGGGCCAGGCGCGCTTTTTGGTATTCATAGGCGGCGGCGCTTTCCGGGTCGAGGGTGCCGCCTTTCTGTTCTACAAAATCCATGCTCTGTTTCAGTGCTGCGCACAGCGCCTGATCCAGATCCTGCATTTCCAGCCGGCGAAGTTCCTCCACGCCGGGCCAGTCGCGTTCCGCGCTGGTCATATCGGCCAGATAGAGGATCTTATCCAGCAGGCTCATGCCCGGTTTGCCGGTGGTGTGGCAGCGGATGGCCGAAAGGATCTCCGGGTCCTGCACCCCCCACTGGGTCTGCGCCAGGATGGCGGCGGCGATGCCGTGCCAGATGGCGGCAGGGCGTGCCGGGGCATTTTCTGCTATTATAGCATTGTCGGCAAAAATCTGCAACAGTTCGTCCCGGGGCAGCTCTTTGGCGCTGTCATGCAGATAGGCTGCAACGGCGGCCTTTTCGGGGTCTGCGCCCCAGCGCAGCGCCAACTGAACTGCCATTTTTTTTACATTTTTGGTGTGGGTCCAGCGTTTTTGGCTCAAACGCGGCTTGACCAGTTTCCGGGCTTCCTCACTTGTCACGGCTGTTCCTCCTTATGTGTATGCGGGGCGCGGTAAAGGCCCTGCTGCTCGATCATATGCAGCACCGACGCGGGCAGAAGCCCGGGCCACTGTTCGCGCGGGATGCGCCCGCTGCGCAGGTCGCTGGACGCGCAGGGGTAGCTGACCGCGTGGGCGAACAGCACCCGGCCCCCCGCCTGTTCAAGCCGGCGGGCTGCCGCCTGCAGGGCGGCTTCCTGCCCGGGGGCGCGGCTTTCGACCACCAGCGCGCACATTTGCAGGATGTCCTGCCAACGCTGCCAGCGGGTGAAGCCCAGCAGCATATCGCCGCCGACGGCCAGGTACAGTTCCGCGCCGGGGTAGCGCCGGCGCAGCATTTCCACCGTATGGACGGTGTAGCTGGGGCCGGGGCGGCGCAGTTCCCAATCGCTGACTTCCACCACCGGCGACACGGCCGTAAAGCAGGCGCACATGGCAAGGCGCACCGCGCCGGGCGTGGCGCTGGCCGCCTTGTGGGGCGGCACGCCCGCGGGCATGACGATGGCTTTGTCCGGCCGGAGCAGGGCTAGGGCCGCCTGCAAGTTGTTGATATGTCCATTATGGGGCGGGTCAAAGGTACCGCCGAACAGAAGGATCTTCATTTTCAGTTCGTCTAAACCATTCAAAATCCGCGCCCCCGCGGCGCGGCTGCGCCGTCAGGAGGGCGGCGCGCCTTATTTTTCCAGCAGCGCGGCGTAGGCGCTCTCTTTGGGCTTGCGCTTGAACAGCACGAATTTGCGGCCGATGACCTGCACGCAGTCCGCGCCGAGGGCTTCGCACAGGATCTCGGCGGCTTCCCTGGGGGTGTAGCTGCTGGTCTCCAGCACTTTGAGCTTGATGAGTTCCCGGGCGGCCAGACAGTCGGCCACGCCCTGGATGAGCGTTTCGTCGATCTCGCCTTTACCGACCAGGAACACGGGTTCCAGGGGGTTGGCTGCGCCGCGCAAAGCGGCGCGCTGTTTGCTGTTGAGCATGGGGCACTCCTTTTTTATACTTCAAGTTTGTTTCAGTCCTGTTTCAAAAATGCAGGCAGTTCCGTGCGCAGTTTTTCCATGGCGCGGCCGCGGTGGCTGATGGCGTCCTTTTCCTCGTCGGCCAGTTCGGCATAGCTGCGGCGGGTGGTGTTGGGGGTGATGGCCCCGCCGGGCAGGCCCACATAGTCCGGCACGAACAGCGGGTCGTAGCCAAAACCGTTGTTCCCGGCTTTGGTAAAGGCGATGGAACCGGGGCACTCCCCTTCCACCGTCAGCGTGCGGCCGCCGGGCAGCATGAAGCACACCGCCGAAACGAACCGTGCCGTCCGCTGCGCGGCGGGGACGTCCTCCATCTCCCGCAGCAGCTTCTGGTTGTTGGCTTCGTCGTCGCCGTGGTGCCCGGCGTAGCGGGCGCTGTAGACGCCGGGCGCGCCGTGCAGCGCGTCCACGCACAGGCCGGAGTCATCGGCCACCGTGGGCAGGCCGCTGGCCTTGCAGAACGCTTCGGCCTTGATGCGGGCATTCTCGGCAAAGGTGGAGCCGGTCTCCTCCGGGTCCAGTTCGATGCCCAGTTCCCGCAGGCTTTTGACCTCGTGGCCCATGCGTTCCAGAATGCGGCGCAGTTCTTTGAGTTTGCCGGCGTTATTGCTGGCGGCACAGATCAGCATACCAGTCTTCCTCCTTATGGACGGGGACCTCGGGCAGCAGGGATTCCACAAAGGACTGGGCGTCGAACGGCATCAGGTCGTTGATCTTTTCGCCCACGCCTATAAAGCGGATGGGCAGGCCCAGATTTTCCCACACGCTGACGGCACAGCCGCCCTTGGGGGTGCCGTCCAGCTTGGTGAGCACGACGCCGGTGGCCCCGGCGGCCCGGCAAAACTCCTCGGCCTGGCTGATGGCGTTCTGGCCGGTGATGGCGTCCAGCACCAGCAGCACTTCCAGGCTGGCTTCGGGGCTGGCCTTCTTGACGCTGCGGGAGATCTTGCCCAGCTCGTCCATCAGGCCCTTCTTGTTGTGCAGGCGGCCCGCGGTGTCGGCAATGACCATATCATAGCCTTTGGCCGTGGCGCTCTGCACCGCGTCAAAGATGACGGCGGCGGGGTCCGCCCCCTGCCCGGCCTGCACCAGCGGCACACCGGCGCGGTCCGCCCACAGTTCCAGCTGTTCGCTGGCGGCGGCGCGGAAGGTATCGCCCGCGGCCAGCATGACCCGCTTGCCCTGCTCTTTGTACAGGTGGGCCAGCTTGGCGATGGTGGTGGTCTTGCCCACGCCGTTGACGCCGATGACCAGGATCACCGCCGGGCGGCCGTCCAGTTCCATGGGATAGCGCGGGGTCAGTTCCTGGCAGATGATGGCGCGCAGCGCGTCCAGGGCTTCCTCGCCGGTTTTCAGGTGGTTCTGTTCCACGGTGTCGCGCAGTTCGTCCACCAGCCGCACGGCGCAGGCGGGGCCTACGTCGGCCAAAATCAGTTGTTCTTCCAGGTCGTTGTACAGGTCGTCGTCGATCTGGCAGTTCGTCAGGGTGTTGAGGATGTTCTGGAAAAAGCCGGTGCGGGTCTTTTCCAGCCCGCGCTTCATCTTCTGCTGTTCTTCAAACTCTTTGTCCGAGATGTTGCGTTTCTTAAAGAAAAACATACGGAACCTCCTTGGCTAAAATTCAAAGTCTGCCGTCCACGCTGCCGCGCCGTCAGGAGATCAGCTCAGTGCTGACGGAATCCAGATCCAGGCGCAGGATCTTGGAAACGCCATCCTCCTGCATGGTCACGCCGTAAAGCACGTCGGCGGCTTCCATGGTGCCGCGGCGGTGGGTGATGACGATGAACTGGGTGTTTTCGGTCATGCGGCGCAGATATTGGGCGTAGCGGGTGACGTTCACATCGTCCAGCGCGGCTTCGATCTCGTCCAGGATGCAGAAGGGCGCAGGGTTGACGTTGAGGATCGCAAAATAGATGGAGATCGCCACCAGCGCCTGCTCGCCGCCCGACAGGGCGCTCAGATTCTTGATGACCTTGCCGGGGGGCGAGACTTCGATCTCGATGCCGGATTCCAGCACGTTGTTCTCGTCCGAAAGGTAGAGCCGCGCGTGGCCGCCCCCGAACAGTTCCTTGAAGATCTGGCCGAAATAGCGGTTGATCTGCTTGAAGCTGGTGGTGAACAGTTCCTCCATCTCGCTGCAAAGCTCGGCGATCATGCGGGTGAGTTCGGCCTTGGCCTTTTCCACGTCGGTGACCTGTGCTTTGAGGAAATCGTAGCGTTCCTTGACCTCTTTATATTCGTCGATGGCGCCCACGTTGACGTTGCCCAGGGCGCGAATCTTGCTGCGGGTCTCGGCCACCTGGCGGCGCAGCTCGGTCAGCGATTCAAAGGGCACGCAGAGGGCGCGGGCCTCGGTATCGGTGAGCTGGTATTCCTCCCACAGCTTGGTGTTGGTCTCATTGAGTTCGTTTTCGGCCGCGGCGCGGCGTTCGGCCAGGCGGGCCATCTCGCCGCTCATGCGCTCGCGCTCGTCGGTCAGGGCGCGGTTCTCCTGCCCCAGGCGGGCGGCGGCGGCCTCGTTCTCCATCCGGGCGGCGTTGGCCGTGCGGATGGCCTGCTCGGCGGCGGCGATCTTTTCCTGATTTTCCTTGCGGGTCTGTTCGATCCGGGCCAGCTTGGCCGTGTTGGCTGCGATGCGGGCGCGGGCGGCTTCGATACCGGCCTGCAGTTCCCGCACGCGGGCTTCGGTCTCGCCGGTGCGGCTGTGCAGGGTCTCCAGCGCCGCTTCATGCAGGCCCACGTCCTTCTCGCTGGAAAGGCGCTGCATCTGCTTCTGGGAAAGTTCGCCGGTGATGCGTTCGCGCTCGGCGCTCAGCGTGCCGGTGCTTTCGCCCAGGCGGGCCAGTTCCTCGGTGCAGCGGGCCAGTTCTTCCTCGGCCTTGCGGCGGTCCTCCTCGGCCCGGGCGCAGGCGGCTTCGCTGTCGGCGCAGGCTTTCTGCTGGGCCTCGATCTCGGCCTGCAGGGACGCCAGCGTTTCGCCGTACTGGGCGGCGGCGTTGTTCAGGCGGTCCAGGTCCAGGCTGGCGCGCAGCCGTTCCGAGGCGGCGTTCATGCCCTCGGCTTCGGCGCCCGCCAACTGGGCCGAAAGGTTATCCACTTCCGCCTTGCGGGCCTGCAGTTCGCGGTCCGCTTCGGCGTGCTTTTCGGCCAGCTTTTGCAGCCGGGCGCGCAGCGTTTCCAACTCCTGTTTGCGGCTGAACACGCCCACGCTGCGGGCCGTGGAGCCGCCGGTGAAGGAACCGCCCGCGTTGATGACCTGCCCGTCGCGCGTGACGATGCGGTTGCGGTAGTTCAGGTTCTTGGCGACCGCCGAGGCTTCGGCCAGGTCCTCCACCACGATGATGCGGCCCAGCAGGTTATCCACGACGGCGCGGTAGCGCGGGTCGGCTTCGACCAGATCGGCGGCCACTTCGGCCGTGCCGGTCAGGCGGCCGGTGAAGCGCCCGCCCTGCATGGTGTCCAGCGGCAGGAAGGTGGCGCGGCCCGCCTTTTCCTCTTTCAAAAAGGCGATGGCGGCCCGGGCGCAGCCCTGATCCTCCACCACGATGTTTTGCAGCGCGTAGCCCAGCGCCGTTTCGATGGCGACCTCGTACCCTTTCTGGACGGTCAAGATCCCGGCCACCGGGCCGATGATGCCCCGCAGGCGGCGGCCCGCGGCGGCGCGCATGACGCTTTTGACGCTTTGCTGGTAGCCGTCCATGTTGCGTTCCAGTTCTTCCAGAATATGGATGCGCTGTTCGGTGTTGGAACGCTCGCGGTCGGCCTTTTGCAGGGCGTCGGCCGCTTCGGCCTGCTGGCGGCGGCGGCTTTCCAGCTTGAGTTTCAGGCCCGATTTGATGTTTTCATTGCGGGTGACGGCCTCCTCGGCGTCCTGCTGGCGGCGGGCGGCGCGGTCTTTTTCGCTTTCGGCCTGGGCCGCGTTCTCCCGCGTTTGGGCCGCCTGTTCCTCGGCGGCGGCGCGGCGGGTGGCGGCGGCTTCGGCGGCGGTGCGGGCGGCGGCCGCCTGCACCTTGGCGGTGGTGGCGGCGTCCTGCAGGCGGGCCATGGCAGCGTCCACCGCGTCCCGGCGGCGGCCGCTGGCGGCGGCTTTTTCTTCCAGCGCCTGCAACTCGCCCCGCAGGGCGGCGACGCCTTCATCCAGGCGGGCCATCTCGTCCCGCAGGGCGGCGATGGCGGTGCGGTGTTCTTCCTCCTCCCGCTGGATGCTCTCCCGCCCTTCCCCGGCGCGGGCCAGTTCAGCGGTGGCTTCGTCGATGCGGAAGCGGTCGTGTTCGCTCTCGTTTTTCAGCACGGCGGCTTCGCTCTCGCTGCCGGCGTTGGCTTCGGTGATGGCGCGGATGTCGGCGTTGGCCTGTTCGACCTGCAGCACAAGCGCCTGGCCTTCTTCCCGCAGGGCGGCGCTCCGCGCGTCGAAATCGTCCAACTGGCGGCTCAGGCGGTCATAGTCGGCCTGGGCGGCTTCATACTTGCGCTGCTGGTCCCGCAGCAGTTCGTTGGCGCGGCGGATGGCGTCCACCCAGAGGGTGACTTCCAGGCTTTTGCGGGAGGCGGCCAGTTCCAGGAATTGCTGGGCCTTCTCGCTGTCGCGCTTCAGGGGGCCGACGCGCTTTTCCAGTTCGCCCAGAATATCCCGCAGGCGTTCCAGGTTGCCCTCGGCGGCGGCCAGGCGGTGTTCGGCCTCGTTCTTGCGGTAGCGGTATTTGGCGATGCCGGAGGCTTCCTCAAAAATTTCCCGCCGCTCGGAGGATTTGGCGCCCACGATCTCGGCGATACGGCCCTGGCCCACGATGGCGTAGCCGTCGCGCCCCAGGCCGGTGTTCAGCAGCAGTTCGTACACATCCTTGAGGCGGACGTTCTGGCCGTTGATGGAATACTCGCTGACGCCGCTGCGGTAGTACCGGCGGCCGATGGAAACTTCCTCGGCGTCCATTTCCAGCCCGTGGTCGCTGTTGTCGATGGTCAGCGTGACGGCTGCGTAGCCCATGGCCCCGCGGGTCTGGGTGCCGCCGAAGATGACGTCCTCCATCTTGCCGGAACCGCGGAGCTGCTTGGAGCTGGTCTCGCCCAGCACCCAGCGGATGGCGTCCGAGATGTTGGACTTGCCGGAGCCGTTGGGCCCCACGACGCCGGTGATCCCGGTGCCGATGGTGATGCGGGTGCGGTCCGGGAAGGACTTGAACCCCTGGATTTCCAGTTCTTTCAGGCGCATGCTGTCTCCTTACAATGCAAAAGATTCGATCGAAAGCCGCCGGCGGCGGCAGGGGCAGGGCGCATCAGGCCCCGCCTTTCGCCAATGTTTCCAGCGCCTTGCGGGCCGCGTGCTGTTCGGCCGCTTTCTTGCTGCGGCCCACGCCTTCGGCCAGGCGTTCGCCGTCACGGTAGACGGCCACGGTGAACTGCTTGGCGTGGTCGGGGCCGGTCTCGCCCTCCACCTCATAGCGCAGTTGGGCGCCGGGCTTCTGCTGTACCACTTCCTGCAGGCGGGTCTTGTAGTCCTCCTCCGCGGTCTTGCCCTCGCTCAAAAAGGGCAGAATGAAGCTGCGGGCCACTTCCAGCCCGCCGTCCAGATACAGCGCCGCGATGACGGCTTCGAAAGCGTCGGACACGACGCTGGGGCGGTTGCGCCCGCCGCCCAGGTCCTCGCCCCGGCCCAGGCGCAGGTAATCGCCCAGGTGGATCTCGCTGGCGAACTGGAACAGGGCTTCCTCGCTGACAAGGCTGGCCCGCATACGGGTCAGCTCGCCTTCCGGCCGGTCGGACTGATGGAACAGGTAATCCGCCGCCACCACCGAGAGCACGCTGTCCCCCAAAAATTCCAGCCGCTCGTTGTGGGTGGTGGGGACTTTGCTTTCGTTGGCGTAGCTGGTGTGGGTCAGCGCGATGCGCAGCAGGGCCGGGTTGCGGAACTGATAGTGCAGGACCTGCTGCAATTCTTCGGGTTTACGGGTAGGCACGGTAGAGTCCATCCTTTCTGTTGGGGATCAGGCGTTGGGGTCGGCATTCAGCGCATTCAGCGCGGTCTGCATGGTGCCGCACAGGTCATTGCTCACGCAGGTCTTTGCCTGGCGGATGGCGTTCTTGATGCCCTTGGCATGGCTGGAACCGTGGGCCTTGATGACCGGCTTGGCGGCGCCCAGCAGCGGCGCGCCGCCCACTTCCTCAGAGTCCAGCATGCGCTTGAGTTCCTGCAGGCCGCCCTTGATGCCCAGGTAGCTGAGCTTGGTGACGAGGTTCTTCAAAAATACTTTTTTGAGCATCGAGAGCAGGGTCTTGGCCACGCCCTCGGTCAGTTTGAGCACCACGTTGCCCACGAAGCCGTCGCACACCACCACGTCGGCTTCGCCGTCCATGATGTAGCGGGGCTCGATGTTGCCGGCAAAGTGGATGCAGGGGTTCGCCTTGAGCAGCTGGTGGGCTTCCCGGTAGACGGGGGTGCCCTTGGTGTCCTCGGCGCCGTTGTTGATCAGGGCGACTTTGGGCTGCGGGCGGCCCATGACCTTCTCGGCATAGACGCTGCCCATGGTGCCGAAGGCGTTGAGCATCTCGGCCCGGCATTCGGCGTTGGCGCCGCAGTCCAGCAGCAGGAAGTCCTGCTTGGCGCCGGGCATGGGGGTGGCCAGGGCCGGGCGCTTGATTCCCTTGAGGGTGCGCACGATCAGGCTGGTGCCCACGTGCAGCGCGCCGGTGGAACCGGCGGAAACGAAGGCGTCACCCTCGCCGTTTTTGAGCATCGTCAGGCCCTTGACCATACTGGAATCGGGCTTGTGGCGGGCCGCCTTGACGGGGTCGTCGTGCATGTCGATGACCTCGCTGCAAGGGATGATCTCGAAGGGGGTCAGGTCGATGTTGTTTTTGGCCGCGCAGTCCCGCAGGGCCGCTTCGTCCCCTAGCAGCGTCAGGGTCATGCCCTGGCCGAATTCAGCCGCGGCCTGCGCCGCGCCCTGCAAAACACACAGCGGCGCGTTGTCGCCGCCCATGGCATCGATCAGAATTTTCATACGAGTTCCTCCTTTACCCATGCGTTCATGGCGCGCTGTGCGGTCTCCGACAGCGCGGCGTAGCGTTCCCGCTTGTCGCGGATGGCGTCGATGTCCGGCGTGCGGGGCAGAATGCCCATGTTCGCGCCCATCGGCTGGAAATCCTTATTGGGGGTGGTGATGTACTGCAGCAACGCGCCGCACATGGTCGCGGGCGGGGGCGGCGGCAGCGTGCGGCCCTGCAGCCGCGCCAGGATCTGCCGCGCCGCCAGCAGGCCGCTGGCCGCGCTTTCCATATAGCCCTCAAAGCCGGTGATCTGCCCGGCAAAAAACACGTTGGGGTGGTCTTTCAGGCACTGCTGCGCCGTCAGCACGCGCGGGCTGTCCAGGAAGGTGTTGCGGTGCATGACGCCGTAGCGCACGAACTCGGCGTGTTCAAGCCCCGGTATCATCGAAAAGACCCGCTTCTGCTCGCCCCATTTGAGGTTGGTCTGGAAGCCCACCAGATTGTACAGCGTGCGGGCGGTATTTTCGGCCCGGAGCTGGACATTGGCCCAGGGGCGGTGGCCGGTGCGGGGGTCCCGCAGGCCCACGGGGCGCAGCGGACCGAAGCGGATCGTATCGGCGCCGCGGGCGGCCATGACCTCGATGGGCATACAGCCCTCGTACACGGTCAGGTCGCCGTCAAAATCGTGCAGCAGCGCGCGTTCGGCCGCCACCAGCGCGGCGTGGAAGTTCTCGTACTCTTCCTTATTAAAGGGGCAGTTGAGGTAGTCCGCTTCGCCCCGGCCATAACGGGACGCGGCGAACACCTTCTCCCGGTCCAGGCTCTCCGCCGTGACGATGGGGGCCACCGCGTCGTAAAAGCTCAGCCGGTGGTCGCCGGTGAGCGCCGCGATGGCAGCGGCCAGCGGCCCTTCGGTCAGCGGGCCGGACGCCACCAGCAGCGGCGCGCTTTCGTCGATGGCGGCGGCTTCCTCCCGGTGGACCGTGATGTGGGGGTGGGCTTCCACCTGCCGCGTGACCGCCTGGGAAAACACGTCCCGGTCCACGGCCAGCGCGCCGCCCGCCGCCACGCGGGCGGTATCGGCGGCGGGCAGCAGATGGCTGCCCATGGCGCGCATTTCCAGCTTGAGCAGGCCGGAAGCGGAATCCGGCCGCTCGGCCTTGAGGGAGTTGGAGCAGATCAGCTCCGCAAAGCCCTCGCTTTTATGGGCGGGGGAAAACTTGACGGGCTTTTGTTCGTACAGGTCCACCTGCACCCCCGCGTCCGCCAGCCAGAGGGCGGCTTCGCACCCGGCCAGGCCGGCGCCTATGATCTTGACTTGCATGGTTCCTCCAGACTTTTCCGGCCGTTCCCGCCGGGGCGCGCCCCGGTCCGGCGTTACTTCTTTTCGATCGGCTTGACGAAGCCGCAGCCCTCCTTGGCGCAGTAGAGCTGCCCTTTCTTTTTGAACAGCGTGGCGCCGCACTGGGGGCATTTTTCAGGCACAGGCTCGTCCCAGGTCATAAAGTTGCACTTGGGGTAGTTGCTGCACCCGTAATAGATGCGGCCCTTGGCGCTTTTGCGCACCAGCATGTGGCCGCCGCACAGCGGGCAAAGGCCGCCGGTATCCTTGACCAGCGGGTGAGCGTTGCGGCATTCCGGGAAGCCGGAACAGGCCACGAACTTGCCGTACCGCCCCGACTTGATGACCATGGGGCGGCCGCATTTTTCACAGATCTCGTCGGTGGGGATGTCCTCCACCTTGATGCGCTTGCCCTCCATGTTCTTCTCGGCTTCTTCCAGGCTCTTGGCAAAGCCCTGATAGAACTCGTCCACCGTCTTGACCCAGTCGGCCTTGCCGGCTTCCACCACGTCCAGCTTCTTCTCCATATCGGCGCTGAACTTCACGTCCACCACCTTGGGGAACTGCTCGATCATGACCTGGTTGACGGCCTGACCCAGCGGCGTGGTCTTGAGCTTTTTCTGGTCCTTTTCCACATAGCCGCGGTCCACGATGGTGGTGATGATGGGCGCATAGGTGGACGGGCGGCCGATGCCGTTCTCCTCCAGCGCATGGATGAGGGTGGCTTCGGTGTAGAGTGGCGGCGGCTGGGTGAACTTCTGGTCCGCCGCCAGCGATTGAAGCACCAGTTCCTGCCCCTGTTCCAGCGGGGGCAGGGCCGTTTCTTTCTTCTGCTTGTCGTCGGTGGATTCCTCATACAGGGCCGTGAAGCCGTCGAAGGCCACCCGGAAGCCGGACGCCCGAAACAGGTAGTCCCCCGCCGCCACCGTCACCGAGACGGTGTCCTGCACGCAGTCCGCCATCTGGCTGGCCATAAAGCGGCTCCAGATCAGGCGGTAGAGTTTGGCGGTGTCGCCGCTGATGCTCTGTTCCACCTCGTCGGGCGTCAGTTCGGGCATGGACGGGCGGATGGCTTCGTGGGCGTCCTGGGCGGCGGTGGCCGAGCGGGACTTCCACTTGCGCTGGGTCTTGCAGACGTAATTGTCGCCCCAGCGGCCCGCGATGAACTGCCGGGCGGCCGCGGCGGCCTCGTCGGCAATGCGCAGGCTGTCGGTACGCATATAGGTGATCAGGCCCACGGTGCCGTGGCCCGCGATGTCCACACCTTCATACAAAGTCTGGGCGGCCCGCATGGTGCGGGTGGCCGAGAAGCCGAACGCCCGGCTGGCGTCCTGCTGCAAAGTCGACGTGATGAAGGGCGGCGCGGGCTGGCGGCGGCGCTTGCCTTTTTCCAGCTTGGCGATAGTATAGGGCTTGCCGTCCAGCGACGCCACGATGGCGTCGGCCTGCTGCTTGTCGGTGACCGTCAGCTTTTTGCCGTCGGCCCCCGCGGTCAACCGCGCCACAAAGGCGGTCCGGCTGCCCTGGGGGTGCAGGGTGGCGTCAATGTTCCAGTATTCTTCGGGCTGGAATTTCTCGATCTCGATCTCGCGGTCACGGATCAGCCGCACGGCCACGCTCTGCACGCGCCCCGCCGAAAGCCCCCGGCGCACCTTGCGCCACAGGAACGGGCTGAGTTTGTAGCCCACCAGACGGTCCAGTTCCCGCCGGGCCTGCTGGGCGTTGAACAGGTCCATATTGATGGCGCGGGGGTGGGCCATGCCCTCCTGCACGCCTTTTTTGGTGATCTCGTCAAAGGTCACGCGGTTGGGTTCCGACGGGTCCAGCCCCAGAATGTTCGCCAGGTGCCAGCTGATGGCTTCGCCTTCCCGGTCCGGGTCGGTCGCCAGCAGCACGCCGTCGCACTTTTTGGCTTCGGCTTTCAGTTCCTTGACCAGCTTCTGCTTGCCCTTGATCGTGATATATTTGGGGGCATAGCCGTGTTCGATGTCGATGCCCAACTGGCTGGCGGGCAGGTCCCGCACATGGCCCATGCTGGCCGTCACTTTATAGTTCCGGCCCAGATACTTGCCAATGGTCTTTGCCTTGGCGGGGGATTCCACAATGACCAGTTTTGCCACAGTCTCTTCCTCCTGTTCGTTTGGATCGGGCGGTACGCCCGTTATGATAACGCGATATAGCGCCGCCCCGGCAGGGCCGACGCGCCACCGTACAGTTCCAGCTCGGTGCAGGCCGCCAGCACCCGCCCCGCGGGCAGGCCGGTGGCCGCGCACAAGGCGTCGATGCCCTGGGCCGTGGGGCCCAGCCGGGCGTAGACGGCCTGTGCGTCCGGGCTGACGGACTGCGGTGCAAAGGCCGCCCGCTGCGGCGCGGGGGCGGCCGCGTTCATGCCCAGGTAGTCCAGCAGGTCGGACGCTTGGCACAGCGCCCCGGCCCGCCGGGCGCGCAACAGTTCGTTGGTGCCCTGGCTCTGGGCGCTGTAAATGCTGCCCGGCACCGCCAGCACCGGGCGGCCGTAGCGTTCGGCATGGCTGACGGTGTTCAGGGTGCCGCTGCGGGTGCGGGCTTCCGCCACGCAAAGCACCTCGGCCTGGGCGGCGATCAGGCGGTTGCGCGCCAGAAACGTGCCGGTGGTACGGCCCACATAACCCGGCGGATATTCGCTGCACACCGCACCGCCGCCTTCCTCGATGCGGCGGCGCAAAGGCTCGTTGGCGGCGGGGTAGGTCTTGTCGATGGCCGTGCCCAGGAACGCCACGGTGGGCGTGCCCGCCTGCACGGCGGCGCGGTGGCCCTCGCTGTCCAGCCCGTCGGCCAGACCGCTGACGATCACCACCCCCGCGCGGGCCGCCGCCAGCGACAGGTCATAGGCCGCCTGCCGCCCATAGGGGTCCGGGCGGCGGGTGCCCACCATGCCCGCATACCGGCGGCCGTTCAGGCAGGCCGGGTCCCCGGTGGCATACAGCACCAGCGGCAGGTCGGGCAGGTCCCGCATACGGGCGGGATAGTCGGGGTCATCGGGCGTCAGCACGGCCACGCCCGTCAGCAGGCAGCGGTCCATCCGCGCCTCACAGGCATACGGGTCGGTGTGCGTCAGCCGGTCCAGCGCCGCGTCGCTCAGGCAGGCAGGCGGCATCGCCTGCATCCCGTGCAGCGCCTCATACAGTTCCACGGGGTCCGGCCAGAGGTCCAGCAGTTCCCGCGCGTATTGGCAGCCGGAACCGACGGCGTCGGCCAGCCAGAGCCAGGCAAGTTTCCTGTCCATATCACACCCCGCGGAAATGCCACAGCAGCACGCTGCCCGCCACACCGGCGTTCAGGCTTTCGACCCGGTCGGTCATGGGGATGCGCACCGACGCATCGCAGGCCCGCACGGTGGCGTCCTGCAAGCCCTGGCCCTCGCTGCCGATGACGACGCAGAGCCCGCCGGGGAAATCCCGGCCCGCTTCCTCCAGCGGGCGGGAGCGGTAGAGCGCGGCAGCCAGGCAGGTCACGCCGCGTTCGCGCAGGGCGCGCAGCGACGCGGGCAGGTCGCCGGTATGCAGCACCGGCAGCCGCCCCGCCGCGCCCATGGAGGAACGCAGTGTTTTGGGCGAGAAGGGCGCCGCGCACCCCGGCCCCAGCAGCACGGCGTCAAAACCGAAGGCCGCGGCGCTGCGCAGCAGCGTGCCCACGTTGCCGGGGTCCTGCACGCCTTCCAGCGCCAGCAGGCGGCGGGCGGTGTCCAGCGTATCCTGCGGGGGGCAGGGCGTTTCAAACAGCACGAACACGCCCTGGCTGGTCTTGGTCCCGGTCAGTTTTTCGGCCACCGGGGGCGTCACCGGCACCGGGTCCAGCGCGGCCAGTTCCGGGGTCTTGTGCAGCGCGGCTTCGGTGACGTAGGCCGCGCGGGGCACACAGCTTTTGGCCAGTTCCAGGCAGAGTTTGGGGCCCTCGGCGAAGAAAAGCCCCTCGGCCGCGCGCTGTTTTTCGGAATCGCGCAGACTGCACGCGTATTTGATTTTAGGATTTTCCCGGCTGGAAATCAAGTCAGTTCGCATAAAAATTCCCATTTCGGCGCGGACACCGCAGGAAAGCCAGCACCCCGCAGCGGCCAAAAAATGCCGCCGGACCGCAAAAAAGCGGCGATGTCTGGTTTTTCTGCGGAACCGCGCAGTTTCTCACATTTTTAATAGAGCGCCCCGCGGGCCAGCGCATACTTGCTGATGCTCAACAGTGTGCCCGGCGTCGTGCTGAGCATACGCTTGATCCAGCCGGGCAGCGGCTGGTCGTACTTGACCTCCAGGATCGTCTTTTCGCCCAGCAGGCTGACCATGGGCACGTCCGCCCCAAAAAGGTCCTCGCTCTTGGCGGCGCGCAGGTGGCTGTCCAGCGTGATCCGCGCCCGGCCCACCGGGAACACCCAGGCCGTCCGCTCGTAGTCGATCAGCGCGGCAGGGGCGCGTTTTTCCCCCTGGTACAGCGCATAGGCGGCCCGTGCGGCGGCGCCGCCCGCCAGCAGCGGCGCGGGGTCGCCGTTCACCAGCGCCAGCGCCGTCTCCCGCGGGAGCACCGCGCTCTGCTTATGGGACGTCCTGGCCCGCTTGGCCTTGATCTCCAGCTTGACGGTGGGCGCCTGCCGGTCATACAGCCGCAGGCGCAGCTTTTTGCGCTCGCTGACGCCCAGCAGCTTGTCGTGGTAGTCGGCGTTTTCCGGCGTATCGAAGTACAGGCTGCGGATGTAGTACGGCCCCGCGGCGGAATAGCGGTCCCGGGGCAGCACGCCGTCCAGCAGCGCGCGGAGCACGTCCGCCTGCGCCGGGGCAAGCAGATACTTTTCCTCGTGGCGCTCTACCCGCAGTTCGGCGGCCATTACAGGGTCTCCCCGCTGTAGCTGACGAGATTCAGGCTACGGACCTTCTCGGCACCCACGGTCTGCCGCACCAGCGCGGTGAGAGCGGCGGCATTCTGCTTGCGGGTGAAGGAGAGTTCATAGGTGAACTCCTCGCTGTCCGCCGTCTGGTTGCGCATACGCAGTTTGTAGCTGCGGGCGTTCTTTTTCAGCACTTCGCAGAGG
The DNA here is from genome assembly GCA_003343905.1 of Subdoligranulum variabile. Taxonomy (GTDB): domain Bacteria; phylum Bacillota; class Clostridia; order Oscillospirales; family Ruminococcaceae; genus Gemmiger; species Gemmiger variabilis_C. Next base: position 59,113 of record QAKI01000048.1, read on the forward strand.
GCTTTTTCTTCCACCGATTCCGGCACGGCGCGCAGCACCAACAGGTAGGTGGTGGTATCGTACAGGTCCAGACCGGCCAGGCAGACCACCACCGTGAGGACCAGGCTGCCCAGCAGGCCGATGAGGTACATCTCGCTGCCGCAGGTCAGGCCGATGGCGATGGCCCAGAACAGGAAGGCGATATCCCGCGGTTCCTTGACGGCGGTACGGAAACGGATGATGGACAAGCTACCGACCATACCGAGGCTGAGCGCCAGGTTGGAGCCGATGGCCTGCATGACCAGCGTGGTGATGATGGCCACCAGCAGCAGCGTGAGGTTGAAGTCTTTGGAATAGACGGTGCCGCGGTAGGTCTTGCGGTAGACGAAGTACAGCAGCATGCCCAGCACGACGGCCATCGCCAGCGACAGGCAGACCTGAGTGACGGAAACGCTGACGTTGCTTTCCAGTAGGTATTCGAGGATCTGACGTTTGCTCATGGTTCGATCTTCCTTTTTCTATTTCGTTGTCAGCCGGCTTCGGCAGCCGCCAGTTGGGTGTCCAGGTGGTCCAGCAGCGTGTCGGCCCGTGTCGTAAAGAATGCGCGCAGCGTTTCATAGTCGTTCTGCCACTGTTCCATCGTCAGGTTCTCGACATCCGACTGCGTTCCCGTAAGCCAGTCGGCCAGCGGGGTCAGCCAGGTGGTCTCCACTTTCTGCCGTGCGAGGTTGCGCTCCATCTCCGGCTTGAGCCGGGCACACCACGCTTCAAACGCCGGCAGGATATTCTCCGGCGCATAGGTGGTCTGCATTTCGTCGCGCAGCCGCTCCGCAAAGCGGGTGCGGAATTCCTCATACTCCCACAGTTTCTGGAACAGCACATGCTGCATATTGTTGGTCTCCGCCGGGTTTTGCAGCAGGTCGCCGATGGGGTCCATGAATTCGTACATTAGGCCCATATCAAGGTCGTTCAGCAAAAAGCGCCACCGCCCGTCGGTACAGGTTTCCGTTTCGCTTTTGTCCGCCTTCCAGATGATCGTATTGCTGGCTGTGCGCAGACCGTCCCAGTTGTTTGTGTACAACTGCGGGATCGTATAGTCGATGAAAGAATCCACATCGAACTGTTCATTGATCCACGCCCAGCTTTCTTCGCTGCAGGACAGTTCCCGCAGCGTCTGGTCCAACTGCGCAATGGAATTTTCTGCATCCGGCTCCGTCGAGGTGCAGATCGTCACAGAATCCGGGTCCACGCCATACCGTTCCCCGATAAATTCCGCGTTTTTCTTGTTGCGGACGCAGTAGATACCCCAGTATTCATCCTCCAGATACAGAATGACCGGGATATTATACTGTGCGCCCACGCCTTTTTCATAGAGGTAGTTGTTCAAAAAGCCGTCGACATAAAATCCCTGCCAACTGCCGTTACCGGGCGCTTTCAGGGAAAAGCCGTCCAGTTCCTTCTGCCGCAGCGCCTGCTGCAAAGCCCCGGTCCCGGTGTCCTGGGAGAAATCCACCGTCAGGTTTTTCATCTGGAACCAGGTGCGGGAGTTCTGCCCGCTGACCCTGATCCGCGCGGGCATCGTCAAAGTTTCGTTCCCGTTCAGCAGTTGGACGCGGGCGTCGATCTCTTCCCCGGAAAAGAAGTTTGCGTATTTGCCTACATAGCCCTGCTGGAGCATCGTATAGTAGGTGGTGCCGGGGGTATAAATGCCTTCCGGCCCGAACAGTTCCTGTTCATCCGCCGTCACGCTGACCACCGGCAGGGTATGCGGTTCCACCCCTACCCAGTAGGTAGCGGCTGCCGTCTCCTCCGACCAGTTGCCATCCTTATAAATACAGGCGGTAACGGTCGTGGCCTTGTCCACCGGGTCCGGGGCATAGTCGTAGGCATAGGCCTTCAAAAAGTCCGAGTAACCATACCCGAACCGGTTCGGGATCGACACATACTCGTTCGGTTCCCCGGCGCGGCTCTCGATCTTGATCGGTCCCGTATACAGCCTGCCGTTCTCCCGCGGGTCGCTGCCGTCGGTGGTGTAGAAGATCAGCGCCTCCGGGTCCCCGGCCTGCAGGGCCACTTCCATCGGCTCCTCATAGAAACCGGCGGGCAACGAAAACTCCGCCGTTCCCAGCGGCGCTTCGCGTTCTTCCGCCAGGAAGTCCACCGGGTTTGCCGCCCCCGGCGTGGCCGTGGCGAACGTCCCCGCGTCCTCCCCGCTGCCGAACGCGCGGCCGTAGGTGATGTCGAAATCCTGTTCGGGGTACTTCAGTTTGTCCACGCGCTCCCCTTCGGCGTCGTACAGATAGAGCGTTTCCCCATCCGTGCGCAGCGCAAAAGAGGTGTGGCAGTAACCGGCCGGGTCCGTCGTGTCCGCCCGGTCGGCAAAGACGATCAGATATTCGTCCAGCACCGTGCCCTCCGGGAAGGTCCAGCGGGCGGGATCGTCCTTGTCGTCGCTCAGCGTCCAGCCCGAAAGGTCCACCGGCTCCGTTCCGGGATTGTACAGTTCGATCCAGTCGCCATAAGCGCCGTTGCCGTCCTGCAGGCCCGAAAGATTGTGCGCGCAGATCTCGTTGATGACCACGCGCCGGTCCCCGTACCCCTGCACCCGGCTTTCGATCCGCTGCACCCCATAGGCGCAGGCCGCGCACAGCCCCGCCAGCGCCAGTGCCGGCGGCAGGAACCGCAGCAGTTTTTTCCCAGTTGTCGGCATGGTGTGATTTTCTCCCTGATGCAAGAAAGACGCATGCGCCTGCGCGCGTGCGTCTCTTGTTTTCTATTACAGCGCTTTCTTCGCGGTCTCGACCAGCGCGTTGAAGCTGGCGGCGTCGTGGATCGCCATCTCGGACAGCATCTTGCGGTTCAGCTCGATGCCCGCCTTCTTCAGACCGTTCATGAAGGTGGAGTAGTTCATGCCCTGGGCACGCACCGCGTTGTTGATGCGGGTGATCCACAGGTTGCGGAACTGACGCTTCTTCAGCTTGCGGCCGACGAACGCGTAGTTGCCGGATTTCATGACGGCCTGCTTGGCCATGCGGAAGTGCTTGGACTTGGAGCCGTAGTAGCCTTTCGCCAGTTTGAGAGTCTTGGCACGACGCTTGTGCGTCATGGTAGCGCCTTTGATACGAGCCATATTTCTATCTCCTTTATACTCTGGGTGTTACTTCTGACCTTTGTGGACCTTGCGGGGCTTATCAGCCGCCGTAGGGCATCATCTTGCGGACGGTCGCTTCGTTGGTCTTGTCGACGTACTTGGGCATACGCAGGCCGCGGGTGAGCTTGGTGGTCTTCTTGGTCAGGATATGGCGGCGCTTGGACGCGTTGCGCTTGATCTTGCCGGAAGCAGTCATCTTGAAGCGCTTCTTGGCGCCGGACAGGGTCTTGAGCTTCATTTTAGCCATTGTTGTTTCCTCCTGAAGAGTCGTTTTTACTTGTTGGGTGCCGGGGACATGAACATCATCATGCTGCGGCCCTCCAGTTTGGGCTGCTTGTCGATGACGGCCTTGCCCGCCAGTGCCTCGGCGAACCGTCTGTGGACGTCCAGACCCAGGCTGGTGTGCGCCATTTCGCGGCCGCGGAACCGGATGCTGACCTTGATCTTGTGACCCTGCTGCAGGAATTTGGCTGCCTGGTTCACCTTGGTGTTGAAGTCGTTGGTATCGATGTTCAAAGACAGGCGGATCTCCTTGAGTTCAACCACTTTCTGGTTTTTCTTGGCTTCCTTTTCCCTCTTCTGCATCTCGAACCGGTATTTGCCGTAATCCAGGATCTTGCACACGGGCGGCTTGGCCTGCGGCGCGATCTTGACCAGGTCCAGATCCCGGTCGATGGCCATGCGGAGCGCGTCGCGCGGGCTCATGATCCCCATCTGCGCACCGTCCGCTCCGATCAGGCGGATCTCTTTGTCCCGGATCTGCTCATTGATCTCCAGTTCCTTGGTATTGCTGTTGCTGGCGATTGGAACACACCTCCCACAAGTGTATGATAGAATGACAAAAGCGGCTGCCATAAAAGCAGCCGCCGAACACACAAAAGCACACGCCGAAGCGTGTTTCTCGTATGACCCGGGATGACACATCCGCAAGGTGAGCCGACGGCATACTGCCGGTTGCTGCTTTTTTTACAAGCAAGAGTGTACCATACCCCGGCGGCTTTGTCAAGCGCTTTTTTGGGTGGGCGCAAAATAAATTCCCCGTTTCATATAGCCAAGCCCGGCAGAATATGGTATGATAATAAGCTGAAGACTTGCAGTATGCGCAAAAATACAGCCAAGAGGAGTCTTTTGCATGAGTGAACATCCAAAACTGCGCGTCGCGCTGTTTTTCGGCGGCGTTTCCAGCGAGCACGAAGTCAGCTGCGTTTCAGCCGCCGCCTGGCTGCGCGCCCTGCGGGAGGAGCCCTGCGCCGCCCGATACGAAGCGTTTCCCATCGGCATCACCAAAACCGGCCGCTGGCTGGCCTGCGATCCCACGCCGGAGGCCATGGCCGACGGCAGCTGGGAGCAGGACCCCCGCTGCGTGCCCTGCGTGCTGAGCCCGGACCGCCGGGACCACGGCGTATGGCTGCTGCGGGACGGCGGGGCCGAGCTGGTGCCCATCGACCTGTGCGCGCCGGTACTCCACGGCAAAAACGGCGAGGACGGCACCATCCAGGGCCTGTTCGAGCTGGCCCGCATCCCCTATGTGGGCTGCGGCGTGCTGGCCAGCGCCGTCTGTATGGACAAAGTGCTGGCCAACACCGTGATGGACGCCGCCGGGGTGCCCCACTGCCGCTGGACCAGTGCCAACCGCGCCGAGGTGGAAGCCGACCGGGAAGCCGTGCTGGACCGGGCCGAGACCGCCTTGGGCTACCCGATCTTCGTCAAGCCCGCCAACGCCGGTTCCAGCGTGGGCGTGAGCAAGGCGGCTGACCGCGCCGCCCTGGCCGCAGCGTTGGACACCGCCCTGCGGGAGGACGACAAGGTGGTTTTTGAAGAATTCATCGACGGGCAGGAGGTCGAGTGCGCCGCCATCGGCAACCCCGACGCCCCGGCCACCGTCGCCGCCACCCGCCCCGGCGAGATCCTGGCGGGCGCCGAGTTCTACACCTACGACGACAAGTACAAGAACGGCGTTTCCCAGACGGTGATCCCCGCCCACCTGAGCGAGGAAAAGCTGGACGAAGTGCGCGCCCGCGCGCGGGAAGCCTATCTGGCGCTGGGCTGCACCGGGCTGGCCCGCTGTGATTTCTTTGTGGAGCGGGGCACCGGCCGCGTGCTGTGCAACGAGCTGAACACGATGCCCGGCTTCACGGCCATCAGCATGTATCCCAAGCTGATGGAGCACGAGGGGCTCAGCTTTTCCGCACTGGTGGACCGGCTGCTGCGTCTGGCGCAGGAGCGCCGGAAGGGGGCTTACTGATGGATACACGTCCCATCGGCGTATTTGACAGCGGCCTGGGCGGCCTGACCGCCGTGCGCGAACTGCGCCGCGTGCTGCCCGGCGAGGACATCGTCTACTTTGGCGACACCGGGCGCGTGCCCTACGGTTCCCGCACGCGGGAGACCATCATCCAGTACGCCCGGCAGGACATCCGCTTTCTGCTGGGGCAGGACGTGAAGTTTATCATCGCCGCCTGCGGCACCGTATCCTCCACCTTCCCGCCCGAAGAAGCCGCCCGGCTGCCGGTACCCTACACCGGCGTGGTGGGGGCGGCGTCCCGCGCGGCGGCCGCCGCCACCCGCAACCGGCGGGTGGGCATCATCGGCACGGCGGCCACGATCCGCAGCGGCTCCTACGCCGCTGTGATCCGCGATATGCTGCCGGACGTGGAGATCACCGCCAAAGCCTGCCCGCTGTTCGTGCCGCTGGTGGAAAACGGCTATGTGCAGGACGGCAACCCGGTGACCCGGCTGGTCATTGAGGAATATCTGGCCCCGGTGCGGGCCAGCGGCGTGGATACGCTGATCCTGGGCTGCACCCACTACCCGCTGCTGAAAAAGATGATCGGCGACTATATGGGCCCGGAGGTCACGCTGATCGACTCCGGCAAGGCCACGGCCGAAGCCGCGGCTGCCGCGCTGGCGGACCTGGACTTGCTCAACGGCCACGCCGAAGGCGGCAGCGCCCGCTACTTCGTCAGCGACACGCCGGACGATTTTGCGGAGCAGGAAATGCTGTTTTTGGGCGAATACGGCGGCGGTCCCGTCGAGCGTATCGCCATTGAATCCTACTAATGCTCCGCTCAAAAGGGGCAACACTCGCCCACGGCAATTGCCTAAGGCTCGTGTTTCCCCTCTTTGAAATCCCCTTCGACAAAATTTTGCGTCAATCCGTGCACTCGGCTCAGCGCCTCGCACACTCTTGCCGCAAAATTTCCCTGTTTGTGTCATCACCGTCGGCACATGTCCGCCGGTGATGACGGTTTTGAAAATCAGGTTCATTCTGTCTGTAAGGAATTTTTTGTTATGGAAGAAAATTATCTCATCACCATCAAAGGCACGATGGAGCAGGACGGAAAAAGCGACACCGTTGAACTGATGACCCGCGGCTCGCTGGTCCACAAGGACGGCGCGTTCTACATCGTCTACAAAGAGACCGAAGCCACCGGCTATGAGGGCTGCACCACCACCGTCAAAGTGTCGGAGGATGCCCGCAAGGTCTCGATGCTGCGGTTCGGCAAAGTTCCCAGCCAGCTCATCGTCGAAAAAGGCACCCGCCATCTGTGCCACTACGAGACCGGCTACGGCGCGATCAGCCTGGGGGTGGCCGCCGACGTGATCGACCACGATCTGACCGACAACGGCGGCCGCCTGCAGTTCAGCTACACGCTGGATTCCGGCGCCGAGAGTTTCATCAGCCGCAATCTGGTGGACATCTCGGTGGACCCGGTGCCCGCCCCCGCCGAATAACCCAAAGAACCGGAGGTTTCATCATCATGGACTATCAATATTATAATCCCCGTCAGGCTGCCCTGACCGAAGCCCGCACCCTGCTGGCCGACGCCGCCCGCGCCGCCATGGCCGACGGCACCCTGCCCGAAGCCGAACTGCCGGAATTCATCGTGGAGATCCCCGCCGACGTGAAGAACGGCGACGTGGCTTCCAACCTGGCGATGGCCGGGGCGCGCGCCTTCCGCAAGGCGCCCCGCCAGATCGCCGAGGCCATCACCGCCCACCTGGACCTGAACGGCACGCTGTTCGCCGGGGTGGACGTGGCCGGGCCCGGCTTCATCAACCTGTTCCTGGGGCAGGGCTGGTTCACCAGCGTGCTGCGCGCCGCCTGCACCAACCCCGCCTACGGCCGCACCGACGCGGGCGCAGGCAAACGCTACAACGTGGAATTTGTTTCGGCCAACCCCACCGGCCCCATGCACATGGGCAACGCCCGCGGCGGCGCCCTGGGCGACTGCCTGGCCGCCTGCCTGGACTGGGCCGGGTATGATGTGACCCGCGAGTTCTACATCAACGACGCGGGCAACCAGATTGAAAAGTTCGGCAAGAGCCTGGCCATCCGCTACCTGCAGCTCTACAAGGGCGAGGACGCCTGCCCCCTGCCCGCCGAGTGCTACCAGGGTGCCGACATCATCCAGCGCGCCAAGGAATTTGCCGCGGCGCACGGCGACGCCTATGTGAACGCCGATTTTGAGGAACTGAAAAAGGCCATCATCGCGGACGCGCTGCCCAAGAACATCGCCGGGCTGCAGAACGACCTGGGCAAGTACCGCATCCAGTACGACGTGTGGTTCCATGAGAGCGACCTGCACGCCAGCGGCGCGGTGCAGGCCGTGGTGGACAAGCTGCTGGAAAGCGGCGCCTGCTACAAGGCCGAGGACGGCGCCATCATGTACCGCAGCGCCCAGTACGCCGCCAAATACGGCGTAGCCAACAAGCGCAAGACCGAGGACGGCGGCGAGGAGGAAGCCAAGGACGAAGTGCTGGTGCGCGCCAACGGCATCCCCACCTACTTTGCGGCCGACATCGCCTACCATTATAATAAGCTGGCCGTGCGCGGCTTTGACAAAGCCATCGACGTATGGGGCGCCGACCACCACGGCCATGTGGCCCGCATGAAGGGCGCCATGGACGCCATCGGCCTGAACGGCGAACAGTTGGACGTGGTGCTGATGCAGCTCGTCAACCTGATGCGCGACGGCAAGCCGGTCCGCATGAGCAAGCGCACCGGCAAGGCCATCACGCTGACCGACCTGCTGGAGGAAGTGCCCATCGACTCCGCCCGGTTCTTCTTCAACCAGCGGGAGAGTTCTTCCGCCCTGGACTTTGACCTGGACCTGGCCGTGCGCAACGACAGCGAAAACCCCGTTTACTACGTGCAGTACGCCCATGCGCGCATCTGCTCCCTGCTGAAAAAGCTGGAGAGCCAGGGCGTGGTCTTTGCGGGCAGCGAGCAGGTCAGCGCCGACGTGCTGACCGACGCCAGCGAACAGGCTTTGCTGCGCCTGCTGGCCGCCTTCCCGGCTGAGATCGTGGCCGCCGCCGACAAGTACGACCCGGCCCGCATCACCCGCTACTGCATCGACGTGGCCACGGCCTTCCACCGCTTCTACAACGCCTGCCGCATCCTGGACGCCGAGGGTCCCGTGCAGCAGAGCCGCATCGCCCTGTGCCTGGGCGTGCGCGGCGTGATCCACAACATCCTGACCATGTTCAAGATCAACGCGCCGGAATCCATGTAAACGCTGCAATAATATAGAAAAAGCCGCCCTGCCTTTCCGGCAGGGCGGTTGCTTATAGGCCCGTCTTACACGACCCCAACATATCTATTATATCACTGCGGCATAGATTTTTCAACCCTAATTATGTACAAATAATTCCGCGCAAGCTTGTTGAATCTGCGAATAGACGCCATAGGGCGGGTGTGGTATAGTATAGTCACAGAAAGAAAACAGCCGGAGATAAGGAGCAGAAAGCTCCAAGAGAAGCCACTTTCCAAAGGTTCCCACACAAAGACCGGTCGTGAACAGATTGACATCTTACATCGGTTCAAACTTCTTCACGAAAAGGTCCCGCATGATCCCAACGGAAAGTTCCCGATTTTGAAAAGCTGTTTGAAAAGAAAATCAAAAGCCGAATTTCTGAAACTGAAAACGCTGGTTTTCACCCAAGGAAACAGGCCGAAAGATTTCTTAACAGACAGATTCCATTCAAGATCAGAAGAACAGACCGGAACGATCAAAAAGGATTTTTTCAACAAGAGTACGAAAAGATCGTAAGGGCTCCAATCCAACAGCACGAGGGCAGTAAGGGTGACCGGAAAGATGATGTAAAGGCCGCCGGCAGGATTCGTAAGAAAGGAGGCTCAAGTCCAATGGCAAACTTTAAAGATCCCATTCATCACCGGCGGGCCTGGGCCTGCTGACGCGAAAGAACCACATCAACAGCCGCAGGTCATTACCTGCAAAAGAATGATATACCGCGATGGTTGGTTCACAACAAAATGTGTTAGCAGACCCAGGGTCCCGTCAAAAACAGACCCCTGGCAATAAATATAGATTAGGATGAAAGAAGGCTGGTAAACGATGAAAGTCACCACCCCGCCGAACAGGATAGTCCTGAATTTCACCTGATCCATAAGGAGATACTCCAATGTACTAGAGTTAAGAGGTTTTACCTCAGCATCAGACCCCTACCCCAGGAACGATCTTCGCACCGAAGTTAGAAGTTGCTCCGTTCTACAGATGCTTTTCAGCAAATAACGAACCAGAGGGTAATTCCAATGTGCTACGGTTAGCAGGATCCTGAAAGGGAAATAAATTCGTATCAAGATAGGATGAGGTACTCATGACAATGAGTAAACAGTCCGAAAAATAACGAACGAGGGTTATGAGGCTATGACTCCGAAGCAGTAAGACCACGGGGGCGCACAGAAATGTGCGCCCCCGTTTTTTGTCTGTCTATCCCCTTCTCCCCCGCCCCGGTGGAAAATCCGGCGCGGCGAAGGCGGCGCAGCATCTTCCCGTACTGCCGCCCGCACAGGCCCCTGTACCCCATCCCCCAAAAACACAAAACGCCCGGCAGGTCCGGCAACCGCCGTTCCCGCCAGGACGTTTTTTTCGCATGCGCGGGGCACCCCCGCCGGGGCCGCCGCAAAGAGCCGGTCCGCTTATTCGCGGGCGCCGCTTTCCGCGATTTTTTCAAGGGTCTGTTTTCTGATCTGTTCCCGCAGGGCGGACAAATACGCCGAAAACTCCACCTTATCGTTCGCATAGGTCAAATTCAATTCGTACTCATTTTCCGTCCATGTGCCTATATCGGAAAAGTTGTGCTGGATCACCGCTTCCAAACCGTCGATTGCCTTGTAGATCTTCGCTTCCAGCGTTTTTCTCTCATCCATTTCTCTGTACAGGTCCTGCATTTCTTTCCGGGCCGGTTCCGGCAGCGACTGCACCCACTCATTAAGAAGCGCCGCTTCTGTATCTTCATGCGCCTTGGTCTTGACAAACGCGGGAATATCGCCGGTAAAGCACTCCCCCAGGTCATGGATGACGCACATCTGCATGACCTTGTTCATGTCCGCTTCCGGGAACTCGTCCTTGATAAAAAACGCCATCAGCGTCATCATCCAGCTATGTTCCGCAACGCTCTCCCGGCGGCCCTTGGACGTATAGCAATGCCGGGTCGTGTCTTTCAGGCGCTCTGCCACCGTCAGCGCCCGCAGCAATTCTGTCGCTTCCATTCGTGTGCCTCCCTCTGCCTGTATCACAGAAATTTTCTTCCAGCCAAAGGGCATTCATGCGCGCCCCTGCCCGGCGTTCCCATTATACCACAGCGGGCGCGTTTTTGCGACGGGCAGCCGGTGTCAATACCCGCGCACCAGTCGCAGCACCAAGGCCAGCACCATACACACCAGGATCACCATACCGAACACGACCACGATGCGCACGCCCAGACGGCAAAGTTCCTTGAGCTTTTCGGCGTCGGTGTAAAGGGATTCGATCTTCTCGTCGCTGCGGCTGCGGTCACGCACCTCCTGCACGTCGATGTCCCGCACCAGTTCGTCCAGCGTCATACCAAAGTAGTCGCTCAACAGCACCAGCCGCTGAAAGTCCGGGTAAGACTGGCCGGACTCCCATTTCGAGACGGTCTGCCGGGATACATCCAGTTCTTCGCCCAGTCCCTCCTGAGACAGGCCCCGCTGTTTGCGCAGTGCCAACAGTTTTTCGTGAAATTTCATATGTGCCTCCTGTTTGTGGGATGCCCCCAGTATATACCGGCATCTCCGGCCGGGCAAGCAACTTCTGTTGGCAATTTGTCAACCGGCGCCGACGCCGGGCATATTCTGCGCAGAAACGCCGTTTTTTCTGCTTTTATAACGCAGGCGTTCGCCCGGTTCGTGCGCTGTCGCAGCGGGCGTGGCCTTGTCGGGGGCTGCGGGAACGTGTCCCCCGGCAGGGCGGCGGCACAATTCCCCCGCAGCAGCCTGCCCGCCCCGTATGGTTCCCGCGCGGCGCAAAGTATGGTATAATGGGAAAAACGCAGGAGGTCCGCTTTGAACATCGTAAAACTTTCCCGTGAGCACATCGAAGAATGTACCGATCTGTTTATCGACGTGTTCACAAGGCCGCCCTGGAACGATACCTACGATTCCCGCGCGCAAGTGGTCGAATTTTTCCAGAACTGCATGGATAACAATTATTTTGTGGGCTACGGCCTGTATGCCCAGAACCGGCTGATCGCGATCAGTCTGGGAAGCAAAAAGCCGTGGATCAACGGCATGGAATATTACATCGACCAATTTTGCGTAAGCCCCGGCTGGCAGGGAAAAGGGATCGGAAGCCGCTTTTTGAAACAGATCGAAACCGAGATCCGCGCCGAAAACATGAACGCGATCCTTTTGCATACCGAAAAGGGATTCCCCGCCGAAAAATTTTATCTGAAAAACGGTTTCCAAGTCATAGACGGGCTTCTTACGCTCACCAAATAAAGCGCAGAGGACCGCGCTTTCAAACGCTAAACAAAGGATCACAGAACCATGAAAAACGATATCATCATCCGAAACGAACGCAGCACCGACCGGGAGACCGTCGAGAAGATCACCCGCGAAGCCTTCTATAACCTGTATATGCCGGGCTGTGTAGAGCATTATCTGGTCCATATCATGCGGGAACACGAGGATTTTCTGCCCGAACTGGATTTTGTTCTGGAACACAACGGCGAGATCGTCGGCAACATCATGTACACAAAGGCCAAACTGACGGACGAAGCCGGGCACACCAAGGACATCCTGACCTTCGGCCCACTGTGCGTCAAGCCGGAGTACCAGCGGCAGGGGTACGGGAAGCGGCTGATCGAACACTCCTTTGCGCGCGCGGCTGAGTTGGGGTACGACGTGGTCGTCATCTTCGGCAGCCCGGTCAACTATGTAAGCCGTGGATTCAAAAGCTGCCAAAAGTATGGCGTGTGCATTGAGGGCGGGCGCTACCCGGCAGCCATGATGGTGAAGGAACTGGTCCCCGGCGCGCTGCAGGGGCGGAAGTGGACCTACCGGGAAAGCCCGGTCATGATGATCTGCGAAAAAGACGCGCAGGAATACGACGACACCCTGGAACCGATGAAAAAGGAATACCGCCCCAGCCAGGATGAGTTTTACATCATGAGCCATTCGTTTGTGGAAGGATAAAAACCCCGCAAAAACAGCCGGAAAGGGCCGGACGCTTAACAGCGTCCGGCCCTTCTTGTTTGTTATCCCGTCAGGCGGCTTTCCACAGCGAAAACTGCCACAGCACTGCGTCCAGGCACCACAGCACATCGAACACCTCGCGGTTGTTCATCAGCCACAGGCCGATCCTGACCGGCATGGGCGGCAGCACGCCCAGCGTAAAAGTATAGCCCAGCGACCAATACAGCAGCGCCGCCGCCAGGACCGCCGCCAGAACGCGCAGCACACGGCAGGCTGTTTTGCCGACTTGGGGCCTGCACCCCTGCCCGGTCAGCCAGCCGTCAAAGCAGCCCAGCACGAACAAGGCCAGCGCGCCCCAGAACAGTGTTTCCACCAGAAAAATACGGATGCCCAACAGCACCAAAATCGTCTGGTCGCTCACGCCGGGGAACAGCACGTTGATCCACAAAGTGCTGCTGTACCAGTTGTCCCCCGTGGGCAGGATCAGGCAGCCGATCCCCAGCAGGGCCGTCACGATGCCGCTGGCAACGATCCGTTTGCGTATTGGTTTCTGTTCCATTTGCCACCTCCCGCAACGCCGTCATGTCACACGGCTCAGGCGGCTTTCCACAGCGAAAACTGCCACAACACCGCGTCCAGGCACCACAGCGCGCCGAACGCCATGCGGTTATTCATCAGCCACATACTGATCCCGGCCGGTACAGGCAGCAGCCCGCCCCGCAGAAAGGCAACGATAAAGCCCAGCGACCAATACAGCAGCACCGCTGCCAGGACCACCGCCAGAACGCGCAGCACACGGCCGGCTGTTCTGCCGGTTTGGGGCCTGCGCCCCTGCCCGGTCAGCCAGGCGTCAAAGCAGCCCAGCGCGAACAGGGTCAGCACACCCCAGAACAGCGTTTCCAGCAGGAAAAGGCGGATGCAGAACAGCAAAATCATCTGGTCGCTCACACCGGGGAACAACGCGTTGATGTATGAAGTGCCGCTGTACCAGTCATCCCCCGTGGGCAGGATCAGGCAGGCGATCCCCAGCAGGGCCGTCACGATGCCACTGACAACGATCCGTTTGCGTATTGGTTTCTGTTCCATGAGCCGTCCCTCCCGTTCTGTTCACACTTACCGGGCCGTCTGTACTCGGCGCGGGGCCGATCCAACGTCCCTGCGTACTCTTTCCTTTACTATACCACCTGCTGCCCCCGCCGTCAACGGGATCTGCGCATTTTCCGCAAAGCCCTGTGCAGTCAGAACCCCCGGCAAAGCCGGGGGCTTGGGTTAGCCCTAGAAGGGCATAATACGGACAACGCCCCTCAAGGGGCCACGAATGGGTCGGCCAACTGCATTGCTGACTCATGGCGGCCCCTTAAGGGGCTGTTTTTATGCCTTGGTATTCTTGCTACCCGTAAACGGGTCTACGAACTCCTTCATGCTCATTTGGTCTGCTATTTGATCTTCTGCCAACTGCTGCTTGATGTACTCTTGTATCTGCTTTTTATTTCTTCCGACCGTGTCTACATAGTATCCTCGTGCCCAAAAATGTCTATCCCCATACTTGTACTTCAAATTTGCATGCCGGTCAAATATCATTAAGCTGCTTTTCCCTTTGAGATATCCCATGATCTGTGATACACTATATTTGGGTGGAATACTGACCAGCATATGAATGTGATCCGGGCACGCTTCTGCTTGTATGATCTCTACTCCCTTTTGCTCACACAATTTTCTGAGGATCTGTCCTATATCTTTTTTGATTTTCCCATATACCACCATTCTGCGGTACTTAGGGGCAAACACTATATGATATTGGCATCTCCATGTTGTGTGTTGTAAACTTGCTATGTCTTTTTCCATCTTTTGGAACCTCCTGGTATTTTTATTGCAGTTGGCCGACCGCAATTCTATTATACCAGGAGGTTTTTTCTCTAGGTTTTTTCACTATATAATTTTTTACACTCCCCGGCAGAGCCGGGGGTTGTCTTTGCGCTAAAGCTAACAAAACGAACGCCGCCCCGGCAAACTGGCCGGGACGGCGTTTTCGTCTATTCTTTCGCAGTCGGACGTGGCCGGGCGGCGGTCACAGCATACACCGCATGGTGCGGGTGGATTCCACAAAGTCGTGGGCTTCATACAGTTCGATTGCACCGCTGTTCTGGGCCAGAACTTCAAGTTCCAGGTATTCCAGGCGGCGGTCGCGCGCCCACTTTTTGGCCGCGCCCAGCAGAGAACTGCCGATGCCCTGCCCCCGTTTGGGCGGCGTCACCACCAGATCGTTCAGGGTCGCATAGCGATGGGGCAGCACGCAACTGAACGCCGGGGTCCAGCCCGCATACTCCACCAGCGCCAGGCCCACGACCTGGCCTTCCTGCTCGGCCAGCAGGTAATCCGCGTCCGGCGCCTGCACAAATTGCAGGATCGGTTTTTCATCCCGCGGCGCGGCGCAGAAAAACTCCGGCTGCAGCACCACCAGTTCCTCGTCCAGGACCCGGTACAGGGCCAAAATAGACGGCAGATCGTCCACGGTGGCGGGACGGATCACGGTTTTCAGCATGGAAGGAAGCCCCCCTTTCTCAAAAAACAGCCGGCAAAATGAAAAAGACAGCGCGCGGGGCGCCCGGCCCGCCGCCCCGTGAACGGGGAGCGCGCCTTTACAGCGCCGCGCCGCTGTCTTGCCTGTTCGGCGGCGCCGTAGTTGCAGCACTTCGCCTGGCTAAGGTTCGGATATGATTTACTTGATCTCCTGGATCGTGTAGGTGAAGCCGTATTCTTCCTGCAGCTTCTTGACCGCGGGTTCGCAGTCCTCGATGAAGGTGGGCGCATAGACACTCTGGCCGTTGTGGGCCTTCTTGTACTCTTCCACGATCTCGTTGAGCTTGTTCCAGCCCTCGTCGGCGCGGGCCTGGTCCATATCTTTGGGGAAGTCGATGACAAATTCACGGTGTTTGGGGATACGTGCTTTCATGGTTTTCACTCCTGGTCGTAGTTGTTGTCCTTCCCGCTTTCCTGAAAGGAAGCGGACAAAGAACGTTTATTCAAAATCGCACGAATGTGCGATTTTATTTGGAATTTCTTTGGTTCTTTCTTTGCAAAGAAAGAACCTTTTATACAATTATACAATGCGGAAACACGCGCGGGCGTTGGCCGCGGTGATATCCAGCACGGCTTGGGGTTCCATCTGCCAGATCCCGCCGATATAGGCGGCCACATGGGCGATGTTGCGGCTGTCGTTGCGGCGGCCGCGCACCGGTTCCGGGGCCATGTAGGGGCAGTCGGTCTCCAGCACCGCCCAGCGGGGTTCGATGGCGGCCAGCACCCTGGCGGCCCGCTTGGCGCCTTTGTAGGTCACCGCCCCACCGAAGCCCAGGTACATCCCCTGCCCGGTGAGCCAGGCCGCGTCCTCGGCGCTGCCGCTGTAGCAGTGCAGCACCCCGCGCGGCTTGTACCGGCGCAGCAGTTCATACATTTCGGCATGGGCTTCCCGGTCATGGACCGATACCGGCAGATCCAATTCTGCCGCCAGCTGCAACTGGGCTTCAAACAGCGCAAGCTGTTCTTCGCGGGGCACCGGCCAGTGATGGTCCAGGCCGATCTCCCCCACTGCCACCACTTCGGGGTCGTCGAACAGCGGGCGCATAGCGTCCAGTTCGGCGCGCCAGTCGCCATGGTAGACGGCCACGGTGGCGGCGTCCTCCTCGATCAGGCTTTCAGGGTGGATGCCCAGCGCCGCATATACATAGGGCGTGGTATGGGCCAGTTCCAGCACGCGGCGCGCGTCCCCCGAATGGGTGGCACACTCCAGCACACCGGCAACGCCGCCTTCCGGCAGCGCGGCCATCAGTCCGGCGCGGTCGGCGTCGAACTGGCGGGAACTGTAATGGGCGTGTGTATCAAAAATATTGCGCATGGTTCACTCCGTTTTGGGGCGCGGCGCGCGGTTGACCAGCACGATGCCGCCGCAGACCAGCAGCAGCGCCACCAGATAGTTCCATCGGAACAGCGGTTCGCCGTTGAGTACCGCCGACAGCAGCACATTGACCACCGGGATGACCAGCCCGAACACGCTGATGCGCGACACCGGGTTGTTTTTCATCAGCAGCGCCCACAGCACATAGCCCACGGCCGAGATCAGCGCCAGAATCAGCAGCACCGGCACGGCGGCCGCGCTTTGGGGGTGCAGGCTGCCGCCCATGGCGAAGCCCAGCACCGCCAACACCAGGCCGCCCACCCCCAGGTTGAGGCAGGTGACCGAAAAGCTGTTGACCCGCCGGGTCACGGCTTTATTCCACGGGCCGGAACTGGCAAAGACCATGGCGGCCATCAGCATACATACGATGCCCGCCGGGCTGCCGCCCCCGCCGCCGCCCAGGGTGACGACCAGCACGCCGGAAAAACCCAGCACGCAGCCCAGCGTTTTGGGCAGCGTCATGCGGTCGGCCTGACCGTACAGGAAATGGGCCAGAATCACGCCCATAAAGCTCTGGGTGCTGTTGAGGATGCCGCCCAGCGCGCCGGTGAGCAGCGCCACCGCCGTGTAGTAGAAGAAATACTGGGTGGAAGTCTGCCACAGGCCCAGCGCACAGCAGGCGGCCAGGTCTTTGCCGCGGGGCATGGGCAGCGGGCGGCGCTCCAACAGCAGGCCGCACAGCCAGACCAGCACCGCGCCCAGCATGAAGCGGACGCCTGCGAAGCAGAGGATCGAGGGCGTGTCCGCCGCGTCGATGGCAAACAGCCGGTAGCCCATCTTGATAAAGGGGAAGGCCGACCCCCACATGGCGTTGCAGAGGATCGCCATGACCACCGCGACAGCGGGCACGGCGAAGAAAGCGTCGATACGGGAGGACGCGGCCGCCTGCCGCGCCGGGGTAGTATTCATGGGGACTGGCTCCTTTGGGGGCCGCGTTCCCGCGGCTTATGCGCGGGCCGGGCGTTTTTTAGTGGATGCGCGCGCCGGCGGGGACGTTGTCCGGGTAGAAAGCGATGGCGCAGCCGCCCTCGGTATCGGTGTCGGCGGCGACGATCATGCCTTCGCTGACGTACTTGCCTTTCATCATGGGGCGGGGAGCCAGGTTCGCCACGATGCCGACCTTTTTGCCGATCAGATCTTCGGGCGCGAACCACTTGGCGATGCCGGAAAGGATGCAGCGTTCCCGCTCACCGTCAAAGACGGTCAGGTGCAGCAGCTTCTTGCTCTCCTTCATGCGCTCGCAGGCGCGGATCTCGGCCACGCGCAGCTCCACCTTGCAGAAATCGTCAAAGCTGATCTCGGCTTCATGTTCGCCGATCAGTTCGGCGTCGGCGGCGGGGGCCGCGGGCTTTTCTTCCGCCGGGGCGTTCTGGGCCGCGGCGGCTTTGGCTGCCGCCTTGCGCTTGGCGTCCTCAGCTTCCAGGTAGGCGATCTCGGCCTTCACGTCGATGCGCGGGAACAGCGCCTCGCCCTTGTGGACGGTGTAGGCGGCGCGGGCCGCGGCGGACGTTTCCTTGCGCAGCAGGGCGCTGAGTTCACCGGCGTCCACACCCAACTGCGCGGCCATCTTGGGCGCGGTGTTGGGCAGGTAGGGCTGCAGCAGCGCAGCGATCAGTTCCAGCGCGGCGCACAGGTTGAACAGCACCGCGTTCAGGCGGGGCTTGTCCGCTTCGTTCTTGGCCAGCACCCAGGGGGCGGTCTCGTCGATATACTTGTTGGCGCGCTGCACCAGTTCAAAAATGTGGATCAGCGCGGTGGGAACGTCCAGCGCCTCCATGGCGGCGTCCACCTTGGCGGGCAGTTCGGCCATCATGGGGGCCAGTGCCTCGTCAATGGGCGCGTTCGTCACGGTGCCGCCGAAGTACTTTTCGCACATGGCCACCGTGCGGGACAAAAGGTTGCCCAGGTCGTTGGCCAGGTCGGTGTTGATACGGTTGATGAGCGCTTCATTGGTGAAGGAACCGTCGTTGCCGAAGGGCACTTCCCGCAGCAGGAAGTAGCGCACAGCGTCCACGCCGTAGCGGTCGCACAGGGTCACGGGGTCTACCACGTTGCCCTTGCTCTTGCTCATCTTGCCGCCGCCCAGCAGCAGCCAGCCGTGGCCGAACACCTTCTTGGGCAGGGGCAGGTCCAGCGCCATGAGCATGGCGGGCCAGATGATGGTGTGGAAGCGCAGAATTTCCTTGCCGACCATGTGTACGTCGGCGGGCCAATACTTGTCGTAGTCGTGGTAGGTATCGTTGCCGTAGCCCAGCGCCGTGATGTAGTTGGAAAGCGCGTCGATCCAGACATAGATCGTGTGCTTGGGGTCGAACGGCACTGGGATGCCCCAGGACACGCTGGTGCGGGAAACGCAGGTATCCTGCAGGCCCTGCTTGATGAAAGCGATCATCTCGTTCTTGCGGCTGGCAGGCTGGATGAAGTCGGGGTGATCCTCGTACCACTGCAGCAGGCGGTCGGCGTACTTGCTGGTCTTGAAGAAGTAGGCTTCCTCCTCGGCTTCATAGACGGGGCTGCCGCAGTCGGGGCAGCAGCCGTCCTTGAGCTGGGCTTCGGTCCAGAAGCTCTCGCAGGGCTTGCAGTACATGCCCTTATAGGTGCTCTTGTAAATGTCGCCCTTTTCGTACAGGGCGGTGAAGATCTTCTGCACGCTCTGTACATGGTAGTCGTCGGTGGTGCGGATGAAGCGGTCATAGCTGACGTCCATGGTCTTCCACAGGTCCTTGACGGTCGCCACGATCTCGTCCACGTACTGTTTGGGGGTCACGCCTTTGGCGGCGGCTTTGTCCTGGATTTTCTGGCCGTGCTCGTCGGTGCCGGTCAGGAACATGACATCATACCCCTGGGCGCGCTTGTAACGGGCCAGCGCGTCGCAGGCCACGGTGGTGTAGCTGTGGCCGATGTGCAGCTTGTCGCTGGGATAGTAGATGGGGGTGGTGATGTAAAATTTCTTGTTTTCCATTATAGGGACATCCCTTTCGTTCAAAATCTTGGTAAACGGCGAAGGCGGCCTACGCCGCCCAGCACATTCGAAAACCGGGCAGGCGGCGGGGACAATGTTTCACGGCCGCTCGCCCCCTTCCTCAAAACCGATGGGCGTCACGCCGCAGGCCAGCAGGGCATGGCGGCAGAGCACCTCGGTGCTGTCGATGAAAAAGCGGTCCAGATGCTCGTCCCGCTTGACCAGGCTCAGTTCGGTGCAGCCCAGCACGGCCATATCGCAGCCCTGGGCTTTCAGGTCCGCCACAGCGGCGCCAAATTTTTCCATATCGGCGCGGCGGCCCTGTTTGATGTCGTCATAGATCACGGAGGTGACGCGCTTCTGGTTTTCCGGCGAAGGCGCTGCCCAACCGATCCCGGCCCGCTCACAGGCCAGTTGGTAGGTCCCGGCCAGCAGCGTGCCCTCGGTCGCCAGAATGCCCAGCCGGGTGCAGCCCGCGGCCTTGGCGTCCTGCACCGTGAGTTCCGGCATATTCAGCACCGGCACCGGCAAAGCGCGGGCCAGACGGTCATAAAAATAATGGGCGGTGTTGCAGGCGATGGCCAGCACCGTGGCCCCGTAGTTCACAAGGCTGATGCCGTCCTGTTCCATCACGGCGAAGGGGTCCTCGCTGCTCTGGCCCAGGATAAAGGCCGTGCGGTCCGGCGTGGACGCACGGGAGGAGATGACGATATCCAGATGATCCTGGTCGCAGGACGCGGGCGTATGCTCCACCAGCAACTGGTACAGGTAGCAGCTTGCAGCCGGCCCCAGCCCCCCCAGGATCCCCAGCACGGGCCTGCGCGGGCAGTCGTTTTGCGGCGTGGCACACCCCTCCTTTTATAGATTCAGATATTGTATATTATAAGCCGCCGGGGCGGATTATGCAAGACAAAAAAGCGCATAGCCTCACCGGGCGGCGCTGCTTGCTTGCAGCACCGCATTTTTTTTGCTACAATACAATCATTCTTATAATTCCATAGTTTGTATTCCATCCAAAGCGTCTGTCTCTCAGGAGGACACAAAGCCAATGAAACTTTCCATTCTACGTCAAAAGGCAGAGCCATTCTGCACCCGCCTGTTCAACCTGCTGTGTCTTCTGTTATTCGTCTTTTTGTTTGGAATCAGTATCACTTCGTCCTGGCTCAACCACGAAGTAGACGATGAATTTGTCTATTATAGCAAGGACTCCCTTCTCGGAAATTTGATCGTCCTTCTGCTGGTTTTTACCGGACTTTTTCTGCTTGCCCATCTGCTGCAAAGGTTGATGCCCCGCCTTCGCATGAACCGCCTGGCATTAGCGGCCTCGGTACTGGCGGTCTGCATCAGCCTGTACTGGGTACAATCTTCGGGGACCTTCCCACGCGCAGACCAGGAATTTATCTGGGAACAGGCGCAGTTGTTCAATTCCGGTGATTTCAGCGGTCTGCAACCGGGCGGTTATGTAGCGATTTACCAGCAGCAGTTGGGTATCATCACATTCCTGCGGATATGCGATCACATTGCCCCCCTATTCCACACGGAAGGCTGGCAGCTTTTTCAACTATTTTCGGCACTGACGACCGGGCTGCTTGTTTACGCCGGGTTTCGTATCGTGGCGTTCATCACCGATGACCAGCGCACCGCAGAACTGCTGTATTTGTTATTTGCGCTGGTTTGCGCCCCGATGTATCTTTACACCTCTTTTGTCTATGGCGAATCCAGTTCCACCGCCTTTTCGATGCTGGCGGCGTGGATGTTCCTGGAATGCTGTAAGTCACCGCGGGTTCCCTGTCTGATCAGCTTGTACATCTCTGTCGCCCTTGCCTTGCTGCTGCGCACGAATACGATCATCATATTCATTGCTTTTGCCATTGTGCTGTTGATTCGTTTTTTGCGGACGGCAACGCTTCGCCAGGGATTGGTTGGATTGGCGCTTCTGCTGGCGATGCTCACCCCCACGGTATTGACAAACGTCCTCTACGGCGACAAAATCCCCGAAGACAGCAAGTCCATGCCGGCCATACTGTTCATCGCAATGGGGACCAATGACGATGTTCCCAACGCCGGATGGTATAACAGCTACAGTTATCTGCTCTATGAAGACTGCAACTATGATCCCCAACCGGCTTTTGAAGCTGCCCGCGGATACCTTGTTGGTTTTTGGGCGCGCTGTCGGGAAGACCCCGCCTACGCTGTAGATTTTTACAACCGCAAAATTTCCTCTCAGTGGAACGCCCCCATGTATCAGTGCATTTTTATGAACAGCCGTGTAGAAGGCCCCCAAACTCCCCTGGTACAAAGCCTCTATGAGGGAGAGGGCAACCAACGCCTCACAGACTTTATGAATCTGTACCAGTCACTGATCTATGGCGGAGTGCTGGCCTTTACGGTTGTAGCCCTGAAAAAGCGTTTTCCGCTGAAGTATCATGTATTGTTGATCGCCGTGTTCGGCGGTTTCCTGTTCTCCATATTGTGGGAGGCAAAGGCCCGGTATGTTTTCCCCTACTTCCTGCTGATGATTCCCTATGCTGCCGTGGGCATCGGCGCCATGATCACCGGTCTCCAGCAGTACTTTAGCAAAAGAACGTCTGTTTGACCCCCTTGCCGGGACTATAGAAGCACACAAAAAGGCCGCCCATTAGGTGAACGCCAATAAGGAAGTATCAAAGACGTACTAACTTAACGGCTGACAAACAGGTGCTACTAAAAGAACGCTCATGATTCTCAATTGTAGAATCATGAGCGTTCTCCTTATTTTTTCTGGCCTTCTTTTATCGCCTTGGCAATTTTTCGTTTATGATGCTTTATTAAGGCATTTGCTTCCTGATCATTGAGCTTCAATATTCCTTTTGCCTTTCTTGCATAATCAATAAACGTTTGTTTTTCATCATTACGAGAATAAATACTATAGTTCTTTTGCTGATATATGCCTGCCTTTAGATGATATCCAATTACTGCGTCCAATGGTATGAGCTTTTCGACGCATTCTATAATAATATTTTGTTATTGCGCGTGGCCTTAGTCTAATGTTTTTGCCATCAAATAGAAATCCTAAGTAGTTTATGCTAGATGGCTGGTCACCCTCGTAGACTACTTTGTTCTTATAAGTATAGCAAGAAGTCTTTTCCTTTTGTAGGTCAATAAGTCCTTTCATTGATTCTACATAGGAAAAAATGTAACTTGTAAAATCCGCAATTTCGGAATCTCTCTCGTATGGCAAGACAATGATAAAATCATCTGAATAGCGCATATAAATTCCGCCTTTGCTGGCTACATAACGCTTAATGTCTTTATCAAACTCTATCATGTAAATGTTGGATAGTACAGCGCTAATGGGGGAACCTTGCGGAACGCCAACCCCAGAAACATTCTTTTTTATATCATTTTTGCTTTTCTGAAATTGTTCCTTAGTCAGTACTGTATCTTTACTATTGATCTTTTTACGAACACCTTTTTCTTCAATGTTTTCGCCAGCCGCCTTTACAATGTCTTTCCAATCCCAACTTGAAAAACGGGTGATATTTTTGAAAACAGAAAAGTAATCTTGAGGCAAGCGCTCAACACCAAGTACTTCGCACATCATTTTCTTGAGATATTGATGTTCCAAATTGTCGAAGAAATTAGTAAAATCACCTACTAAAATGAAGCACTGGGGAAAGCTGCGTATTGCATCAAAAGCATCCTTGGCAAAATCAATATTGTTTTTTCCTAAGTTATCTCGATATGCAATTGCAACGTCATCTATGTTATTTTCACAAGCCCAACTATTATACTGGCAGTTTAATAAAAATGCATATCGCTGATATACACACCTATCTAAATGTGAGCAGTAATATAGCTCTCGTGGTTTTTTAGGTCCTTTCTTTCCATAACGAGAGTTTTTCTTCTCAAAGTGGATAAATGGATAAAAACTGTGCGTAACTATTTTTGCCCGATCCATTACGTATTTTCTAATAGAAGGCATGGCTAAAGACACACGCAGGTCAAAATGTGCATAAGGTTTAGTATCATTGTGGTGTTTAACAAAGTCAACCCATGCTTGGCACATCTGGTTTGAGCTACAATTATGACAAGATATAGGTCGTTGACATTGATTGTATTCTTTTTGAGTTTTCATAATTCTCCCCCCTAAAATGCATCATGCCTGCTAACATGGGGGACAACATCCCTAAGTTAGCAGGCAGGTACATGAACATTATTGTCCTGGGTGCATCTGATAGCGTTCCGTAGTATAATCATACTGGAAAGGAGTATCATGTTCAACGAACCCAACCTAGAATTGGTGGTTCTATGTGTAACGTTACTCATAGAAACATCAATTCGGCCAGACTTGACAGAAATGCTCCGCCCTTACAGCCAAACGTGTAAGGTAATGTTATTTTATACCAAAGCACGCTTAAAGTCAAACCATTCTACGCATTTCAAGCCTCATTTACAATGGTAAGAATGGTAAGCTATTTCCAGCTATCCAACCACGCCAGAAAGGCTCGGTAACATCGGGCTTTTCTGTCCTCTAAATGCGTAGATACAAACACCATAATAGCAGCGGGCGCAAGCGGATTTCTGCTTGCGCACGCTTGCTCACTATACAGCAAAGACGGAGGAAGCCGTCAAGGGCGCGGAGCGTTTATCTCGACCCTTGGCAGCTTCCTTTGTCTTTGCTATTTCCTGTTTACAATGGCTTCTACCAGTTTTGCCTGCAACCGATGTTTCATGTGTTCATCCACACGCACATGAGGCGTTCCGTCCAGCTCATAGAGTGTCCGGGTACACAACTTGTTTATGTAGCCGTCATAGTACCGCAAGACGCGCTCTATTGCCAGCGGATCACCAGCACGGGCCTCCACAAAAACTGACAGGGGCAGAAGTACCCTGCCGTGGAATGTGGGTTGCTTCATTTCGCGTTCCTCCCTCCCGGCATTAACGCCATCAATTTCACGCGCAACTGTTTCAGGGTGCTTGTCCTGTGGCGCTGGACGGCGCTGCGGGACATCCCCACAAGGCCGCCGATCTCTCCGTCCGCCATAGCCGCGACGAAGCGCAGAATTAAAATCTGCTTCTTCTGTTCCGGCAAGGTGGCAAAGGCTCCGGCCACCAGTTCGTCCCGGATATGTAGGTCATAACCAAAGGCCGAAAATGTAAAGCTGTCACTGGGGTATTCGTCCAGCGTACAGAATTTATCTATTTCCGCCTGCGGCAAGGTGTCCAGTGGCTTTTCCCGGTCGCGGCGGCGGGCCAGCTCGGACAGATATTTTTGGGCCTCGTTGCGTAAAACCGTTTTACAGAAAGCATCCAGCCGGTTTCGTTCCACATAGTCAAAGGTGTATTCGTTCATTTTCTCGCCCCCCGATCTGCGGGAGAGTGAGAAGATAAAGCTGATTATTCCACTCCTTTCACCGGCAGCAATATGGCGGCCCCGGCCCGCACCGGGAAACCGCAGAAAACAACAATTTTCGCCCGGCAGGTCATAGACCCACCGGGCGAAAAGAAAGGCGATATGCAGTTGATTTGCATGGTATAGTTCATACTCATGACCGCGTGTTCCCGTTGCTGGGGACGGGCTTTTTTAACGGTACATACCCCGTCGTATTCTGTCGAAACGCTCTTTGCTTCATGGCGGCTCCCTCCGTGGGCCGCCGATCGCTCCAGCGCCAGTATAAGGGCATAAAGAATGGCGGCCTTGATTTTGTCAAAGCCGCCGTAGTGTATTAGACGCAGGGGAAAAGACTGCTGCATGACGGCTTTTTTTCTTTTGCCGTCATCCGGCAACCGTTAGTTTTCAATTTTTTTCTTGTGGGAAAAGGCAATCAATCCAACCAGAAACATCACGATAAAGCAAAGTACAATGCTGATACATCCGCCAATGGTGGCCGGTACATGGGCTTCATAGTAAGTAGATTTATCTGAGAAGAACATGGACACGCGATATGCGAAGCTGCCCGGAATGAGAAAACCACTTTCTGAACCGATGAACAGGCAGGATGCAAAGCCATATATCATCCCGACAACGCTTGTTACAATGATATTGCGGCTCAGATTGATAACGATCGCCCCTAAACA
>QAKI01000054.1 GCA_003343905.1 Subdoligranulum variabile
ATGGACACGTCGAAGGTGCCGCCGCCCAGGTCGTAGACCATGATCTTCTGGTCGGCCTCCTTATCAATGCCGTAGGCCAGGGACGCGGCGGTAGGCTCGTTGATGATACGCTTGACGTTCAGGCCCGCGATGGTGCCGGCGTTCTTGGTCGCCTGGCGCTGGCTGTCGTTGAAGTAAGCGGGGACGGTGATGACGGCCTCGGTAACGGACTCGCCCAGGTAGGCTTCGGCGTCCGCCTTCAGCTTGGAGAGAATCATGGCGCTGATCTCTTCGGGGGTGTAGTCCTTGCCGCCGGCATGGACCTTTTCGGCCGTGCCCATCTTACGCTTGATGGAAGAAATGGTGTTTTCGGGGTTGGTGATGGCCTGGCGCTTGGCTACCTGGCCGACCAGACGCTCGCCGGTCTTGGTGAAGCCAACGACAGAGGGGGTGGTGCGGGCGCCTTCGGCGTTCGCAATGACAACGGGCTCGCCGCCTTCCATAACGGCGACGCAGCTATTCGTAGTGCCAAGGTCGATACCAATGATTTTGCTCATACTATAAAACTCCCTTCAAAAGAACTTTGAATGTGGTGAATTTCGTTATCTCTATATGAAACGGGACCCGCCCGGTTCAGCTTTGTTATTCCGCAACGACGACCATCGCATGGCGGATGATCTTGTCGCCGATCTTGTAACCCTTCTGGAACACCTGCACGACGGTGCCGCTCTCCTGCCCTTCGGCGGGCGGGGTCTGGGACACCGCGTTCATGAAGTTGGGGTCGAAGGGCTTTGCCAGCGCCTCGATCTCGGTGACGTGCAGCGTTTCCAGTGCTTTGGCCGCTTTGTCCAGCGTCATCATGACGCCTTTCTTGTAGTTTTCGTCGGCGCAGGCGGCGTTGGCGGCCATATCCAGCGTATCGAGGATGCCCAGAATCTGGGTCACCGCGTGGGAAACGCCGTCATTGAATTTCTGGTCCGCCTCGCGCTGGGAGCGTTTGCGGTAGTTGTCATACTCGGCGGCAGTGCGCAGCAGTTGGTCTTTCAGCTCGGCGTTCTTCTTCTCGCTGGCTTCCAGTTTGGCCTGCAGCGCCGCGTCGCGGTGATGCTTCTCTTTCTTATCGCCTTTTTCGCCCTTCGCGCCCGCGGCCTTTTCCTCGGGCTGCGCGGCCTGGGTATCGGGGGCAGCCTGTTCGGGCTGCGCCGCCGTATTCTTTTCCTTCTCGCTCATTGCGGGGTCCTCCTTTTTAGTTTGATTGGCCCTGCCCGGCTATGCTCTGCCCCAGTTTGACAGAGAAGTAGTCGAGGATCGGCAGCAGCCGCCGGTATTCCATCCGCGTGGAGCCGATCAGCGCCACCGCGCCGGTCAGGCCGCCACCCGCCAGATACCGCTTGCTCACGATGCAGGCGCCCGGCATCGGCGGGTCCAGATCGCTGCCCAGCGTGGCCGTGATCTTTCCGCCGTCCGGCCGCAGCAGCGCGGCGGCCGTCGCATCGTCGGAGAAGATCTCCAGCAGCATACCCAGGTTTTGGCGAACATCCGGCATTTTTGCCAGATATTGCGCGCCCTGCAGGCAGGCCTGCGGGCCCATCGTGACCAGCGCCTGGGCCGCCAGAATGACGGGCGCCAGCCGCTCCCCGCAGGCCAGCACCATGCTGGCCAGCAGCCGCGGGGTCAGGTCCTGCGGGGCCACAAAGGTCAGCCCGCGGTTGAGCAGCTGCGCCAGACTGGCGGCATCGTCCCGGCTCAGGCCGGTCTCCACCCGCGCCACGCGGGTGCGCACGCCGCCTGCGCTGGTGACGGCCAGCACCGCCGCCGAATAGCGCCCCACCTGCACGACCTCAAAATGGGCGATGCACAGGTCCGGGGCCTGCGGCGTGGTGACGGCCGCCGCGCAGCCGGTCAGGTCCGCCAGGCAGCGGGCGGCTGCGGGAGCCAGGCGCTCCGGCTCGGCATCCATGCCGGTGAACAGATCGTCGATGTGGCGGCGGTCCTCCTCCGAAAGGCTGGTGCTGCCGGGGGCCTCGATCAGGTGGTCCAGATAGTAGCGGTAGCCCTGCGCGCTGGGCACCCGCCCGGCGCTGGTGTGGGGCTGTTCCAGCAGCCCCAGTTTGGTCAGGACGGCCATCTCGTTGCGCAGGGTGGCGCTGGAGAGCGCCATATCAAAGTAGTTGGCCAGCAGCCCGGAACCTACCGGTTCCCCGTCGCTGGCGTACAGGGCGACGATAGCTTCCAGGATCCGCTGCTTGCGCGCGTCCATTGCCACGGCCCCTCATCTCCTTTGCTGCGCTTCAGATTCGTTTTAGCACTCTTTATCTCCGAGTGCTAAGTTTATTATAATCTCCATTTTTCGTCTGTCAAGAGGTTTGGGCAAACTTTTTTCAAGTTTAACAGTTTCGTCACAATCCCGCCGCCGCTTGACAGCGCCGGGGGCACGGCACTATACTACAGGCAATGTAGGCAGCAAAACGCCGCGGCAGACCGCACACGGTCTGCCGCAGCATTCCCCCGCAGGCGGCGGGCAGGTCTTTGCGGCCTGCCCGCCCGGCTGCTCTTTTATTGCAGGGCAGGGTCACCCTTCCATCCAGCGGGCCAGGAAGCTGGCCGCCATGCTTACGGGCTGCACGGTCTCCGGCTGCGGGGCAGCGTCCCGCGCGGTGCCGGGCAGCAGCACGCCGCCCTCCACGTCGCCGCGCACCACGATGGGCGCGGCGCACAAAAGCTGGCGTTCGCCGCGCTCAAACAGGCGCGGGCGGCGTTCGGGGTCCTGCGGCGCGGTGAACAGCGCGCGCCCGGCCAGCAGGTGTTCGGTCTCGCCCGAAATATCCCGCCCCAGCATCTCGCTGCGGCCCGCTCCGGCCGCCGCCATGATGCGGGCGCGGTCGCACACCAGCACCGGACGGCCCAGGTTCTTGGCCAGCACTTCGGCGTAAATATCGGCCAGTTGGCCCAGTTCCACCAGGGGCGAATACTTTTTGAATACCACTTCCCCGTCTGCCGCCGTGAAAATTTCAAGGGTATCCCCCTGACGGATTCGCTGGGTCCGGCGGATCTCTTTTGGGATGACGACACGGCCCAATTCGTCGATTCGACGTACGATTCCAGTTGCTTTCATGGTTTTTCCTCCATTTGGATTTGGTGGTAGTATTTGCTAAACGGCGGGATTTATGTACAGGAGGTTTTTATGGGACTGTTACAGACCACGCTTTGTTATCTGGAACAGGACGGGTGCTACCTGATGCTGCACCGCGTCAAGAAAAAACAGGACGTCAACCACGACAAATGGATCGGGGTGGGCGGCAAATTCGAGCCGGGCGAGACCGCGCTGGCCTGCGCCCTGCGGGAAGTGCGGGAGGAGACCGGCCTGACCATGCTGGACCCGCAGTACCGGGGCATCGTGGATTTTGACTGCCCGCCCTGGCCCGCGGAACGGATGCATCTGTACACCTGCACCCGGTTTTGCGGCGAACTGGCCGACTGCGACGAAGGCACGCTGGAATGGGTGCCGAAGGACGCCGTGCAGGACCTGCCCATCTGGCCCGGCGACAAGCTGTTTTTCCGCCAGCTTGCGGCCGGGGCGCCGTTCTTCCATCTGGAACTGTACTATCAGGGGGATGTGTTGGCGCGCGCCGTGCTGAACGGCCGCGAGACCGCCCTGTAAACGCAGCAGCCGTCCCCCGTTCATAAGGGGGACGGCTTTTCTGTTGCCGCGCCTTGCACAACGGGGAAAAAAAGGGTATACTATGCCTATATATAAGGATAAGAAGGAGGGTCTGCCATGAAAGCCGACCGCTACCGCTTTGACGGGTCCGCCCCCTGTGAACTTGACAAACTGCCCTGCGACGCCAAGCGCGACGGCGTGGAGAAAGCGCAGATCCTGGAAAAGACCGCCGCCAACCTGGCCGAGATGGCCGAATTGCAGGACGCCCTGTATGCCGACGGCCGGGAGGGGCTGATCTTTATTTTGCAGGCGCTGGACGCCGCCGGGAAGGACAGCACCATCAAGCACGTGATGGGCGGGCTGAACCCCCAGGGCGTGCGGGTGACCAGCTTCAAGCAGCCCAGCAGCGAGGAATTGCAGCACGACTTTTTGTGGCGCATCCACAAGGCGCTGCCGCCCCGCGGTTCCATCGCCATCTTCAACCGCAGCTACTATGAGGACGTGCTGGTGGTGCAACTGCACGACCTGCAAAAGGGCTACCGTATGCCGCCCCGCACGCTGGAAGGCGGAAAGGAAGCCTTCTTCGGGGCGCGCTACCGGCAGATCCGCCACTATGAAGAATACCTGCACGACAACGGCTACCGCATCGTCAAGATCTTCCTGCACGTTTCCAAAAAGGAGCAGAAGAAGCGGTTCCTGGAACGGATCGACAACCCGGCCAAAAACTGGAAATTCTCCGGCAGCGATCTGGCGGAACGGGAACACTTTGGCGAATATATGCGCCTGTTTGAGGAAGTCATCGACGCAACCGCCACCAAACAAAGCCCCTGGTACGCGATCCCCGCGGACCAGAAATGGTACACCCGCTATCTGGTGAGCGAGGTGGTGGTGGACGCGCTGCGCCGCTGCTGCCACGAATACCCCAAACTGCCCGAAAGCGCCCAGGCCGAACTGAAGGACTGCCGCACCCGGCTGGAAGCGGAGGATCAATGATGCCCCCTATTCGTGTGCTGCAGGTCATGCCCGCCATGGACGCGGGCGGCATGGAAACTTTTGTGATGAACGTCTACCGCACCATCGACCGCGAACAGGTGCAGTTCGACTTCCTCTACCATTATGACAAGCCCTGCTTTTTTGACGACGAGATCCAGGCGCTGGGCGGCCGTCTGTTCAAGATGACCGTCCGGCAGGACAACCGCCTGCCCCGCTACCTGCGGGAACTGCGGGAACTGTTCGCCGCCCACCCGGAATGGCGCATCCTGCACGGGCATTACAGCGGCTTCGGGATGTTTTACAACGCCGTTGCCCGCCGCGCCGGGGTGCCGGTGCGGGTGGGCCACAGCCATAACACCGCCTACGAGCGCAACCTTGTGGGCACCCTGGACCGGCTGATGAGCAGCCGGTTCTCCGCCGGGCTGACCGACCGCTTCGCCTGCAGCCAGCAGGCCGGGGAAATGCTATTCGGCAAGGACCCTTTCACGGTGCTGCCCAACGGCATTGACACCGAGCTGTTCGCCGCCCGTGATCCCCGCCGCCGCGCCCTGCTGCGCGGGGAACTGGGCGTGGCGGACGACGAGATCCTGCTGGGCCATGTGGGCCGCTTTACGGCCCAGAAGAACCACCCCGGCCTGCTGCGCATCTTTGCCGCCGTGGCAAAGCGGATGCCCCGCGCCCGGCTGGTGCTGCTGGGCGGCGGCCCCGCGCCCTACATAGAGCAGATGCGCGCGCTGGCAAAGGAGCTGGACCTGGGCGACCGGGTGATCTTTGCCGGGGTGCGCAGCAACATCCAGGGCTTTTATGACGCGATGGACGCTTTTTTGCTGCCCAGCCTGTTTGAAGGGCTGCCCGTGGTGCTGGTGGAAGCCCAGACCGCCGGGCTGCCCTGCTTTGTGGCCGACACCATCGACCGGGGGGCGGCCTTTACCGACCGGGTGCATTTTCTGCCGCTGGACGATCCCGCCGCCTGGGCGGGCTGCATCGCGGCGGCCAGTATGCGGCGCGACCCCGACGCGCGGCGCAAGGCCGTGGACGCCGGGTACGACATCCACACCAGCGCCCGTGTGTTGCAGGAATTTTACCTGCGCCGCTATGCGGAGGTGACTGCATGATGCCCAATGCCGACCTGCCCCGGTGCGAGATCGCCGTCATCGTCCCGGTACACAACGGGGCCGACTATCTGCCGGACTGCCTGAGCGCCATCGCCGCCCAGCGGTTCGATGATTTCCGCTGCATTCTGGTGGACGACGGTTCCACAGACGGCACGCCCGCCCTCTGTGACGCGGCCGCCGCAAACGATCCCCGCTTCCTTGTGATCCACCAGCCCCAGAGCGGCGTCAGCGCGGCGCGTACCGCGGGCGTGCGCCGCGCGCGGGAACTGGGCGCCATCTGGCTGGCTTTCTGCGATGCCGACGACTGTTACCACCCCGATTTTCTGCGCACGCTGCACGACGCCGCCCAGGATGCGGCGATGCCGCTGGCCTGCTGCCGGTACGATACGTTCACCGATACGCCCGCCCCCGACGCCGCCGCGCCGCAGGGATACCGGGTGCTGGCCGCCCCGGCCCATCTGGAGGCGCTGCTGCGGGACCACGCCGTGGACTACGGCCTGTGGAACAAGCTGTACGCCGCCGGGCTTTTGACCGAAGAAATGCTGGACAACGGCCTTGCCTACAACGAGGACCTGCTGGCCAACTGGAAAGCATTCCTGCGGGCGAAGGGCTGCGCCTTCTGCGATTTTGCGGGCTACCATTACCGCCAGCACGCCCAAAGCGCCACCCACCGCGCCCTGCCGCCCCAGAGCATCGACGATCAGCGCCGGGCCGCGGCCCTGATCCGCGCCAGCGTGCCGGACCAGTGGCCCGAACTGCAGCAGACCGCCAACGCCTTTTATTATGAAAAGCTGGTCTATTTAGCCAGCATGATCCTGCGCCGCGCCGACACCGATTCTTACCGCGTACACCTGGGCGAGCTCAACATCGGCATCGCGTCCGGGCTGCGCGACCCGCAGTTGGGGCGCAACCCGCGGCTGCCCTTCGCCATCCGTGCCGCGGCCTGGGCCACCGTACACACGCCCAAACTCTGGCGGCGCATCTGCCGCAAATTCTTAAAGGACAGACAGTGATCCCATGCGTTTTTTACTGATCCTGGACCGGGTGGAAAACCCGGCCAGCGCCAACGCCCTGCTGGGCCGCCGTCTGGCGGCCGAACTGCTGGCCGCCGGACATGAAGTCCACCTGCTGGAACTGTGGGACGGCCAGACCCCGCCCCCCGCCGCGCCCGATGGGATGCCGCTGCATACCCTCGCCTTCCCCGACGAACGGCTGATGAACGCCGCGCTGGAAAACGGCATGCGCGGCGGAACGCCGGTGCCCCTGCGGCTGCTGCGGCTGGCCGCCCACCCCACCGCCGTGGCGGCGGCGTTCCGCCAGTTGGTGCTGCACGCCCCCCGGCGCACGGTGGACACCCGCCGCCGGGTGGAACAGTTGGACGCGGCTTTCCACTATGACGCGGTATGCGCCGTATGCGCCCCTTACCGCGCCGCCTTTGCGCTGGAAGCCGCCCGGATCCGAGCCAAAAAGCTGCTCTGGCAGCTTGATCCCTACGCCAGCAACCGGGATTACACCGCCCCCGGCGGCTTTGCCCGCGAAGGCCGGCTGCTGGACGCCGTCCACGCCACCCTCGTCACGCCCCAGGCCCTGCCTGATTACGAGGACGGGCCGCTGCACCCGTGGCGCGCCAAAGTACACGTCACGGGCTTCCCGGTGCTGCTGCCGGTGCCGGACGCCGCCCCGCACAGCGGGACCCGCTGCGTATTCTGCGGCAGCCTGTACCCCACCCTGCGGGAGCCGGACTTTGCCCTGCGCCTTTTTGCGGCGCTGGACGCCCCCGACCTGACGCTGACGATGGCCGGGACGGGCTGGCAGCGTTTTGAAGCCCAGGCCCATCAGGCGGAGCGCACGCTGGGCAGCCGCTTTGTGCGGCCGGGGCGCATCCCGCCGGAACAGGCCGCCGCGCTGGAAGCCGGCGCCGACGTGCTGCTGAGCCTGGGCAACCGCTACGACAACCAGATGCCCAGCAAACTGTTCAGCTACTTTGGCAGCGGCAAGCCTGTACTGCATCTGGCCGTCAGCGACGGCGACCCCACGCTGCCCTATCTGGCCCAATACCCGCTGGCGCTGGTGCTGCGGCAGGCGGACGGCGTGAACGACGCCGTGCTGGACCGGCTGCGCCGCTGGCTGGCCGATATGCGCGGCCGCCGCCTGCCCTATGCGCAGGTCGCCGCCCTTTACCCCGACTTCACACCCCGCCGTGTGGCGGAGGAATTTCTCCGCGCGGCCGAATGATCTTATGGAAAAGGAGTCCCCGCCATGCATGTTTTATGGCTTGTGAGCATGGTGCTGCCGCAGGCAGCCGCCGCCTGCGGCCTTTCTTCCGCCAGTGACGTGAGCGGCGGCTGGCTGACCGGCCAGCTTGCCGCCCTGCGCGACTGCCCCGGCCTGCGGCTGACCGTGGCCTGCGTGGCGCCGCGGCACAAAGCCCCGTTTCACGGCATGGCCGAGGGGGTGGAATACCATATCCTGCCCGATGCCGCGGCGCTGGGCGCGCTGCTGGACGAAGCCAAACCCGACCTTGCACACCTGTGGGGCACCGAGTACGCGGCGGCTGCCGCCCTGCAGCAGGCCGCCGGTGAACGGGGCCTGCCGCTGCTGGTGGGCATTCAGGGCGTCATGCGCGACTGCGCCGCCCACCTGTGCGGCGGCGTGCCCGAAGCCTGCCTGCACAGCACGCCGCTGGACCGGCTGCTGGACAGGCTGATCCCCGGCGCGCTGCTGGACAAGGCCCAGGCAAATTTTGACGCGCTGGCCCAAAGCGAAGCCGCGCTGCTGGGCCGTGCGCGCTATATCACGGGCCGCACCGCCTTTGACCGGCAGGCCGCGGCCGAACTGGCCCCCGGCGCCCGCTACTTCCCCTGCAACGAAACGCTGCGCCCGCTGTTTTACACCGGCGCGTTGTGGCACGCGCGGGATTTTGGCAGCGCGCCCGTGCTGCTGCTGCCCCAGGGGAACTATCCCCTGAAAAACCTGCACACGCTGCTGAAAGCACTGCCCGCCGTGCTGGAACGCTGGCCGCACGCCACGCTGCGCATCGCGGGCTGGCCCCCGGTGGACAAAGGCCCCCTGCTGCGCCCGGTGCTGGACCGGCTATTCCCCTACCAGCGGTACTGCCGCGGGCTGGCCCGCACGCTGGGGATCGAAGAACACATCCACTACACCGGCCCCCTGGACACCGCCGCCATGCGGCAGGCCTACCTGGACGCCGACCTGTTCGTGCTGCCTTCCCAGAGCGAGAACAGCCCCAACAGCCTGGGGGAAGCCATGCTGCTGGGCGTGCCCTGCGTAGCCAGCCGGGCGGGCGGCATCCCCGATATGCTGGAGGACGGCAGCGAAGGGCTTTTGTACGGCGACCCGCTGGACGAAAGCGCGCTGGCGCAGACCATCGGCCGGGTTTTGGCCGCCCCCGACGGCGGCGCTGCCCTGGGCCGGGCCGCCCGCGCACGCGCAGTCTGCACCCACGACCCCGCTGTAAACGCCGCCGTGCTGTCCGGCATCTATCAGACCATTCTGCAGGAGGCCGCGCAGTGAAGCAAGACCAGTGGAAAACCAGCGTCATCATCCCCTGCTACAAGGCTGCCGCCACCCTTCCGCGCGCGGCGGCCAGCGCCCTGCACGGCGCGCCGCCGGGTACGGAACTTCTGCTGGTGGACGACGGCAGCCCCGACGGCACCGGCGCGCTGTGCGACGAACTGGCCGCCCGCGACCCGCGCATCACGGCGCTGCACCGCCCCAACGGCGGCGCGGGGGCGGCCCGCAACACCGGGCTGGACGCAGCGCGGGGGCGCTGGGTGCTGTTTTTGGACGCCGACGACGAACTGCTGCCGGGCCTGTGGGACGCACTGGACCGCTGCGACCCCGACGCGGAGATGATCCTGTTCGGCCTGCGCCGTGCCAGCGCCCCCCAGAACGACGTGCTGGCCCCCCTGCCGGAAGGCTGCTACCACGGCCTGGCCGCCCTGGGGGAAGCCCTTGCGCCGCTGCTGTTCGACACCGGGCTGCTGGCCGCGCCCTACCCCAAACTGTTCCGCCGGGACGCCATCGGCCCCCTGCGGTTCGCCGAAGGGCTGAAAATCAACGAAGATGTCCTCTTTAACATACAATTTTTACAAAATTCGACTGCCATTTATTGCCTGCGTGGTGTATACTATAAGCAAAATGACCTGACGGACGGCAGTTTGTCCCGCTCGCTGCGGGGCGACCTGCTGGACGCCGAGGAAGTGACCCGCCCCGCTTTGGCGGACCTGCTGCGCCGCGCCGGGCTGGACCCGGCCCCCTACCTGCGCACCAGCCGGGTGCGCGCCTGCCTGAACCAGTACGGCCTGCTGACCGGCTGCCGGGGCGCGCTGCCCTTTGCCCGCCGCCGGGCGCTGTTCGCCCGCATCCTGCAGGACGCCGACGCCCGCGCCGCGCTGCTGGACCGGCTGCGCCGGGACCCCAACCGGCTGCTGGCCCTGCCCTACCGCGCGGGGGTAAAATGCCGCTGGCCCGGTTTTCTGGCCGCGTACACCCTTGCCAAGCAACATTTTCTGTAATCATAACGAAGGAGCGACCCTATGGGTGATTCCCCGAAAATCAGCATCATAACCACCGTCTACAACGCCGAGGACTACCTGCGCACCACCGTGCAGAGCATTCTGGCCCAGACCTTTACGGACTTTGAGCTGCTGCTGGTGGATGACGGCAGTCCCGACCGTTCCGGCGCGATCTGCGACGAACTGGCCGGGACCGATCCCCGCATCCGGGTATTCCACCAGCCCAACGGCGGCCCTGCCCACGCCAGCAACACCGGTCTGGACAACGCCCGCGGCGCTTATGTAGGGTTCGTGGACTCCGACGATGTGATCGAGCCCACCATGTACGAGACCCTTTACCGGGCCGTACAGCAGCCCGGCGTGCGGCTGGCCGCCTGCACCGGCGACTGCATCGACGAACAGGGCCGCACCATCCCCGGCCGGCTGGTGGCGATCCGCCAGCACGGCGTGCGCGACGCCCAGGAACTGCTGCTGGAGACCTTCCAGACCGGCAGCTACTACGGGCCTTTGAGCTGGAACAAACTGTTCGACATCCGCCTGTTCCGGGACAAAGGCATCCACTACGACGAGACCATGCTGTTCGGCGACGACGCCAGCGTGCTGCACCGCGTCTTTGAGGGCGAACGCTGCAACTGCCTGCCGGATGTGCTCTACCACTACCGCACCCGCGCCGGGCAGATCACCAGCACCGCCACCTTCCAGCCACGCAAGCTGGACGATCTGCGTATGTACTGGGACTGGCTGCAATACTTTGCCGCCCAGCCCGACCGCACAGAATACCGCCAATGGGCCACGGTCTGGTACTGGCGAGTATTCTATCAGTTCTGGTGCCAGTCCGGCGCAGCCGGGAACCAGGCGGAACTGAAACCCGATTTTATGATCCACAAAAAACATCTGGACGCGGTGCTGCCGGACCTTCTGCACAGCCCGCTGCTGCCTGCCGGTGAAAAAATGCGCGCAGCCCTGTTCTGCGCCAACCCCTCTGCGCTGTATTCCGCTGCCGTCGCGTGGGGCCGCCTGACTGCCAAAAAGAGGAAGGGGAATTGATCCATGGAACGGATAGAAATCAGCGTGATCGTACCGATCTACAACACCAAAGCGTTTTTGCCGGAATGCCTGGACAGCATTCTGGCCCAGGATGTGAAGGTGCCCTACGAGGTGCTGCTGGTGGATGACGGTTCCACCGACGGCTGCGCCGAAGTCTGCGACGCCTACGCCGCCAGGGACCCCCGCGTGCGCGTGTTCCACCAGGAGAACCAGGGCCTTTCGGCCGCGCGCAACACCGGCATCGACGCTGCGCGGGGCCGCTACTATGCCTTTGTGGATTCCGACGACGTGGTGATGCCCGCCTACCTGAGCACGCTGCACGCCGCCTGCGAAAAGAACGACGCCTACATGGCGCTGTGCGCGGTGGAGGACGTGCAGGAGAACGGCCAAAGCTGCGACCCGGTCCGCTCGACCCGCCCCACGCGGGAGGGGGTGTTCTGCGGCAAGGACCTGCTGAACGAATTTTACACGCCCAGCGGCACGGTTTACACCGTTGCGTGGAACAAACTCTACCGCGCCGAGGTCTGGAAGCTGTTGCACTACCCGGAGGGGCGCCTGCATGAGGACGACTTCGTGGCCCACCGGCTGTTCTGGCGCTGCGACAAAGTGGTCTGTGTGGACACCATCCTCTACCACTACCGCCTGCGGGACGGCAGCATCTGCCGCACCTCCATCAAGCCCGACGCCTTCGACGCCGTGGACGGCCTGGCGGACCGCTACCGCTTCTATGTGGAGAACAACGCCGACCGCACGGTCATCGACTCGGCCTATGCCGCCTGCTGGCGCCGCTACCTGTTCCTGTGCGCCAAGGTTCGCCAGAATCCCACACCGGAACTGGTCAAGGCCATCAGCAAGGAACAGTTCCTGATGCAGGGGCTGATCAGCTACCTGCCCAACTGCCGCCACATGAAGATGACGGAAAAACTTTCGGCCGCGCGCTGGTCCATGATGAGCGCCGAGAGCCTGTGCCCCATCAAGAAGTAAAGCCCGGCGCGCGCTGCGCCCCCCTGCCCGCCGCAGGCCCCTGTTTGCCGGCGGCGGCTTTTGTATGTATTGAAAAAACTGCCTGCCCGGCAGGCAAATCCAGCCTGAAAAGGAGCCGACCTTGGCGATCCTGAGACCCGACAAAGACAAAGAAAAACGGCCGCGCCTCCTGCTGGTGCCGCCGCCCGACCTGCCGGTGCCCGCGGTACAGGGCGGCGCCGTGGAGACCCTGCTGACCCACCTGATCCGCGAGAACGAGCGCCGCGGCGAACTGGATCTTCTGTGCGCCAGCGTCCCGGACGAGGCCGCCCGCCGCGCCGCCGAAGGGCTGCGCCATACCCGTATGCTCTTTATCGCGCGGCCCCACGGCCACCGCCGCTACTGGCCGATGGCCTTTGTGGAACGCTGCCTGGGCATTGCCGCCCCCTATGACCCCTGGTACCAGAAAGTGCAGCTTTCGCTGGCGCTGGAACTGCCCGCCCCCGACCTGATCGTGGCCGAGGGAGGCAACCTGACCCAGTGCAGCGCCATCAGCCGTATGTTCGGCCGCCGCCGCTGCCTGGCCCACCTGCACGGCCAGACTGCCTGCAGCCCTGTGATGGATACGATCTACGGCGGCATTCTGGCGCTGAGCCGCTTCATCCGCGACGATTACCTCAAGACCAGCGCGCTGCCGCCCCAGAACGCCTATATCCTGCACAACTGCGTGGATGTACATCGCTTCTGCCCCGGGCCCGCGCCCATGGCCCTGCGCACCCGGCTGGGGTTCAGCCAGCAGGATTTTGTGGTGCTGTTCTGCGGCCGCCTGGAACCCGACAAGGGCATCCACAAACTGATGGAAGCACTGGCCCTGCTGCCGGTGCCGCATATCCGGCTGCTGATCGTGGGCAGCCCGTTCTTCGGGCGCACCCAGCAGAGCAGCTTTCTGCGGCGGCTGGAACAGCAGGCCCGCGCCCTGGGCAACCGGGTCCAGTTCACGGGTTACATCCCCAACGAGGACCTGCCCGACTATTACCGGCTGGCCGATCTGGTCTGTGTGCCCACGCTGGTGGAGGAGGCCGCCGGTCTGGTCGCCATGGAAGCCATGGCCTGCGGCCGCCCGGTGCTGGCGACCCGCAGCGGCGGCATGCCCGAATACCTGGAGGGCAGCCAGGCCGTTCTGGTGGAGCGCGGCGACAACATTGCCGACCAGCTTGCCTGGAGCATCCGCATGCTGTATGAGCACCCGGCCCTGTGCGCCGAGATGGGCGCCGCGGGCGCAAAGCGGGCGCAGGATTTTTCTGTGGAGCGTTACTATCAGGACTTTGTGGACATCGTCCACAGGGTCCTGCAGAACGGAGGTACCGTATGAGCCGCCCAACTATCTGTGTGGTCGTGCCGGTCTACCGGGCGCAGGACACACTGGACCGCTGTGTGCAGAGCGTCCTTTCGCAGGATGTGCCGGGCGGCGTATGCTGCATTCTGGTGGACGACGGCAGCCCCGACGCCAGCGGCGCCATGTGCGACGACTGGGCCGCGCGGGATAGCCGCGTGCGGGTGATCCATCAGGAGGACCGGGGCGTTTCCAGCGCCCGCAACGCCGGTATGGCCGCGGCGGACAGCGAGTACCTTGTATTTTTGGATTCCGACGATGCGCTGCGCCCCGGCGCACTGCGGGCCGCCGTACAGGCACAGCGCGCCGCCCCCGGCGACTTTGTGCTCTGGCACTACACCACCCGCGCGGACGACCCGGCCGCGGCCACGGCCGACGCCGACACCCGCCCCCAGCAGGGGCTAGCCCGGCTGTGGCTGGACTGCCTGCTGGCGATGCCCTGGAACAAACTGTATGTGACCGACCTGGCCCGGCAGATCCAGTTCAACGAATCGTACACACTTGGCGAGGATTTACAGTTTGTATTGGATTATATCGCCCTTTTCCAGCGGCAGCAGCCCGGTTTTGCCTACCGCGTCCTGCGCAGCCCGCTGACCTACTACAACTGCGGGCAGACGGGCACGCTTTCCACGCGCTACCATGCCAACTACTGCGAGATCTGGCCGCAGCATTTTTCCAAGCTGAACGCGGCCTGCCTGGCCGCCCAGTGCCCGGACGAGGATATGCGCCTGCTGCACCGGGCCGAGCTGACGGTCTTTGCCGAGGGCGTGGCCGACATCCTGCGCCGGGACCCCGCCCCGCTGAACGGCTTGAAGCGGGACAAGGCCGCCGCCGCCCTGCGCACGCCCTGGCTGCGCGCCCTGCTGGACCGTATGCGTGACGAACGCTGCTACAGCGCCTATTACCTGCCCTGCCGCTGGCGCAGCACCCGCCTGATCTACACGCTGGCGGAAGCCCGGCGACATGACTCGCCGCTGTACGGCAAGCTGGACTGGGCCGGGTATTACCTGCTGCTGGGCCGCCTACGGCGGGATTGACGCCGCCCCAAACAAAACCAACGCCCCCGGACGCAATGCGCCGGGGGCGTTTTTTGCATAAAAAATCCCCACCGCCCGGAGCAGAAAGCGGTGGGGTCAAAAGCAAGAAGCGGCCGCAAAAAAGGTGCAGAGCAAAACACCCAAACGGAGGCGCAGCCTGTTCTTGGCGGGAACCGCCGCCGGGGGAGCAACCCTGCGGGGTTCGAGGTTGGTTATAGTTAGCTATAACTAACTACAGGTATAGTTTACCACACCGGCGCCCTTCTGTCAACCGCTTTTGCAAAATTTTCCGCGGCTGACGGGCTTTGCCGCACGGTGCGGCGCGCTGCCCACGGTAGACCCGGCTTACGCCTTGGGCGCGTCGGGGTAGTCCTGCACGTGCAGGAGTTTTTCTGCCTCCTGCACTTCCTCGGCGGTGGGCGTGCGCACGCCTTCCAGCGAGTACGGGATACCCAGGTTCTGCCACTTGAACAGT
This sequence comes from Subdoligranulum variabile, assembly GCA_003343905.1. Taxonomy (GTDB): domain Bacteria; phylum Bacillota; class Clostridia; order Oscillospirales; family Ruminococcaceae; genus Gemmiger; species Gemmiger variabilis_C. The sequence continues at coordinate 15,202 of QAKI01000054.1, forward strand.
CCCAGCGTGTGGTAAGGCAGCACCTCCACCCGGCGCACGGTGGGCAGCGTCCTGATAAACGCATCCAGCCGCCGCAGGCCCTCCGCATCGTCGGTCAGACCCGGCACCAGCACATGGCGGACCCACAGCGGCACGCCCTTTTCGGCCACATACCGCGCCATCGCCAGGATGTTGGCGTTGCTGTGCCCGGTCAGCGCCCGGTGGCGCTCGTCGTCGATCTCTTTCAGGTCCAGAATGACGAGGCTGGTGTGGGCCAGCAGCCCGTCGAAGCGGGCCATCCAGTCCGCGTCATCGGGGGCGAAGGGCTGGGCGCTGGTATCCAGCGCCGTGTGGACGCCCTTGGCGTGGGCCAGGCGGAACACCTCGCGCACAAAGTCAAGCTGCAACAGCGGTTCGCCGCCGCTGATGGTCAGGCCGCCGTTCTTCTTCCAGTAGTTATGGTAGCGGTAGGCCGCCGCAAACGCCTGCTGCGGGGTCTGGGCGTGTTCCCGGGTAAAAGCCCAGGTCTCTGGATTATGGCAGTAGCGGCAGCGCATGGCGCACCCCTGCAAAAACAGGACGTAGCGCACCCCCGGCCCATCCACCAGGCCGAAGGTTTCCACCGAGTGGACATAGCCCACGGCGGGATTCTCCTGTGACATATCGTTCCCTCCTTTACGGCGCGTTTGCCGCGCTCGCGGGTCGCAGGGCGGTCTGCGCCCTGCCAAAAAGGCCCGCGGCCGCGCAGGCGGCCGCGGGTCCTTGTTCAAACGTGTGCGATCACAGCGCCTTGTGGCAGGTACGGGCGATCACGTCCATCTGCTGCTCGCGGGTCAGGTCGATGAACTTGACCGCATAGCCGGAAACACGGATCGTGAAGTTGGCGTACTCTTCCTTTTCGGGGTGCTCCATGGCGTCGATGAGCTTTTCGACACCGAACACGTTGACGTTCAGATGGTGCGCTCCCTGGTCAAAGTAGCCGTCCATGACCTGGACCAGATTCTCCACACGCTCCTGCTCACTGTGGCCCAGCGCATCGGGGTTGATGGTCTGGGTGTTGGAGATGCCGTCCAGCGCCCAGTGGTAGGGCAGCTTGGCCACCGAGTTCAGGCTGGCCAGCAGGCCGTGGGTCTCGGCCCCATAGCTGGGGTTGGCGCCGGGAGCGAAGGGCTTGTAGGCTTCGCGACCGTCGGGCATGGCGCCGGTGGCCTTGCCGTACACCACGTTGGAGGTGATGGTCAGGATCGAGGTAGTCGCCTCGGAATTGCGGTAGGTGTGGCGGCGCTTGATCTTTTCCAGGAAGCTGCGCAGCAGTTCCACCGCGATGTCGTCGGCGCGGTCATCGTCGTTGCCGTACTTGGGGAAGTCGCCTTCCACCTTGTAATCGGTCACAAGGCCCTGCTCATTGCGGATGCACTTGACCTTGGCATACTTGATGGCGCTGAGGGAGTCCACCACATGGCTGAAGCCCGCGATGCCGGTGGCAAAGGTGCGGCGCACGTCGGTGTCGATCAGGGCCATCTCGGCGGCCTCGTAGTAGTATTTGTCGTGCATATACTGGATGAGGTTGAGGATGTTGACGTACAGGCCGGCCAGCCAGTCCATCATCACATCGTACTTTTTCATAACCTCGTCATAGTCCAGGTACTCGCTGGTGATGGGCGCGTAGGCCGGGCCCACCTGTTCGCCCAGTTTTTCGTCCACGCCGCCGTTGATGGCGTAGAGCAGGCACTTGGCCAGGTTGGCGCGGGCGCCGAAGAACTGCATCTCCTTGCCGGTCTGGGTGGCGGAAACGCAGCAGCAGATGGAATAGTCGTCGCCCCAGACCGGCTTCATCACGTCGTCGTTCTCGTACTGGACCGAAGAGGTCTTGATCGAGATGCGGGCGGCGTAATCCTTGAAGGTATCCGGCAGGGCCGAAGAATACAGCACCGTCATGTTGGGTTCCGGCGCGGGACCCATGTTTTCCAGCGTGTGCAGGAAGCGGAAGTCGGTCTTGGTGACCATGGAACGGCCGTCCATGCCGATGCCGCCCACCTCCAGCGTGGCCCACACGGGGTCGCCGCTGAACAACTGGTTGTAGCTGGGGATGCGGGCGAACTTGACCATGCGGAACTTCATGACCAGATGGTCGATCAGTTCCTGGGCCTCGCTCTCGGTCAGGATGCCGCGCTCCAGGTCACGCTGGATATAGATGTCCAGGAAGGTGGAGATGCGGCCCACGCTCATGGCAGCGCCGTTCTGGGTCTTGATGGCGGCCAGATAGCCGAAGTACAGCCACTGGACGGCCTCGCGCGCGTTGGCGGCAGGCTGGGAGATGTCATAGCCGTAAGCGGCGGCCATGGCCTTCATGCCTTTGAGCGCGTTGATCTGCAGGGCGATCTCCTCACGCTGGCGGATCACATCGTCCAGCATGGTGCCGTCGCCGCAGTTGTCAAAGTCATTCTGCTTTTCGCGGATCAGGAAGTCGATACCGTACAGCGCCACGCGGCGGTAGTCGCCCACGATACGGCCGCGGCCGTAGGTGTCGGGCAGGCCGGTGACGATGTGGCTGTGGCGGGCCCGCTTCATCTCCGGGGTATAGGCGTCGAACACAGCCTGGTTATGGGTGCGGGTGTATTGGGTGAAGATCTCGTGCAGTTTCTCGCTGGGGGTGTAGCCGTAGGTGGTGCAGGCCTGTTCGGCCATCTTGATGCCGCCGTAGGGCATGAAGGCGCGCTTGAGGGGCTTATCGGTCTGCAGGCCGACGATCTTTTCCAGATCCTTGAGTTCCGGGTCGATATAGCCGGGGCCGTAGGCCGTCAGGCCGGAAACGACCTCGGTCTCCATATCCAGCACGCCGCCCTTGGCGCGTTCCTCTTTCTGCAGACGCTGCAGCGCGCCCCACAGCTTGTCCGTGGCTTCGGTCGGGCCTGCAAGGAAACTTTCGTCCCCCGCATAGGGCGTATAGTTTTTCTGGATGAAGTCACGGGTGTTGACTTCTTCCTTCCAGATGCGGCCCTCGAAGCCTTCCCACTGTTTGAAATCTGTCATAGAAGTTCTCCTTTGTGCGTTCAGGTTTCCTATATGTGGTATCGCAGCAGTTATTATGATACCATATCTGGCTGAAAATGCAAGGGATAAACCGACTTTTTTCTGCCGCCCTCATACTATACCAAACATATAGGACATTGGCTGTTGTTCCGGCAACAGTTTACCGGGATTTTTTGCGGATTTTCCATCCCCCGGACAAGACGGTTTTGGTCACTTGCATTCTTAGGGGGGGGTAGTTATGACTAACATCCAGAACATACGATACCACACCCCGCCCCCGTTGTCAAGGGATGCCGCACGCAAAAAGCCGGACCGCCCTAAAGGGCGGCCCGGCCGGACAACGATCACCAAAGGTTATATGTCATGATCGGGATATTGTAGGAATAGCCCTGCATCAGCAGCACGAGGAAGCACAGCCCGCTGATGATGTGCCACGCCAGCGCCGCGCCGCACACCGCAACCCGAAGGCCCAGCCGTGCGCCGCGCTGCCCGGCGCGCCAGTCGGTGCAGGCGCGCAGCCACACCGATACCGATTCCAGCAGGAATACCCAGAAGCAGATAAACGGCCCCCACCAGAGATTGGCGTGGTACAGCCGTTCGCCGCTTTCCACCAGCAGCAGGGCTTCCGCCATGGAAACGGCGAACAGCAGCAGGCTGAAACGATAGCGGAAGCTGCCCCAGGCGCGGCGGCCCAGCAGGACCCCCACCGCCCCCACGAACACCAGAGAGCGCAGCAGCCCCAGCACGGCGGCCTCGTTGAAGGGTCCCCACAGCATACGGTGCCGGTCAAAGGCCACGGTAAAGATCAGCCGGATGCCGCTGTCTTCCCCGGTGAACAGGACGTTGGCCTGGATCAGGCAGAGGGCGATGCTGGGCAGCACGCTGCACCCCAGTATGAACTCCTGCCACAGATTTTTGCCGCGGGTACGGAACAGGTCCGCGATGAGCAGAATGAGCAGCGCCGGGGCAAACGCAAACACAAAATTGGGTTTGAAGCTGGTGGCGATGGTCAGCAGCACCGTGTACACCGCCCAGGCGCGCAGGTCCAGCTTGCCGGACAGGCCGCGCCAGACCCTGTAGAAAGCCAGCGCGGCCAGCAGGGCGAACGGCGCCAGCATGATGTAGGTCGTATTGTGGTAGACGGTGCCCATGATGGTACCCTGGTACCAGTAGCCGCCCCGGGGCATCCAGACCGCCTGCGCCAGATAGACGGCCAGGCTGCACAGCAGGCGGGCCGGGCGCGACCACCGGGGCACGGCCGGGCGCAGCCCCCAGGCAAAGATGCCCACCGCCGCCAGGTGAAAGACCGTGAGCAGCACGGCAATGCCCCAGCGGCCCCCCAGCGCATAGGCCGGGCCGATCAGCAGCGAGGCCGTGGAGTAGATCATGCCCTTCTGGGCAAAGCCCAGATGCTGGCCCAGATCGGATGTATAAGGGTCCGCGCCGCCCCCCGGCGAACAAAGCTGCTGGTAATGCAGCCAGGTCATGGCCACGGCAAACACGGCCAGCAGCAACAGGGCCGCCGCCCACAGGGCGCGTTCTTTTCTGGTTTTGGTCAAAGGCGTCCTCCCCTTCCCGGCAGCTTTCCCGGAGAGGACGCTGCGGTGCAAAGTGTCCTTACTATGATACCACACTCCCCCCAAAACGCAAGTACCGCCACAGGCCGCGGGGCACAAAAACAGCGGGCCGCCTTTTGCAAGACAGCCCGCTGCCCTTTTTTCTTTTCCGAAGGACGGAAACGCGCCTTAGTACAGCTTGGCGCCCGCCGGGATGCGGCCGTCCAGCATCAGCAAGTTCAGCCCTTCCCGTCCGTCATATTCATATACCGCGCTGATCAGCATCCCCTCGGAGTCGATTCCCATCATCTTCCTCGTCGGAAGATTCGTGATCGCCACACAGGTCTTGCCGACCAGTTCTTCCGGCTCATAGTACTCATGGATGCCGCTCAAGATCGTGCGCTTCCTTCCGCTGCCGTCGTCCAGCGTAAACTTCAGCAGCTTCTTGCTCTTCGGGACCGCTTCGCAGGCTTCTACCTTCACAACGCGGAAATCCGACTTGCTGAAGGTGTCGAAGTCCACAAGATCCGCAAACAGCGGCTCGATCTTCACCTTGGAGAGGTCGACGGGCGTGGTTTCCACCGCGGGGACCTCCGGGGCCTCCTCCTTCCTGTTGCCGTCCAGCGGCTTCATGGTGGGGAACAGCAGCACGTCGCGGATGGAAGCCGAGTCGGTCAGCAGCATGACCAGACGGTCCACACCGAAGCCCAGGCCGCCCGTCGGGGGCAGGCCGTACTCCAGCGCCGTGACGTAGTCATAGTCCACCTGGGCCTTGCTGGCGGGGTCAAGCTGCTTGCGCTCGGCCACCTGGCGCTCAAAGCGGCCCTTCTGGTCGATGGGGTCGTTCAGCTCGCTGAAGGCGTTGCCGAACTCGGTCGCGTTGATGAAGTATTCAAAACGCTCGGTGAACATCGGGTTGCCCGGCTTGCGCTTGGCCAGCGGGCTGACTTCCACGGGATAGTCGTAGATGAACGTGGGCTGGATCAGGTTTTCTTCCACGAAAGCGTCGAAGAACTCCGCCACGATGGCCCCCTTGGTGGGGATCTCGGGCAGTTCCACATGGTGCTCCTTGGCCAGGGCCACGGCTTCCTCGTCAGTCTGCACGGTGTCGAAGTCCACGCCGGAGTATTTCTTGACCGCTTCCACCATCGTCATGCGCTCCCAGTGGGAAAGGTCGATCTCTTTGCCCTGGTAGCTGATCTGCAGCGTGCCGCAGACCTTCTGGGCGACGGTCTTCATCATTTCCTCCACCAGGTCCATCATGCCGTAGTAATCGGTGTACGCCTGGTACAGCTCGATGGTGGTGAATTCGGGGTTGTGCTTGGGGTCCATGCCCTCGTTGCGGAAGATACGGCCGACTTCATACACGCGGTCCATACCGCCCACGATCAGGCGCTTGAGGTAAAGTTCCGTTTCGATACGCAGCACCATATCCATATCGAGGGTATTGTGGTGCGTCAGGAAAGGCCGCGCCGCGGCGCCGATCTCGAAGGGCGTCAGGATGGGCGTTTCCACTTCCAGGAAGCCCTTGCCGTCCAGGTAGCTGCGCAGTTCGCGCAGGATGGCGCTGCGCTTGACGAAAGTCTGCTTTACGTCGGGGTTGACGATCAGGTCCACATAACGCTGGCGGTAGCGGGCTTCGCGGTCGGTCAGGCCGTGGAACTTTTCGGGCAGGGGCAGCAGGCTCTTGGCCAGCAGCGTCAGTTCGGTGACGCGCACCGAGATCTCGCCCATTTTGGTGCGGAACACTTCGCCCTTGCAGCCCACCACGTCGCCGATATCCAGCTTTTTGAAGGCGGCGTAGGCTTCATCGCCCAGCACGTCGCGCTTGAGGAAGATCTGGATATCGCCCGTCTGGTCGCGCAGATGGGCGAAGCTGGCCTTGCCCATGACGCGCTTGGACATCATGCGGCCCGCCAGTGCGACGGTCTTACCGGTCTCGGCCTCGGCGGGCAGGTCGGCAAATTCGGCTTTGAGGTCGGCCGAATAGGCGTCCTGCGGGTAACGGGTATTGACAAAGGGGTCCTGGCCGGCGGCGCGCAGATCGGCCAGTTTCTGACGGCGGACCGCCGCCTGTTGGGTCAGATCCTGTTCGGTCTGGGGCTGGTTGTGCTCCATAATGCAATCGTCCTTTCTGTTTACAGCCAAACGGGGGCAGGTACAGCCCCACCCCCGATCCTTTTTACTTCGAGCGCGAAACGGCCAGCACCTTATACACGATGATGTTGCCGTTGGGCAGGGTGACGTCCACCTCGTCACCGGGCTTGTGGCCGATCAGCGCAGAGCCCACGGGGCTTTCGTCACTGATGCGGTTCAGGTTCATATCCGCCTCGGTGGAACCGGTGATGTCGTATTCTTCGGCGTCCTCGGGATCGTCCCCTTCCGCCAAGATTTTCACACGCATCCCGATAGAAACGGTATCGCTGGACAGGTCGCTGTCATCAATGATGCGCGCGACCTTCAGCGTGGCCTCCAGATCCGCGATGCGGGCCTCGACGATGGCCTGCTCTTCCTTCGCGGCGTCATACTCGGCATTTTCGCTCAGGTCACCGTAGCCGCGCGCGACCTTGATCTTATCCGCCACTTCTTTGCGTTTGACGGTGCGCAGCTCTTCCAGATCCTGTTCCAGCTTTTGATAGCCCTCACGGGTAACGACGACTTCTTTAGCCATGCTCGATTCTCCTAACGTACACGCAGTTCTGCGATAGTAAAAGTTGTGCGGCTCGCAAAAGAGCCGCACTAATTTTTATATTATAGGGGTTTAGGCACGATTTGTCAAGCATTTTATGGGGTCTCAGCGGTCAAGCTGCAGCAGGCCCACCTTGCGGTACACTTTGCTGACCGTGCGGTTGGCGATGCGCGCGGCACGCTCGGCGCCGTTCTTGAGCACCTCGTCCACATACGTTTTATCGGCCAGGATCCGGCTGTACTCCGCCTGTACGGGGGCCAGCGCGTCGGCGGTCGCTTCGGCCACCGCCATCTTGAAGTCGCCGTAGCCCTTGCCCGCGAACTCCGCCTCGATCTCCTCCATGCTCTTGCCGGTAAAGGTGGAGTAAATGACCATCAGGTTGGACACGCCGGGCTTGGCGTCCCGGTCAAAGCGGACCTGGCCCTCCGAGTCGGTGACTGCGCGCTTGAACTTGCGCACGATGGTGTCCTTATCGTCGTTCATGAGTACGAAGGAGTTCACGTTGGTGTCGGACTTGCTCATCTTCTTGGTGGGTTCGGACAGCGACATGATCTTGGCGCCCGCCTTGGGGACGTAGCCCTCAGGCAAAGTGAAGGTATCGCCATAGACGCCGTTGAAGCGGTTGGCGATGACGCGGGCCAGCTCCAGGTGCTGGGTCTGGTCCTGCCCCACGGGGACGAGGTCGGCGTTGTAGATCAGGATGTCGGCCGCCATCAGCACCGGGTAGGTGAACAGGCCGCCGTTGACGTTGTCCGGGTGTTTGGCGCTCTTGTCCTTGAACTGGGTCATGCGGGACAGTTCCCCGAACTGGGCGTTGCAGGCCAGCACCCAGGACAGTTCACAGTGGGCGGGCACATGGCTTTGGGCAAAAAGGATGTGTTGCTGGGGGTCGATGCCCACGGCCAGCAGCAGGGCGGCCAGTTCGCGGGTGCGGCGACGCAGTTCCGCCGGGACCTGGCGCACGGTCAGGGCGTGCAGGTCCGCGACCATATACAGGCAGTCATAATCCGGCTGCAGCAGGGCCCAGTTGCGCACCGCGCCGATATAGTTGCCCAGCGTGGGCGTGCCGGTGGGCTGGATGCCCGAAAGGATACGTTTGCGTTTTTCTTCTGCCATAATTTCCACCTTCTATAAACACAGGCTTGCGCGCCTGCTCTAATAGTATTATTCAATCACACGCCGGGCGCTTTGTCAACAAAATTTGCCGGCGCCACCCGTCCTTCCCCCAAGTCCATCCCTCATACGATAAAAAGCCCCGGCCACCCATATGCGGCGGTCAGGGCCAGTTCTTTATTTTTTTACCAGCAGTTTTAACAGTCTTATAATTTCTTCGTTCTGCCGCATAAGTATAAAGGTTTGTTCAATTTTCGCTCTTTCCATCCCCAAAGCGAGCGCTTCCTTTGAGTTGCCACTTAACAGGCTGCCAAAAGAATACAATTTGGACCCTGCCAGACTGCCCGCAATTTCTTTAGAAGAAGAAATATTCCTACGGCGTATTTCATCTAATGAGTAGCTTTCAAAATCCAATCCGAACTTTTCCAATGCCGCCTTGTCTTTAGCCGCCTGTTTTGCCTCTTTCTCGGCGGTCTTATCTTCCGAACGCTTACCAAACATTGCTTTTCCCCCTTACTTGTCGAATTCCATGACCTTTAATGTGTTATCCTCCGCAGGCACATAGGTAATCGCATGGCTGGTAGCGCCCGCATCGCGCAGCGCATAATCCCCATTTTCGTCCTCTGTAAAGCGCACATCTTTCTGAACGACGCCATTGACCGCGTATACACCAGAGTTATCATCTTTATCGCTATAAAGTATCATACAGAAGTTAAAATCGTTCTTTTCCACATAGTTAAAGTACCAGTCTGCCAGTGCTTCATCCGTTACTTCCTCAGAACTGATTTCGATAATTGAATATTCACCGATTTTATTCGTCCGTATGCCGTTCATTACATCTTTTACTTGTGCATCGTCATAAATATGCGATTCCGCCGCCCCCGGCGCACCTCCTCCACTACTTTCCGCACTGCCAAAGGCAGCGCCGAGAACTACCACGATGATCACCCAAAACCACCACTTTTTATAGAGTGGCTTTTTAGCTGAACGGGAACGCGCATTTCTTTTTTCCTTCATAATAACCATACCTCCAATATTTTGCCGTTATCTGCATTATATCAGATTGTAACACAAAAGTACAGTGAAATTATAAATCATTATTGTGTCATAGTTTTGCACGGACTATCAATACTATAATGTAGTTAAAATCAATGGAGGAAGTGCATTATGGAGAAGTTTATCGTGACCCCCAAAGAAGATAAATCTGTCACCATGACCATACGCATAGACAGGTCCCTGCAAAAAGAATATAATGACTTAGCCGCCAAGACCAATCGTTCCCGCAATGAACTCATCAGCATGGCTTTACGCTATGCGCTTGACCACATGGAACTGAAAGACGAGGAGTAAAGCATATACAATAACGCCCCTTCCACCTTATTTCTTATCTTCCCTGCCTGGATTTGCGGGGTTTCTATCTCTTCATTGCAATTCTCCACACAAATGATTTTCGGCATTCTAAAAAGGCCGTCCGGCAACATACCGGGCGGCCTTTTTTCCTTATTCTTTGGAAAGCGCATCTGACTACTGAATCTTACATCCGGCGCAATTTTATTGGAGGGGGACGCAAAATTCGCACAGATGGGCCGCCACTTTTGCGGCCGCGTACCGTTCCACCACCGGGCGGGCGCGGTCCACCTGCACCCCGGCTGTCAGCGCCGGGAGTCCCTGCCAAAATTCCGCCACTGCCTGCGCGGTGTGCGCTACCGCAAACACCGCATAGCGGCCGCCGTCCACACTGCGTACCGGCAGGCCAATGGACTCGGCCCCCGGCTCTATGACAAGCCCCACATCATACCGCTGGGCGCGGCCCGGCGTTGCGGCAGGGTCGTCCAGCGCGATGCCCAGGATCACCGTACCGGCATCCAGCCGCCCCTGCTCCCGCAGGTACGCCTTGAAGTCCTCCATGAACTGTTTGTTCTCCGCCCCATACGGCCCCGTTCTGCGCCTGTAGGCGATGCGGACGTTTTTCCATTCTTCTATGACCAAGACAGGTCCCTCCCTTACATTTCGGTTGAAGGGATGGTACACCCTATTAAAATGATTTGCAAGACTGCAATTAAAATATTTTCCGACATCTTAAAAAAGGCCGCCCGGCAGCACGCCGGGCAGCCTTTCCCTATTTCTGTTTCCGGGCGCGGAGAAGCACGGCCGCGCCCCATACGCCGCCCAGCAGCATCACTTCCAGCACGCCCAATAGGTGGATGCCGTACTGCGGCGAGGGCCGTGCCGCCAGTGCCGCCAGATGGTGCGCCCCCAGGGCCCAGCACAGCACGGTGGACTGCAGGGTGAGGATCTTCATGGCGCGCAGGTCCTTCCCAAGCAGGGCGCAGAGGATGGCGGCCACAAGGCCCACATTCCACAGGGCGATTTCCCGCTGCCAACCGGCGGCCACGCCCCAGGACGAATACAGGCCCGCCAGTTCCGGCAGGAAAGCCTGCCAGAGCAGCGCCCCGCCGCAGGCCGCCGCCATGAATCCCAGATACCACCGGAACGGCCCGGCCGGGTCCCCGGAAGGTTGCTTTTTCATTGCTGCGCTCCTTTCCAAAACATGAAATTTATTTCATATTCAGTATATGATCATTCCCGGTAAAAGTCAAGATGTAACATGAAATTTTTTTCACATTTCTTGTCTTTTGTCCCATGCAGGGGTATAATGGGGGCAATGAACAGGAAGGGACGGGAAGATATGGCAAACCATGAAGTGCGGGTGCCCCGGCAAAAACGGGCGCAAGCCAAAAAAGACGCCATCGTTCAGGCCAGCTATGCGCTGTTCTGTGAAAAAGGCTACTACGGGACCAACACCGCCGAGATCGCCAAACGGGCGGGCGTGTCCACCGGGATCGTCTACAGCTATTTCCAGGACAAAAAAGACATTTTGAACGAGGTGGTGCGCCTCTATCTTGCCCGCCTGCGGGAAGGCGCCCGTCCCCTGCTGGCCGCGGCGGCATCCGGGGAAGATCTGGCCGCCGTGACGGGGCGGTTCCTCGATCTGGTCCTGGACTCCCATCAGATGAATCGGGCCGCCCACAATGAATTTTTGGCACTGGCGCTGCGCCATGAGGACATCGGCCAGCTTTTTGCCGCGTTTGAGGACGAACTGCTGCACAGCCTTGCGGCGGCCCTGCAGGAACGGCAGGGCCTGCCCGGCGGCCAACTGGTGGAAAAGCTGCGCATCGGCTACGGCATCGTGGAGCAGCTTTGCCACGATGTGATGAACGGCCAGATCGACGAAAAAGACTGGCCTGCGATGAAAGCGATCGCGGTTTCGGTCATCGTACGTCTGCTGGAAGCCCCTGCCCCCTGACAAAGCGGCATTTTCGACCGCGGCAGCCTTGCCGCCCGCCTTGTATAACGGCCTGCAAATTTTCTGCGCGCCCTGCTTGACAAGCACGCGTGTGCTTGTTATACTCTTTACAGACCGTTGGTTTGTATGGAGGTGCGAGATGGCACGGAACAAATACCCGGAGGAAACCGTAAAACTGATTTTGGATGTTGCCACCCGCCTGTTTGTGGAAAAAGGCTACGACGCAACATCCCTGCAGGACATCATCAACGAAACGCACCTTTCCAAAGGCGCGATCTACCACCATTTTTCTTCCAAGGAAGAAATTTTTGAAGCCATCTTCCACCGCATCGGGGAAGAAAACACGGCCGCGCTGGCAAAGGTGCGGGACGACCGCTCGCTGAACGGGCTGGAAAAGCTGCGGGCCATCTTCAAGGCGGCGCTGTTCAATTCGAACCAGAGTTTGATGCTGACGGTCACGCCCTGTCTGCTGGACAACCCGCGGTTTCTTGCCATGCAGATCGGTCAGCTTTACCAGATCGTTGCGCCCAAATTCATCCAGCCCATTCTGCAGCAGGGCATCGAGGACGGTTCCATCCGGGCGGAGGACCCCCGCGAACTGGCGGAGGCCATCATGGTCCTGTCCAACATATGGCTGAACCCGCTGGTCAGCGTGACCGACGAAGCCGGCATGCGCAGCCGTTGCCGGACTTTCAACGCCCTGCTGGACGGCGTCGGCATCCCCCGCCTTCTGGACGAGGAAATGATCGAGGGCTATGTGGCCTATTACAAGGCCCAGCGCACAGCCCCCGCCCCCGAAAACATCTGAAAACGAACTGCGCCCCCAAAGCGCAGTTTCTTTCACCTCATATTCAAACCGACGGTCGGTTTAATAAATAGGCAATGGAGGTACCTTATGCAGACAAAACTTTTTCGCCGTGATTTTACCCTTGTTGTGGCCGGGCAGATCATTTCGCTGTTCGGCAACGCCATCCTGCGGTTCGCCCTGCCGCTGTATCTGCTGCGGCAGACCGGCTCCGCCGCGTTGTTCGGCACGGTGACCGCCTGTTCCTTTGCGCCGATGGTCCTTCTTTCGATGGCGGGCGGTGTACTGGCCGACCGCGTGAACAAGCGCAACATTATGGTGGGGCTGGATTTTTCCACCGCGGCCATCATCCTGCTGTTCTATTTCGCGCTGGGCAAACTCCCGACGGTCCCGCTTTTTATCGCTGTGCTGATGCTGCTGTACGGCATTTCCGGCACCTACCAGCCCGCCGTGCAGGCCAGCGTTCCCCTTCTGGTGCCCCCAGACAGACTGATGGCCGGGAACGCGGTCATCAATCAGGTCAACACCCTTTCCGGCCTGCTGGGGCCGGTCATCGGCGGCGTGATGTTCAGCCTTTGGGGCATTGACCCGATCCTGCTTTTGAGCGCGGCGTGCTTTGCGCTTTCCGCCGTCATGGAACTTTTTATCCGCATCCCGCACCAAAAGCGCCCGCGGGACGCCGGTGTGTTCCGCACCGTCGCCATGGACCTGAAAGAAAGCTACCGGTTCGTCAAGACCGAAAAGCCGGTCTTTTTCTCGGTGGTATGGCTGGTCTCCCTTTTCAATCTGGTTTTAAGCGCAGTGATGATCGTGGGGACGCCCATCCTTATCACACAGGTGCTGGGCCTGTCCGATACGCTGTACGGCTTCACCCAGGGCGCGCTGGCGCTGGGCGGGCTGTGCGGCGGTATTCTGGCCGCGCTCGTATCGCAAAAGCTGAAGATCCAAAATTCCTATCTGCTTCTGCTCGTATGTGCGGCCGCGGTGGCGGTGATGGGGCTTGTCCTTTTTCTAAATCTGCCCGTCCTGCTGTGTTACGGGGCCGTGACCCTGATGAGTTTTGCCGCCATGGGCGCTTCCACGCTTTTTATGGTGCAGATCTACACACTGGTGCAGACGCAGACCCCGCCCCTGCTGGTGGGCAAGATCATGGCGGCGCTGATCGCCCTTGCCATGTGCGGGCAGCCGGTGGGGCAGGCGGTCTATGGCGTGCTGTTCGATGTTTTTTCGGCGCACACCTGGGCGGTGCTGATCGGGGCCGCAGCCGCCGCGTTTGCAATCGCCCTGTATTCCCAAAAAGTATTTGCCCGGCTGGCGGACGGCCGCTGACCCCCGCCGCCCAAAACCACAGGAAGGCATTGTTCCGGGCCGTTTGTTCCCCATAAAAAAGCAGACGCATCACCTTGGTGATGCGTCTGTTTCTGCGGGTTTACCGGCTTTTCCCCAGCAGGTTTTTGCGGATGTGGGAAAAGCAGGCGTCCTCCCCCTGGTCCCGCAGGATCAGCAGGCATTCCTCCAGTTCGCGGCGGGTCTCAGGGTGAAGGACCAGATGGTCCCGGCCATGGTCGTAATACTCCCAGGCGCTGGCGTCGGTATAGCGGCTGCCCATATAGTTTTTGCTGGCGGCGATACGGTCGCAGACCATTTCGGCCACATAGCGCGCGGGCATCCGCATACCGCCCAGGGAGTGGTCACCGCCGGGCGTGTAGTCGATCCAGTATTCCAGATGGTGCTTGTTGCGCCCTTTATGGTGCAGCCAGGCGGCGCTGTAGCCTTCGGCCTGGCGCTGGGCGTTGTTAGGGCTGCAGTTGCCCTGCCAGTATTTGGCGCCCGCCAGAAATTCCACGGGGGCCAGTTTGCTCAGGTCATGGGTAAGCCCCTGCCAGTACAGCCCGCAGCGGAAGCAGTACCGCATGACCAGCATTTTGTGATGGTGGATGGTCTTATAATGTTTGATCGGATGCCACAAAGTCGGCGTTCCCCCTTTGGAACGAATGATCGGGACTGCGATCAGCGGTCCCATTTGTCGCACAGGCTGGCGATCTGGCTGGCGAAGCGGGCCAGGTCCTTGTTGGCACCGCCCTGGTTGTGCTGGATGACCACCATCAGGCGCTTGCCCATGTTGACCAGGCGGTCGTAGACTGCGCTGCTGCGCACGGTAGCCACGCCCGGCGTTTTGACGATCTTGCGGGTGTTGCCTGTTTCGGCACAGACCACCCGGCCGCCTTCCGCGATCCAGACCGCGCCGTTATAGGGGGCTTCGGCTTCATAGCCTTCTTCCCGCAGGCGGCGGGCCCAGTGGTCGGCCACCGCGTCCTCGCCATGGTTGACAAAGACGAACTTCGGTTTTTCATCAAAGGCGCGGAGCCAGTTTGCCAGCCCGTCCTGGTCCGCATGGCCCGAAAGCCCGCTGAGTTGGCGGATGGACGCCTTGACCTGGATCTCGTCCCCAAAGAGTTTGACCTCCTTGGCGCCGCCCAGCAGGGCGTTGCCCAGCGTGCCGGGGCTTTGGAAGCCCACGAACAGGACCGTGCATTCCGGCCGCCAGAGGTTGTATTTCAGGTGGTGGCGGATACGGCCCGCGTCGCACATGCCGGAAGCCGAGAGGATCACCTTGGGCGTGGGGTCGCTGTTGATGGCGACGGATTCCTCCTTGGTTTCGCTGATGTGCAGGTCAGGGAACCACAGGGGGTTCTGGCCGCTGCGCACCAGGGCCATGGCCTCCTCGTCGTAACATTCCATATAGTTTTCGCGGAAGATCGTGGTGGATCTGCTGGCCAGCGGGCTGTCCACAAAGACCGGGAACCCGTCGTGCCCATGGACCCGGCCCTCAGCCTTGATCTGGCGGATAAAATACAGCAGTTCCTGGGTGCGGCCCACGGCAAAGCTGGGGATGACCACGTTGCCGCCGCGGTCGAACGTAGTTTGCAGCACCTCGGTCAGTTCGCCGATATAATCGGGGCGTTCGCCGTGGCTGCGGTCGCCGTAGGTGGACTCCATCACCAGATAGTCGGCGTGCCTGGGCGTGACGGGGTCCTTGATGAGGGGCTGGCGCACGTTGCCGATGTCGCCCGAAAAGACGATGATCTCCGGCTCGCCGCCCGGCTCGGTGACGCGGATGGAGATGGACGCACTGCCCAGCAGGTGGCCCACGTCGGTGAACAGCACCTCGATCCGGCCGCCCGCATCGTCAAAGAGCGTCTGCCAGGCGTTGTAGGCGCAGGGCACGAACTGCTTCATGACCTTTTCGGCGTCCTCCACCGTGTAATCCGGCTCCACCGGCGCGGCGCCGCTGCGCTGGGCCTTGCGGTTTTTCCACTCGGCTTCCTGCTCCTGGATGTGGGCCGAATCCCGCAGCATGATCCCGCAGAGGTCCATCGTCGCATCGGTGGAATAGATCGGCCCGCGGTACCCGTTTTTGTACAGGTAGGGGATCTGGCCCGAATGGTCGATGTGGGCATGGGTCAGCAGCAGCGCCTCGTAGGTGCCCGGTGCATAGGGCAGGTCCTCGTTCTCGTACACGTCGCGGCCCTGCTCCATGCCGCAGTCCACCAGCAGCCGGTGGCCCGCGGCTTCCAGCTGGGTGCAACTGCCCGTGACTTCGCGCGCAGCGCCCAAAAAGGTCAGTTTCATACAGTTCATACCTCCCTGCAAAAGTCCTGTTTTCAAGGTGCGCCCGAACCGTTCGCCGGTATTTTTGCGCGGCTCAGGGGCCCTTTACGGGTTGCGGCCCACGCCGTAGGTGGGCGCTTCCGGCAGGACAAAATATTCCGTGAAATTGCTGGTGTTATCGTTGATGTTCATGCGCACGTCCCAGAACAGGTCGCCGTAGTCGCGCAGGATGGTATAGTTGCCCTCGCCCAGGGCCTGCAAGGTCGTGGTATCGCCCACCAGCAGGACGGTGTCGCCCTCCGGCTCATAGCCGGTCAGGCTCTTTTGATAGGTGCGGGTCACCGAACCGCCGTCGATCAGGCTGCTGGCCGCGTCGGCGGTGGTGGAGACCAGCACCAGCCGGGATGTGGCGGGCAGCGAATCCAGCAATTCCTGCCGGGTCACGTCGCCGTATTCCAGTTCGGTCACGCCGCCGGCCACGCCGGTGGCTTCCGCGTCGGCCCAGCCTTCGGGCCAGTGTTCCCGGTCGTTTTCCGCAATCTCCTCATACAGCGCGGCCAGATAGTTGGCGTAGCTGATGGTGCGGTCGGCGTCGGGGTTTTCAGCATAGATGAACAGCGTGGTGTTCAGGATGCTGGTATCGTCGGCGTCCAGCCCTTCCAGCGTGGCGGCTGCCGCAAAGTAGGCGTCCGCCCCTGCCTGCAGGGCCTCGTCGGCGCGCTCGGTGGGCGCGCTGGGGTCAGCCGCATCGGCCGCGGTATCCTTTTCCGGGTCGGCGGCATCGGGCGCCGCCGCTTCCTCCTGTTCGCCGCTGCCGTAGCTTTCCCAGGTGGCGCGGTCAGCCTGCAGCGTGTTGTCCACCACGGGTTCGGCCAGTTCCACGCGGCAGCCGCCGCCCTGGGTAAAGACCAGGTCCAGGCGGCCCACCGCCCCCAGCGCATGGCCCGCGGCCAGCACCGGGATGGAAGCGTTCTGGTTTTCGGTCGCGCCGCCGTCGATGATGGCGGTGACGCCCAGGCCGACCAGGGATTCCTGCAGGGCGCTCACATCCACACCCGGCGTGGCGATGCAGAGGATGGCGTCAGCCCCTTCGGCCTGCAGGGCTGCCACCTGTTCGCCCGCGGTCTGGATCATATCGTTGGCCAGTGGCGTTTCCTCGTTGACAAGGCCGATCTTTTCGGTCACTGTCGCGGCGTCCGCCAGCGAGAAGAAGCCGATCTTATACCCGGCACGCTCCACGATGTAGTTCATGCCGTTGGTGATGCGGTTGCGGTTCCAACTGGTGGAACGGTAGAAGATGGCCGAACCCTCCGAATCGCGCAGGTTGGCGGCCAGGGAAGGCCCCGCGGCCATGTTGGCGTCGCTGCGCAGGCGGGCGATGCCGTAGGCCAGATCCCCGGCCCCGAAAGCCTGCAGGTCATACCCCGCGCCGGAGAAGGCGCTGAGCATATCCATGCCGCCGGTCATGCTGGCGCTGAGGGTGCCGTGCAGGCTGCCGCCCGCGTCCAGCAGGATGGAGTCCGGCGTGGACGCCTTGAGCGCCGCCACATCGGCCAGGCTGACTTCCTCATTGGCGCGGTTGCCCGCCAACTGCCCGGTGGCAAAGACGGGGACCCGGATCTCGCCTACCCGCACCAGGCAGGAAATACTCTCGGTGCCGTCGGCCAGGGTGGCGGTGATGGTGCAGGTGCCGCTGTCGGCCCGGGCGCGGACCACGCCGTTTTTGTCCACGGTGGCCACGTCCTCGTCACTGCTCTGCCAGTAGACCTTCTGGCCGCCCGCATCCTCGGCGGGCTGGTTGGTGGTCAGGGTGGCGCGGGCGTCCTTGCCGTCCAGATGCAGTTCGATCTGGCGGGTATCGTTGACCATGACGGGATCGACGGCCTTGCCCATGCCCTCCGCGATGCCGGTGAAGGCGAAAGGCCGCATGACGAAGTCGATGTCCACGGTCTCGCTCTGCACGCCGTAATCGGTGCCGGGCGCCGTATAGGAGCACTGCCACATATCATAGGTGCCGGTGTAGCCCAGCGAGTCCGAGAAGCGGGCGATCCAGAGGTTATCCCGCCAAGGGTCGAAAGCCGGGTCGCTGAAGCGGGCGCGCACCCAGTTCAGCGAGGCATACAGCCCCTGTTCGCCGGTATAGCCCAGTTCCGTAAGGCGGTCGAAGAACGCCTTGGTGATGGCGGCCATCTCGTCCGGGAAGATATCGCTGATGCTCTGGTCCTCCAGGTCATAGTATACCGGGTAGGAGAGCTGGTACGGGTTGGCGGTATAATCTTCCAGCCCTTCCTGCGGCGGGGGCACCAGCCCCAGCAGGCGGGCCACATGGTCGGCCTCGGAGCGGGCTTCCTCCTCGTTGGTGGCGTAGGAATACAGGTACACGCCGAAGGGGATGCCCAGCCGGGTACACTCATCGGCATTGCGGCGCCACTGGTCGTCGTCCTGGGCCCAGCCTTCCTCCTGGCCGTCCCACTCGCCGCCGAAGCCGCAGCGGATGATGGCGAAGTCGATCCCGGCGGCCTTGGCCTTCTCCCAATCCACTTCGCCCTGATATTTGGATACATCGATGCCCTTGAGCACCGCCGCGGGCATGGCCTGCCCGCTGGCATTGAAATAGTAGCCCAGTTCGTTCTTCTGCCAGGCGGCTGCCGGCGTGCCGAAATCAGCCTGCGCCGGGCCTGCGGGCCCGCCCGCGCACCGGGTGAGCAGCACCGACACCAGCACCACCACGAACAGGCACAGCAAACACAGCGCCAGGATCAGGCGGCTGCGGCGTCTGGCAGCACTGCGGCGGCGTTTTTTGCGGCGGCGCGGCGGCATAGCGCCCGGATGCGGCGGCGCGCCCTGGGGGCGCGGCCCATTGCCCGGACGCGGCGGTGCGCCATGGGCGCGCGGCGTGCCGCCCGCCTGCGGCGCGCCGTTCCCGGCGGCGTGCGGCGGCATGGCGCTGCCCGCCCCCGGCTGGCGCGGTGTGCCCGGCGCAGCGCCGGGGTTTTCAGCCCGCGCGGGGCTGCGGTTTATTTTGCGATCTTCAGCCACAGTGATGAACCTCCCCTTTCCCACAGCGTATGCAGGGGCCCGGAATTTCCATAAGTAAGAATATAGTAACATTTTGTCAAATAAATTACAATGCAAAACACCTGCCACAAAATGTAAAAATTCCACAAAAAAATGCGTTCCCAACCGGGAACGCATGGTTTTTTCAGACGCTGCGGAACACACCGGCCCGGCGCAGCAGGTCCTTGACGGCCTCGCCGCCGCACACAAGGCCGCAGGCCGCGGGCACAAAGGCGTTGCTGGCGGGCACGGCGCGGCGGCCGGGGGCCGGGTCCTCGCCCTGTTCCGCCGCCAGGGGCGGCAGGGGCTGCTCGGTGGAAAAGACCACCTTCACCCTGCCCAGCCGCCGCTTGCGGCACTGCAGGCGGACCGCCTTGGCCAGCGGGTCCACGCTGGTCTTTTCGATATCCGCTACCCGGAAGGCCGTGGGGTCCAGCTTGTTGGCCGCGCCCATGCTGCACAGGATGGGCGTACCGGCGGCCTTACACCGCTCGATAAGCAGCACTTTGGCCGAGACCGTGTCCACACAGTCCAGCACATAGTCGAACTGCGCCATATCCACGGTGTCCGCCGTGTCGGCGCTGTAAAACAGGCGGTTGGCATGGACGACGGTGTCGGGGTCGATGTCCGCGATGCGGGCGGCCATGGCGTCCACCTTGTACTGCCCCAGCGTGGAGCGCAAAGCCACCAGCTGGCGGTTCAGGTTGGAAGGGGCGACCGTGTCGCTGTCGAACAGGCTCAGTTCCCCCACCCCGCTGCGGGCCAGCACCTCCACCGCCTGGCCGCCCACGCCGCCGATGCCGAACACCGCCACGTGGGAGCGGCGCAGCACTTCCAGCGCCGGGGTGCCCAGCAGGGCGCGGGTACGGGTATATGGGTCTGTCATGGGCGTTTCCTCCGTTTCTTTTGCTGCTATTGTACCCTGCGCCGGGCGCTCACGTCAAGTCGGCCCCGGTGCAGCGCCCGGTTTCATCAAACGTCAGCAGCAGCCGGGTGTGGCCGTCAACGTCCGCTTCCATGACGCCGGGGCTTTTCGTTTCCGGCTCATACAGGTCCTCGATCTCATCCCGGGTACGCCCCTCGAACCAGCCCGCGTTGACCAGATCCGCCGTGTAGTCCAGGAACTCGTCCCGGTCCTCTGCCCACGGCTTGAAGCCGCACTCCCACAGCACATGCATATCCAGTTCCGCGTCCTGCCCGGCGGCGTAGCGGGCGATATTCGCCCGGACGATATGCTGCTTGACGTTGACGCAGGCCAGCAGCGTGAAGCTGACGGCCAGCACCGCCAGCCCGATGCGGGCCGCCGGGATGACCCGGAACACCCGCACCAGAAGCAGCACGGCCCAGACGGCCAGCACGCAGAGAAACCAACCCGCCGCCACCCGGCGCGGCGTGTAGCCGTACAGCCGGATATACACCGCCAGTTTGGTCCCGGCCAGCGCCGCAAAGGCCAAACCGTATGCGCAGAACAGCGCCGCCAGCGGGCGGGGCAGCGGCTTTTTGCCCAAGAAGCGCACCGCCGCCAGCACCGCAAAGTCCAGAAGCAGGATGCGCAGCAGTTCCCAGAAGCCGTCCACCGCGAAGTCCGACGCCTGCGGCGCGGTCAGCCCCAGCGGGGACGCCGCCAGCCATTCCGCCGCCTGCAAGGCAAAAAACAGCGTGTAGACGGCGCACAGCGCGCCCACGGCCACGTTGGCCGTCACCGCGGGCAGGCGGCGAAAGGGTTCCAGCCCCGCAAAAAAGCGGTCCGCCGGGAACACCGGGCCGCTGCGGCGCAGGCTGCCCGCCACCAGACCGAACAGCCACGCCCCCACCGGCAGCGAGAGCACGACCGTCAAGATCAGTTCCAGCGCGCCCACGCCGTCCACCCAGCCCGTCAGCCAGCGGGTCAGGCGGTGGCCCAGCGCGGCAAAGTGGGCGTCCGCCGCAGCCAGCAACTGCCATGCCACGGCGCAGAGCGCCAGCGTGACCAGCGCCGTCAGCGCCACGGTGGCGGCCCGGCGCAGTTTCATCCGGCGGCGCAGCAGGGCGCGTCCCCCGGCCGCCAGCGTGGCCGCCCGGTTGAAAAAGCTGCCGAAGGGCAGCACCACCAGCCCGGCCAGCGCGTCGAGAAAGCACAGGCTACCCGTATAGCCCTGGGCCAGCATGCCGCAGCGGGCCAGTACATACCAGACCGCGAACAGATGCCAGGCCAGGATCTGCCAGAACGCCAGCACCGGCTGCAGGCCGAAGGCCCCTATCCCGACCGAGAGCGCCAGCCAGCAGGCGGCCCACAGCGGCGTTTCGGGCGCGGCGGCACGGCGCAGCGTCCGGGCCATCCATTCCACCCCCAGCATGAACAATACCGCAAAGACCAGCATCCCCCACCCGGTGAACCAGTGGTACAAAACGACTTCCCGCATATAAAAGTACGCCAGCAGGTAGCTGGCCAGCGCCCCCGCCAGGTACGGGCGCAGCGGCGCAGTTTGCTTGTGTTCAGACATGGGGCACCTCCTGTTCCGTCCCGACAGTTTGCGCCGGGGCGTCGGGCACATAGGCCAGCAGGTCGGCGGGCTGGCAGTCCAGCGCCCTGCACAGGGCTTCCAGCGTGGAAAACCGTACCGCCCGCGCCTTGTTGTTTTTGAGGATGGAAAGGTTCGCCGGGGTGATGCCGATCTCCTCGGCCAGTTCCCCCGCACCCTTGTGGCGGCGCGCCATCATCACATCCAGATTCACCACGATGGGCATGGGCGCACCTCCTTCAGATCGTATAGTCCAGTTCGTTCTTCATGCGTACCGCCTGGGCGAAGGCGTCCTTCAGCACCCGCACGATCAGGGCCATGAACCACGCCGCTGCCGTCAGGAACGCAAAGGGCAGATAGATCACGATGCCCGCGGGCAGGCAGACCAGCCCCGCCCCCACGCAGCACCAGCTGATGCGCCGCAGCGCCTGCACGGTCTGGGGCACAAAGACCTGCCCTTTTTCCAGCCGCCGCAAAAAGCGGTAGAGGTTGTACAGCATCCAGAAATCCAGCGCCGCGCACAGATACCCCAGCACCAGCAGCGCGCCTTCCACCCCGGGGCCGGTGTAGTGGAACGGGCGGGTCTGCGCCAGCCAGTGGACCAGCCACGGGCCGCCCAGCGTTGCCGCCGCGCTGCCCAGGATCGCCAGCACCACCACATACCGCGTCAGCGTGATGCTCTTTTGGTCATCCCATTGCCAAATCTTCATATCGGGAACCCCCTCCTGTTGAATTGGCAACAGTATAGCACAACCCTTATCGTTTTGCAAGTATTTTTTATCGTTTTTCAATATTTTATTATCAAAAAGCAATATTCCCGAGACATTCATGTGAAAGAGCAAACAAGAATATCGCCTATGTCGTCATACGCCCAAGGCTCGCTTTGTTGTCACAATCACCTTATCTTTGTATTTCACAGCATCCGCAATCGTAAGCTTTTCGAGTGCTCGAATATAACGCTCCATGTAATCGAAGTCGATGTTACCAGCAGAGGTAACAGGAAGCTTAATTTCAAGACTCTTTAGTTTGTTCCATGTTGCCATGTTGTCATAAGAAAACAACCCTGGCAATTTGGAAAGCATCCCAACGATATATAATCCGACGAGCCGGTTTTTGATAACGTCACCCGAAAGTGAAAAAACATGGTTGTGCGTTGCCAACTTATAATTAAAATCGCGGTAATACGCATTACCCCAGAAATCTACCGTAATAGTATTTGCGGGAAACACCTTTGCCGGTTTATCGGTCTTTCCTTTTATACCGCAATTTTCCACACCACTGTTAATAAAAAACTGTCCTTTCCCATTGATATCTTTCTGCTGCAAATCCACGTCACCCGTAAAAGATGTAAACAACGCCCCCAATGTGAACTTCTTAAACCTTACCTGCCCATCCCCGCAATCAGCTTCCGAAGCACCTGCTTCGTCGGACGCGGATTTTGGAAAAAGGGAAAGTATTTTCTTGTCTTCATCGGTCAGCTCATAGTCATCAAGATCAGCGGCCACAAGATACGCATCAAGCTCGGCGATGCGCTCCTGCTCAAGCTCGGCAATGCGCTTCTGCATGCACCCAAAATCAATGTCTTCGACGGTGTATACGTAGTTGGGATCATCCGATTCGATTATTGGCAGTTCAAACTTAGCCGTCTTTGCGACAGACCAGTGCCGGGCATATCCGAGATTGGGAATCGCTTTCTTCCAACAGATCGTGATATATAACAACACTTCATCAGACATGTCAATCAAAGGCACAAGCACTTTAACATTGTCCATAACGCAAAAATCCTCATGCACGATATTCATCGTCCGCGTATGATCACCAAATATCAGATAAACCGGTGTGTCTTCCGTGATTTGAAACAGAGGCTCCCTATCCACAAGTCCAACACGACCGTTATTTCTCGTATCCGAAGAATAAGCGGGCGTTTTACCATCAGAAACAAAATCAAGTTTGGACACCTTGAAAGATTGAGGCAGTACCTTAAACAAATCCGAATAAATAAACTCCTTATTCATCCAAACCCATCTCGCCTTTCAAAATCGCACTCATTTTCCACGCGAGATAGTCCGCAATCGTCTTTTTAAAATCCTCTTCCGTAGGCGTGGTATCGACCTTCTTGTGCTGGTTGAATGCCCAGTCATCACCGTTTAACGAAATCGTATCCCGAATGACAAGGCCATTTGTCTCCGTGTAGTAATTTGTCTTCGGCATCTTACCAAGGCAAATTGCCGCCACTTCATCATAACGCTCAAGTGCATGGTCCGTATTCCGCAAATTGACCTTTTGTGTTGACTTCTTGCGATTCTGTCGAGTGTAGCCGTCTTCTGAGAAGTCGATGAACGTCACAACGTCGTCGATTTCATGCGGGCGGTTGACTTGGAACAGATAGATAGCTGTTTGCACGGACGATTTACCGTTGAAAAGGTCTGCCGGCATGTGAATACTTGCAACCAGTGTATTCTTCTTCAGAATCCGCTTCGCGTACACATCCCCCTGCCCGCTTCCGGCATTCTCCTGAATCAGAACAGCACCGTATCCCGTCTGCATGCGTGACAGTGCCTCGTCCACGAAGATAAGTCCCTTGCCCGGTGCCGAATACGGAGGATTGAGCAGGAACACATTCGCAGGGAATGTGTTCCTGTGACTCTTGATGAACTTCGGCCCTTCTTTGTGTGAGTCCCCGCAGATAATCTGCGAGGAGCCATCCCCCATAAGTATCATGTTCAGGACAGCAAGGATATAAATGTTGCCCAGAATCTCGATACCGAGCAACTGATTGTGCTTGATATGCTCAATCTTATTATCCAGCGCCTGCGTGTCGTTGATGTGCCTTTTGGCATCGTCAATCATGATTTCCATGGCGGATACCAGGAACCCGGACGAGCCCATACAGGTATCCCACACGAACGAATCCTTATCCGTCCTTGCGATTCGCGCCATCAGCGCAGTGACGAAGCGCGGCGTTAACACCACGTCATTGAGCTTGTCGTTCTCGATAATCACCCAGTCGTTCAGGCTGTTCAGAATCTTGCCCGTGAAATCCAGATGGATGTTGCTTTCAAGAAGCGGCAAGATGTCCTCTTTGACCTGCTTGTAAATGGACTTGATGACGCTTTCACCATTCACGGGTTTCCAAAGCTCGCTCTTCTCAAACACGGGCCTCAGATAGTTCAGTACCATGTCTACTTTGTCATTCGAACAGTCTTTCCGACGCAGGAATGCTCTTGTTCTGCGCAGAATAATGTTCCCGTCGTTCTCATCGCGGTCGTCATTGCTATAAAAATCAGCTACTTCCAGCGGTCTTACCCCTTCCGTTGTAAGCCCTGCCATGATAAGACCGCAGAACAGGTACAGCTTCTCATTGGTGCTCAGCAAGGTCTTAATGCTTGCGTCGTCGTAAATTCTCTGATGAATCCCCTTGATGCTCTGCTCCAACCGTTCCTCTTTATCGCGCTTGAGCTTTTCCCTTTCAGCAGCCGTCAAGGAGAGCTTGTCAAGCACGGCAAAGAACGTATCTATGTTTGATTGTTTCATCTGCACGAACTCGAAGCCTACGATTTCCTTCGGAACTTTGCCGTTCTTCTTCGACACGTAATACGCCTTGGCCTCCGGGTCCTTGACGCGCCCCTCTTCAAGCATCGTTCCGTTGATGCCGACGACAATGACCTCGCTGTACGTACCTTCGTCCAGAATTGCCAGTCCGTAGTGCAGAGCGCCGTTTACGGCGAATTGCTGTGCGGCACGGTTTGGGTTCTTGCCCCCGCTCACCAGCTCGATATCGCCGCCAGGCGTCAGCTTTTCCAGCTTTCCCTTTGCGCCTTTTGCTTCAATCATTACAGGAATGTCCCGACGAGTCGTATTCTGCAATAGAAGCTGGATGTCCGGGTAGTTTGCTCCTGAGCCGCCGGACTTCGAGTCTGCCCTTTTAAGCGCCCTGGTGATAGAGCTGTTAATCTCTTCCGTCTTTCCGAAATGCCGTATGCCAAGGTCATCCAAAACCGCCTTAAAGTATTCCTCGACCTTTTCCTCAATACTTGCCATTGATTCGTTTTCCTCCTTACCTTTTCATGTTTCACGATGCACGCATTCGCATCAAAATTTCCCCAACTCCGCGCAGACATCGATCCGGGGTTCTCTCAGGAGTAACCTGAGGTTCCTCCTGACATCACTTTTCCGTGAAGAGCACTCGCGCATCAGGCCGCAGCCCTGCCCGGCAGCGCGTCACATCCATTATGTCAGGATTCAAAGAACGGCACGGCCAGCGCCAGCCATTCGTCGGGCAGATATACCGACAGATACCCGTGGTTGTAGCCCTTGGCCTCGTAAATACGGCAGGCGGGGTGCATCGCCTGGAACATGCGGGCGGATTTTTTCACGCAGCGCATCTCCTTCTCGCCGTACCAGTACATCACCTCGGCCCGGTTGCTGCGGATGCCCTCTTTCAGCCTGTACTCCATCATGTAGGTGCGGTACATAGTGTACAGGGTCTTGCGCGGCGTGCGCGGCATATCCTGCAGGTAGTAGGCGCGGATCTCCTCCGGGTACTGCATCTTGGCGGGCAGCATCTTGGGCATCATCGCCAACTGGCTGCGACAGGCTTTTTCGCTGAACATCAGCGGGCCGCAAAGCGCCACGGTCGCCATGCAGAACCGGGCCATGGCCGGTTGGGGATAGCACAGGCTGCCGTCGATGATGGCTTTTTTCGCCACATCCGCCCGGCGGCTCAACAGTTCCATGACGATCTGCCCGCCCAGCGACACGCCGCACAGCGCGAACAAGTGGCCCCCGCACTGCCCGTCGATGTAGGCCAGCAGTTCGTCGGCGCTTTTCTCGGTGGAAACATAGGGCGTGGCGTACTCCTCGCCGTGGCCGTCCAGCGTGGGCAGGATCACAAAGTAGCGGTCCGCGAGCGCCCGGGCCTGCCGCAGATAGTTCCACCAGGCGTTCCCGCCGCCGTGGATCATCATGACCGCGGGGTTGGCGCGGTCCCCAAATTCATGAAATTTCATCGTTTTTTCTCTCTTTTCTGCTCACCGTCCCGCCGTTCCAGCAGGGCGACGGTTTCTATATGTTTTGTATGCGGGAACAAATCCACCGGCACGAAGCGGCGGGCTTTGTAGCCATGGCGGGCGAACAGCGCCACGTCGCGGGCCAGCGTTTCGGGGTCGCAGCTCACATACACCACCCGGCCGGGGGCCATGCGCGCCACCGCTTCGATGCAGGCCGGGGTGCTGCCCGCGCGGGGCGGGTCCAGAAAGACCACGTCGGGCCGCAGGCCCTGCCCGGCGGCGTCCCGCATCCATTCGGTAGCGTCGGCGCAGAAGAACCGCGCCTGCCGCAGCCCGTTGCGCCGGGCGTTGGCGGCCGCGTCCCGCACGGCGGCGGGGTTGCGTTCCACGCCGATGACTTTGCCCGCGCGGGGCGCGGCGCACAGCCCGATGGTGCCGATGCCGCAGTAGGCGTCCACGACGGTCTCCCGCCCGGTCAGCCCGGCCAGTTCCGTGGCCGCCGCATACAGCACCTCGGTCTGGGCCGGGTTGACCTGGTAAAAGCTGCGGGAAGATATGGCGAACTGCAGCCCGCACAGGGTATCCACCACGGTGCCCGGTCCCCAGAGGACCTTCTCCCGGTTGCCCAGCACGGCGCTGGTGGCCGTGGGGTTGATGTTCTGCACAATGCTCTGCACCCAGGGCGCCGCTTTGCGCAGGGCGGCGCAGAAATTCCGGCTGCCCGGCAGCGCCGGCCCCGGCGTGACCAGTGTGACCAGCACCTTTCCGTCCCGGGTGCCGCGCAGCACCACATGGCGCAGCAGGCCGGTGCCCCGGTCCTCGTCATAGGCGGTCCAGCGGCAGGCACGCGCCGCTTCCAGCACCGCCCGCAGCGTGCGGTTGAGCGCCTGCTGCTGCAGCAGGCAGTCGGTCCCCGGCAGCACCTGATGGGTGCCCTCGGCATACAGGCCGCAGACCAGCCGCCCCTGCTGCATGGCAAAGGTAGCGATTGCCTTATTGCGGTAGTGCCAGGGGTCCGCCATGCCGCGCACCGGCTCCACCGGGGCGAAACGTCCCAGCAGGGTGTGGAGCCGCGCCTGCTTGCGGGCCAGTTGTTCCGGGTACGGCACGGCCAGCAGCGGGCAGCCGCCGCATTTCTTTGTGGTATTGGGGCATTCAGGTCGGTTCATGGCTGTGGGTCCTTTCCCATATGGTTTACCAGGGCTTGCGCGCCGTGGTACAATAGATACAAAGCAGAACGTACCGCCCGCGCGGCGCCCGTTCTGCGTCAGGCTTTTGACTGGAAACGGAGGCATTCAAATGAAGGTATTACTCATCAACGGCAGCCCGCACAAAAACGGCTGCACCTATGCGGCTTTGACCGAAGTGGCCAGCGCCCTGCAGGCCGACGGCATCGAAACCGAGATCTTCCACATCGGCAGCGCGCCGGTGGGCGGCTGCGTGGGCTGCAACGGCTGCGCCAAGGCGGGCAAGTGCGTGTTCGGCGGCCCGGTGGCCGACGTGCTGCCGCTGGTAGAGCAGGCGGACGGCATCGTGTTCGGCGCGCCGGTCCATTACGCCACGGCGGCCGCCAGCATGCTGGGCTTTATGCACCGGCTGGGCTGGAGCGGCGGCCGGTACCTGCGCCACAAGCCCGCGGCCGTCATCACCAGCGCCCGCCGCGCCGGCACCACCACGGCCCTTGAAGCCATGGAGAAGATCCCCCAGTTCTTTGAGATGCCGCTCATCAGCTCCACCTACTGGCCGATGGTCCACGGCAGCGACGCCGAACAGGTGCGTCTGGACGAGGAAGGCTGCCAGATCATGCGCAACCTGGGCCACAATATGTCCTGGATCCTGCGCTGCATTGAGGCAGGCAAGGCCGCCGGCATCACCGCCCCCGAAGCCGAGAGCGGCAAGCGCACCAACTTTATCCGCTGACGCTCTTTCAAACCACACACGGCAGGCCGCACGGCCTGCCGCTTTTTTGTGCGGGCATCGGTCACAGCGCCAGCATCTGCACGGCGGCCGCGCATAGCGGCCAGCCCACCAGCGCGAACCCCGCGCCGAAGGCCAGCCCGGCCAGCACGTCGCTGATGTAATGCACCCCGGTCACCACCCGCGAGACCGCGATCACCAGCGCCAGCACCACCAGCACCACGCCCACGGGCAGCGCACAGTGGAGGGCCGCCGCCGCGATAGCCGCCGCCGAAAAACAGTGGCGGCTGGGCATACTGCGGCCGGTCTCTTTTTTGGGGAAGAGCGGCTCGTACCCCAGCGCCGCATAGGGGCGGGGGCGGTCGATGGCCGTGCGCACGGCGCTGCCCACCAGAAAGGCGGCCGCCGGAACGATCAGCATGGGAATAAACGCCGCCTGCAACCCCGCCACCAGCCACAGCAGCAGGCCGATATACAGCGCGTACACAGCCACAACGGCGCCGCGGCTGACAAGGTAAAGTGCGCGCCGGGCCGCCGGGCGCGCCCGGAACCAGCCGATGACAGCGCGGTATCGGTTCGCATTCATGCAGGTTTCCTCCTTCTTGAGCTGGTATAAGGATAGCACCCCGCAAAAGGCTTGTCAAACGGCGTCCGCTGCGTTTATAATAAAAGGTAATTCGAGAAATACGGAGGAACTCCTTTTGTTTGGTTTTGCAAATTTCCTGCTGCTGGCGCTGTTCGCGGCGGCAGCGGTCGATCTGATCGGGGCCTGGCGGCGCTGCGGCGGGCCGGTCCCCGCCCTGCGCTCCCTCTGGCGCGAGGAACACCTGCTTTTTGGCAGTTGGGGCGCTGCGCTGCGGCTGCGGGCCGGGGTACCGCTTTTCTGCCTGGGGCTGGCCCTGTATGAGTTCACCGTGGTGTTCTGCAACAGCATGGCCCGCGAACAGTGGCCCTGGGTGCAGGCCAGTCTGGCCCCGGTACTGGATACCGTCATGTATCTGGCGTTTTTTGCCAAGATCCTGCTGGGCACCCGCTACAACTGGCGCAGCCTGGGCATGGCCGGGGCGCTGTATTTCATCGCGCGCTGGGTCTACTTCAACGGGCAGAACATCTGGTTCTTGGGGTTGGCCGTCGTGCTGCTGGCCGCCAAGGACGTGCCCCTGCGCCGTTCGATGCGGGCTTTTCTGGCAAGCGGTATTCCCTCGCTGGCATTGGTGGAAGTGCTGCACTTTGCCGGGCTGATCGCGCCCGGCGCCACCAGCGAGCGGGACGGCAGTTTCCGGCTGATGTTCGGCTACGGCCACCCCAACACGTTCGGCGGCGTGGTGCTGGGCCTGGTGCTGGCCTGGGTGCTGCTGCGGCGTGCCCGGCTGCGCTGGCCGGAACTGGCCGCCATCGCGGCGGTGGGCGCGTTCCTGATGGTGGGCCCGGCTTCGCGCTCAGCCGCCCTGTGTACCCTGCTGCTGGCGCTATTGCTGGTTCTGGCGCGGCTGTTCGGCAAAAGCCGCCCTGCAGGCCGCTTCGCTGCGGTCCTGCCCGCCGCCCTTGTGCCGCTGGCAGGCGCGACCAGCCTGATCCTGCCGCTGTTCGTCGTCAAAGTAGGTCCCTGGGCCAACAACATCGGCCCGGCCTGGCTGCTGCGCCTGGACGAACTGCTGACCTGCCGGATCTCGCTGTCCTGGGCCGCCTACCGGGTGCTGGACATCAAGATTGCTGGGCAAATTTTGCCCGAATGGCCGGTGCTGGACAATACCTTCGTCTATCTGCTCTACCAGTTCGGCCCCGTGCTGCTGGTCATCGCCGCCGGGCTGCTGGCCTTCGCCCTCTACCAGTACGCCCGCCACGGGCGCTGGCAGGAAACCGCCTGCCTGATCACCCTTTTGTTTTACGGCTGTGTGGAAACGCAGGTCCTGCACGTCACCAGCGACCCGGCCCTGCTTCTGCTGTGCGGCGCGGTCTTCGCCCTGCCCTTCTCGCGGTGGGACGCAGCGGAATCCACCTGCTGCTGACCTTTCCCATTAGACAAAGAAGCCCGCGGATCTTTCCGCGGGCTTCTTTTTATTTCGGTTGCTTTTACTCAGAACGGCCAAAGCTGCCAGGTCGCAATGGGAATGATATAGGAATTTCCTTGCATCATCATCACCAGGAAGCAAATACCGCTTACAAGATGCCACGCAAGCGCTGCACCACACAAAGTGACCCGCGCACGCCAGAATTTCTCGCGCCGGCCAGCTTTCCACTCCCCGCAGCCACGCAGAAAAGCGGCAAAGGATTCCAACAGCAGGACCCAATAGCAGATAAAAGGTCCCCACCAGAGATTGCCGTCTGCGATCCGTTCCCCGCTTTCCACCAGAAGCAGTGCTTCCGCCATCGCTATACAGAAGGTAAGGAAGGAAAAGCGGTAGCGGAAATTTTTCCATGCGGTACGCCCCAGCAGGACCGCCACAGCGC
This sequence comes from Subdoligranulum variabile, assembly GCA_003343905.1. Taxonomy (GTDB): domain Bacteria; phylum Bacillota; class Clostridia; order Oscillospirales; family Ruminococcaceae; genus Gemmiger; species Gemmiger variabilis_C. Next base: position 46,231 of record QAKI01000054.1, read on the forward strand.
CAATAAAGACGAACGAGCGGATAAGTCCCCGGCGGGCCGCTTCATTGGAAAGCCCCCAGACCAGAACCTTACCGGGATATTCTGCCCAGTCAACCGTGAAAATCAACTGCAGTCCTTCGCTTTCGCCGCCGAACAAAACGACCGACTGCAAAAGGCACAGTGCGATGCTGGGCAGCACGCTGCATCCCATCAGGATCTCCCGTTTCAGGTTTTGGCCACGAGTCCGCACCAGGTCAACAATCAGAAGGATCAGCAGCGCCGGGGCAAAGGCAAAGACAAAGTTTGCCTTAAAAGCTGTTGCGATCGTCAAAAAGACCGTATAGATCAGCCAGTCTTTCCACCGCAAGCCATCTTTCATACCAGCCCAGGCACGATAAAACCACAGAGCCGCCAGAAGGGCAAACGGTGCCAGCATGATGTAAGTCGTATTATGGTAATTGGTGCCGCTGACCGTTCCCAAGTACCAATATCCGCCGCGCGGGATCCAGACCGCCTGTGCCAGATTGACCACCAGCCCCAGCAAAAGGCTGAGGGATGCCGTGATACGCGGTACCGCCATATACAGGCCCCAGGCAAATACAGAGATAGCTGCCACCTGGAACGCTGCCAACAATACCGCCATTCCCAACTTTCCTGCCAAGGCGTACACCGGCGGGATCAGGTAGTAAGCCGCTGTATAGACTTCCTCATGGAGCGCCTCGTTCAGATGCTCCGGAAGATCCGACGCATACGCGTCGGTGGATGTAAGCTGCTGATAATGCAACCAACACATTGCAATAAAATAGAACGCCAGCATCAACAGTGCCAGAATCTGCCTCCACCGGGGATCCTGTTTGGTCCTCAAACTCTCTTCCTCCTCCAATTTTCCGGCCTTTTATTCTTCCGCCAGGCGGATCGTGTCGCCTACGAGGGGGGCGTCCGCCGGGATCTCCAGCCAGGCGCCGCCGTCTGCCGGGGCGGTGTAAAGTTCCTGCGCGGGGACGGCATACTCCTGCTCGGTGCCGTCGGCGGCGCGGGTGGTGTAATGCAGCACCGCGTCCTCGGCGGCGCGGTCCGGCAGATAGACCGTCACATCGGTCACGGTCTCCAGCGCCTCGTCCGCGCCAAGGCCCAGCCAGGCAATGTCATAGTGCTTATCCTGCCCCCGGCCGATGCCCAGCCGGTAGACGGGATCCTCCCCCGCCTGGGCGCTTTCACCGCTGCGCCAGACCTGCAGGGCGTGGGCGTTGGTGTCCGTATCGGCATAACGCTGGAAGAACGCTTTCTGCGCCGTCAGGTCGCCGCCCCAGACCATAAAGTCGCACACTACCGGGTCCTGCGTGCCTGCGGTGTCCGCGATGCCCGCGGCCACCGCTTCGGAAAACACCGTATAATCCCGGCCGCCGCCTTCATAGGCCGAGCGGGTGGCGGCGCGCTGCCATACCACAGAACCTGCCATGCCGACGGCCAACACCAGACTGACCACCACACGCCAGCGCGGCCACCAGGATTTTTGCCGCGCCCAGCGCAACAGGGCCACCAGCAGCGCCGCTGCCATCAGTCCCACGCCGAAGGATTCCACCGTCTGCGGGATATAGCCGTGCCGCCAGTCCACATTGGCTCCCTGCTGGTATTTGGGCGATACCGCGATCAGCAGCGCGGGGGCCGAAAGCATCGCCAGCCCCGTCAGGAACAGCAGCAGGTTTTCTTTCGGCGCGGGCAGGCGCTTGAACCCCGCCAGCACCGCCACCACGGCGGCCGCCAGCAGCACGCCGCATATCACATCGGAAACTTCGATCGGTCCCGGTCGCATCTTGCCCGCGATCATGGCGTTCAGCGGGAAGCCCGCCGACATCTGCATGACCCAGGTTTTCAGGATGGCGGGAATATCGAAGCTGGGCGAGATGCCGCCCAGGTCCGCCGCCTCCCCGGCCAGCACCCCGGCGGCGCGCAGGCTGTTCACCACGCGCGCCCCCAGGTTGAAAGCCAACGTCACGCACTCCCCCGCCAGCACCGGGATGCTCAGCCGCAGCGCAGGGCGGACTTTGCCCGTGTACAGCCAGAACAGGCCGAACAGCGGCACGATATAAACAAAGCCGATCTCAAAGGTCGCGCAGGCGTGGAAGGCGCAGTACGCCCCCAGCACGGCCCAACGCTTATGGCCGGTGTCCTGCCAGCGCAGGATGCACACCCCCGCCAGCAGCACCGGCAGCAGCGTGCTCTGCACCAGCGCGCCGTAGGAATACAGGCTGTTGCCCGTGGAGTCCTGCCAGAGCGAGAACATCATCGGCAACAGGCAGAAACACAGCAGCCCCAGTTTTTTATTGCGGGCCGCCTTGCCGACCAGATACCCGGCCAGGGCGATGTCCGCGTAGGTCCAGGCCAGGATATACAGCCGGTACCCTACCAGATCGCCAAGGAAATAGCTGGTCCAGCCCAGCAGCGGCGGCGAGGAGAAGGGCCGGAACCGGCCGCTTTGCAGCAGGAACTGGGGCAGGATCGCGTCCCAGTTGGCCCGCAGCACCTCCCAAAAGCTGTGATGGGTGGCGAAGTAGTAATTCTGCAGGTTGATGATCTCGTCATCGCCGCCCAACTGCGCGCAGGTGGTGATGCTCAGATACCACCACCCCGCTGCCAGCGACAGCAGGCATACCGCCGGCCAGAACCAGCGTTTCTCCGTCCAGGCTTTCCCGTTCATCCGTTTCTCCCGTTTATCGTCATTCCAGCGGAATGTAATAGACCATGCCGCTCTCGTGCCGCAGCACGTCCGCTTCGCTGCATCCGGCCGCCGCGATCAGATCCTGCAGCGTCTGTTCCTGATCCTCTACCGCGTAGCCGTCCAGGTCCAGATAAATCCCCGCAACGCCCTGGGCGCGCAGTTCAGCCACCATAGCGTCGGGTTCCAGTTCGCTGGTCTGTTTGTACCAGACATCGTTCTCGGTACCGTAGCCCGCGCCGTAGCTGAAGCGCAGCGTATCACTGTGCAGCGGGCCGCGCAGCAGCGTGTAATCCCACATATTGTTGAGGGAACCGTTCTCAAAGTTTTTCATATAGGGAAGCTGGAAGATGACCGCATCCTCCCCGGCGGCCTGTTCCACTTCCTCCATAAAGGCGGCGTCCTGGTACCAGGTCGTCTGCACTTCCTCATATTTCGGTTTGAAAAGCCCCTGCTGTTCCCAGTAGCCGTAGGCCAGCACCAGGACCAGCGCCGCCGTGAACACGGCCTTGCCGCGGCCCCGGTGGTTTTTCAAATACCATTCCGCCCAAAGCCCGACGGCCAGCAGCGCAAAGAAAGCAATGTACGGGCTGATGCGGTTGTACCCGCGGATAAACCGCAGGAAAATGCCGATCAGGCCGCCGAAGCTGGCGATGGACGCCAGCAGCAGCGCCGCCACGTTCAGGCGGCCCAGCAGCCACAGCCGGTCCGACAGGCGCGCAGGTACCGCCTTGCCTGCCTGCCAGTTATGGTTGCGGAACAGCAGCATCAGCAGCGCCAGGAAGCCCAGGATCCCCACGATGCCAAGATAGCCGTAGGAGTTTTCGTTATACATGGGGCCTTCGTCGGTCGCCAGCAGATGGAAATACCGCTGGAGCCAGTTGGCCAGCTTGTCACACCCGTACCCGTTGGGGGAAAGCAGCAGGCTGCTGATGCGCAGGCTGTAAATATCGGCCCCGATGGGGCTGCGGTAAACGCCGTTTGTCAGCGTGCTGCCCGCCCCGTTGATCATGCCCAGCACCATCGGGAAGAAATCCGGGATCATCCAGAGGACGATCTCGCCGATGGTGAGGAAGCAGGGCACGCCCGCCGCCATCCTGCGGTCCCGCAGGATCAGGCAGAGCGCCGTGATGCAGAGGAAAAAGCAGGTGAAATAGGGGTAGTAAGCCGCGCCGTTGTTGGCGATGCCCCAGGCGAAGGCGATCGCCAGCCAGTTGCGCGGGTTGCGGAAGAAGCCCCTGCCGGGCCGCCCGAAGGTGGGGTCCTCGGCACACCAGAAGCACAGCAGCACCGAGAACGGCACGAACTCCACCGCCGCCAGCATCATGTGCCCGGCCAGACGCTGCTGCACATAGGGGCACATGCCAAAGGTGATGGCAAAGGCAAAGGCCAGCCAGCGCCGCATGCCGGTCATGCGGAACACCGCGTACCCGGCCAGCGCGTTGGCAAAGGGGATCACCAGCACATACAGGTTAAAGACCACGCCGGTGTCCTTGGTGAACAGCCCCACAAAGGCCACGAACAGGTCATAGATCAGGTCGTAGTTGGGGTCATAGGGGCTGGGCGGCTGGTAGAAGGGCCACCCCAGCGAGGGGGTCAGGTCGCCGTAGCTGCGCTGCACCTGTCCCACCCAGTAGATACCGTCGCCGCCGTAGAGCATCGGCGCGTGCCAGTCCAGCCGCCAAAGCTGGAAAAAGAAATACTCACTCAGCGCGATAGCGGCGATGACCAGCAGGATCATACCACCCTCACGCAGCAGCGTTTCTTTGCGTTTTCCGATCATAAGCACCTCATTCGCCGTTCTGCATGGCCTCTATATAGGCGTTGCAGACTTCCTCCGCCGGGCCGTCGCCGCGCAGACGCCCGTGGTCGATCCAGATCGCGCGCTTGCAGAGCTGCTTGACCTGGTCGATGTCGTGGCTGACGAACAGCAGCGTTGTCCCGCCGGAAAGCATTTTCTCCATACGGTCATGGCATTTCTGCTGGAACATAAAATCGCCCACCGAGAGGATCTCGTCGCAGGCCAAAATTTCGGCTTCGACCTCGGTGGCAATGGAAAATCCCAGGCGGGCGATCATGCCGCTGGAATAGTTTTTGACCGGAACATCGACGAAATCCCAGAGTTCGGCAAAGTCGATGATATTCTGGAAATGCCGCTCCATATACGCGCGGTCATGGCCCAGCACCGCCCCGTTGAGAAAGACGTTCTCCCGCGCGGTCAGTTCCAGGTCGAAACCGGCGCCCAGTTCGATCAGGGGCGCGATCTCGCCGTTGACGGTCACGGTGCCGCGGGTAGGGTACATAACGCCGGCGATCAGTTTGAGCATGGTGCTCTTGCCGCTGCCGTTGCGGCCGATGAGCGCCACGGACTCCCCCGGTTCGATGGAGAAGGAAATGTCCCGCAGCGCGTAAAATTCATTGAAAAACAACTGCCGTTTGAGCAGTTTGACAGTATATTCCTTGAGGGTCTCGGTCTTTTCCTGCGCGAGGTTGAAGCGCATGGAAACATCTTGCACCTGGATAATGGGCATAACGGGTGGCTCCTTACAGATACAGAATAAAATTACGCTGCAGCTTGCGGAAGGCCGCCAGCCCCAGTGCCACCATGCAGACCGCGCTTGCGATGCAGGCGAACCAGGTATTGGGCCCCGGCACAAAGCCGTACATGACCAGGCAGCGCAGGCAGTTGATATAGTGGTACAGCGGATTGAACTTGATGACCTGCTGCATGAAGCCCGGCAGGGCCGACAGCGGGTAGAACAGCGGCGTGGCGTACATCCACGCCATCGTCAAAATGCCGTAGAGGTACTGCAGGTCCCGGAAATAGACCGCCAAAGCCGAGAGCAGCAGCGCCATGCCGCAGCAGAACAGGAACAGCAGCACGATGGGCACCCAAGCCAGCAGCAGCGTGGGGTGCAGCGGCGAACGTGTGATGAGCATGACCAGCACGATGGCGGCCATGCTGAACAGCAGGTTGACGAAGCTGGAAACCACCCGGCTGACCGGGAAAATAAACTTGGGCACGTACACTTTTTTAATAAGGGACGAATTGCCCAGTACGCTGCCCATGCCCATATTGGTGCTTTCGTTAAAGAAATTGAACAGCGTATTGCCGCAGATCAGGTACAGCGGGTAGTTGGGGATCTCGAAGCGGAACATGTAAGAAAAGACCAGCGTTTGCAGCAGCATCATGAGCAGCGGGTTGAGGATGCTCCACACATAGCCCAGGAAGCTGCGGCGGTATTTGATCTTGAGGTCCCGCGTGACCAGTTCCCGGATCAGCGGTCGGTACTTGGTAAAATGGCCCCAGCTTGTGCGCAGTTGGCCGGTGGATTGGTGTGGCATGGGTTCGGAATCTCCCTTGATTTTGTTACAGTTTGAACGGCGTATCGCCCGTCAGGCCGTCGGCGCGCAGCATGTTTTCCATCACGTCGATGTCGGCGCTGACATCCAGCGCATCCTCCTGGAACAGTTGGTCCAGCTGCGTTTCAAAAGCATGTACGAGGGTATCCATCGTTTCCTCGATACGGCGCTTGGATTCGCTGATGTTTGCGCCCTCCACGCCCTGGGCGTCCAGTTCCGCGTAGGTCTGGAGCAGCTTGAGCGAGGTGGGCAGGTAATAGTCCATGAATTTGCGCATGCGCGGCAGCTTGTCGGGGTCGGTCTTGGCCTGCTCGAAGATCTTGGCCGAAACAGCTTCCAGCCGGTCGATCTTATCGCTCATCTCCTCGTCGGGGATGGCGTCATTGACGGCGCGCAGTTCGTCCAGCAGCTTCTCGTACTGATCCTTTTCCTCTTCCTTTTCCGGCTGTTTGCGCTTGCTCTTTTTCGGTTCCGGTTCGGGGGCTTTGCCTTCCACCACCAGATAGCGGCGGCGCATATCCAGGTAGGCGTCCGGGCCGAACACCCCGTCGTCGATGCACTGTTCCAGATACTTGCAGCATTTGTCGTAGCTGCAGGGGATGGCGGCGGCAATATCCGCGATGCGCATATTCTTGCTGTCGCCCACGATGTTGTCGATCTTTTTACGCATACGGCGGCTGGTGCGGATCGTGTGCGCGCCAAACAGGCAGCCCACGCCGCCAGTAAACATCACCAGCGACGGCATCAGTTCCTCCATCAGCCAGGCCCAGTAAGTACCGCCCCGGGTAAGGGCGTCGGGCAGCCAGTAAAGCGCGTCCGGCAATGCCAGCAGGGCCACGGCCAGCAGCGCCACGCCGGTGATGGACAGCCCCGTGATCAGCCCGGTGCCGCCCCGGCTGCGGGGCGCAGCGGCCGTTTTGGCGGCCGCGGTCTGATTGTCTTCGGCGGTTTCCTCTGCCGCGCCGGCCTTGTCCGGCGCGTCCTGGGGCTTGCTGGGTTCATAGACCGGGTTCACGTTCCAGTTTATGTCCCTCCGCGTATATTTGCGGGCCGTATTTTCAAAGCCACCCAACTGGCCCCTGCGCATGGCGCTGTTCAGCCAGACGAACAGGAACCCCAGCGGGAACCACACCACGAACCCGATCACGATGGCCCACCAGGGAAACTGGAACGGACCGTCGCCCCGGTGGTATTCATCCGAATTATAGCTGTTCTGGTAGCGGGAACCGCTGCCGCTGTACGGGTGGCGGGGGTCGGTGTAGCGGGGCCATTCATCCTGATTCGGCATAGTTTCTCCTCTTTCTATCAGGGAATATCCGACAGCAACTGTTTGAGGTCGTCGCTCAGGTAGTAGGTGCTGCCCGGTTGGTAGGGGTTGTTCTTGTTGTACGGCACATGGGTACACAGATAGCTGACCCATTTGTTGTAGCCGGACACCGTCAGGTGTACGCCGTCCGGTTGGGCGTACTCGGCCAGCAGATAGCCCGATTCATCGCTGAATTCCGCGTTCAAATCCAGGAAATAGCAGCCCCGCTCGGCGCACATGCCCTGGATGGACGCATTGATGGACGCCAGCCGGTCGGGCGCCAGGCCGGGCGCATCGTCGGCCACCGTTTCCTGCGTGGCCGACAGGATGGACTGCACATAGATCGCGGTGTTGGGCAGCGCGGCGCGCAGCTCGTCCAGCATACGGGCATAGTAGTTCAAAAAGCTCTCGTCATTGCCGGTGGCGACCAGCGCGTTGGTGCCGATCAGGACATACAGCTTGGCCGGCTGGGCGCCCGTCAGCACGTCCAGCGCCACTTCGTCGCCGCGGTCGGGGTTTTTGGCCGTGGTGCGGTTGACGATGGTGTTAGGGCTGACGCCCTCATAACCGCAGATGAGCGCGCCGCCCACATCGATGTCATACTCGTTCTCACAGAAGCCCGCAGTCAGCGAATCGCCCAGGAAGGCCGCATCCGCAAACCAGGTGGTATCCACCCGGCCAAATTCCGGCAGGGCGGCGGGTTCGGCGGGCAGGGCGGTATAGGTGTAGCCGCTTTCCGCCGTTTGCTGCACCGGGCCTACGCTGCCCCAGTTCAGCGCCTGGGGCGTGTTGTCGGTGGTGCCGCCCCCGTAGGGCAGCGGGGCCACCAACTGGTCGCCGGCGGGCGGCGGGGTCTGCGGCGGGACCGGCTCCCCGGTCACATCCGGGGGCAGCAGCACCGTGATGATGCCGGACAGCACAAGGATGCCCCCCACCGTGGCAGCCGCGAAGGTGCGGCGGCGACGGCGGCGGCGTTCCCGCGCGCGGCGGGCAGCCGCACGGCGCTGTTCCGGGGTGCGCGGCGGGTGGCCGGGCGCACCGGGTCCCTGGGGACCGGCAGGCGCGCCGGGCCGTGCCCAGCCATCCTGCCAGTCATACTGCATATTCGGCTGGGACCGCTGCGGGCGGTCCCGGCCGGGGCGTTGCGGTACCGGCATATACGTTTCTTCCCTCCCCCTGGGCAAAGCTGCCAAGGCATACTTTTAGAGATATTAAAGATTATAGCACAATCCCCGCCATAAAAACAGGGGCAAACGTAAGATTTTGCAAACGGCGCGCCACGCACATAAAAAAGCCCGGTCCGAAAGACCGGGCTTTCCAGCAAATTCCATGGGGCTCGTCTTAGTGGCGGCGGCCCACACCGCCGCCGCGGCTGCTGCCGCCGCCGGGACGGAACCCGCCGCTGCGGGGCCGGGGCGCACGGCCTACGCCGCCCATGCCGGGGCCGCGCATGGGACCGCCGCGCGGCGGACGCGGCCCGCCGAAGCCACCGGGGCCTCCAAAGCCACCCGGCCCGCCAAAGCCGCCGGGTCCGCCGAAACCGCCCGGACCGCCGAAGCCCGGCGGGGGCGGAGGAGGACGCCGCGGACGGCGCGGACGGGAAGCCCGCCCCAAGCCGAACCAGAACAGCGCACGCCCGAAGCCGCCGCCACCACCACCGCCACGCGGCGGGCGCGGCCCGCGCGGGCTGGCCAGGTTGAGCAGCACCCCGATCACCAGCACCACGGCCAGGATCACCAGCACCACCGCCACGGGGTTGATGCCGCCGCGGGCAGGCGGTTCCGCTTCCTGGGCCGCCCGTTCCAGTGTGGAAGTGGGGATGCCGTAAATTTTGCAGAGCTGTTCGCCCAGAGCGCGGACGGTCTGCCGGGTGCCGGTGTCATAGTCGCGCTCCACCCAACTGGGTTCCAGTTCTTCGTCCAGGATCGTGCCCAGCGTGCTGATGGTGAGCTGGCTTTCCAGCCCGGCGCCGCGGGTGACATAGTAATCGTCCTCGCCGGGGACCAGCAGCAGAAGCACGCCGTTGTCCTTGCTTTCGGACCCAAGGCCCCAGGTGTTCAGCACATCGTAGGCATAGCCTTCCATGGTGGAATTGCCGATGTACTCGGTGGTGTACACGCCGATCTGCGCGCCGCAGGTCTCCCCCAGCGCCAGCGAGATATTTTCCACATAGGCTTCCGTTTCGTCCGAAAGGATGTCTGCGTAGTCGTTGACGGCGGTATTCGGGTCCAGTTCCGGCGCAGCCGACGCGCAGGGCGCGGCAGCCAGCGCCACGCAGAGCGCCGCGGCAGCCGCCAGGGCACCGCGCCGTGTTTTTTGTATCGCCTGTTTCATTTTGTCATCCTGCCAAATTCATAGGATTCAGCCCGCCGGGGCAAAGGTCTGCAACGGCTGCACGCCCCAAAGCCCCGCCAGTATATTGGCCGGGAAGGCCGCGGCCGTCGCATTGTAGCTTTCCGCCTGGGTGTTATAGGACGCCGCCGCCCGCTCGATGGTGGCCTGGGCGGAAGTAAAGGCGTCGTGCAGGTCCTGCAACTGCCCCTTCGCGCGCGGGTCGGCCTCGTCGGCAGCGGTGGCGTACAGCAATTCCACCGCCCCGGCCAGCGTGTTGTTCCGTTCATACTGCACGGCGGGCTGGACGGAATCCGCCGTTTCGTTCCAGGCGTCCAGCGCCGCCTGGGCGGCCTGCACCTCGGCGTCGGTATCGCCCAGGACGTTGCCCGCCACCCGGATCAGGCTGGCAGCCGCGTCGGCCTGGTCGGCCAGATCGGTCTGGATGCCGTGCCCGTATTCGTCCTGGCCGGTGGTATATACCGCCAGCGTCCGGTCATGCAGACCCTTGAGCCGCGCCCCGCCGATGCCCAGCACCGACACCAGCGCCAGCGCCACAAGGGCCAGCGCCGCCACCGGCCGCTTTTTGGCGGGCGGCGGCAGTTTGGATTCCACTTTGCCCAGCACTTCCAACTGCGGGCCGTGGATCACAAAAGTTTCCTGTTGTTGCAGTTGCATGGCAGTCCCCCGCTCACGCCCGGCCCGTCAGGCTCAGGTGTTGATCTCCAGCAGTTTGGCGCGCAGTTCGCCCTCGATGCGGCCCAGTTCCTGCTCGGCATTGGCGCGCTTGGCCTTGCCGTCGGCACGGATCTTGTTGAGTTCGTCCAGCGTTTCAATAAGCTGCTTGTTGGTCTCTTTCAGCGTTTCGATGTCCACGATGCCGCGCTCGGATTCCTTCGCAATGTCGATGGTTCCCTGCTTGAGGGTGGCGGCGTTGCGCCGCAGCAGGTCGTTGGTGGCGTCGGTGACGGCGCGCTCGGCCTTCATGGCTTCCTGGCTGTGGGCGATGCCCAGGGCCAGCACCATCTGGTTCTTCCACAGCGGGATGGTGTTGACGATGGTGGTCTGGATCTTTTCGGCCATCGTCGTGTCGTTGGACTGGATCAGGCGGATCTGCGGCCCCATCTGGATCGAGATGTTGCGGGTCAGTTCCAGATCATACAGCTTCTTTTCAAAGCGGTCGCACATATCGGCCAGATCGCGGGCGGCCTGGGCGTCCTCCGGGAGCTGGGTGCGCAGGGCTTTCTCCTGCGCAGCCTTGAGTTCGCCGCCGCGCACCTGTTCGAGCTTTTTGCGGCCCGCCAGGATATACATGGTCAGTTCCTTAAAATAGACCAGGTTGAGCTGGTACATCTTGTCCAGCATGGTGATGTCCTTCATCAGCACCACCTGATGGTCCTCCAACTGGGCGCGGATACGCTCCACGTTTTTGTCCGCGCTCTCGTAGCGGGTCTTGAGCTGGTCGATGTTGTTGCCCGCCTTCTTGAAGAAGCCGAAGATGCCCTTGGGCTGTTCGGCGTTGGCGTCAAAGCCCTGCAGTTCGGCGATCAGGCCGGTGATGAGTTCGCCGGTCTCCCCCATGTCCTTGGTCTTGACGCGGGAGAGCGCGGTCTCGGAAAAATCGCTGAGTTTCTTCTGGCTGGCCGCGCCGTACTGCAGCACCATCTGGGAATTGGTGATGTCGATCTTCTCGGCAAAGTCGTCCACCATCTTCTGTTCTTCGGGGCTCAGGGGCGTATCCTCCACCTTGACGGGCTCGGCTTTCTTGACTTCCTCCACCACTTTCTCGTCGGCGGCGGGGTCCAGCGTCAGGCTCGGCGCAGCATCCAGCGTCAGGCTGGGCGCGGCGGGCACGTTCAGGTCCAGTTCCTTGTTCAGGTCGTCCATAGGGGTCCATCCTTTCTCCATCATGTTCGATTTATTTAGTCAGGTTCTGGCTTTTCAAAATACTGTCCAGCACTTCGATGTCGGTGGAGACCTCCATCGTTTCGGCGCTGTAAAGGGCTTCCAACTGGTTTTCAAAGGCGGTGGCCGTGGTGACGGAATTGGCCCGCAATTCCTCCACGATGGAATCCGCCGCGCCGTTTTCTTCCAGTTCGATATACGTCTGCATCAGTTTGACGACTTCCGGCAGGTAATACCGGGCAAAGCGGTCGATCTGGCGCGCCTTTTCGGGGTCGGCCTCCACCGTTTTGACGATCTTGCGCCCCGCCGCTTCCATCAGGTCCATGGAATCCGAAAGGGTCTTGTCCGGGATCGCGTCGTTCAGGCGGTGCAGTTCGTCCAGTTCGCGGTCGATGCCCGCCAGCATGGCGTCCACATCCTCGCTGCCGGTGGCGTAGGGCTGCAGCGTGCGCACCACCCGCATGGGGCACAGATACCGCGCCACGGCATAGACCACGGCGCTGCACACCGCCACCAGCGCCAGATTGACCAGCGTATAAGGCGGGAACACCAGCGCGCCCAGCGGCCACGCCAGGGCCGCCAGATACAGCGGCAGAACAGGTCGGACCTGTTTTTCTTTCCATTTGCTCACGGCGCATCCTCCCTTTGGAACCGGCTGTGGGTATATTAGCTTATTATAGACCAAAAAGGGTCGGTTTTCAACCGTTGGAATGTAAAAACGGACCCAGCGCCGCACCCCAGGCGGCACGCAGGCGCTCCATCGTCCAGGCGGCATTGGCCGGGCTGGTGCTGGGCAGCACCGTGGCGGGCAGGCCGGTCCCGCTCTGGGCGTACCGGGCGTACACCCGGCCCGACGCCGCCCCGTTGCAGAACACTGCGCGCACGCCCAGTTTACGGATCAGCGCGGCCACGTCGTTGGGTTCCACGTTGCGGATGGACGCATCCGACGCGCCGCGGATGTCGCAGGCGCCGATGGTATCCCACACGGCCAGCCCGTGGCGCAGGATGATGGCTTTCTTGGCTTCCAGGTCGGCCCAGTCCGGCGTGGGTTCGCCGGTCAGCGCCGCCATCAGCGGCCAGAAGCGGTTCTGCGGGTGGCCGTAGAAAAAGCCCTGTTCGCGGCTTTTGGGGCTGGGGAAACTGCCCAAAATCAGCGCCGCCGCCCGTTCGCCGTGCAGCGGCGGCAGGCCCGGCCCCACATGGGTGTAGGCTGTTTTTTCCGCCATGTTCAGAACGCCTCCGGCCAGAGTTCCCGGCACAGGTCCGCCACGCCGAAGGGCGCCGCGTCGGGGCCGATGCGGTCCGCCGCCGCGCGGGCGGCGGCGCTTGCGTTGCCCATCGCCACGCCCAGGCCCGCGGCCCCCAGCATGGCGGCGTCGTTGTCGCCGTCCCCCACCGCCACGCAGGCGGCCGGGTCCAGACCAGCCAGCCGGGCCAGCGCCCGCAGGCCGTAGCCCTTGTCGATGCCCTTCTTCAAAATATCGCACCCGTCGCTGCCGGGGTAGGAATACAGGAAGTTCAGCCCCAGGTAGCCGTACTTCTGCTGGAACGCCTCGGCCCGGTCCCGCGGCACGAAGCCGAAGGCGCCGAAGGGCATTTCCACCAGATGGTGGTCCTGGTCCTCCCCGTCCTGGATATTATTGTTCAGATTCTTGGCTTTTTCCCGCCGGATAAATTCGTCGTAGCCCAGGTAGGCGTAGTTCGCATCATGGAAAGTGAAGCGCAGCGGCAGTTCGTAGTCCTCAAAAAAATCCACCAGCGCGTACATTTCCTCCGGCGTAAAGCGGTGCAGTTCCAGATCGCTGCCCTGCCGGTCCAGCAGTTGGGCGCCCCCGGCGCAGAGCCAGTAATCCGGCCGGATGGAGCGCAGCAGCCCTTTGCCGACGCCGGTGCGCCCGCGCCCCGTGGCGATGGCGATGCGTACCCCCGCGCGCTGGACCGCGTTCACGGCCTCGGCGTTTTCCCGCGGGACCCGCGCACAGCCGTCCGGGCGCAGGGTGCCGTCTATATCCAAAAGCAAAAGTTGGTAATCCATCCCGTTTTCCCTCCTGCGGGTATTATAACAAAGTCTACAGCCTCCCTGCAAGGCATATTGTAAAGCGGGAGGTGATCGCCATGCAACGCGGTCTGGATCTGGCACAGCCCCGCCGGCGGCGCTGGCGGTGGCTGCTGGCGCCGCTGGTCCTGCTGGCGCTGTGGCTGGCGCTGCCCCATCTGGCGGCCGCCGCCCCGGCCGGGACCGCCTGGCTGCGGGCGGCGGTGGGGGATCTGCTGATCCCCCACTATACCGAAGAATTAGCGGACCTGCAGCGGCAGAACGCCGATCTGCACAGCCGTCTGGCCCGCGCCGCCGATGCTGAAGCGGAAAACGAAGCCCTGCGCCAACTGGTGGGGGCCGCCCGGCCGGAAGGCAGCTGGCAGCCCGCCCGCGTGACCGAACGCCGCGCCGATGGCGCCACGCTGGCCTGCACCGCCGAAGTGGGCGCCCCCGTGCTGGACCCGCAGGGCCGCTATGCCGGGCGGGTGGTGGCCTGCAGCAGCAACGACACCTGCCGGATCGCGTTTGCGGGCACCGAGGGCGACCCCTGCGCCGGGCTGGCCGGGCCCCATGCGGGGCTGCTGGAGCGCGAAAACGGCTGGGCCCTGACCGGCCTGCCTGCCGACTGCGGCCTTGCCGCCGGTACGACCGTGACCACGCCGGGCGGCTGCTGGCTGGGCACGCTGGCCGATGCCCCCAGCCCCGACGGCAGCGGCCTGACCGCCCGCGCCCCGCTGACCGACACGGCGGACCTTGGCAGCGCGGTCTTTTTTGTAAAAAAATGAATTGCTATTTCGACACAAATCGCCTATACTAAGAAATATCAGGGAAGGAGGTGGTCCGGCCATGGCCAGACACAACGGGGACGCCCCGCGCGGGCACCGGCGCATCGCGGCGCTGCTGGTGCTGTGCTGCGTGGTGTTCGTGCTCTTTTTCGGGCGGCTCGCCTGGATGCAGTTCGTTATGGCGGACCACTATGCCGCCAAGGCGGCGCAGGCCAGTTCGGCCAGCTATACCGTGGAACAGCACGCGGCCCGCGGTTCCATCACCGACCGCAACGGCACGGTGCTGGCGCGGGACACCACCGTGTACGACCTTTACCTGCGGGTCCCGGCCCCACCGGGCACCCGGATGCAGCAGACTGTACAAACTTTGGAAGAACTCACAGGCGGCAAGGATGTGGAAACACAGCTTGCCGCCTTTTGTTCTGCCGTTTCGGCCGGGGAACTGCTGGTCCAGAAGGATCTGGACGAAGGGACCATCGAGGCCCTCTACCGGGCGGGGCTGGTGCAGAGCGGCGCGGTGCGGCTGGACGCCCGCGGCGAACGCACCTGGCCCAACGGCACGCTGCTGCCCCACGCGCTGGGCTTTACCGGGCCTGTCACCGCCGAACAGTGGCCCGACGTGCAGGCCCAGGGCCTGCCCATGGACAGCATCCTGGGCCAGAGCGGGCTGGAAAAAGCCTACGACAGCCTGCTGCGCGGGCAGGACGGCCGCCTGCTGGTCAACGCCGGGCTGGACGGCGCCGTGCGCCAGACCCACCAACTGACCGACGCGCAGCCGGGCGCAACGCTGGTGCTGGCGCTGGACGCGGGGCTGCAGACCACCCTGCAGCAGGCGCTCAAGACCCAGATCGAGACCCTGCAGGCGACGGCTGCCGCCGGGGCCGGGCGGGAAGTCTGTGCCGGGGCCGCCGTGGTGGTGGACGTAAAGACCGGCGGCATCCTGGCCGCCGCCAACTGGCCCGGCTACGACCTGAACACCTACCGCACGCAGTACAGCGCCCTGGCCGCCGACGCCGCCGCGCCGCTGCTGGACCGGGTCTTTCAGGGGTTGTACGCGCCGGGTTCGGCCTTCAAGCCCGCCGTGGCGGCCGCCGCCCTGACCGCAGGTTACGATCCCAACGCCACCGTGAACTGTACCGGGCGCTACCTGTACTACAGCGGCTACCAGCCGCGCTGCCTGCAGGACCGACATTCCGGCCCGGTGGACCTGCGCACGGCCCTGCAATACAGCTGCAACATCTTTTTCTACGACACCGGCCGCCGTCTGGGCGTGGATGTGTTCAGCGCCATGGCGCAGCAGTTGGGGCTGGCCAGCCCCACCGGCGTGGAAGTGCCCGAAGCCGAAGGTCGCCTGACCTGGTCCAGCGACAGCAACTACCAGTCCGGCCTGACGCTGATGGCCGCCATCGGCCAGGGCAACACCGCCGTGACCCCGGCGCAGTTGGCCGTCTATGCCGCCACCCTGGCCACCGGCGGCCAGCGCCCCACCCTGCATTTTGCCAGCCACGCCCTGGACCCGGCCACCGGGCAGACCGTGTGGCAGTACACGCCCCAGTTTACGGCGGTGCCGGGCGGCGAGAGCGTGTTCGGCCCCATCCGCGACGGCATGGTGCGCATGGCCCAAAGCACCCGCGTGCTGCGGGAATCGCCGGTGCCCTGCGCCGCCAAGACCGGCAGCCCCCAGCGCGCCGAACAGATGCCCGGCGGCGGCTACTACACCAACTCGGTGCTGATCGGCTACGCGCCCGCCGACGACCCGCAGATCGCGGTGTCGGTGGTATTGGAATACGGCGGGGGCGGCGCCAACGCCGCGCCCATCCTGCGCGCCGTGCTGGACGCCTGCTTCGGCTGAACGCGCCGCCGGGATGAATAGACGGTTTTTATACAAAGGTCTAAACAGTACGTTGTTAAATCGTTCAAAAATGGGCCTGCTTTTTCTGCTAAAAAGTCAGTTGCCGCCTGTTGCAAAGTATGCTACAATACAAATGAGATAGTGTCGCGGCATTGTGACTGCCGCAGTTATATAGGAGGCCCGCTTTTGAACGCGCAATGTTGTATGATCTGTTCCGGCAAAGGGGGCACGGGCAAAAGCACGGTCTCCGTCCTGCTGGGTGCCAGCCTTGCGCGGCTGGGCCGCAAGGTGCTTTTGATCGAACTGGATTCCGGCCTGCGGAGCGTCGATATTATTGCAGGGGTCTATGGCCGCACGGTCTATGACATTGAAGATGTGCTGTGCGGCCGGTGTGAGGGCGGCAAGGCCGTCGTGCCAAGCCCGCTATACCCCGGGCTTTCGGTCATCAGCGCCCCCTACGAAGGCGGGGCCGTGGAGGCCGCCCCGCTGGGGCGGCTGCTGACGGCCATGCGCCCGTATTTTGATTTTGTCCTGCTGGACACCGCCGCCGGGATGGGCGCGCCGTTCACCGCGGCGGCCGCTGTGGCGGACACCGCCCTGCTTGTGCTGACGCCGGACCCGGTGGCGCTGCGCGACGGGCGGATCGTGGCGGACTGGCTGCTGCGCGGCAGCCGGCCCCAGAGCGCGGTGCGGCTGGTGATGAACCGCATCACGCGGGAAAGTTTCGGCAAACGGGCTTCCGTTTTCGATCTGGATGAATGCATCGACACAGTGGGCGTTCAACTGCTGGCGGTGATCCCCGAAAGCCGGGAACTGCAGCGCGCCGGTGCGCTGGGCACTGTACCGCCGCCCCATGACCCGGCGGTGATCGCCGGACAAGCCATGGCCAGACGTCTGTGCGGGCAGCGCGTCCCGCTTACCTTGTAACGCTTGAGAAGGATGGTGTAGCATTATGATAATCGCCCTGGTGGCTCACGACGCCAAGAAGGAGCTGATGCTACAGTTTTGCACCGCCTATCGGCACATTTTGTCGCAGCATAAGCTGATCGCAACGGGTACGACGGGACGCCTGGTGGAAGAAAACACCGGCCTTGCCGTGCAGAAGTTCCTGCCCGGCGGCCATGGCGGCGACCAGCAGATCATGGCCCGCATCGCCTGTGACGAGGTGGACATGCTGCTGTTTTTCCGGGACCCCATCACGGCCAAGCCCGGCGAACCCAACGAGATGAACCTGCTGCGCATCTGCGATGTACATAACATTCCGGTCGCCACGAACATTGCCACGGCCGAGGTGCTGATCCACGGCCTGGAACACGGCGACCTGGACTGGCGTACCATCCTCAACCCGCAGCACGGCGTCTGAACGCCCTGCAAAAATGCTCCAATAAGAACAACAGGCCCCGGCCTGCGCGGCATGCGCAGGCCGGGGCTTCGTCGTTGTATGGTTCTGTGGGGTGGTTTGGGTCAGGGCGCGGCCGGGGCGGCAGCGTCGTCCCGCTGCCACAGCAGATGCATGGTGTCGGGCACATCGGTCATCACATAGTCACCATCCGTTCCCTTGGCGGCCTGCTGCACAGATTCCCAATCATCCCATGCAACAAAATAGGCTTCCTGTGCAGTATCCAGTGTATTGTAAAACAGGACCGTATCACCTTGCCAACCATTATGCGTCAGGCTCGACCACAGATCCACCTGCATGGTAAAAATGGCAGCTTCGTAGGTCCCGCTTTCATCCTGAATGGTAACATAGGTGCTTTGCAAGCTGGTATAACTTTTCCCCTGCACCATCTGAACACGCAGTTCCTTCGTATCAGTGCAGTACACATCTGCAATATCTTCCTGCCTGACATCCAGCATCACCCCCAGCGCCCAGTGGCGGAACCCCAGCACACTTACCGCAAGGACCGCCACCGCCAGCAAAACCACACCAGCCACCGGGCCCCATATCTTCTTCCGCAGCGTCCCCCGCGCTTTGCGCAGCGCGGCGGCCTGTTCCTGGGCCTTGGCAGATTCCAGTTCTTTTTCCTCCGGGGCGGCATTCTCCATGTTTTCCCACAGGGCGCGGCAGTCCGAACATTCTTCCAGATGTTCCTTCACGGCGGCGGCGGTGTCCGGCTCACACACCTGATCCTTATACAGCGGCAGCAGGTCCCGCACCAGATAACAGGGCATTTTCATGGCAAAGCCTCCTTCAGTTTCGCACGGGCCCGGTAGTACGTCACGCGGGCCCAGCTTTCGGTCTTTTCGTGCAGCGCGCCGATCTCGGCAAAGGTCAATTCACCGTAGACCCGTAGCCAGAATACTTCCCGGTAGGGTTCCGGCAGGGCGTGCAGCGCCCGGTGCAGGGTCAGCGCCCCCTGGCGCTGTTCCAGCCGTTCCCCGGGCAGCGGGTCGCGGTCGGGCGTGTCGGGCGGTGTTTCCGGCAGCGGGGCTTCCCGTTTATGGCGGCGGTAATGGTCCGCCAGCGCGTGCTTGGCAATGCTGCACAGCCACACATTCACCGGGCATTCCCCCTGGAAGCGGTCGATGCCGCGTAGGGCTTTATAAAATGTTTCCTGCGCAAGGTCGGCGGCCAGTTCACTGTCATGGCACAGGGTCATCAGGTAGGCATAGACCGCTTTGTAATACCGGGCGTAGACCTGTTCAAAGTCGTCTTTCCGCATCGCCGCGCCCTCCTTTCCCGCATTTTTCAACCGGCTGTACCCATAAGACGCAGAACATCGCCGGATGTTACAACTTTTTCCTGCTTTTTTGCAAAAAAGGCGGGACCCCGCAGGGTCCCGCCAATGTACGGTGTCAATAGTTCATGATGTCCTTGACCGTCCCCGACATCGAGAACAGCTTCGCAGACAAATGATCCAGATAGACGATGCCCAGCTTGTGGCCGGTCTCGTCATTGTACAGGTCCTCCAACTGGGGCATGACCTGGAAGGCAGCTTCCTGCGCTTCGGGGGTATTGTCAAAGTTGGCAGTGCCCTGCACGCGCAGCCACTCGCCGCGGTCATTGGCCGCGCAGATCTCCAGGTTGGTGTTGTCCAACAACTGCTTGTAGGCGGCCTTGTGCTTGCCGATAGCCAGGCACAGGTGGCCGTTGTACCACATGGCGAACCCCAGCGGGCGCACCCGCGGCAGATAACCGTCCACGGTAGCCAGATAGAACGTGGGGTTTTCTTTCAGGAAATTCATGATCTCTTCATTGGGTTTCATGGCGATCTCTCCTTTTGGGTTCACAGCTTTGCCAACGCTGCCTTGATGCGTTCGGCAGCCTCGCGGGTGCGCGCGGCGTCACCGAAAGCCGTCAGGCGGAAATATCCCTTGCCGCAGGGGCCGAAGCCCTCGCCGGGCGTGCCCACCACGCGGGCGGTGTCCAGCAGCCAGTCAAAGAACTCCCAACTGCCCATGCCGCCGGGGCAGCGCAGCCAGATGTAGGGGCTGTTCTTGCCGCCGCAGTACCAGACGCCCGCTTCGTCCAGCGCCTGGGCAATGACAGCCGCGTTGCGGCGGTAGTAGTCGAGATTCTGCTGGATCTCGGCCATGCCTTCCTCGCTGAAAACGGCCGCCGCGCCGCGCTGCACGATATACGCCACACCGTTGAACTTGGTGGTCTGGCGGCGCAGCCACATCTTGTTCAGGCTCTGGCCGCACCGCGTCAATGCCTGGGGCACGATGGTGTAGCCGCAGCGGGTGCCGGTAAAGCCGGCAATCTTGGAGAAGCTGCACACCTCAATGGCCACTTCCTCGGCGCCCTTGGCCTCGTAGATGCTGCGGGCAAGCCCCGGCTGGCTGACGAAACACTCATACGCCGCATCGTAAAGGATCACGGCGTTCCGGGCTTTGGCCCAGTCCACCCACGCCTGCAACTGTTCCACCGTGTAGGCTGCGCCGGTGGGGTTGTTGGGGCTGCAAATATAGACGATGTCGGCGTCGGGGGCTTCCTCCGGCATGGGCAGGAAATTGTTTTCCGCCGTGGCAGCCAGGTACAGGATCTTGCGGCCCGCCATCACGTTGTCGTCCACATAAACCGGGTAGACCGGGTCGGGCACCAGCACGGTGTTGTCCTCGCTGAACAGGTCCAGCAGGTTGCCCAGGTCGCTCTTGGCGCCGTCCGAAATGAAGATCTCCGAAAGGTCCAGCGTCACGCCGCGCCCCGCGTAATACTGGCGGATGGCTTCCCGCAGGAACTCATAGCCCTGCTCGCTGGGGATGTAGCCGTGGAAGGTCTCCTTGTGGCCCTGTTCCTCCACCGCCTTGTGCATGGCTTCCACCACCGACTTTGCCAGCGGCAGCGTCACGTCCCCGATGCCCAGCCGGATCAGGTCGGCGTCGGGGTGGGCTTTCTGGTAATCGGCCACTTTGTGCGCGATGGTGCTGAAGAGGTAGCTTTCGTTCAGTTCTGCATAATGCGGATTGATCTGCATAATGATCCTCCTCGTATGTACATATATTTATGATTACTGTATCACAATTTTGCGGGCGGTGCAAGGGAAGATTCGTCCCCGCGTGTCACTCGGCGCCTTCCGCCGCCCAGGACTGGGCGCCCGCAACAGCCGTTTGCAGTTCGGCGGCGCTGTCGTAGGCCATGACTACATAGTGTTTGTTGCGGTCGGCTATTTCTTCGCCGTCCTCATAGACCACGTCCGACCACCAGTAAAGCTGGGTCAGGTTCATGGATTGCAGCTCTTCCATCGTCGTCAGCAGGAACACCGGGCCTTCCGGCGGCTGGACGTGGCTGGTCTTTTGCAGCCATTCGTAGGGTTCCAGCGTGTTGAAATTGTTGGTCACCCACATTTCGATCTGGCCGTCGGACCATTCGGTCAGCACGTTGCCGTTCCAGAACGTGGCATAGCCCTGGGTGTAGCCCTCGTCCTCCAGCCAATCGCAGACTTCCGCCAGGTGGGGGTTGGTCTGGGGACCATGCTGGAAAAACTGTATGCAGGCCGAAACACTGGTCGCCGCGATACAGACGCAGAAGGCCAGACCGGCCGCGCGACGGGTGAACCGCAGGCGGAAATGCTCGGTCTCCCCTTCCATTTGAAGGGTCAGGAACACGAAAGGCACCACCGTCAGCCAGTAGGACGCATTGGTATCGCCAGGCCGTCCCGTGCAGGAGAAGATCAATCCCTGCACAAGGCAGATGGCACCCATCAGCAGCGGAAGAATGCGCTGTTCGCCCAGTTCCCGCCAGCGCAGCAGCAGCCGGATCAGGCTGAACACGAACGCCCCCGCCGTCAGCAGACTGAATGCCGCCAGAATGCCCATCAGCGAGAAAAGCGGCCCGCCGCCGTTCAAGTAGGAATCCACCGGATAGCCAAACAGCGTCAAAAAATCCGTCCATTTATCAAGAAGTGTTTCGATGCTGAGATTCGTCCAGGAACGGTCATTATAACTGGAGAAGTCATGATTGACAGAAAGGACCACACTGTTGAACAGATAACCGCCCGCCGCTATCACAGCAGCCCCAGCAGCGGCACCCAACTGCCGCAGCGCCCGGCGCGGCAGACGATCCGGGTGCAGGTGCCATTGCAGCCCGGCAGCCACGGTGGCTGCCGCCAGCATGGGCAGATAAAATCCCATCAGGCCCTTGATGCCGTTCAAGCCCGACGCCGCGCTGCTGAATACCAGAAGCGCAGCCGGGACGATCCACCGCTTGGCTTTCTCCGCGCGCGTCAGATGAAGGATTGCGCCAAAACTCAGCAAGATCCAGATCATGTGCGGCAGATAGTAGCCGCCGAAGGGACCGTACCACAGATACCAGGTCCCGAACGGGCAGACCAGCGCGCCCGCACTCCACGCGCCGCTGCTGCGGAACCCCATTCCGCGCCAGGCATACAGGTAGACGGCCACCAGAAGCAGCATACACAGCCCCTGCCCCAGCATGCGCGCCGCATACCAGTCATGCGGGAACAGCAGCAGCCCCACGCGGTAGAACGGCTGCAAACAGAACACCCGCAACTCCGTGGAATACCACCAGTTCGTTGAGAGCAGGCCGCCTTCCTGATTCAGAAGGTTGGCCAGCACCATCTCGCTGGACATATCGCTGTCGATATAGTTGCGGCCATGCAGGCAGAGGACCAGCATGGTGATGCAGTAGGCCGCCACCAGCCACACCCACGGGAACAGCCGGAAAAAGCGGTCGCTCCGCTTTTCCCCCGGGATCACCAGCGCCGCGCGCAGTTTTCGTTGCAGCATGTTGTTTTTCCTTTCTTAACTTTCCTGAAAAATGATGAGGTATTCCTCATACATAAATGCCTGTTTTTATCACTCACGTTCCAACTGCGCCGCTTCAATAGCATCCTGCATCTCATCAACACCGGCGAAGGTCATGACGATGTAATGACCGAAAGGTGAGGGAGATTTTTCCTGCTGGTCCAAATACACAATGTTGTCATCCGCCACGCTTTCCATCGCGGAAAGCCCGGAATTTTTCAGTTCCTCACGGGTCGTCACAAGAAACACTTCGCCTTGCGGAGTCTCCTGATGCGCCATCTTCTGCAAGCCCTGGCTCAGGTCCAACGTATTCAGGTCGCTGACTACCCACATTTCCAGTTCGCCGCTTGACCATTCGGTAAGGACATTTCCGTTCCAGAAAGTCGCATACCCTTGTGTATATCCCTGATCCACCAGCCAGTCGCACACGGTCGCCAAATGCGGATTGACACGCAAACCATTTTCAAAAAATAACCGCACCGAAGAAATACTGGTCGCCGTGATGCAAACACAGAAAGCCATCGCTGCGGCCCGGCGCATAAATTCCGGGCTGAACCGCTCTGTTTCGCCCTCCAACTGCAACACCAGGAATGCAAAGGGGACCACGGTAAGCCAGTACCGTGCATCAATAGGCGCTATATCTTCTGTGCAGGCGAAAATCATCCCGTCTACCAAACAGATCGACGCAAAAAGCAGCGGTACGATGCGCTGCTGCGGATCTATTTTTTGCCAACGCCACAGCAGCCGGATCAGAGAAAAAACGATTGCTCCCGCCGTCACCACACCAAAGGCCCCCAGGAGCCCTTCCACCGAGAAAATTTGCGGTGCGGATTTAAGCGCCGACTTTGTAGGATAGCCAAACAGACTCAGGAATTCGCCCCACTGAGAAAACAGCGCGCTGAGGTCAAAATCCGACCAGACACGACCGTTATAATCCTCGAAGGAATAGGCATTGGCCAGTACTTTACTGTAGACGATGTAGGCAGCGCCCGCTACCGCCGTTGCAATGCCGGAAAGCACAAACAGCCACAAGCTTTTCAACGGCAGGCGCTGCGGTTCTTCATACCAGCGCAGTATCACCGCCACCACCATGGCTGCGGCCATGGGCAGATAAAATCCCATGATGCCTTTTATGCCATTTAGTCCCGATGCCAGCGCCGACCCCAGCAAAAGTATCCATTGCAGCACACAACTCCAGCGATTGGCCGGATGCATCAGATGCAGCATGGCACCAAAACTTAACAGGATCAAAATCATATGCGGCAAATACGCCCCGGCAAAAGGTCCGTACCACAAATACCAGGTTCCAAAGGGGCAAGCCAGCGCCGCAGCACCCCATACACCACAGTTTTTGAGTTTCAGGCCATGCGCCACATACAGATAGGAAAGGATCAGAAGCAGAAGCCATCCTGCCTGCCCAAGCATTTGGGCCGCATACCAGTCATGTGGAAAGATCAGAAGTGCAAGCCGATATAAAAGTTGCAAATATACAACGCGAAGTTCGCTGGAATACCACCAATCCGGCGCCATCAAGCCGCCCTCTTGATTGAGTAAATCCGCCAGCATCATGTCCCCGGCGATATCGCTGTCGATATAGTTGCGGCCATGCAGGCAGAGGACCAGCATGGTGACGCAGTAGGCCGCCACCAGCCACACCCACGGGAACAGCCGGAAAAAGCGGTCGCTCCGCTTTTCCCCCGGGATCACCAGCGCCGCGCGCAGTTTTCGTTGCAGCATGTTGTTTTTCCTTTCTTACTTTCCAAAAAATCTTTTTTCATTATAACAACCATTTTTTCTTCTGTAAAGCCGCGTTCAAATTTCCACCGTTCCCTCAAAGACCGTGTGCGCCGGGCCGGTGAGCAGCACCGTATCGTCCGCCAGCACCTGCACCTGCAGCCGCCCGCCGGGCTGCGATACTTCGATCTCCTCCTCCCGCGGGCAGTCCCCGCGCAGCACCAGTGCGGCCGCCGCCGCGCAGGCGCCGGTGCCGCAGGCCAGCGTTGCGCCGCTGCCCCGCTCCCAGACTGTTACCGCCAGCGCCCGCGGTCCTTCCTGCCGCACAAATTCCACGTTGGCCCCCTGGGGGAACGCCGGATGTTCCGCCAGCGCGCGGCCCCAAACGGCCAGTTCCAGCCCTTCGGGCGGCGCTTCGCGGCAAAGCACCACGCAGTGGGGGTTGCCCATACTCAGGCAGTTCACCCGCCACGCGCGCCCTGCGGCCACCAGCGGCAGATCCAGCAGCGGCCCGGCCCCCAGCCCTTCCGCCGGGATGTCCTGCGCCCGCGCGGAGAAGCGCCCCATCCCTGCCCGCCACACATGGGGCGCGACGCGGTACAGCGTTTTGCGCCCTGCGCCGGGGGTGTCCAGTTCGATGCGGTCCTTCTGCACGCCGTGGGTGTGCAGGTACTCGGCCACGCAGCGCACGCCGTTGCCGCACATGGCCCCCTGGCTGCCGTCCGCGTTATACATGACCATCGTTGCATCCGCGTCCGCCAGTTGGGGCGGCGCGATACAGATAAGCCCATCCGCCCCCACCGAAAAATGCCGCCGGGAAAGCCTTGCCGCCCACTGCCCCGCCTGGGGCGGCAGCCCCTGTTCCCGGCAGTCCAGATAAATGTAATCGTTGCCCGCGCCCTGCATCTTGGTAAATGACAGTTTCATACCATCCCTCCCCCGACCAGTGTATGCCGCGGCGCGCCGGGGCAGCACAACGGCCTTTTTACACGGTTTTTGCCCCGGTCCTCTTGACATCTTTTGACAGATAAGATATATATTTAATGAATATTTGTTTGCAGAAGGAGATATACTATGGATTCCGAAGTTTTTGCGCGTATCCGCGAATACCTGGCCGACCAGCTTGAAGTCGATCCCGAAAAGATCACCCCCGACAGCGACATCGTCAATGATTTCGGCGCCGACAGCCTCGACGTCATCGACATGATCACCACCCTGTCCGACGAGTTCAACGTGGAGATCCCCGACGAGGAGATCGAGAACTTCCACACCGTGGGCGATGTGGTCAATTATCTGGAGGAGCGGCTGTAATTTTGCGCCGCCGGATGTGAAGGAGTAGACATGGCAAGCGATAAGAAAAAAATGGTCGAGGCGATCACCGCACAGGAGGTCGATTTCGCCCAGTGGTACACCGATATCTGCACCAAGGCTGAACTGGTGGAATATTCCAGCGTGAAGGGCTTTGTGGTGCTGCGCCCCTACGGCTACGCGATCTGGGAGAACATCCAGAAAAATCTGGACACCCGCTTCAAGGCTACCGGCCACGAAAATGTTGCGATGCCCATGCTGATGCCGGAAAGCCTGCTGAAAAAGGAGGGCGAACTGGTGGACGGCTTTGCCCCCGAGGTCGCCTGGGTCACCATGGGCGGCAGCGAACCGCTGGAGGAACGCCTTGCCGTGCGCCCCACCAGCGAAACGCTGTTCTGTGACCACTTCAGCCATGTGCTGCACAGCTACCGCGACCTGCCGATGCTGTACAACCAGTGGTGCAGCGTGGTCCGCTGGGAAAAATCCACCCGCCCCTTCCTGCGCACCCGTGAGTTCTGGTGGCAGGAAGGCCACACCATCCACGAAACCGCGGAGGAAGCCCAGGCCGAGACCGAGCAGCAGCTCAACTGCTACGCGGATTTCTGCGAGCATGACCTGTGCATCCCCGTTCTGAAGGGCCGCAAGACCGACAAGGAGAAGTTTGCCGGCGCCGAAGCCACCTACACCATCGAAGCGATGATGAAGGACGGCAAAGCCCTGCAGAGCGGCACCAGCCACTACTTTGGCGACAAGTTCAGCCGCGCCTATGACGTGACCTTTGCCGGGCGCGACAACACCCTGCAGTACCCCTTCCAGACCAGTTGGGGCGCGTCCAGCCGCCTGATCGGCGCCATCATCATGACCCACGGCGACGACGACGGCCTGATCCTGCCGCCCGCCATCGCGCCGGTGCAGCTTGTCATCGTGCCGGTGGCGGCCCACAAGCCCGGCGTGCTGGAAAAATGCCGCGAACTGGCTGACCAGCTCAAGGGCATCGTGCGCGTCAAGCTGGACGACAGCGACAAGCAGCCCGGCTGGAAGTTCGCCCAGTGGGAGATGAAAGGCGTGCCGGTCCGTCTGGAAGTCGGCCCGCGCGACATCGAGCAGGGCCAGTGCGTGCTGGTCCGCCGCGACACCCGCGAAAAGCAGTTCGTCAAGTTCGAGGATCTGGCCACTGCCGTGCCCGCCGCGCTGGACGCGCTGGCGAAGGACCTGTACGACCGCGCGCTGAAAAACCGCGAGGCCCGTACCACCAGCGCCACCACGATGGAGGAGATCAAGCAGAAGGCTGCCGCTTCCACCGGGTTCATCAAGACCATGTGGTGCGGCGACCTGGCCTGCGAGGAAGCCATGAAAGAGCAGGCGGGCCTTTCCAGCCGCTGCATGCCGTTCGAGCAGGAACACCTGAGCGACGTGTGCCCGGTCTGCGGCAAACCCGCCACCAAGATGGTCGTCTGGGGCATCGCCTACTAACTACACAAGCAGGGCAGCGCGGCGCGCTGACCGAGCTTGTCGAGAAACTCGACAAGCTCCAAAAGAGGCAACAGTCGCCTACGGCGGTGCCTAAGGCTCCTGTTTAACGGGTTGCGGTTCCCGCATCCCGCAGCGCGCCTTGGAGCGGCGCTTGCGCTCTGCGACCGCTGCCCCTGCTCCGCCTTGCTGCATCCGCCGCAGGCGGCGCGCGGCTTCGCAGCTCTTTGGATTCCCCTTAGACAAAATTTTTGCGACAAATCGCGCAATCGGCCTATAGCCTCATACACAATTTGCCGCAAAATTTCCCTGTATGTGTTGCCAGCGTCGGCACATGTCCGCCGCTGGCAACGGATTTTGAGCCTTTTTCAACAGTCTGCAGGGCAGCGCGGCGCGCTGCCCTTTTCTGGTAAATCGCCATGTGGGTTTTATTGCTGACATTTCTGGTCTACGGCCTCGGCCTGGTGCTGACCGCCGTGGGCAGCCGCCTGTCCGGGCGCTGCACTACCTGGTGCTGCGCCCTGTGCGGCCTGCCCATGTGGGTGGTCGGCGGCACGGTGGTGCCCTTCTGCCTGGCGCTGCCCCAGCTTATGCTGGCGTTCCTGGCCGCCGGTATGTCGGTCACTTCGCTGGCGGTGGGCGCGGCGCTGGCCGGTTCGGTCGCCAACCTGGGGCTGGCGCTGGCCGTCTGCCTGCTCAATCCCCGGCAGCGCGCTTCGGTGGACCGGCAGGAGTTCTGCCGCAAATGCCTGTTGCTGTTGGCGGCCTGCGCGGTGCTGATCGTGTTCGTGCGCGACGGCACGCTGAGTTACACCGGCACCGGCCTGCTGATGTCCCTGTTCGTATTGTTCGTGATGCTCAGCATCGTCTACCAGCACCACTACAGCTACGCGGAGGGCAGCGAGATCGTGACCACGGCGGGCAGCGCGCCCGAATCCCCGCGCAGGGACGCGGCCGATGTATATGGCTACACCGCCCACACGATGGCCTTCCCCGTGATGAGCTTTGCCAACGCGATGAAAAATCTGGCGGGCGTGACCGTGGGGCTGCTTCTGCTGGCCGTCGGCGCGCTGGCGCTGGTGTACAGCGCCGCCACCCTTGCCAACGTCACCGGCACCATCCAGGCTTTGTGGGCCGCCACCCTGATCAGTTTCGGGTTCTGCCTGCCGCTGCTGGCCGACGCGCTGGGGCACCCTTTCGGCTCGGTATGGAAGCGTTTCTCGGTGCGGTGCCGCTATTTTCCGCCCCACACGCTGCCGATGCAGCTTTTGAACAGCGCGATCCTGAACCTGACGCTGGCGCTGCCCCTTTCCAGCCTGATGTACCGCCGCCGTCTGCCCTTCGGGTCCCAGTTCCGGCACTATGATCTGCCCATCTGCGTGGCGATCACGCTGATCCTGCTGCTGCCGCCGCTGCTGCGCCGCAGACTGTACCGCTGGCAGGGCGCTGCCTGCCTGGCGCTGTACCTTATCTATGTTGCGGCCGCCATGCTGGCGCCGCTGTCGGGCGCCTGACCGTCCCGGCCCTATATTTTCAACGATGTCAACGGAAGCGCACCGCCCCGGAGGGCGGCGCGCTTCCGTTTTTCTTTTGCTGTACAGCCCCGGCAAAAAATCCTTTGCCGAGGGGTTGCGTTTTGCTTCCGCGCATGCTATACTGTTATACAGAACAGCATAACAGTTGAAACAGTGGTGGGAACTTTTGAAATTGATCGTTTCCAATCTGTCGGGCGCGCCCATCTACGAACAGATCAAGCAGCAGGTCAAAAGCGCCATCCTTTCGGGCGAACTGAAGGAGGGCGACGCGCTGCCCTCGCTGCGCACGCTGGCCAGGGACCTGCAGATCAGCGTACTGACCGTCACGCGGGCCTATACCGAGCTGGAGCAGGAGGGCTTCGTGCGCAACGTGCAGGGCCGCGGCTGCTTTGTGCTGGGCAGCGGTTCCGAACTGATGCGGGAGCAGCTTCTGCGCAAGGTAGAGACCGGCCTGACCGAAGCCATCCGCGCCGCAAAAGTCGCGGACCTGTCCGGCGGGGAGCTGCATCACCTTTTAGACATTTTATGGGAGGCCGACACCGATGACTGACTATTTACAGGTAGAGCACCTGTCGAGATCCTTTGACGGATTCCAGCTCCGCGACATCAGCTTCACCCTGCCCAAAGGGTACATCATGGGCCTGATCGGCCCCAACGGGTCCGGCAAAACGACCACCATCAAACTGATCTTGAACATGCTCCGGCGCGACGGCGGCCGGGTCAGCATTCTGGGGCTGGACAACATCGAGCAGGAACAGCAGGCCAAAGCCCAGCTTGGCGTCGTGTTCGATACCAGCTATTTCAGCGACGACTGGGACGCGGCTCAGGCCGAGCGTTCCCTTTCGGTTTTCTATCCGGGCTGGGACAGCGAACGCTTCGCCGGGCTGCTGCACAAATTCCGCATCCCCCCTGCCAAAAAGATCCGGGACCTGTCCAAAGGGATGCAGATGAAGCTGATGCTGGCGTGCGCTTTCTCCTACGACGCCCGGCTGCTGATCCTGGACGAACCCACCAGCGGGCTGGACCCGGTATCCCGCGACGAACTGCTGCAGATATTGGCGGCTTACATCGAGGACGGGGAACACAGCGTCCTGTTTTCCACCCACATCACCGGCGACCTCGAACGCGCCGCCGACTATATCACCTATATCCGCTACGGCGAATTGTTTTTCACCGGCAGCCGGGAGGAATTTGTGGACCAGTTCCGCATTCTCAAGGGCGGCCCGGACGAACTGACCGCCGATCTGAAAGCCCGTGCCGCGGGGCTGCGCGTCTTTCCCACCGGGTTTGAAGCACTGGTAAAGACCCCGGACGCCGCCGCCTTTCCCGCTTTGTGCGCGGAACCCGCCACCATCGACCAGATCATCGTATTCACCAACAGAGAGGGGGACGAATGATGTCTACCGTCTGGAAAGCCGCCCAACTGGATCTTGCCCTCGTCAGGCCGTATGCCAAAGTGATCGGCTTTACCCTGCTGCTGCCCATCGCCTTTGCCGCCGTCAACCGCTCGCTGCTGACCGGCGTTTCTTTCGCCATGTGTTTTATCGCCATGACGACGGGCTACCCTTTCTCCATCATGGAGAAGAACCACATGGAACGCCTGTACGGCCTTTTGCCCGCCAGGCGGGGCGAACTGGTCCTCGGCCGCTATCTCTATGTGCTGGCGCTGGGCCTCCTGTCCCTGGCGGTGTCGCTGGCCGTCCAGCCCGTAGTGCTGCGGGCTTTGGGCGAAACGGTGACCCCCGCCGATATCGTGGCCGCGGGCGCCGCCGGGCTGCTGCTGTTCACCCTCTACACGGTGTTCCAGCTTCCCGGCTATTACAAGTTCGGCGCCATCAAGGGCCGGATCTTCATGTACATCCCGGTGGCGGGTTTTCTGGCGACGCTGTTTTTCCTGCCTGCGGGCCTGCCGGTGGCGGTTTCCCCCGCGCTGGCCTGCGCGCTCGTGGCCGCCGTTGTCGTTGTACTGTACGCGGCGTCGGCATGGTGTTCCGTTCGCATCATGAAAAACAAGGAACTGTGAGGTGTGCGCCATGGATCTTACGATTTTGGCCGTGGTCCTGCTGCTGGGCATCGGCGTGCCCGCCCGGAACAAGCTCATCCGCCAATACCGAAAACGGCACCATAAGGACGAGGACGGCCCCGGCAGCCGGTAAACTGCCGACACAGCAAAGCGGAAGCGCGCCGCCCCCAAAGGGCGGTGCGCTTCCGCTTTGTATTCCCTGCAGGGCCGCGCCTTTTTACGCAGCGGACGGCAGGGCCTCGTTTTTTCGGATCTCGAGCGTTCCCACAGCCAGCGCCGCCGCGCTGGCCGCCACATGGCTGACCAGCACCGCGGCCCAAATGCCGTTAAGCCCAAAGCCCATGCCCGAAAGCAGGTACGCCAACGGCATACGGACTACAATATAGTAAAACACCATCAGCAGCATGCTCCGGGACGGCTTACCCATACCGTTGAGCAGGCCCAAATAACAGTTCGTGACCGTGTTCAGGATATAACCCACGCTGACGATCAGGAAATAACCGGCGACGATGGCCGCCACGTCCCCGCTTCGGACGAACAGGCCCGAAAGCTGCCGGGCAAAGCCGATGACCAGCAGCGACAGCACGACCAGCAGTCCGCAGCCATAGCCCATGGCGCATTTCAGATAATCGCAGACACGGTCGTACCGCCTGCCGCCGACGCACTGGCCGATGATGGTCGTGAGCACCATGTTCAGCGCCATGGCCGGGTAAAAGACGATGATCTCCAGCTTGCCGGCCACGCCGTAGGCTGCAACGGCCGTCAGGCTGTAGGTGCTGACCAGCGCGGTGAGGAAGGTCGTGCTGACCGCCGGGATGCTCTGCTGCAGCACCGAGGGCACCGCCTTCTGGATCAGCGGCAGCACCACGGCGGCGTCAAACCGGGAAAGCCGGAACGCGAACAGCTTTTTGCGGCGAAGATAGACCAGCATGCACAGCAGGCAGATCCCCTCCGAAAGCAGGGTGGCGACGGCAGCGCCGTCAAAGCCCATCCCGCGGATGAAAAGCGGGTCCAGCACCGCGTTCAGCAGCGTCGTTGCCAGCATGGCCGCCGCCTGGAACAGCGAGTTGCCGAAGCTGCGCAGGACCGCCGCAAAGTAGCAGTACAGGTACACCGCCAGATACCCCAGCACATAGATGGACAGGTAGCTGCGCGCCATATCGTAAATTTCGGGCCGGGTGTTCAGCGCGCGCAGGATGCCGGGCAGCCCCAGTTCCAGCGCCAGCGTGACGGCCAGCGAAAAGACGACGGAAACGCAGAAAGAGGTGGCGATGATGCTCTCGGTCCGCTTCTGGTCCCTAGCACCTATGGCCTGGGAAAGCAGGATCGACACCCCGTTCGTCGCGCCCATGGCGACCGCGCTCAGGATCAGGATGACGGGGGTGGAATCGGTCAGGGCCGCGTAGGCGTTCTCCCCCAGCAGGTTGCCGATCCACAGGCTGTCCACCAGATTGTACATCATATTCAAAAACATGGCGGCCATCACGGGCAGGGCCACCGCCATCAGGCAGCGTCTGGTATTGCCGCCGATAAAATCAATTTTTTCCGGCATGATGAGTTCTCCTTTCTGCCGACCGCGCGGGCGGCAGGGCCAAGGCGTGCCGCCGTGCGCGTCATTTATGAATGAATATTATTCATTATACAGGTCTAAAGATGCCCCGCCGTAAAGCGGGGAAATGGATGTTGTGTGTTCTGTGTTCTGTGTTCTGTGTTCTGTGTTCTGTGGACCGGCTGCCGCCCGGCCGCGGTCAGGGCCGCCGGGGCGCGCAGGCAGCGGGTTCACAGGTGCAGGGCTTGCAGCAGGAACGCCCGGATGCGATCTGCGCCTTCTTCCGGGTCCAGGCCGTCCTCCAGCAAAATGCCAAGCTGCCCGTACACGCAGAATTTGGCCGCCGTGGGCACGTCCGCAAGCTGGACTTCCCCGGCCTGCACCGCCTTTTGCAGCAGTTCTTCCACCACCGGGACCAGTTTTTCACAGGTTTTGAGCGAAAGCAGGTTGTGGAATTTTTTGTTCTGCGGGCCGTGGAACACCGCGTAATACTTGGTGTTCTTATCCTCCACGCCCACCGGCATTTTCTGGATGAACTCTTTCAGCGTCAGGCTGCTGTGCTGCGCCTGCCCGGCGAACTGTTCCGCCAGCACGGCGGCATACTGGTCGATGGCGCTGTCAAACAGGGCCTCTTTGGAGGGGAAGTAGCGGTAGCACAACCCCTGCGCCACCCCGATGGCGTTGGCGATGTCCGCGATGGTCGTTTTCTCGTAGCCTTTCTCCCCAAACAGTCTGAGGGCTGTGTCGAAGATCTCCTGCCGGCGTTCTTCCGGCTCTTTGGTGATGCGCATGGGCGTCCCCTCCTTCCCTGTTATGATAGCACGCGCGCGGGGAAAATGCAATGAGTGAAGCTCAATCA
Organism: Subdoligranulum variabile; assembly: GCA_003343905.1. Classification (GTDB taxonomy): domain Bacteria; phylum Bacillota; class Clostridia; order Oscillospirales; family Ruminococcaceae; genus Gemmiger; species Gemmiger variabilis_C. The sequence continues at coordinate 79,191 of QAKI01000054.1, forward strand.
TTTTCTTGCCGCAGCAACGCAGGCCGTGCCGCCCACCCGCTGCCAGGACACATCCCGGAACCGTTGCGCCAGCATGGCGCACATCTCGGCTTTGGCGTAGATCTTCACATCCCCTTCCCTGCTGTGGCGCATATACCAGTTCATGAGTACGCGCCCTGGCCAGGGCTGCCAGCAGTCCCCCAGCAGGAACGTGCCGCCCGGTTTGAGGACACGCCAGACTTCCCGCAGGACTGTTTGCGGCGCCGGGTAATGGTGGAAGGAATCGTTGCAGCAGACCACATCGAATGTGCCGTCCGGGAACGGGATCGCTTCGCTGTCCGCCTGCAGCAGCGGCACTTCTTCCGGCAGTTTTGCCCGTGCGACGGCCAGCATCTTTTCCGACAGGTCGATGCCGCACACGTCCCGTCCGGGGTCGGCCTGCAAAAGCAGGCGGAGCAGCTCGCCGGTGCCGCACCCCAGGTCCAGCAGCGTGCCAAACGGGATCTGCGCCAGCTTTGCCAGCAGGACCGGGTACAAAGCGCGGGCGTGCTGGCCCTGCATTCCGGTATCATAGCCCGCGGCCTGCCGGTCAAAGGCGGCTTTGCTTTCCGCTTTTTTATCGTTCATCGTTTCACCTCCCTTCTGTTCCCCAGTATAGCACGGTTTTCGCAAATGTCAATGAATAATATTCATTCATCATCAAAAATTTATAATTTGCCTTGGGGGCGTGCCCTGTCGCCTGCGGCGGCCCGTGTCCGCCGACCGCCGCCCGGAACCGGGGATGGTTTTCCACAAAAGGATGCAAAACCGTGTGCGCGCTGGTTTTCGGCCGCACTTCTTTTTCGCAGAAACCGCGCAGGGGGGGCGGGCGGCTGCCTGCCGGTGGTACTTCCCCGCCCCTGACAGGCACAACCGCCAAAAGCCAGGGCGGCTTGCCCGCACGGCAGGGATTTTCCCCGCGCAGGGCAACGCGCCGGGCACGCATGCCCGGCACCGTCCCGGCAGTGCCGCATGCCCCCCTATCCCCGCCGCAGCACGCAAAAAGAGCAGGGCGGCTTACGCCGTCCTGCTCTCGGTATCTTTCTTTGCGGGCCTTCACGCCGCTTTTTTCTTCCGCTTTTTCAGGCGCGGATGGATCGCCAGCCGTTCCACCAGGACCAGCGCCGTCGCCAGGCTGACCAGGTCTGCCGCCAGCCACCGCTTGGGTTCCCGGAAAGCCACCCGGATCTCGCCCGAATAGTTGGCCGGGACCGTTACGCCGACCATGCCGTTCTCGGTGCGGAACACGATGCCCTGCCCGTCCAGCACGGTGTAGCCGGGGTAGTACAGCAGCGGCAGTTCGGCATGGCCCGTCACGCCGTTGACCTCGTTGCAGGTAAGCACGGTCACGCCGTCCTGCTGCGTGAGCGAAACGACTTCCACCGAGGTGACGCCCACATCGTGGGCAAAGCCGTCCCGGTTTTCCATCGCGCCGTCCGGCACATACAGGCTGTCGTAGTACCAGGCCATGTTGCTGATCTTATTGTCGGCATAGATCATCTGGCCGCGGTCCCCCAGATAGCCGGTGCTCACGGTGGGCAGATAGCTGTGGTAGAAGATGCCCAGCCCCAGCAGCGAAGCCGACAGCAGCAGCACCGCCACCGGCTGCGCATAGCGGCCGCGCCGCAGCGCCGACACTGCGCAGACGCTGGCCACCACCAGCAGCAGCGTCCCCAGCGAGAAATACCGCCACGGGAACTGGATTGCCAGCAGCAGCCGCCCGACCCCGGGCAGCGCGCCCAGCCAGCCCCAGGGGAAGGCGTTCGTCGCCATCCAGCAGGCCAGCCCGCCCAGCAGCACGGCCCACAGGCCGATCTTGCGTTCCCGGTGGGGCATTTCCTTCCCCTGGGTGAGCCAGCACCAGATAAAGGCCACCGCACCGGCCACCAGCACCACGCCGATGCTGTTGTGGTCGTCGCGCCAGTTCAGCATTTCGGAGATCCACAGCCCGTTCTTCTGCACCGCCAGGCCCCCGGCAAAGCTCTCGCCGCCGTACATATTGTTGTACCCGCCCCCCAGCATCAGCGTGGCGAAGGGGAACAGGAACCACAGGTTCAGCAGCACCACCAGCCCGGCGGCCGCGCCCCACACGGCCAGCACCCGGCGGGTGAAAGTGCGCCGCCAGTGGTACAGGCCAAAGACCGCGCAGGCGATGGCGGCCAGTTCCAGCGAAATGATATGAGTCTGCACCAGCGCGCCAAAGGCGACGACCAGTTCCGCACAGGCCACCCGGGCCTGGCGTTTATCCGGCGTCTGGCGGGCATACAGCAGCGTGAGTGCCGCCGGGATCAGCGGCAGGAACGCCAGCGCCGTATATTCGCCCACTGCGCTGCGCCAGTAGATGTTATAGATGTGGTAGGGCGCCAGCATATACAGGATGCTGCCCAGCAGCGCGGTCTTGTTGTGGCGGAACATCTGCCGGAAGCTGAAGAAAGAGATGCCCGCCGTAAGCGCCTGGATCACCATGACATAGGTGCGGTATGCCCCCTGCACGCTCATGCCCAGCAGCCGCAGCGCCGCCGGGAAGTACAGGAACAGCTCGCCGTAGAACAGCGAGGGCGCATACCCATACCCGTCCTTGGCCTGGGAATAGATGCGCACCGGGAACTGCCCTTCGCGCAGGCCCTGGGCAATGCCCTCAATGCGCGAAAGATGGAACCGCCAGTCCGCCCCCTGACAGCCGCCGCTGTTCATGAACAGCGGCACACAGGCCAGCAGCGTGACACCCGCCAGCAGCCAGATACAGCCGCGCAGGTCGGCGTCCCGCAGAGCGCGGGGGCTGCCCGGCACCAGCAACAGCAGCGCCAGATCCAGCAGGCAGAAAAGCACCACCCAGCCCAGCACGCAGGCCCAGGCATACAGCATATCCTGCCGGACTTCCACATGGCCGATGGTAAAAATGCCGCCGTCGTTATTGGCTACCAGCCGGATGGTGTCGCTGGCATAGTTGACGTTGAGGACTACCGTATCCTGCTGGGCATCCACATTGACCCACGCCTGTTCCCCGCTGACGGTCATATCCTCCGCGGCGGTAAAGTACAGGTTGGCCCGGTGCTCGACGCCCTCCTCGGTAAGGCCCGGCTTGTAGCGGTAATCCAGCGTGACGCGGTAATGCCCCGCGGGCAGCGACATGGCAGGCGTCTGCATGATCGCTTCGCCGTCGGTCATCTCGGTGGCGCCGCGGCGGCCGTCCTCGTCATAGCCGATCTCGGAATGCTGCGCGATCACCTCCCACTGGTCCGGCGAAAACTGGTAGACTGCGGCAGGCTGCGCGGCCGCCCAGACGGCCCCCAGCACGATCAAAAGCTGCAGCACCGCCCAGATCAGGACCGGCGGGCGGCGCAGAAGTTGTGATATTTGTTTCTTCATTGGCAAACTCCCGTTGTATGCAGGTAACACAAAAGCATTCTAACTATACCCTATTTGCCGCCAAAAGACAAGCTGAAACGCCGGAATTTACAAGAAAAGCCCACCGTTCCCCCGCCCCATGCCCCGCAAAAAAAGCAGACCGGCGCGGTACGCCGGTCTGCTTTTGAAATTTCTGTTCCCGCGCAGTCTTACCTGCGCAGACGGAGTTTTTGCGGAAAGCCGCGCTTCGTCTTACCCGACGATGATGCTCTTGCCGGTCATTTCCTCCGGGACGGGCAGCCCGATATAGGGCAGCATGGTGGGCGCGATGTCGGCCAGGCAGCCGCCCTCACGCAGCTTGACATCGCCCGCGCCGATCACCGCAAAGGGCACCACGTTGGTGGTGTGGGCGGTGAAGGGGGTCTCGTCGGGGTTCTTCATCTTCTCGGCGTTGCCGTGGTCGGCGGTCAGGAAGACCACGCCGCCCATCTTCAGGGTAGCGTCCACGACCTTGCCCACGGCGGCGTCCACGGCCTCCACGGCCTTGACGGCGGCGTCAAACACGCCGGTGTGGCCGACCATGTCGCAGTTGGCGAAGTTCAGGATCACCACGTCATACTTGCCGCTCTCGATGCGCTGGGCGCATTCCTCGGCCACTTCGGGGGCGCTCATCTCGGGCTTCAGATCGTAGGTGGCCACCTTCGGGCTGGGAACGACCTTGCGGTCCTCGCCCTCATAGGGGGCCTCCACGCCGCCGTTGAAGAAGAAGGTCACATGGGCGTACTTCTCGGTCTCGGCGATGCGAAGCTGGGTCTTGCCGTTCTTGGACAGATACTCGCCCAGCACGTTCTTGAGTTCCACCGGCGGGTAGGCCACTTCCACGTTGGGCATGGTAGCGTCGTACTCGGCCATGCAGACGTAGTGGACCGGGAACCGGCCGTAGCGGCGCTCGAAGCCGTCGAAGGCATCGTCCACGAAGATGCGGGTCATCTGACGGGCACGGTCGGGGCGGAAGTTCATGAAGATGACGGTGTCGCCCTCCTGGACGCGGCCGCCCTCGCAGGTGACGCAGGGCACCACGAACTCATCGGTCACGCCGTCGGCGTAGCTCTTCTCGATGGCTTCCTTGGCGCTGGCCGCGTGGTTGCCCTCGCCGTAGACAAAGGCGGCGTAGGCTTTTTCCTCACGGTCCCAGTTCTTGTCACGGTCCATGGCGTAGTAACGGCCGGTGACCGTGGCGATCTTGCCGATGCCCAGCTCGTCCAGCTTGGCCTGCAGATCGGCCAGGAAGCCCTCGCCCGAATGGGGGTCGGTGTCACGGCCGTCCATGATGCAGTGCAGGTAGACCTTGTCGGCGCCCATGTGCTTGGCCATATCCAGCACGCCGAACCAGTGGTCGGCATGGCTGTGGACGCCGCCGGTGCCCACCAGGCCCATCAGGTGGATGGCCTTGCCGGCGTCGATGGCAGCTTTCATGTTCTTGACCAGCACGGGGTTGTGCTTCATCTCGCCGTCCTGGATGGACTTGGTGATGAGGGTGAGCTGCTGGTAGACGATGCGGCCCGCGCCCATGTTGGTGTGGCCCACTTCCGAGTTGCCCATCTGGCCTTCGGGCAGGCCCACGGCCATGCCGGAAGCGTTGATGGTGGTCATGGGATACTTTGCAAAGATCTCGTCCAGATGCGGCTTCTTGGCGGCCACGACGGCGTTGCCGAAGGTCTGGTCCGGCGTCCAGCCGAAGCCGTCCATGATGCAGAGAAGGACAGGTTTTTTAGCCATAAATGTTTGAACTCCTTTTCTTACCTGTCAAAAGGCACTTTCCCATCCCTCTTGGCAGGCTGGTTTAGCCATGTTGCGGTGCGATCAGCCCTTGGTGGCGGCGTCCACGATCTCGCAGAACTTGCCGGCATGCAGGGACGCGCCGCCGATCAGGCCGCCGTCCACGTCGGGCTTGGCCAGCAGTTCCGCAGCGTTGGCGGGGTTCATGCTGCCGCCGTACTGGACGGTCATGCCCTCGGCAATCTCCTCGCCGTACAGCTCGCCCACCACTTTGCGGATGGCGGCGCAGACTTCCTGCGCCTGGTCAGAGGTCGCGGTGCGGCCGGTGCCGATGGCCCAGATGGGCTCGTAGGCGATGATGACGTTCTTGACCTGCTCCGCGGTCACGTCCTTGAGGGCGATCTTGACCTGCATGCGGACCAGTTCCTCGGTGACGCCCTGCTCACGCTGGGTCAGGCTCTCGCCGACGCAGACGATGGGCTTCAGGCCGGCGTTCAGCGCGGCCAGGGTGCGCTTGTTGACGGTCTCGTCGGTCTCGCCGAAGTACTGGCGGCGCTCGCTGTGGCCGATGACCACATACTCAACGCCCAGGTCCAGCAGCATATCGGCGGAAACTTCGCCGGTGTAGGCGCCGGACTTCTCGAAATGGACGTTCTGGGCGCCCACATGGACGTTGGTGCCCGCGCACTTGGCCACGACGTTGCACAGGTCGGTGAAGGGAACGCAGACCACAACTTCGCAGTCAGCGCCCTGCACGCCGGGGATCAGGGCTTCCAGCAGCAGGCCGGCCTCGGTGGGGGTGTTGTTCATTTTCCAGTTGCCGGCGATGACGGCTTTACGTTTCTGCTTATTCATGATAAAAACTCCTTCCGAATTCTGGTTTTTTCAGACAATCCAAAAAGGGCGCGGCGGCTCTGCCGCCGCGCCCTGCGGTTCATTATGCGTTCTGAATGCAGGCGATGCCGGGCAGTTCCTTGCCTTCGAGGTACTCGAGGGAGGCGCCGCCGCCGGTGGAGATGTGGGTCATCTTGTCGCCCAGACCCATCTGCTGCACGGCAGCCGCGCTGTCGCCGCCGCCGATCACGGTGGTGGCATCGCTTTCGGCCATGGCCTTGGCAACCGCCAGGGTGCCTTCCGCCAGGGTCGGGTTCTCAAACACGCCCATGGGGCCGTTCCACACAACGGTCTTGCTGGCCTTGACGGCGTCCGCAAACAGCTTCATGCTCTCAGGGCCGATGTCGCAGCCTTCCATGTCGGCGGGAATGGCGGTAACGGGGACCACGGTGGTCTTGACCGGCGCGTCGATGGGGTCGGGGAAGTCGGTGACGCAGGCGGTATCGACCGGCAGCAGCAGCTTGACGCCCTTGGCCTCGGCCTTGGCCATCATTTCCTTGCAGTAGTCGATCTTGGTATCGTCGCACAGGCTCTTGCCGATCTCATAGCCCTGGGCCTTGAGGAAGGTGTAAGCCATGCCGCCGCCGATGATCAGGGTATCGACCTTTTCCAGCAGGTTGGAGATGACGTTGAGCTTGTCCGCGACCTTGGCGCCGCCCAGGATGGCGGTGAAGGGACGGACGGGGTCGTTGACAGCGTTGCCCAGGTACTTGATCTCCTTCTCCATCAGGTAGCCGACGGCCGTATCCTGAACGAACTCCGTCACACCGGCGGTGGAGCAGTGGGCGCGGTGGCAGGAGCCGAAAGCGTCGTCCACATAGGCATCGGCCAGGCTGGCCAGATCCTTGCTGAATTCGGGCATGTTCTTGGTCTCTTCCTTGCGGAAGCGTGTGTTCTGCAGCAGCACAACGTCGCCGTTGTTCATAGCTTCCACCGCGGCCTTGGCATTGGCGCCGACGACTTCGTCGTCATCCGCGAAGGTAACGGGCTGGCCCAGCTTCTCGCTCAGGCGCACCGCGACCGGGGCCAGGCTGAACTTGGCCTCGGGGCCGTTCTTCGGCTTGCCCAGGTGGCTGCACAGGATGACCTTGGCGCCATCCGCGATCAGCTTCTTGATGGTCGGCAGCGCCGCGTTGATGCGGTTGTCGTTGGTGATCACGCCGTCCTTCATCGGGACGTTGAAATCACAACGGACCAGAACGCGCTTGCCGGCGTAATTTTCATCATCAATGGTCTTTTTACCCAAACCCATAGTAAAAGCTCCTCTCGGTTTGTTTTACAATTTGTTTTGGGGCACGATGCCCCTGTGACCTGACTCTATTATACGCACAAACGCCCCGCAGCGCAAGATGTTTTTGACATATTTTTAACCGCCTGTGCCCGCCCCGGCGCTTTTTTGCCGCGCGCGCCCCGGCTTTTGGCGCGCAAAGGCCGCACGCCGTTGATTTTGTCGCGCCGCGCGGCTATAATAAAAACAGGAAGGGCCGCGCCGTGCGGCCCGACACAGCCGGGAAGGGGGCTTTGCCATGAAGGAAAACCTGCGGCGCGCCAAAGATCTGGCGCTGGCGGTGCTGGGGCCTTTTTTCCGGCTGAACATGCCGGTCTTTGCGGGGTGCGCCACGCTGTTCCTGCTGACGGCGTCCTTCCCGCTTTTGATCTGGGTGCTGGTGCTGGTCAACCACCTGCCCGGCTACTCCACCGCCGACGTGGCCGAACTGCTGGGCCAGTTCCTGCCCCAGGTGCCTGAGATCCAGGACACCCTGCTGGACGCGCTGAACGGCCTGAGCGCCCAGTCCACCACCTTTGTGGCGTCCTTTGCCGCGGTGACGGCGCTATTTTCGGCGTCCAGCGGCATGGCCGCCGTGCAGAAGGGCCTGCAAAGGCTGACGCCGGGGGCCCGCTTCCGATTGTATGACCGGCTGCTGGCGATCGTGTACACCATCGTGTTCGTGGGACTGCTGCTGGCCGTCCTGCTGTTGCAGGGGTTACGGTCCTTCTTCCGCCCGCTGTATCAACTGCTGATTGCCAACCCGCGCTGGGCCGATCTGGCAGACCTGGCGCGCAGCCTGATCGGCATGAGCGACCTGGTGGTGATCCCGGTGCTGTTCGTGCTGATCCTGCTGATGTACACCTTTGTGCCGGGCGGCCGCCGCCCGCTGCGCGGGCAGGTCCCCGGCGCGGTGTTCGCCACGGCGGGCTGGCTGCTGTTCTCGCGCCTGTTCTCGTTCTACATCGCCCATTTCTGGCGGCTGTCCTACATTTACGGTTCGCTGACCGCCATCATCCTGATGATCCTGTGGCTGGACATCATCATCAACCTGCTGTTCTTGGGCGCCGCGCTCAACGCCGCGCTGCCGCACGGCGGCCCGCCCAAATCCCGGCCTGCTTCGCACCGGGCCATACGGTTCAACTGGAAATTCAAAAAGTAAGGAAGTGCCCCCATGCTGAACGCCCCCGCCCACTACCGGCCCGGACTGGACCTGATCCGGCTGGCGGCCCTGCTGCCGGTACTGTGTTACCATTTTTGCATCGAAGCCGCGCGCCTGGGCTTTGCTGTGCCCAACGCCCTGATCGGCCGGGGCATGGCCGACTGGGTGGAACTGGGGCTGGCCTGGTTCTTTCTGCTTTCCGGCGCGGCGCTGGGCCTGCAATGGCGGGGGCGGTTCCGCTGGCGGCCCTATCTGGCGGGCCGTGCGGCCGCCATGTACCCGCCTTTCTGGCTGTGCTTCGGCGCGCTGTTCGTCTACGGCGAGGTGCTGCACGGCAACAACCCCGGCATCCCCCGCTGGCGGGTGATCTTTTCGATTCTGGGGCTGGACGGCTATCTTTCGCCGGTGACCGCCACCTTCTATAAAGTGGGCGAATGGTTTTTGGGCGTGATTTTGCTGCTGTACCTTGTGTTCCCGCTGCTGCTTTGGTGCATGGATACCCGTGCCCGGCGGCGGGGGCTGCTGGCGGCGATGGTCCTGTTGCAGTTCGTCTGGCCGCTGCTCTGCCCCGCCCCGCTGGAAGCCGGCCACACGGTGCTGGGCCGCCTGCCCGCCTTTGCGCTGGGCGTGTGGTTCGGCGCCCGGCAGTTGGCCCATGACCGCGTACCGCTGCCCCGCGCGCTGTGGGCGCTGGCGGGCGCTTTGCTGCTGTTCGTACCTGCCGTGCCGCGGCTGGCGCCGCTTTTGCTGGTATCGGCCGCGCTGTTCTGGGTGCTGTACGCCCTGGGCCAGAAGATCCCCCAGGGCGCATGGGGCACGCTGCGGCGGCTTTCGGCCTGGAGTTACGGGGTCTACCTGATCCACCATGTACTGCTGACGCTGGTGCTGCTGCCCGCGGCCCAAAAGTTCCCCCTGCCGCTGCCCGTGTGGTTCCCGGTGTTCCTGTTCGCCAGTTTTGCACTGGCCGCCGTGCTTCTGGCACTGACCGCACCCATCAGCCGCCGGATCAAACGGCTGGGCTGATCTTCCGCCACAAAACCCCCGCCGGGATGCTTTTGCGCATCCCGGCGGGGGTTTTCGGTTTTATTCTGCTTTATTCCGCCAGCAGCACCGTGACGCTGCGGGGTTGCAGTTCCAGCGCGTCGCGGCACAGCGGGCCGAACGGCGTTGCCCCGGCGTGGGCGCCGTCGCACAGCCGCCGCCAGGTGCCTGCGGGCAGCGCCGCCCACTGGCGGGTGGGTTCCGGGTTATAATACACGGCCAGTTGGCCCGCGGGGGCATTGCCCTCGGTCTCCGGCACAAAGCCGATGAGCCAGCCCGGCAGCGCCAGCAGGAAAGGCTCCGGCTCCCCTGCCGCGCCGGACAGCCGCGGGAACGCCCGCCGGATGGCCAGCAGCCCCCGGTAATAGGCGGTCAGCGCCGCGAACTCCGGCCGGTGGGCCCGCCGCCAATCCAGCCGGTTGACGGCCAGGGGGCCCTGGTAGCTGTTGTGGTCGCCGTACTTGGTGCGGCCGAACTCTTCGCCCGCCTGCAGGAAGGGCATACCCTGGCAGGTCAGGCAGATGCCCGCCGCCATGCGGTTCTGTTGCAGCAGTTCGGGGTCGGCGGCGTCGTAGTCGCCCCGGCGCGCCACGGCGGCCAGCTTATCCCACAGGGTATAGTTGTCGTGGGCCGAAACATACTGCACCACCTGCATGGCCTGCCGCGGCTGGAAGCCGTGTACGCCGCTGCGCCAGGCCCCCACCGCGTGGAGCACGTCATACCCGCAGGGCAGCGCGCCGTTGACATACCCGGCGTTGGCCGCGTCGAACACGTTGCCCTTGATCGCGTCCCGCGTATCGTCACAGAAAAAGCCGATGCGGTCGCTCAGGGCGTCCAGTGCGCGCTTGTCGCTGCATCGTGCGCCCCCCTCCAGGTTGGTGCCGCCCCCGGTCCAGGGTTCGCCGTACATCAGGATGTCCCGCCCGCCGGGCAGTTCGTCCAGCGCCGCGCGGATGGCGTTCATGGTGTCCACATCTTCCAGCGCCATCAGGTCGAAGCGGAACCCGTCGATGTGGTATTCCTTCGCCCAGTACAGCACCGAATCCACCAGATACTTGCGCACCATCGGCCGCTCGCTGGCCAGATCGTTGCCGCAGCCGGAACCGTTGGTGGTCTGGCCGTCGGGCCAGCGGCGGTTCCAGTAGCCGGGCACCGTGCGTTCCAGCCAACTGTCGCTGTAATAGGTGTGGTTGTAGACCACGTCCATCACCACGCCCAGCCCGGCGCGGTGCAGCGCCTGGATCATGGCGCGGCATTCCCGCACGCGGACCTCGCCGTGATACGGGTCCGTAGAAAAAGAGCCTTCCGGCACATTGTAGTTCAGCGGGTCGTAGCCCCAGTTATAGCCGCCGGGCTTCGTTTCGTCCACCGTCGCGTAATCAAAAATGGGCTGGAGCTGCACATGGGTCACGCCCAGCCGCTTGAGGTAGTTCAGGCAGGTGGGGTGGACGCCGTCGCCGTCCAGCGTGGTATCCTGCGGGACAAATCCCATATAGGTGCCGCGCCAGGGTTCGGGCACGCCGCTGTGCTCGTCGGCGGAAAAGTCCGCCACATGCACCTCCCACACGCTCCGCGCATGGGCCGGGATCTGCGGGCGGGCGTCGGCCTGCCAGCCCTCGGGCGCGGCGGCGTCCAGGTCGATGACCATGCCCCGCTGCCCGTTGGCCCCCGCCGCACGGGCATAGGGGTCCACTGCCACGGTACGGCGGCCGTCGGGGAACGTCAGGGCGTACAGGTAATAGGCCCCGCGCAGGTCCCCCGCTACCGCGACCGTCCACACGCCCTGCCCCGCGTGCTGCATGGGGCGGGCTGCCAGGGCCTGCGCGCCGGGTTCGCCGTCGGTCCCGGTGGAAAAAAGCTGCACTTCCACCGCCGAAGCCGTGGGCGCCCACAGCTTGAACACCGTCTGTTCCGGGGACCAGTTCGCGCCCAGGTCCGCGCCGTTATAATAAGGCAGTTCACACGCCTGCTGCCAATTCATCTGCCATCTCCCCTTCTGGTATCTGATTGTATTGTAACAGTTCGGAAAACGCTTTGCAAGGCAGGGACTTTTTTGTATTTTTCCCCAAAAGGCCTTGACCTTTTCGTTCCTTAGTGCTATAGTTAGTTACACAAGTAATGAACCAGTAAACAGAAAGGCGGTGATACCTTGCCCCCTGTACTAAACGAGCACACCTCGATCTATTTACAGATCGCCAAAATGCTGGAGGACGGCATCCTGCGCGGCATCTACCCGGAGGAGACCCAGGTCCCCAGCACCAACGAACTGGCGCGCACGCTGCGCATCAACCCGGCCACCGGGGCCAAGGGGCTGAACCTGCTGGTAGAGGAAGGCATCCTGTACAAGCGGCGCGGCCTGGGAATGTTCGTATCCGAAGGCGCCGCCGACCGCATCCGCGCCAAGCGGCGGGAGGAATTTTTGGAACAGTACGTCAAGCCCCTGGCCGCCGAAGCCCGCAAACTGGGCCTGACGGCCGAAGAACTGCAGGCCATGCTGCGCGCAGCCTGCCAAGAGGAGGAGTAAAGGATGGAAGGCAAGATTCTGGCAGCCGAAGGGCTGTGCAAGACCTACGGCAAAGTCCGCGCGCTGGACGATGTGCGCCTGGCGCTGGAACCGGGGCATATCTACGGGCTGATCGGCCGCAACGGCGCGGGCAAGACCACGCTGCTGGCGGCGCTGTCCGCCCAGATCCCGTGGGACGCGGGGACCGTGACCTACGGCGGCGCGCCGGTGTGGGAGAATGAAGCCGCTCTGGGCGAGCTGTGCTTCAGCCGGGAACTGACGGGCAAGCTGGGGGCCAACATCGGCGGTATGCGGGTGAAGGACTACCTGAAAGCCGGGCGCATCTTCTACCCCCACTGGGACGAGTCCTACGCCCAAAGGCTGGTGAAGCTGTTCGGCCTGGACGTGAAAAAGCGGATGAACGCCCTTTCCAAAGGCATGGCCAGCGCCGTGACGATCATTCTGGCCCTGGCCAGCCGCGCGCCCGTCACGATGATGGACGAACCCACCGCCGGGCTGGACGTGGTTGCGCGGGAGGATTTCTACCGCCTGCTGCTGGAGGACCAGACCGCGACCGGGCGGACGTTCGTGATCTCCACCCACATCCTGGAGGAAGCCGCCCCCGTCTTTGAGCGGGTCATGATCATGAAGAAAGGCCGCCTGATCGAAGACTGCGACGCCGACGCCCTGCTGGCGCAGTTCTGCGGGGTATCGGGCCGGGACGACGTGGTGGCCGCCGCCTGCGAAGGGTATGAGGTGCTGCACACCGAGACCCTGGGCCGCCAGGTATTGTGCACGGTGCGCGCCCCGGCGGACGCCATCACCGCCCGCGGGCTGGATGTGGACTGCACGGCCCTTTCGCTGCAAAAGGTGTTCGTGGCGCTGTGCGGCCATGAACAGGAGGGACAATGAGATGAAAAAGACGCTGTGGCTCCTGCTTTACTACCCGCTGCAACTGCTGGGCGCGGTACTGGCGCTGTACCCCGTGCTGGCGCTGCTGTGCTTTTTGTTCGGCGCCAACAGCCTTTTCGGCACCTACCTGACGGGCTACAGCTTCGCGTTCCTGCTGTGTGCGGTGCTGTGCGCCGTCCAGGCCACCGCCACCTACTGCCCGTTGGCCCTGAGCCTGGGCGCTACCCGCCGCGACGCCCGCCTGCAGGGCGCTACCCGCCGCGCCCTGCAGGCGGGCGTCGCGGCGGTCTGGGTGATCTTCTCGCTGCTGGGGCAGGCCGTCAGCATGCTGCTGAACCAGGTGACGTTCGCCCTTTTCCCGTCCGAGCGCCTCAGCCGGGAATTCGTGTACGGGATCTCCCGCGATCCCCTGCCGGGGCTGGGGGTGACGCTGTTCATCGTCGGCGCGTCCCTCTGGACCGGGGCCCTGCAGCGCAAACAGTCCACGATTCTCCGGCAGGTGCTTTTGGTGCTGTTCGACATTGTGATCTACGCCCAGGTCTTTGTGTTCATGGCACTGAGCGTTTTTGCCGCGCAGGCGCTGCCCCTGTATGGTGGGGTGCTGGCGCTGCTGGGGCTGGTGTTTACCGCTGACGCCGTGCGCCGGATGAAGACCCTGGCCGTCAGCCAGGTATAAAAGGAGGTTTGCCCCTATGAAACGGACTCTTTCGGCCACGTTCCGCTTTCTGCGCAGCGACCTTGCGGCGGCCGGCGTGATTGCCCTGCTGGTCGTCCTGCTGGCCACTGGGCTGAACGTCATGGTGGCGCTGCTGGATTCGCCGCAGAACGCGCCGCTGGTGATGATGGTGACCCTGATCTTCGGCAACGGGATCTGCGCGATGGTCTTTTCGATCGTGTACTTTTCCAACTGGTTCACAACGCTGCTGGCTTTTCCGGCAAGCCGCCGGGGCCTGCTGGCCGCCATCCTGCTGTTCTGCCTGAGCCTATCCGCAGGGCTGCTCGTTCTTACCCTGCTGGCCGGTTCGCTCTGCACGCTGATCCTGGGGGCCGCGCTGGGCTGCACGCTGGCGATGCCCTGGCAGGTCACCCCCTGGTTCGTCTGGCCGCTGGCCCTGCTGCTGCCGCCGCTGCTTGGGCTGGTCATGGGCGGGGTGCAAAGCCGGTTCGGCCCGCGGGCCTTCTGGGTGCTGTACTTCGGGTTCCTGATCCTGGGTTCCACCACTTCCATGTGGCTCCCCGTTCTGTCCGCGCAGTTCCCCACCGGCTGGCTCACGGCGCTGGGCGCGGCGGCCTGCGCGGGGCTGCTGGCGCTGACGGCGCTCTCGCTCCGCTGGCTGCTGCGCGCAGCGGTGAGGTGATATAAAGACGCCCCGCCGCCCTGCCCTATAGTATGAACACACAAAAACGCCTGTGCGGAACTTCCGCACAGGCGTTCGTTTTGTCTGTATCAGGCTTTTTTGCTGTAGTCCCGCGCGCCGTAGATGGCCGTGCCCACCCGCACGATGGTGGCCCCTTCCTCGATGGCGGCGGCATAGTCATGGCTCATGCCCATGGAGAGCACATCCATCTGCGCGCGCTCATAGCCGCGGGCGGCGGCTTGGGCCAGCAGTTCCCGCATGGCGGCGAAGAAACGGCGGGTATCCGCGTCCCCGGCGTCGGCGGGCGGGATCGCCATCAGGCCCCGCACCCGCAGGTGTTCTTTGGCGGCGGCCGCGTCCAGCAGCGGCCACAGATCCTCCGGCCCCACGCCGCTCTTGCTGGCTTCGGCGCCGATGTTGATCTCGATCAGGATCTCCTGCGTGATGCCCAGCCGGGCGGCGGCCGCTTCGATCTTGTCCAGCAGGCGGGCGCTGTCCACGCTTTGGATCAGCGCGGCGCGGCCCACCACCTTGTTGACCTTGTTGGTCTGCAAATGGCCGATGAAATGCCCCGGCTTGCCGTGGTAGGCCCCGGCGTCGGTCTTTTCCACCAATTCCTGCACATGGTTCTCGCCAAACAGGTCGATAGGCAGGTCCGCGCTGTAGCGCACCTCCTCCACCGTGCGGGTCTTGCAGGCGGCGCACAGGGCCACTTCGCCGGGGTCGCGCCCGGCGCGGCGGGCGGCTTCGGCCATGGTCTGCCGGATCTGGGCCACCGCTTCGGCCATCTGCTGTTTCTGCGCTTCGGTCATCATCGCGTTTCCTCCTCACTGTAAACGGCCCGCGCCCCGCCGATGAAAGGCGGGCGCGTGCGGGCGCAGAGCAGGATGGCCTGCCCGATATGGTCCAGGCTCAACCGCACCGGCACCGCCACCCGGCGCAGGTGCATACCGATGAGCGTGCCGCCGATGTCCATGCCCGCGGCGGCACGGACTTCCTCCACCAGCACGGGGTCCCGGAAGGTCCGCCAGCAGTTGGTGGCCCAGCTGCCGCCCGCGTGGGGCTGGGGGATGGCCGCCACGATCTGGCAGCCGTTGGCGCGGGCGGCTTCCCGTTCCAGCACGATGGCACGGTTCAGGTGCTCGCAGCACTGGGCGGCCAGGTAAACGCCCTGTTCCTGCAGCGGGGGCAGCACCCCCGCCAGCACGGCGGCGGCTGCGTCCATGCTGGAATCATGGCCGATCTGCCCGCCCATGATCTCGCTGCTGGAACAGCCCACCACAAAAATATCCCCGGTCTCCAGATGCGCCTTTTCCAGCAGTTCTTCTGTGGCGCGGCGCGCCTGGGCCGTCAACTCTGCAAATTCCATCGTGATACCCCCTTCGGCCCGTCCGGGCCTGTTTCTATGGTTGGAAGCGGCAGCCTGCCGGGGGTCATTCCTCCCCCGCCGGGCCCGCCGCGTACAGATAACATCCCGGTTCGTGGGACCAGATGACCCCCACCGCCTGCAGATAGGCGTAGACGATGGTGGACCCCACGAACTTCATGCCGCGCTTTTGCAGATCCTTGGAGATCGCGTCCGACAGCGGCGAAGTGGCGCGGCCCACTTCCCGCAGAGACCGGCCGCCGGTCCAGTGCCAGAGGTAGGCGTCAAAGCTGCCCCACTCCTGCCGGATGGCCGCGAAGGCCCGCGCGTTGCCCACCGACGCCGCGATCTTGCGCCGGTTGCGCACGATGCCCGCGTCCTGTGCCAGGGCTTCCAGCTTTTCGGGGCCGTAGGCGGCCACCTTCTCCCAGTCGAAATTGTCGAAAGCGCGGCGGAAGTTTTCCCGCTTGTTGAGGATGCACTCCCAGGAAAGCCCCGCCTGGGACCCCTCCAGGATCAGCATCTCGAACAGCACGCGGTCGTCGTGTTCCGGCACGCCCCACTCGGCGTCATGGTAGTGGATATAGCGCGGGTTTTCGGGGTTGGCCCACCAGCAGCGGGGGCGCCCGTCCTTCCATTCCATCGTCTGCTCCTCCTCCGGCAGTTTTGCCAGCGTGTATTCCGTGGTCGTCACCCTGTACAGGGGACCCGGTGCTTCTGTTGCCACGGTCCCCGCTCCTTTACACCAGCACGTCCTTGATGAGCAGGCTCAGCCCGCCGGTGGCCGAGTGGATGAACTCCACCGCGTCGTCAGAGTTGCACAGTTCCGCCGGGATCTTGATCTCGATGCCCGATTCCGTCTTGAAGCTGCGGCTTTCCAGACGTTTCATGCGCGCGGGGCTGACCGTCACGCGGTCGTTCTCCTGCACGCCGGTCTCGGCCAGAGCGGCTTCAAACTTGGGGGCGGCCAGGGGGTACGTTTCCCGCATACGGGTGCGCACGTCTTCCACCGAAATGGTGTTGTCCACCGCCTGGTTGCGCACCATCAGCTCCACGGCGGTCTCGGTGCCGCCGTCAAAGGGCGGCACATCGTCCAGTTCCTCCGGTTCGGGGTAGGCTTCCTTGACGGCGGCCACCGCCGTTTCGCAGACGGCTTTCAGCTTGGCTTTCTCCTGCATGGCTTCGGTGCAGCCGAACACGCGGGTGGACAAGTAGAAGTCCTTTTTCTCGTCCAGGTTGAACCGCTTTTCGATCAAGCGCACGGTGCCGTTGGCCCGGTCGATCAGGGCGGCTTCGTCGGCCTTGGGGGTGCCGGGCAGCAGCGTGCGCTGCGGCACCATGCTGCTGAACCGGCCGTTGCCCATCGTTTCGGTGTGGTGGGTGTAGCCGGGGCGGTAGTTGAGTTTGAGCACGGCGTAGAACGGCACCGCGTCCGACGTGAAATCCACCACCGCCAGGTCCCCCGCCGGGATGGCCGGGTACTGGAGCATCTGCTCAAAGATCACGCCCGCGATACGGCGGGACAGGTCCACGAAATCCTGATTCTGCGCCATCTCCTGCGCAAAGGCGGAATCCGGCAGAAAGCGGCAGTTCTTGACCTCGTCACTGACGAAGGCTTTTTCGATCACCGCCGAAAAATATTCAAACAGGTCCGCATCCAGGTCCATCGGCCGGTCAGAGAGCAGCGGCTCCGACGCGCCGGGGTCCAAAAGGTGCAGAATGATCTGGTTGATCTTGAGTTCCATGGCAGGGGCTCCTTTTTATTTATGTATGACGTTCCATTTTTTCGATCGTTTCCCGCAGGGCCGGGCACGCGGCAAAGCGTTCCGGCCAGAGGAATCCGTTATAATATTCATAGCTTTGGCGGCGGTCCATACAGGGGTTGTCCACGGTGGAATTGCAGCCTGCGGGCACCACCATGTCAAAGCCCCGCTCGAACCCGCCGATCACGGTGGCGTTGATGCACTTATCGGTCTGCAAACCCGCCACCACGACTGTTTTCTCGCCTTTTTCGGTCAGGTATTCGGCCAGCCCGGTATCCCGGAAGGCGCTGTTCCAGTGCTTCACAAACACCCGCTCGCCGGGGCGCGGCGCAAACGCGCCGAATACGGCAAAGCCCGCGCAGCCCTCGGTCAGTTCGCTGCCCGGCCCGTCGTCGTGGACCACATAGACCACTTCCACCCCGTTTTGCCGCGCCGTCTGGATCAGCAGCCGGATGTTCGCCACAAAATCCCCGTATTGATACAGCGCCTCGTTCACCAGCGCCTCCTGGGTGTCCACCACCAACAGCACCATCTGCCCGTTCCTCCTTTGTATTGGTATGTCTTTTTCCATTATACCAGCTATGGCGCCGCGCCACAACGGCCGCACGCACGCCCTGGCACAATTTGGCGGGGTTGGGCAGCCGCCGGGCGGGGCACCCTAACGGGGAAGGGAGGGATGCCCCATGGAGCTTACGCCCCGCACAGAAAAAGAGGTGCGCCGCCGCGCCGCCCCCAGCCGCCAGAAACAGGCGGAGGAATTTTTGAAGGGCAACAGCCCCGGCGTGATGCAGCGGTATGCGCCGGACGCCGTGCCCGACCCCGAAGAAGGCTGGGTGGAGAGCGACGAGACCGTGCAGCGGCTGGTCCGCTGGCGGGAGGAAGCGATCTATTAAGCCCGCCGGACAGCGAGCAGCCCCGTCGCAAGACGGGGCTTTTTTGCGTGGTGCGCCGGTTCAGTCCGCGTTGAGTTTGGCCGCCGCTTTCTGGCTGAAGCGGTCGTTGTCCACGATGTAACGCTCGTGGGTGGCGTGGGCCACCTCGCTCACATCGTCGTAGACGCGGGCCGTAAACGTCAGGCGGCGGTCCGCCACGGCGGTCAGTTCACAGTCACATTCGACCACCATGCCCACCGGCGTGGGCGCCGTATGCGCCAGCGAAATGCTGGTGCCCACGGTGCCGGTGCCCGGTTCCAGTTCCTCTGCCACCGACTGCCAGCAAGCTTTTTCGATCAGGGCCGCCACAGCCGGGGTGGCCAGCACCGGCAGTTCGCCGCTGCCCATGGCCCGGGCTGTGTTCTCCGTGGTGACACGCAGCGCCGCGTGCCCCTTGATGCCTGGTTCTAACAACCTGAGATCCCCCTTTTGTGCTTTTTGTCATTTTTTATTATAGCCGCCCCCGGCGCGAATTGCAATACACCGCGCCGGGGCTTGCCTTTTGCCCCCGGAGCCGTTATACTGAAACACAAAAGAAAGGAGGCGGCGCGCTGTGACCGCTGCGGATTTTACGAACATCCATCTGCAATATAAATCGGAACAGGCCGAGGGGGAGGTGCCCGCCGTGATCGAGCACGACTTTGAGGCCGGGCGGATGGTGGACCACTACTATGTGACCCCCTCCCCCGCGTTCTGGGCCGACGAGGGCGTGCAAAAGCTGGGCAGCGTTTCGGGCATTCTGTTTTTGCAGCAGCCCGACGGCAAACCCTGGCAAATTCTGGTCCACGAACCCGCCATGATCCAGGAAGTGGTCTTTGAGATGCCGGACGAGGAGTTCCGCGCCATGCTCAAAGCCAGCGGCGTGATCCTGCCCGGCGAGCCGGGCTTTACCCCGCTGGCCTGACGGCCTTTTGCACCGCCGTCCCATTCCCACACAACACCGCCGCGCTGTTTCGGGGTCGAAACGGCGCGGCGGTTTTCATTTTTATATAGTATAAAGCGGATCACCGCCCGCGGTCCTCGTCCTCCCAGGGTTCCGTACAGGCGACGATGGCAAGCCCCGCCACAAGAAAGACCGCCGAGACCGCCACGGCCGCACCGCCCCCGAACAGGCCGAAGAAAGTGAACGCCAACGGCTGCCCCAGCGCCGCGCCGATCAGCGGGCGCGCCAGCAGGGCCAGGCCGATCATACTCATCACGATGCCCGCGATCCGCAGGCCCTTGTTCCTGATCTTCTTCATCTATCATCCCTCCACCATGCGGCTGATGCAGCGGACCGTCTCCGCGATCAGTGCTTCCTCGTTTTCGCAGCGGCCCTGCGCGACCGCGGCGCTGGCGGCGTCGATCAGGCTGCGGGCCAGTCTGGCCGTGATGCGCGGGTCAAACGCCGCAAAGCCGTCCGTTTCCTGCCCATAGCGCAGCATTTCTTCCACAGGGCCGCAAATCCCCGCGTCGTCGCCGTACACGAGCGCCCCGCCGTCCGTCCGGGCATTGGCGATGATCTCCATGACGGCCAGCGTCCGGACCTTATGCGCCTGCACATAGCGCAGCACCCCCGCCGTGTAGGCGGCCAGCAGCGCGGACGCCGGTGCGCCCTCGTCCATGCACCGGGCCAGCCATTCGGCGGCCCCGGCAAAACAGTCCTGCACCAGATTTTGGAAGATGGCCCCTTTCTGCGGGAAGTGATAGGCCACCAATCCCTTGCTGATCTGCAGGCGCGCCGCCAGCTGCCCATAGGAAAACCCGGCGTACCCCTGTTCCGCCAGCAGCGCACAGGCGGCATCCAAAATCTTTTCCCTTGTTTCCTTCATGGGTCGGCCCCCTTTCAAGCCCATTATAGTACGGTCGTTCTATTTTTTCAAGCACTTTTTTGAACGCCCGTACTATTTTCTTGCATCCCCAGAAAAACCCCGCTTTTTTCGCGCGCGGGGGTTGACAGGCGACATTTTCGGGTGTATCATATGAACAAATAAACATATGAAAGGATGTTGCTCTATGCTGCACCAGGAACCGCTGCCCCCCAGCGACGGCCAGCCGCTGGACGAACAGGCTTTGCAGCGCCTGCAGGATGACCTGCCCGGCGACGAAGTGCTGTATGACCTGGCCGAACTGTTCCGGGTCTTTGGCGACACCACCCGCATCAAAATTCTGTACGCCCTGTTTGAAAGCGAACTCTGCGTCAACGACATTGCCCAGGTGGTGGGGCTTTCCCAAAGTGCGGTCAGCCACCAGTTGCGGCTGCTGAAAGCCAGCAAGCTGGTAAAATTCCGCCGGGAGGGCAAGGCCGTCTATTATTCCCTGGACGACGACCATGTACGCAGCATGATCGCCCTGGGTATGGAACACGTAGAAGAATGACCCCGCCGGGCCGCCCGAACGGCCCCGCATACATCAGGAAAAGAGGTTTTTACCATGCAGAAGAAATTCAAGATCGAAGTGGACTGCGCCAACTGCGCCGCCAAAATCGAGACCGCCGTCAAGGCCATTCCCGGCGTGAACAGCGCCAGCGTCAGCTTTATGACCCAGAAGATGCTGCTGGACGCCGACGACGGCCGCTTTGACGAGATCTTGCAGCAGGCGGTGCGCACCGCCAAGCGGATCGAGCCGGATTTCGAGATCGAACTGTGACCCGGGGCCGCCCCCCGACGGATGGAGGTATCTACCCTATGACGAAAAAGCAGAAAAAAACGCTGCAGCGCATTCTGCTGGCCGCGGCGCTGGCCGTGTGCGCCGCCGTGGCGCTGGCCCTGTGGGCGGCGCCCTGGTATGTGCAGCTTGTGCTGTGGCTGATCCCCTATCTGGTCATCGGCCATGACGTGCTGCGCAAGGCGCTGCTGGGCATCCGCAGCGGCGAAGTGTTCGACGAGAACTTCCTGATGGCCGTGGCCACCGTGGGCGCCATGGCCTGCGGCGAATATGCCGAGGGCGTGGCCGTCATGCTGTTCTACCAGATCGGCGAACTGTTCCAGAGTTACGCCGTGGGCAAAAGCCGCCGCAGCATCAGCGAATTGATGGACATTCGCCCCGACAGCGCCAACCTGGAACAGCCCGACGGCAGCGTCAAGACCGTGGACCCCGACGAAGTGCCGGTGGGCGCGGTGATCGTAGTCAAACCCGGCGAGAAAGTCCCCCTTGACGGCCGTGTTCTGAGCGGCGAAAGTTCGCTGAACACCGCCGCCCTGACCGGCGAGAGCCGCCCCCGCAGCGCGCGCCCCGGGGACGAGGTCATCAGCGGCTGCGTCAACGGCGACGGGCTGCTGCGCATCACGACCACCAAAGTTTACGGCGAGTCCACCGTGGCCCGCATTCTGGATCTGGTGGAAAACTCCAGCCTGAAAAAAGCCAAGGTGGAAAACTTCATCACCAAATTTGCCCGCTGGTACACCCCGCTGGTCTGCCTGGCGGCGCTGGTGCTGGCCGTGCTGCCCCCGCTGGTGCTGGGCGGCGGCTGGACTGACTGGCTGCTGCGCGCGCTGACCTTCCTCGTCATCAGCTGCCCCTGCGCGCTGGTCATTTCGATCCCGCTGACCTTCTTCGGCGGCATCGGCGGCGCGTCCCGCTGCGGCATCCTCGTCAAGGGCGGCAACTATCTGGAAGCGTTGGCCCACACCGGCGTGGCGGCCTTTGACAAGACCGGCACCCTGACCCGCGGTGTGTTCGAGGTCACGCGGGTATCCCCCGCCCCGGGCGTGGACCGGGAAGAACTGCTGGAGACCGCCGCCCTGGCGGAGCGTTTTTCCAGCCATCCCATCAGCAAGAGCCTGCGGGACGCCTGCCCCGGCGCAGACCCCCGCCGTGCCGCCGACGCGCGGGAAGTGGCCGGGCAGGGCGTATGCACCCAGGTGGACGGCCGCACCGTACTGGCCGGCAACGCCCGCCTGATGGAAGCCCATCACATTGCCTACACGCCGGACGAGGGCGCGGGCAGCATCGTCTATGTAGCCCGCGAGGGGCAGTTCCTGGGTTCCATCCTGATCTCTGACCAGCAGAAACCCACCGCCGCGGCCGCCGTGCATGACCTGCGCGAACAGGGCGTGCGGACCGTGATGCTGACCGGCGACAGCGAAGCCGTGGCGGCCAAAGTCGCCGGGGAACTGGGCATCGACGAAGTACACGCCGGGCTGCTGCCTGCCGACAAGGTCGAGCAGGTGGAAGCACTGCTGACCCGCAAACCCGCCGACAAGATGCTGGTGTTCGCGGGCGACGGCATCAACGACGCACCGGTCCTGATGCGGGCCGACATCGGCATCGCCATGGGCGCGCTGGGCAGCGACGCCGCCATCGAAGCCGCCGACGTGGTGCTGATGGACGACGACCCCGCCAAGATCGGCCTTTCGATGCGCATTGCCCGCAAGTGCATGGCTATCGTTTACCAGAACATCGTGTTTGCGCTGGGCGTCAAGGCGCTGTGCCTGATCCTGAGCGCCGTGGGCGTAGCCAACATGTGGTGGGCCGTCTTTGCCGACGTGGGCGTGATGGTGCTGGCGGTGCTCAACGCTACCCGGATGCTCAACGTGCGTTCCTACCAGAAACAATGACAAACACACGAGGCCCGGTCCCCTGCAGGGACCGGGCCTTGTTTTGTCTTGTATATCCGGCGCATCAGGCGTTCAGCGTGCGGTTGACGTGGCTGACCGATTTGACGTAGGCCACCAGCAGTTTCCAGCAGCCATAGCCCAGGGCGCAGAGGGCCAGGCCCGTGAGCAGGCAGAGCACGAACACCAGCAGCGGGTTCTGCACCCCGGCAACGCCGATGTACTGCACATAGGGGATGTGCAGCCCCAGCGCCGCATCCACGGCTTTGAGCGTCCCCAGCAGCGGCGTGAGGACGCCGCACAGCAGGAACACCGGCGCGCAGATGACCAGCGTGGGGATGATCACCAGCCCCGAAAGACCGGCCGCGCTGTAGAAGGCACAGAGCGCCAGTACCCGGCCCATGCTGAACCCGCTGCCCTGGGCGATCAGGTCGCCCAGGTAGGCGCGGGCCATCTCTTTGGGTTCGCCCAGGCGGGCTAAAATCTGTTCGGGCGTCTGCCCGGCGGCCTGCAGTTCCTGCATTTCGCTCTTGATCTCCTGCACGATGTCCACCCGCTCCGACACCGGCAGCGGTTTGAGGTATTTTTCCACCTGTTCCAGATACTCATTCAGTCGCTTTTCCATCGTTTAGTCCTCCCTGTCATTCTTCGGCGGCCTTCTCCTGCGGGCCGTTTTTCAGTGTTTCGATCGTCGTCAGCAGATTATCCCATTCTTCCCCCATGGCCGTCAGGTATTCCTGCCCCTGATCGGTCAGGGCGTAGTATTTGCGGGGCGGCAGGCCCTCGGCGCTCTCCTGCCAGGTGGAGGAGATATACCCCTCTTTGAGCAGCCGCCGCAGCAGCGGGTAGATGGTGTTTTCCTTGGCAGCCAGGATGGGGTAGTTTTCCAGCGTGGTGATGATTTCGTACCCGTAGGAGGGTTTCTGCCGGATCATCAGCAGGATGCAGAATTCCAGCGTTCCGCGCTTGATCTGAGTTTTCCAGTCGTCGATGTTCATGTACTGTGCCTCCTTTGGCTACATCGTACCACACAGTACCATGTTTGTCAATAGTACTGTGCAAACTTTTTTGGTCGGGCCGCTGCCGCCGCAAAACGCCCATCCGCCCAAAACAAAAGCCCCCGCCTTTGCAGGCGGGAGCGATCGGGTTCCTGTTCTGTTTTACTTTTTGCGGGCACGTCAGGCGGCAGGGTCCTGATACGCGCCGTCTTTCAGGCATTCCAGATGGACATGGGGTTCGCCGTGCAGTTCCGCCGGGATCTGCCCCACTTTGCCCAGGGTATCGGCGGCGGAAACTTCGTCGCCGGTCTTTACTTCCGGGTCCGTCAGGCCGCAGTAGCGCCACACAAGGCCGTCGGCGTCGGTGACTTCCACTACGCCGCCCCAGAGGGCGTCCTCGCTGACGTTGGTGACTTTGCCCGGCTGCACGGGGGTGACGGCGTCGCCCTCCGCGGCGGCGTAGTCCGCGCCGTTGTGGGTGCGCCAGTCGCCCAGCGTTTCGTTATAGACCAGTTCCTCCCCGCTGAACGCCGCCAGGGGTTCCCCCTGCCAGAACGCCGAGGAGGCGGCAGGCTGCGCGGGCGGCTCGGCCGTGACGGAAGGCGCGGCGGAGGCAGCCGCAGGCGCAGAGGATGCCCCAGAGGACGCATCCTGCCCAGAGGGCGGCGCCGACGGCGTTGAAGTCGGTTCCGGCACGTCGCTGGCCGGGTTGTTCACGGCGGTGTCCGGCTGGTCCCATGTGCTGTCCTCCTGCAAGGCTTCTTTGCGGAGCTGCGTGAGTTCCGTCATGTTGTTCACCACGCTGCGCAGCGCCAGAATCCCCGCCGCCGTGGCGGCGAACACCAGCGCCAGGCAGAACAGGTAGAGGCCCTTCTCCTTGAAAAAATTCTTGATATGGTTCATCTTTCCCCGTCCTTTACGGCAAAATTTGTGTATGCCTTTAGTGTGGACGGAAAGAAAAGATTTATACACGCAGATGCAGGCGCGCCAAACCGCGCAGAAAACAGGGCTTTATTCGCGGGAATGGATCGCAGTAAAACGCTGTTTCAACAGTTCCAAAAACTCCGCTTCCTCCTGCGGGGTAGCGAACGCCTCGCGGGAATAACAGCAGACAGAGTTATATTGGGGCTGATACAAGACAATCGCGTGGGACGTAACCAGCAAACGGATTGGCTCAGCATACGGCAAACGTACCTGCGTGCCATTCCTTTGATTCTTTCTTACCATCCCATCAGAGGTGAATACTGTCACGGTTCGGCCCACCAGCCTGTCCGCCACTATCTTTGTTTCGTACCATCCAAAAACCATCATGCAGCCAATCAATAAAACGTCCAGTGGCAGCGCAACCATTGCTACCCTCACCAGATATACTATCCAATATATAAACAGCAGCGTAATCACTAAATTCCTACGCCAGTAGGTGGCCGTGCGCATTACTCTCCAAATTGCTTGCCTGTAGGCTTCATGCGCTTGATTCCGGTTTATCTGCTGTACCAGTACCCAATTACTCTCCTCGTCATGGGAGAATCCCATCGGGCGCTCCTCCTCCGGTATCACGGCGGGCGGCGCAGCCACGGCCTGTTCCAACGCCTGTTTCCAGCGGGGCAACGGCTGTTCCTGACTAAACGCAGCGAGGGGTATCAAAAGCCCTATTCCACTTTGAAACACCAGCACAAGGCCGAAGAAGTCCGACCGCACCGCACGCAAAGAAGCCGCCGGGCAAACAATTTTGGAAACAACTGCACCCACACCGGGCCCTTCATAATACAGAATCCCGTCCTGCAAGCGCAACGTACAGGGCTTACTGTAACCTACTCTCAGAGCTTTGCGCAAAGCATACAATTGTGTCCAGGCTTCCAAGCGCCCCGAAAGGCAAAAAATAATTGTTCCGGGCACAGCACAATAAACCGCAAAACTCACCAGTACAAACCCCGGCACACAGTGCCATTGCATCGCATAGACGAGTACATTACATGCAAAAACCAACACATATACAGCCACCACAAACGCACGAAAGTTGCGTGTTCTCTGCCAGAGTGAGGAACCTTTTGTGCGCGCCAGCACTTCCAGTTCATGACGGACATTCTTTTTGTCCAATATATAATACTGTAATTCCATCCTGTTCGCCCCTTTCCCTTATGTGTTGAAATTCCCGATCGTTACGACAGGCCGGTTCAGGTGCGCCCGTGCAGGGCGTCCAGCAGGTCCATCACGGCCAGCGTCCGCGCACGGGCGGCGGCTTCCGCCGTTTTGTCCCGCTGCTGCAAAATGCGCGCGAACTCGGCAAATTCATACGCCATGCGGAAGCGCGCCGCCTGCGGCGCGTCGGTGCGCGTGCCGCCGCCCCGCACACCGCCCAGCACGCTGTACACCGTGGGCAGGGCGTTGGTCCCGCCTTCCACCACCAGACGGCCGCCCGGTCCCTGCAGCACCGCGCCGTTGACGCCGTCGCTGTCCTTGGCGCCCAGGGCCGCCGCCGTAAAATCGCCGTAATCCAGCAGCGCCAGCCCCGCCGTGTCGATGCCGTTCGCCGCGCGGCTGGCCCGGTACTCGGCTTTTTGGGGTGCGCCCAGCAGCCCGCACAACAGGTGCAGATTGTAGACGTTCATATCATTGAGGGCCCCGCCCTGACAGGCCGGGTCAAACGTGGTATTCCAGACGCCGTTCAAAAAATCTTCGTACCGGCGGCTGCGGGCGCAAAAGCTGGCCATGGCCCCGCGCACCGGGCCGATCCTGGGCAGTTCCGCCTGCAAGAAGGCATACTGCGGCAGGTAATACACGGTGATGGCTTCCAGCAGCATGACACCGTTGGCATCAGCCAGCGCGAACAGGTTCCGCGCTTCGGCGGCAGTGCCGGTGAAGGGCTTTTCCAGAATGACCGAGTCCCCGGCTGCCAGCGCCCGCCGGGCCGCCGCATAATGCAGATGGTTGGCGGTGCCTATGTAGACCGCGTCGAACCCGCCCGCGGCATAGCAGGCGTCCTCATCGGTATAAACGTCCGGGATGCCGTACTGCTGCGCCCAGGCGCGGGCCTTCGCCCCGCTTTGGGGGCGGCAGCAGAGCGCCTGCACCGAAATTTCCGGCATTTCGGCCAGATGCTGCAAAAATTCCTCCACGATGCGACTGGTGGAAAGGATCGCGATCTTCAAAGGCTGCATAGGTGATTCCTCCTTATTTTGTAGGATCGTATGTTCGGGCAGACTGCGGCGGGCGCCGTCTTTGTATATGATTATAACACGCAAAATTTCCCGTTGCAATTCAGCGAAAAACCATGTATGATAGGGTACGACAGTATTGTAGAGGAGTGTGCCCCCATGTGACAATGGCAAAACCGCACCGTCACATTTTGCTGAAGAAAGTAAGGAGTTCAAACACCCATGGCATCATTGCGCGAAGAAATCGAAAGCCGGCGCACATTTGCGATCATCTCGCACCCCGACGCCGGTAAAACCACCCTGACCGAAAAACTGCTGCTGTACGGGGGCGCGATCCAGACCGCCGGTTCCGTCAAAGGCAAGCAGAGCGCCAAACACGCAGTGTCCGACTGGATGGACATTGAAAAACAGCGCGGCATCAGCGTCACGTCGTCGGTGCTGCAGTTCAACTACCAGGGCAAGTGCATCAACATCCTGGACACCCCCGGCCACCAGGATTTCAGCGAGGATACCTACCGCACGCTGATGGCGGCGGATTCCGCCGTCATGGTCATCGACGCCGCCAAGGGCGTCGAAGCCCAGACCATCAAGCTGTTCAAGGTCTGCACGCTGCGCCACATCCCCATTTTCACCTTTATCAACAAGATGGACCGCGAAGCCCGCGACCCCTTTGAACTGATGGAAAACATCGAGGAGATCCTGGGCATCA
>QAKI01000013.1 GCA_003343905.1 Subdoligranulum variabile
CTCATCATGGAGCAGATGTTGATGATCTTGCCGCCGCCCTGCTCGATCATGTCGGGGATGACGGCCTTGGCCACGATGAAGGGAGCGTTCAGGTCAACGTCGATGACCTGACGGAACTGGGCGGCGCTCATCTCGCACATGGGGATGCGCTTGATGATGCCGGCGTTGTTGACCAGGATGTTGATGTGGCCGACTTCCTCGGTCACCTTCTTGATAAAGGCGTTGACGGCGTCCTCGTCGGTAACGTCGCAGACGTAGCCGTGGGCGTCGATGCCGGCCTCTTTATAAGCGGCCATGCCCTTGTCTACCAGCTCCTGCTTGATGTCGTTGAAAACGATGGTGGCGCCGCAGTTGGCCATCGCGGTGGCGATGGAGAAACCGATGCCGTAGGAAGCGCCGGTGATCAGGGCGACCTTGCCGGTCAGATCAAAGGATTTCGGGGTGCAAACAGACATTGCAAAAAACCTCCCTGTTATGTAACAGTCATTTTATCCGCAGCGCCGCGGGGGCGCAGGGGTCAATAGTAGTGTGCGATTACCGCAGGTCGGGCGTGTTGATGTTGTCCATATCGTCGAACTCCATGTTCTCGCCGCCCATGGCCCAGATGAAGGAGTAGTTGGACGTGCCCACGCCGCTGTGGATGCTCCAGGACGGGCTGATCACGGCGTCGTAGTTGTTCATGACGATGTGGCGGGTCTGGGTGGGTTCGCCCATCATGTGGAAGACCACCTGATTTTCGGGGATCTCGAAGTAGGTGTAGATCTCCATGCGGCGCTCATGGGTGTGGCTGGGCATGGTGTTCCAGTTGCTGCCCGGCTCCAGGCAGGTCATGCCCATGGAAAGCTGGCAGGTCTTGAGCACGCTGGGGTGGATGAACTGGTTGATGGTGCGCTTGTTGCAGCCTTCCAGGGAGCCCAGCGGGCGCTTGGCGGCTTCCTCAATGGTGATGAGCTTGGTCTCGTAGCGGCAGTGGGCCGGGGCGGAGACCATGTAGAACTTGGCCGGATGCTCCGGGTCGTCGCTCTTGAAGGTGACGGTCTTGGTGCCCTGGGTGATGTACAGGCAGTCCTTATAATTCATATGGTAGGCAACGCCGTCGGCCGTTACGGTACCGGCGCCCTCGCCGATGTTGAACAGGCCGATCTCGCGGCGCTCCAGGAAGTAATGGGTGCCGAAGTTGGCCCACACGTCGATGCCCTTGTCGATGGAAACTTCTTCATGTACCGGCATGCAGCCCAGGGTGACCATGCGGTCCACATGGCTGTAGACGGCCACGACTTCATCGGCTTTGTACAGGCCGGTGATCAGGAACTCGTTGCGGGTCTCCTCCGTGGTGTAGCGTTTGAAGTCGCGCTGGTTGCAGGAATAACGGATGTCCATAATGGTTTTCCTCCTAAGTTTTCAGCAAAGCGGCCGCCCGGGGGCGGCCGGCCCTGCAATAAGTAACTTTATTATAGCGCATTTCTTGCTCTTTGGCAAAGAAAAGCGGCCGTAAAAATACACAAAAATTGTGCGGGTCGTTCGGGCGGAAATTAAGCAAATTATAGATGAATATTTTTCACTTTACAATTTAGAAATGTTCAACTATAATCAGATTTACGCCACAGCCCGCTCTGCCGCGGGCCAAAGCCCGGCCGGCGCGGTGCGTGGGCCGGGCTGTACTGTTTGGCGCAACGAAAGGGGAAACGCCCATGCTGACACTGGACAAGATCTATCACGCCAAATTCATTCTGAAACAGGCGGCCCGCCGGACCGACCTGATCGCCGCGCCCCACCTGTGCCCGGACACCGAGCTGTATCTCAAGACCGAGAACCTGCAGATGACCGGCAGCTTCAAACTGCGGGGGGCTTACTATAAGATCAGCCAGCTCTCCCCGCAGGAGCGCGAAAAAGGCGTGATCGCCTGTTCGGCGGGCAACCACGCCCAGGGCGTGGCGCTGGCCGCCACCCGCATGGGCATCCGCAGCGTGGTCTGCATGCCGGACGGCGCGCCCATCATGAAGGTGGAAAGCACCAAGCGCCTGGGGGCCGAGGTGGAACTGGTCAGCGGCACCTACGACGACGCCCACGACCGGGCGGTGGAACTGCAGCGCCAGACCGGCATGACCTTCATCCACCCGTATGATGACGAACAGGTCATCGCGGGGCAGGGGACCATCGGGCTTGAGATTTTGGACCAGCTGCCCGACGTGGACGCCGTCATCGTGCCGGTGGGCGGCGGGGGGCTGATCTCCGGCGTGGCCTTTGCCATCAAAAGCCTGCGCCCCGAAGTCAAGGTCTACGGCGTGCAGGCCGCCGGGGCGCCCAGCATGGAGCGCGCCTACCACGCGCACCAGTACCAGACGCTGACGGCGGTGGATACCTTTGCCGACGGCATCGCGGTCAAGACCCCCGGCGAGATCACCTATCAGATGGTCAGCGAGTATGTGGACGACATCGTGACCGTCAGCGAGGACGAGATCGCCGCGGCCATCCTGGCGCTGATGGAAAATCAGAAGCTGGTGGCCGAGGGCGCAGGCGCCACGCCGGTGGCGGCGGCCCTGTTCGGCAAGCTGCCGCTGGCGGGCAAAAAGACCGTCTGCCTGATCTCCGGCGGCAACATCGACGTGAACATCCTCTCCCGCGTCATCACGCGCGGTTTGGTCATGAGCGGGCGCAAAGTGAACCTGATGATCGCGCTGGAGGATAAGCCCGGCCAGCTCACGCGGGTCAGCGATATCATTTCGGCCTGCGGCGCCAACGTCATCAGCGTACACCACGACCGGGCCGATACCAACATGGCGATCACGAGCTGCTTCCTTAAACTGGGGCTGGAGACCCGCAACATGGCCCAGATCGAGGAGATCAAGCAGCGCCTGACCGAAGCGGGCTTCGCCCTTGTGAACGAGCGGGTATAGCGCTTCGCTGCAAAGGGGGCAACAGTCGCGCACTGGCACCGCAGTGCCGTGTCGTAGGCCAACCGCCGCGCAAGCGGCGGCGCTTGGGCCGGAGACCGGCGGTGCCTAACGCTCCTGTTTCCCCCTTTGGAGGCCCCTTCGACAAAATTTGACCCAAAACCGCGCACTCGGTCCGCAGGCCTCGCACACAATTTTGGGCCAAATTTCCCTGGTTGTGTCGCCGTCATCGGCGCATGTCCGCCGACGGCGACGGTTTTAGATTCTTGTCTGGCCGGGGCGTTTGTCCCGGTATCGCGGCGCTCTTATACGCTGACGCCGCCCGCCAGCAGTTCGATGAACTGCTTGGCCACGCGGGGGCTGCGGCCCCCGGCCCGCAGGGCGAACGCCGCGCCTTTGAGGAACAACTGGTCGCTGGGCATCTGCACGCCGTACTGGCGCGCCAGTTCCAGCAGGATCGCGTCGAAGCGCTCCTTGTCCGGCTGCTGGAAGGTCACGGTCAGGCCAAACCGGGCCGCCAGGCTCATCAATTCCTGGCGGGTGTCGGCCGCGTGCAGGTCGTCGCCGGTGCGGTCGGCCATGGATTCCTTCACCAGATGGCGGCGGTTGCTGGTGGCGTACACCGCCACGTTGTGGCTGCGGCCGCCCACGCTGCCCTCCAGGATCGCTTTCAGGGCGGCAAAGTTGTCGTCGTTGGCGGCAAAGCTCAGGTCGTCAATAAAAAGGATGAACTTGAGCGGGTTGCGGGCCAACTCGTCCATCAGGGCGGGGATCTGGTAAAGCTGGTTTTTCTTCACTTCGATCAGCCGCAGGCCGTCGGGGGCGAACTCGTTGGCAACGGCCTTGACCGTGCTGGACTTGCCGGTGCCTGCGTCGCCGTACAGCAGCACGTTGTTGGCGGGGCGGCCTTCCAGCAGGGCGCGGGTGTTGGCGATGACCTTCTCCCGTTCCCGCTCATAGCCGGGCAGTTCGCTCAGGCGCTGGGGGTCGGGGTAGCGCACGGGCACCAGATGCCCGTCCTCCAGCGTAAAGACGTGATACCGGGCAAAGATGCCGTAGCCCTTGCGGCCCACGGCAGCCCGCCGCGCCCGGTAGGCCGCGTGGTAGTCGGCCTCCGGGTCGGTCTGCCAGCGGGGCAGGTAGTCGGGCGCGCCGTGGAACAGTTCGTCCAGCCCGGCCCGGCCCAGCGCCTGCAAAAAGTCCAGTTCGCTGTCCAGCGCCTTTTCCAAAACTGGCCCGGCGTCGCCGCCCGCCGCCACCCGCAGGCAGAGGTTTTCGTCCTCCAGCAGCAGGTCCAGCAGGGCGCGGGTCCAGTTGGTGCCGCGGGCGAACAGCGCCGCTTCAAAGGCGGCCACCGCCCCGCACATCTGCGCGTCCCCGGCGGCCAGGGCGGCGCGCAGCGCCTGCACCAGCGGCGTGTTCAGCAGGCCGCGGAACACCACCAGCGCATCCAGGCGCGACGACCATTCCATACGTTGCATATCCATCGATCCTTTCCCAAGAAACTACTCTCAGTATAAACAACACCGCGAAAAGTTGCAAGATTTTCACAAAAAAACTTGACAACCTGGAAAAAATGCGGTATAGTTTAACCTACATTCCAAATGCTTGGATGGGAAGTAGTAACGGCTTGGAACATGCCCCCAGAGAACTGCCGGTTGGTGCAAGGCAGCAGGGCAGGCAGGCCGCGAACTGATCCCGGAGCAGATCCGCTGAAAGCCGTGGGCTGGTAGGCGGGTACGGGGGCGCCCGTTACTGCGCAGGACTTTGTTGGAAGTCTGATGAGGGGGAACGTATCGTTCCAAAAAGAGTGGTACCGCAGAGTGCTTTACAGCCTTTGTCTCTTGGGTTCAAGGGGCAAAGGCTGTTTTTTTATAGCGATGGCGCAAAGGGGGCAACATTCGCCCACGGCGGTGCCTGCGGCTCATGTTTAACGGGTTGCGGTTCCCGCATCCCGCTACGCGCCTTGGGAAGGCGCTTGCGTTCTGCGACCGCTGCCCCTGCTCCGCCTTGCGGCATCCGCCGCGGGCGGCGCGCGGCTCCGCAGCCCTTTGGATTCCCCTTCGACAAAATTTCCCTCAAAACCGCGCACTCGGCCTTTGGCCTCGCACACAATTTTGAGGAAAATTTCCCTGGAGGTGTCGCCGCCGTCGGCGCATGTCCGCCGTCGGCGACGGTTTTCATAGCAAAGCCGCCCGTGGCAGGGATGCCGTATTTTGAGTCTGAAAGTTGTGAGGAGGAGAAGGAAGATGAAACTGAACGGTTCGCAGATCTTTGTGGAAGTCCTGGCGGAACAGGGCGTGGATACCATTTTCGGCTATCCCGGCGGCGCGGTGCTGAACCTGTACGATGAACTGTACAAAAACTCCGACCGCATCCGCCACATCCTGACCGCCCATGAGCAGGGCGCGGCCCACGCGGCCGACGGTTATGCCCGTGCCACCGGCCGCACCGGCGTGGTGCTGGCTACCAGCGGCCCCGGCGCCACCAATCTGGTCACCGGTATCGCTACCGCCTACATGGACAGCGTGCCCATGGTCGCCTTCACCGGCAACGTGGCGACCTCGTTGCTGGGGCGGGACAGCTTTCAGGAAGCCTATATCGAGGGCATGACCATGCCCATCACCAAGCATAACTACACGGTCCGCCGGGTGGAGGACCTGGCCGATACCATGCGCGCAGCTTTCCGCATCGCGCAGAGCGGCCGCAAAGGCCCCGTGCTGGTGGACATCCCCAAGGATGTCACCGCCAACGTCTGCGAATTCACCCCCCAGCCGCCCGAACCGGTGCGCACCGTCACCCGGTATGACGAGGACGGCGTCCGGCAGGCCGCCGCCATGATCGACGCGGCCCGCAAGCCGCTGGTGGTGTTTGGCGGCGGCGTGCGTGGCGCGGCGGGCTGCCAGCCCCTGCGGGACCTGCTGGCGAAGGCAGGCATCCCCGCCACCTACACGCTGATGGCCGCCGGGGTGCTGGCCTACGGCGAACCCATGAACCTGGGCCTGCTGGGCATGCACGGCTGCTACGCCGCCAACCGGGCGGTGGACGAGGCCGACCTGCTCATCGCCATCGGCACCCGCTTCTCGGACCGGGTGGCGCTCAACCCCGGCACCTTTGCCCGCAACGCCAAACGCATCCAGATCGACATCGACCCCAGCGAGATGGGCAAGAACGTCCCGGTGGATCTGGCGCTGGTGGGGGACGCGGCCTACGTCCTGCAGGCCATCCTGCCCCATGTGCAGCCCGCTGAACACCCCGAATGGATGGCCCAGATCCGCGAATGGCAGAAAAACGACTACAAGCCGGTGGACAGCGATACCGAGCTGAAACCCCACCAGATGATCGACGAGATCTGCCGCCAGGCCGGGCCGGACGCGGTGTACGTCACCGACGTGGGCCAGCACCAGATGTGGGCGGCCCAATACCTGCACCATGTAAAGAGCCGCGGCTTCCTGACCAGCGGCGGGCTGGGCACCATGGGCTTCGGCTACGGCGCAGCCATCGGCGCGCAGGTGGGGCTGGGGCCGGGGGCACGGGTCATCATGCTCACGGGCGACGGCAGCTTCCACATGAATCTGAACGAGGGCTGCACCGCCGTCAGCTACGGCCTGCCCATCGTCACCGTGATCTTCAACAATCAGGTGCTGGGCATGGTCCGCCAGTGGCAGAGCGCCTTCTACGGCAAGCGGTACTCCAACACCGACCCCCACCGCCGCACCGACTTCGCCAAAGTGGCCGAAGGATTCGGCGCAAAGGGCTACCGCTGCACGACCCCCGCCGAGTTCAGGGCCGCGCTGGCCGACGCCCTCCAACAGAAAGGCCCCTCGTGGATCGACTGCCGCATCGGCAAGGATGAAAAGGTGCTGCCCATGATCCCGGGCGGCGGCGACATCCACGACATCATCATGGAATAAAGGAGGTCACGCCATGCCTACCGTCAAAAGACCCGCCGCGGACGAGCGCCGCGTCATCAGCATCCTGGTGGATAACCAGAGCGGCGTTCTGGCCCGGGTGTCCAGCCTGTTCAACCGCCGCGGCTTTAACATCGACAGCCTGACGGTCTCCGCCACCAACGACCCCGCCATCAGCCGCATCACCGTCACCACCCACGGCGACGAGAACGCTCTCACCCAACTGCTTTTGCAGACCGGCCGGCTCGAAGTCACCCGCCAGATCTTTGAACTGGACCAGGATCACAGCCTGCAGCGGGAACTGCTGCTGCTGAAGGTGGCCGCCGACGTGCACAACCGTGCCGAACTGCGGGAGATCGCCAGCATCTATAAATCCAAGATCATCGACCTCTCGCCCGACAGCATGGTGTTTGAGCTGACCGGCAAGCCCAGCAAGATCGACGCCTTCTTGCTGATGTTCCGGGACTACAACATTCTGGAAATGTGCCGCACCGGCGTCACCGCTCTGGAACGGGGCGGTATGCACCCCCATATGCAGAAGCCCCAGCAGGAAGTCAGCGGCATCCAGTACCCGGTGTTCGGGCCGGGCGCCCAGACCTGAACCGATTCCCCGCCTGACCGGCGCTGAATATACGAACTGTAAAAAACACAAAAATCATTACAAAAAGGAGCAATGTATCATGGCAATCCATAAGTATTACGATTCCGACTGCAACCTCGGCGTGCTGGACGGCAAGACCGTCGCTGTCATCGGCTTCGGCAGCCAGGGCCACGCCCATTCCGAAAACCTCGCCGAGAGCGGCGTCAACGTCGTCGTGGGCCTGCGCAAAGGCTCCGCCCACTGGGAAAAGGCGTCCGAGTTTGCCGCCGGCCATCCCAATTTCAAAGTGATGGAAGTCGAAGAAGCCGCCAAGGCCGGCGACGTGGTCATGATGCTGGTGCCCGATGAACTGTGCGCCGATATCTACAACAAGCAGGTGGCGCCCTATATGACCGAGGGCAAGACCCTGGCCTTCGCCCACGGCTTCAACATTCACTTCAAGACCATCACCCCGCCCAAGAACGTGGACGTCATCATGATCGCCCCCAAAGGCCCCGGACACATCGTCCGCCGCCTGTACACCGAGGGCGAGGGCTGCCCCAGCCTGATCTGTGTGGAACAGGACTACACCGGCAAAGCCAAGGAGACGGCCCTGGCCTACGCGTCCGGCATCGGCGCGGGCCGCGCGGGCATTCTGGAGACCACCTTCCGCGAGGAGACCGAGACCGACCTCTTCGGCGAGCAGGCCGTGCTGTGCGGCGGCGTTTGCGAACTCATCAAGGCGGGCTTCGACACGCTGGTGGAAGCCGGCTATGCGCCCGAGATGGCCTACTTTGAGACCTGCCATGAGATGAAGCTGATCGTGGACCTCATCAACGAGGGCGGCTTCAGCAAGATGCGGTACTCCATCTCCAACACTGCCGAATACGGCGACTACCGCACCGGCAAGCGCCTGATCACCGAGGAGACCCGCAAGGAGATG
>QAKI01000040.1 GCA_003343905.1 Subdoligranulum variabile
TTGCGGGGGCGGCCCGCCGTTTTCCTTTTTTACGATAAAGCGGTGCGCGTTTTGCTCAGTCCGGCAGGCGCTCATAGGCCAGGCGCGGGCTGGGCGCACAGCCGTCCTGGACATAAATAATGCCGCAGTACGCAAAACCCGCCCGTGTAATGAGCTTCTGCATAATGCGGTTGTCCCGGTGGGTGTCGATGCGCAGGTGGGGGCTGCGGGCCGTGCAGAAATCCATGACCGCCGCAAAAACGCCGTGGGCGCTGCCGTCGGCGGCCAGCCGGTGGATCGTCGCATAGGGCGCGTCGCTGCGCCATGTTCCCTGCTCAATGACCGCATAGGCCGGGTCCGGCCCCGGCACCAGCGCAAAGGCCCCGCAGGGCACGCCGGCCCGGCATACCACATACAACTGCCCCGCGCGGATGTCCGCTTCCAGCGCGCTGCGCGGCGGATGGGTGGTGCCCCACTGGTCCGGGTTGCCGGTGGCGGCCATAAAAGCCCGCGCCTTGCGGTAGATCTCCGCCAAAGCGGGCAGATCCCCGGCCCCGGCCGGGCGGATCGTCAGTTCGTGCATACAGTCTCCTTTTCCATGGTTTTCAGTTCCGGCATCACGGTGCGGCGCATGGTGATATAGCACGCCAGCCCGCCGATGCAGTTGGAGATCGGCTCCGCCAGGAACACGCCGTTGACCCCCAGCCCTGCCACATAGGGCAGCAGCAGGGTCAGCGGCACCACAATGACCGCTTTGCGCAGCAGCGAGAAAAAGATCGCCTGCCGCGCCTTGTTCAGCGACTTGAACACGCTTTGGCCGCTGAACTGGAAAGCCATCATGACAAAGCCGAAGAAATAGATGTGCAGCGCCGGGACCGCCGCGGCCAGCAGCGCAGCGTCCTGGTTGAAGATGCGGATGAACGCCGCCGGGAACAGCGAGATCAGCCCCCAGATCAGCAGCGTATAGCCAAAGCCCAACTGCGTCATGAAGCGGATGGACCGGCGCACCCGCGGCGCCTTGCGCGCGCCGTAGTTGTAGCTGATGATGGGCGAAGCGCCGTCGCTCAGGGCCATGACCGGGGTCTGGGCGATCTGCCGCACCGAGTTGATGACCGTCATGACGCTGATATACAGGTCACCCCCGAAGGTACGCAGCGTGGCGTTGCAGGCCACCTGCACCAGACTGTCGGTGAAGGACATGACGAAGCTGGAAGTTCCCAGCGCCGTGATGCGCCGGATGCAGGCCCAGTCCGGCCGGAAGCCCCGCCAGTGCAGCCGCAGTTCGGTGTGCGGGCCGTGCAGAAAGCACAGCACCCACAGCGCCGAAAGGCCCTGGGAGAGGATCGTCGCCAGCGCCGCGCCGCGCACGCCCATGCCGAACACGAAGATGAACAGCGGGTCCAGCACGATATTGCTGACCGCGCCCAGCAGCACGGTGGCCATGCCGACGCGCGCAAAACCCTGGCTGTTGATATAGGGGTTGAGCCCCAGCGACAGCATGACGAACACCGTGCCCAGCAGGTAGATGGTCAGGTAGTCCGACGCATAGCCGAAGGTCTCGCCGCTGGCGCCAAACAGGTAGAGCAGCGGCACATGGAACACCAGCCCCAGCACCGTGAGCGCCGCGCCGCAGACCACCAGCATGAAGCAGGCATTGGTCATGATGCGGCAGGCGGTGCGGTCATCCTGCTGGCCCCGCGCGATGGAACACAGCGGCGCGCCGCCCACGCCGAACAGGTTGGCAAAGGCCGTCACCAGCGTGATGACCGGGAAGCACAGCCCCAGCCCCGCCAGGGCCAGCGTGCCCTCGCCGGGGATCTTGCCGATATAAATACGGTCCACGATGTTATATAAAAGGTTCAGGACCTGGGCCACCAGCATGGGGGCCGCGACGCTCAATATACTGTGCCGGACGTCCCCGGTGGAAAAGTCCACCTGGCCGCCCGCCCGTGCGTGGAGTGGGTGCTGCGCCATCCGCCTGCGCTTCCTTTCTATAAGGGGATAGTGTCTGTTGTTTTATTATAGCATACTTCGCCCGGCGGCGGAACATAAAAAGCCCGCGCAGCCTAGCTGCGCGGGGGTATTTACATAGAAAACGTCATCTTTTCAGCCGCACATCCACCAACCGTTCGGCGTCCGAGCGCACAAAGGATGCGTTGCGCTCATAGTCCTTCTGGAACAGCCGGGCCAGCAGGATATCCAGCACCGCCTTTTCCGCCACAGAAGAAGCAAACGTCGAGATCTTGGCGTCGTTGGATTCCATCGGCGGCAGCGGCAGCAGGCAGCTTGCCTGCATACCGGCGGCGCTTTCGGGCCGGGCGGTGACCGCCACGACCGGTGCGCCATGCTCCCGCGCCGCACGCAGCGCATAGCGCACCTGCTCGTTGGAGCCGGAATAAGAGAGCACCATCAGGCAATGGCTGGCGTCCATCTGCTGGATGCGGTAACTCAGTTCCACACGGTCGGACATCAGGCTGGCCCGATAGCCGAACTTGCGCAGGCGAAAGACAAAATCCGCCCCAATGTACCCACTGGTGCCGATGCCGCACAGGTCGATAAAAGCGGCCTTGTGCAGCAGTTCTACCGCCCGTTCCACGGTCTCCGGCTGCAACAGCCGCCGCACCCGCCGCAGCGCTTCCTGTTCCACGCGCAGCACCGCGTCCATCACCTGGTCGGGCGTGGCGTCGGCTTCAAACGGGAAGTCTATATCCGGCAGCGCGTCCGGGCCAGCGGACGCCGCGCCGTGGAACAGCGCCGCCTTGAAGTCCTTGAGCCCCTTGAAACCGAGTTTCTGGCAAAAACGGATCACCGCCGCCGGGCTGGTAAAGCTGGCCTGCGCCAGTTCCCGCGTGTTCATGCGGGCGACCTTCTCCGGGTAGCGCAGAATGTAGTCACGCAGATGACGCTCGTTCTGTGTCAGGCCGGAATGGCGCTGCAAACGGCAGTTCAGGTCCATCGTGTCCATCGCGTCGATCCAGCCCTCCTTGTTATCCGCGCAGGCGGCTTTCTTTGATGAGTTTATTATAATCTCCCCCTTCCAGACCCGTCAAGGTTGGGGGCGGGTTTTGTGCAAATCCGACAAAAAGCAGCGCTTTTCTTTGTGCGGCTGATGTTTTTGTTTCATTTCCGGCTTCCCGCGCCACTTTTCTGAAACAGCGGTTTCTGTTCCCCGCAAACCGCTTTCTTTTTCCGCAGCCGTCATTTACACTATAAAAAAGATATAAGCCATGCTTTTTTTGGCAAGAAACACAACAGAAAGCGAGGTTTTTCCCATGAAAATGCCGGAAGGATTCCTGTGGGGCGGCGCTACCGCCGCCAACCAGTGCGAGGGCGCCTATGACGCGGACGGACGCGGCCTGTCCAGTGTAGACGTGGTCCCCTTCGGTCCCGACCGCATGAAGGTGGCGCGGGGCGAGATGAAGATGCTGGCCTGCGATGACCAACACACCTACCCTTCCCACGAAGCCATTGACCTGTACCACCATTATAAAGAGGACATCGCCCTGCTTGCGGGCATGGGCTTCAAGTGCTACCGCCTGTCCATCGCCTGGACGCGCATTTTGCCCCACGGCGACGACGATGTGCCCAACGCCGCCGGTGTGGCCTTCTACCGCAGCCTGTTTGAAGAATGTAAAAAGTACGGCATCGAACCTCTGGTGACCATCTGCCATTTCGACACGCCCATCGCGCTGATTGAAAAGTACGGCGGCTGGAAGGACCGCCGCATGGTAGACGCTTTCCTGAAATACTGCCGCGTGCTGTTTGAAAACTACGGCGATCTGGTCCACTACTGGCTGACCTTCAACGAGATCAATATGCTGCTGCACATGCCCTTTATGGGCGCCGGGCTGGTGTTTGAACCGGGCGAAAACAAACGCCAGGTCCAGTACCAGGCCGCCCACCATGAGCTGATCGCCAGCGCGAAGGCCGTTCAACTGGCCCATGCCATGATGCCCGGCTGCAAAGTGGGCTGTATGCTGGCCGCCGGGCAGTATTACCCCTATACCTGCGCGCCCGAGGACGTATATAAAGCCATGGAATGCGACCGGGACAACTACTTCTTCATCGATGTACAGGCACGGGGCGCCTACCCCGTGTGGGCAAAAAAACGGATGGAGCAGGGGGGCGTCCATCTGCAGATGGAACCCGGCGACGAGGAAACACTGGCCGCCGGGACCGTGGATTTCGTCAGCTTCAGCTACTATTCCAGCCGGTGCATTTCGGCAGACCCCGAAGTGCTCCGCAACAAAGCCCGCGGCAACGCCGTGATCCAGGCCGTCGTCAACCCCTACCTGCGTTCCAGCGAATGGGGCTGGCAGATCGACCCGCAGGGGCTGCGCCTGACGTCGAACACGCTGTACGACCGCTACGGCAAGCCGCTGTTCATCGTGGAAAACGGCCTGGGCGCCGCCGATACGCTGGAAGCCGACGGTTCGATCCACGACCCCTACCGCATCGACTATATGCGCGCCCATATTCAGGCCATGCTGGAAGCCGTCAATCTGGACGGCATCCCCCTGATGGGCTACACCTGCTGGGGCTGCATCGATCTGGTATCCGCTTCCACCGGCGAGATGAAGAAGCGCTACGGTATGATCTATGTGGACAAGGACAACGACGGCCGCGGTACGCTGGCGCGCTACCGGAAGGACAGCTACTTCTGGTACAAAAAAGTCATTGAAACCAACGGCGAGGACCTGACCTGGTCTGCCGTTTGAAGTAAGGAGGATGTGCATTTATGGATTTCAAACAACTGGCAACCACGATCCTTGCCAATGTGGGCGGCAAGGAAAACGTGGACAAAGTGGTGCACTGTGCCACCCGTCTGCGTTTCACCCTCAAGGATGAGGGCAAAGCCCAGACCGATGTGCTGAAAAAGACCCCCGGTGTGCTTTCCGTCATCAACGCGGGCGGCCAGTATCAGGTAGTCATCGGCCCCGACGTGCCCCAGGTCTACCAGCAGGTCGTCGCGCTGGGCGGCTTTGAAACAGCCGCCCCGGTAGAGGACGCCAAGGCTGCACGGGACGATCAGCGCTCCAAGCTCAGCCGCGTGCTGGAAGCCATCGCCAGCATCTTCCAGCCGATCATCCCGGCCATTACCGGCGCCGGTCTGCTGAAAGCCTTCATGGCGCTTTTCGTCACGCTGGGCTGGCTGGACAACACGACCCAGACCTACACGATCCTGAACGCTTTCGCGGATTCCGCGTTCTACTTCCTGCCGATCCTGCTGGGCGCTTCGGCTGCCAAGAGCTTCAAGTGCAACCAGTATGTAGCCATGGCTTTGGGCGGCATCCTGGTCTACCCGCAGTTCGTCACGCTGCTGGGCGGCGAGGAAGCGGTCCACCTGTTCGGCCTGCCCGTCACCCAGGCCAGCTACAGTTCCAGCGTGGTGCCCATCCTGCTGGGTGTGTGGTTCATGTCCATTGTGGAACACTTCGTGCAGAAGATCTCGCCCCAGGCCGTCAAGTTCTTCTCGGTCCCGCTGGCCAGCATTTTTGTGGCCGGTACGGTGACCGTCCTCGTGCTGGGTCCCATCGGCACCTGGATCGGTGAACTGATCGCAGCCTTCTTCACCTGGCTGACCGCCACCGCAAGCTGGCTGGTCCCGACCCTGGTCGGCATCTTCAACCCGCTGCTGGTCATGACCGGCACCCACTACGGCCTGATCCCCATTGGCACCAACAACCTTGCCACAGCCGGTTTTGACACCGTGGTAGGCCCCGGCATGCTGACTTCCAACGTAGCCCAGGGCGCCGCCGGTCTGGCCATGGCGATCCGTTCCCGCAACAAGACCACCAAGCAGTTGGCCGCCTCCGCCGGTCTGACCGGTGTGCTGGGCATCACCGAGCCTGTGCTGTATGGTATCAACCTGAAGTTCATCTTCCCCCTGATCGCGGCCATGGTCGGCGGCGGCGTGGGCGGCCTGTACTTGGGCATTACCGGCGTTGGCCGCTATGCTGCCGGCTCCCCCGGTCTGCTGGTGCTGCCTGCCTACATCGGCGGCGACGGCATGAGCAACTTCATCAACGCCTGCATCGGCACGGTGATCGCCATGGTGGTCTCCTTCATCGTCTGCTTCGTGCTCTATTCTGTATGGCAGAAGCAGGGCAAGCTGGACGAATCCGAAACCAACGCCTGACATTCCCCAGGTATTCCCTGTAATCTCCAACAAAGAAAGCCGCCCCGGCCGGGGCGGCTTTCTTTGTACTCTTTTACAGTCTGCGCAGCTTGAAGCGGATGCGCACATAATCCACATACCATGCGCCGTCGTGCCACAGAGCCGGGCGCAGCATTTCGACAGCTTCACGGATGATCTGCGCGGCCAGCGCCGGGTCCACGCCCTCAAACGGTGCGGTATCAAACATTCGGATCCAGTCCGCCAGGCCGTCGGGGCCATTCTGCTGCGTGGGGCGGTCGAACAGCGTCGCATATTCCACCCGGAAGCCACTGCGCTCCAGCATGGGCGCATACTCCCCGATAGTGGGGAAGTAGAAGGTACGCCGGTAGCGCAGGCTGTGGGCCGCAAAGCAGCGTTCCAGCGCGGCGTGTACCCGCTCGGCACAGCCTTTGCCGCCAAACTCGCAGACGAACAGCCCGCCGGGGCGGATCTGCGACGCGATATGGTCCAGCATCGTCTGCTGTTTATCAGCGTCGATCCAGTGCAGCACCGCATTGGAAAAAACAGCGTCCGCCGGTCCTTCCAGCATAAAATCCTCGGCGCTTCCGGGGCGGAAGTCCAGTTCCGGGCAGGTACTGCGGGCAAGCGCCAGCATTTGGGGCGAAGGGTCCACCCCTACCACACGGTAACCGCGTTCCGCCAGTTGGCGGGTCAGCGCGCCGCTGCCGCAGCCCAAGTCCACCACCCGGGCACCGGGCGCAGCGTCCAGCAGATCGAGCAGCGCCGCGCCGTATTCCGGCACGAAGGAGAAATCCTGCTTATACTTTTCGGCGTTCCAACGGATGTTCACGCCTGTTCCTCCCCTTTCTGCGTCCCCTCCGGCAGGGCGGCGTTCTCCCCATCCTGCGGCAGGCGCGGCGTGCGGCCGGTTCGCTCCATCATTTCCTCATACAGGCCGCTGGCCGCTTCGGGCGAGTAGCCGTACACGAGGAAGGCGTCCATCACATAAGGCGAATAGGGCAGCCGGTTGAGCGCCTGCGTGAAAGCCATCGCCGCGATCTCGCCCAGAATGCCCACCGTGGAACGGTTGTGCAGGAACTTGGGCGCCCACAGTTCGATCTTGTAGGTGCGGGTCCAGATCTCTTTCTTATACTGTTCCTCCACATAGTGGAACAGTTCGTGGCCGATCAGCAGCTTGATGATGTCCAGTTGGCCGGTCAGCGCGTGGGGCACGCCCGGTTCGCTCAGAAGCGTGCGGCCCTTGCGCACGCCGTCCATATACACATGGATCTTGTCCGGCACGCGGAATTCCGCAAAAAGCACCCGCTGGGCGTTCTGGGGCATATCGGGGAAGTCCACCTTCAGCCCCAGCCGCTGGGCCAGTTTTTCGGGGTCGCGCATACCGTACTGGGCCACGATCTTCTCGGCATATTCACGGCCGCAGGCCATGGCCCGGCGGGTAAGGTCCAGGCGCTGTTCATCATTGAACCTGCCGTTCAGCGGTTCCCGCGCAAAGGCATAATAAGCCCATTCCTCGTCAGGGATGCGGCACAGATCCTCCACGATCATGCCCACCGGGCGCACGGTATAGTGCGGCGGTTCCCCCCGGGGTGTGCGCTGTTCGCCGAACAGACCGTCGGCAATGGGTTTGAGCAGTTGTTTAAACCGTTCCTTTGTCATGGCAAGATTGCCGCCTTTCCCAAAAAC
This sequence comes from Subdoligranulum variabile, assembly GCA_003343905.1. Classification (GTDB taxonomy): domain Bacteria; phylum Bacillota; class Clostridia; order Oscillospirales; family Ruminococcaceae; genus Gemmiger; species Gemmiger variabilis_C. The sequence continues at coordinate 7,805 of QAKI01000040.1, forward strand.
GGCCCCGCAAAGCGGGGCCGTCCCTGTTATTATCAGATGGTTTTATCAGTGCACGTCGTTGACGGTGCCCACCACGATGATATCCTCATCGGGTTCACGGTCGCCGATGTCCAGATCCATCAGCAACAGGATCTGTTCCATATCCACGGCCGAGTAGTCGCAGACGCGCGGGCCGACGCAGACAAAGTAGTCGGGGCGCAGCACCGTATCGGTCTTGAATACGGCCAGCTTCTCCCACAGTTCCTTGACGGTCTCCTTATACTCGCCCGCCTTGACCTTGACGGCCTGGGCGTCGGAGCACTGGACCTTGATGAAGCCCTTCTTATCCACGATGCGGATCGGGTGCTTGTCGTCGCGCTCACCGCCGTACACATAGAACTTATCGGTCTTTTCGACCAGGTGGACATTGCTGACCTTGTCGCCGAAGTCCTCGCGGGCCAGTTGTTCAGCCTCGGCCTCGTCGCACTCTTTCAGCAGGTCGGTGGTCTTGACCTCCGTGGAGCCGGTGGCGATGGCCGTGACCTTGCCGGTCTGGCTGTCGATCTCGATGTGGACTTCGACGGTATCGGGGGAAGCGCCGGAGCCAATGGCGGCGTCGGTGGCTTCCTTCTTCAGTTCACGGATGTCCTCCTGGGTGGGGTTGGGGATCACGCGCTCGACCACGTCACGAACCATGGACAGCGCAACACCGATGGAGGAGATGACCTCGGCGTTTTCGGGGATGGAATACTGCAGGCCCATCTTCTTGGCGCAGTAGGGCACCAGAGAAGCCGCGCCGCCGCCGCAGCCTACCAGCTTCATGGCGTCGTGGTCGAGCTGGTACTTTTCCGCCAGGGCGTTGATGCAGGCGTTGACCTTCTCAAAGTCCTTATCAAGGATCTGGGTGGCCAGTTCCTCCACGGTGATGCCCAGCTTGTCGGCCACCGGCTGCATGCACTTGCGGGCCGCGCTGGCGTTGCCGTGGGCAAAGTACTGGGGCTCGATCAGGCCCAGCACGTTGGCCGCATCGGTGTTGGTGAAGCAGATGCGCTTGCCGCTGGCCAAGCGGATGGCGACGTAGTCGGACGGATCGCCCGGTTTGGGGCTGAGCATCTCGATGGTCAGCGGGCCGGCGTCGATCTCTTCCTCCGGGGTGAAGCAGGCATACTCACAGCCCGCGATGTGGGCGGAACGGGGGCCTACGTCCTCAACGCCGTGGTCGTTGATACGGACCATCGAGCCGCCGGCGCAGCCCAGGATGCGCACATCCAGGGAGTTGATGTAGGTGTCGTGGCCGCCGATCTTGGCGTAATCCACGCCGGGGCGGCCGTTCTTGATGACGCCGATGTTGGTGGTGGTGCCGCCCACTTCAAAGTAGATGGCGTTGGAAGCGCGCAGGTACATCAGGGAGCCCATGACCGAAGCCGCGGGGCCGGACAGTGCCGTCAGGATGGGGCGCTTGCGCATCTCGTTGATCTCCATAACGCCGCCGTCGCCGCGCATGATCATCAGCGGGACGGTGACGCCTGCCGCGCGCACAGAGGATTCCGTGGCGTTGGCGGTAGCCATCATCTTGGGCAGGATGGAAGCGTTGATGGCCGCGGTGCGGGTACGGCGGGTCAGGCCGTACAGCTTGGTGATGTCGGACGCCATGGAAACCGGCAGGCCCTGCTGTTCGGCCAGATCATGGATCTTCATCTCCACCGACATATCGTCAACGCCGAAGGCCATGGACGCCACGATGACCTTGGAACCCTTGCCCAGCAGGCTCTTGATGGCAGCCGTGATGGTATCGTCGCTGAGCTGCTTCTTCTTGATGAATTCGTTGTAGACGGGGATCTTGCGGCCCACTTTTTCGTCCAGGACGATATCTTTCAGGGTCAGCTGCGGCTTGGCCAGGAAGCCTTCCAGGCCGCCGCCGGCCACGCCGATCACGCCCACGGGCGCCACGTCGCCTTCGATGAAAGCGTTGGTCGCCTGCGTGGTGGAGTGGGCAACGAAGACCACGTCCTCCGGCGAGATGCCGTTTTCGGCCATGCAGTTCTTGAAGGACTGCACGACGCCCGCGGCCACGCCCGCCTTGTCGTCATGGGTCGTTTTGACCTCGTTTTTGCCGATGATCTCATGGGTAGCATTGTCCATGGCCACGCACTTGGTGTACGTGCCGCCGACGTCGATGCCCATACGAACGGCGCGATGCTCTGCCATTGTTTTTCCTCCTAATCTTGTGCAGGGGAAGTATTCCCGCTCTGGTTTATATGGTTAACGGTTTGCGGACCTCCGGCACGGGGCGGGCTGCGCCGCCCGCCCATGACCGGGGCCGGTGTGAAACAAAAGCAGTGCCGCCGCCTGATGGCGGCGGCACCCGGTTTTTGGTCGGTTTTTCAGTTCTGCTGTGCGCGCAGGCTCAGATGAACCATTCGCTGCCCAGGCCGGTCATGGTGACGAAGGTCAGGACATACAGCAGGATGCCGGAAATGTACGCGCAAGGAATCGAGAGCTTGAGGTAATCCTTGGACTCGACCTTGGTATACGCCAGGCCCCAGGCAACCCAGGACTGGGTGATGCAGGAACCGATGTTGACGGTGATGGTGGGGATGGCGAACACGCAGTACAGGAACGGCACGGAGAAGGAAGCAACACCGCGCAGCACGCCCAGCGTGGCAGCGCCGCAGCCGACCAGGGTCATGGGGCCGCGGAACAGGCCCAGGCCCAGCAGGACGGCGAACAGGATGCAGACAACGAGCTCGGTCTTGGGCATGACGGGGCCCAGGACAGCCTTGAAGAAGGGAGCCGCGTAGTTCGCAACGGTATTGAACATGGGCAGCGTCAGCAGGAAGCCGACCAGCGGAGCGGTGTCCACGACGCCGTCATAGTACAGCTTGTTGACGAGCTGGCAGTTTTCCTTGAAAGTGCCCTTCATCTTGCCGCAGAGGAACAGTGCCAGGAAGCCAGCGATGATGAAGCCGCCAATGACGGAGAAGCCGAACGCAATGTTCAGCGCCACGGGCACGATGGGCAGGATCAGGGTGTAGAAAGGCGCGTCCTTCTGCTCAGAAGTGCCGCGGGTCTGGGCAGCCCAGGCATGGCTGGTCTTGCTGCGCTTGAGGAAGATGCCCGCCAGCACGGTGCAGACGACAACAGAAATGATGACAGCCGCATAGCCCCACTTGCCGGCATACCAGCCCAGGTTAAAGTCGGGCATCTGGTCCTGCGTGATGAAGAAGGCGCGGTACTGCGTGAAGTTGACCGGGTTCAGGTAGATACCGGCGGCCACGGATTCCATGAAGCTGAACATGGCGATGGCCTTGGGCACGCCCAGGGACATCATGATGGGCAGGACGATAACGCCGATGGCGATAACGGGGCCCGCGCCAGTCATGGCGGTGAAGATGATCGCGGTGACGACGTTGAGCAGCGCGATGGTGATCATCGGGCGGTCGCCGCCCAGCTCAACGGTCTTGCGGATCAGGGTGGAAGCGATGCCGGTCTCCATCAGGACACGGCCGAACCAGGCGCCCCAGCAGACGTTGACCAGGGTGGTGCCCCAGCCTTCGGGCGCGGTCTGGAAGATCGCGTTCAGAATGTCAACGACATCCTTCGGCGCGCCGTCCGCATAGAAAGCGGTGTCCGCCAGAAACTCCGGCGAAGCAAAGGCGGCGCCCAGGAAGGACAGCGCCGTCCAGGCGATGGTGATGACGAGGAAGCCGATCATCAGGTTATGGCCCTTGATGCAGTAATACGCGAGGCCAAAGAACGTGAGGAGCAGCAGAATGCCAACTACAAACTCCAAGTTAATACCCCTTTCTTGTGTGAGATGATTCTCCTTTTACAAAATGCAAACCGATCAATAACCAGTCGAGAGAGCGGTACTTCACTTCCTTTCGTAGCAGTAATAGGTCTATCAATGGGAAGTTCCGGCGCGCAGGGCCGGAGTTCCCCGGCAGCCGGTTCCGCGTCGGGAACGGCCGCCGTTCAATAGCTAGGCTTGCAGGCAGCGCCGGCAGGGCGCTCATGCACAGAAATATTGCGGGTAGATGCGCCGCAGGTGGTCGCCCTCCCGCTCCGCCAGAAGGATGTGCTGCTGCGCAATAAAGCGCAGCGCCCCGTAGTCACGGCGGCGCAGCGCATCGAGGATCAGCCGGTGTTCCGTGAGCTGGTTTTCCCACCCGCGGGCGGATTCCACATTCGGCTGGTAGCTGTAGGTGATGATCTTGAGGTACCGCACGCGCATCATGTCACAGTCGATGGCCGTCAGGGCGTCGATGGCGCGTTCCCGCCCGCAGTAGCAGTAGAACAGGCTGTGCATCCGCATATCCTCTTCCAGCAGTTCATAGGAGCTATGCGCTGCATAGAGGTCATACTGCTTCGCCAGGCTTTCTTCCAGCCCACGCATCTGTTCTGCAGTCAGACCCTTACGGCAGAGTTCCTCCACTGCCTCGCGTTCCAGCACCGAGCGCAGGAACGCCGCCTGGTGCATCATGCGCATCGAGATCCGGCTGACCTGGGTGCCCCGCTGGGGGAACACCTCCACGCAGTGCTCGCTTTCCAGCCGGGCAATGGCCTCCCGCACCGGGGTGCGGCTGGTATGCATCTGGGCCGCCAGCGTGTTTTCGCTGATCAGCTCTCCGGGCAGCAGCGTAAAATCAATGATCTGCCGCCGCAACTGCCGGTAGACGGCATCACGGCTGTACACTTCCGTGCTGACAGATTGCGCCACGCTGGATCCCCCGTTTCAACAATCTGTGGCTTCTGCATACAAGCAGAGGTGTTTCCACAGTGTCAGGTATGACATAACCATAGCACGAACCTCCGGTTTTTGCAAGCCTTTTTCGACATTTTTTCTTTTTTTCGGGGTTATCCACCGTAGTTTTCGTCATAATCCACAACAAGTTTTCAACATTTTTGGCATACAAGTCAGTCTTGCATTCCGGCGCGTTTTGCGGTATACTAACTGTATACAAAGTAGAAAATTGGGTTTTTATGTCCCACCGCGGCGCGTTTTGCCGGGTCACGCGCCGCCGGTCGTTTTCTGTCCGTCTGCCCGGCACGATCATATTTTACTATTTACAGGAAAGGAGCGGCCGCCCATGTTCACAAGCATCGGTACCGTGCGCGCTCCCGAAGAATCCGCCCGGGCCTTTGCCTACCGGGTGCTCTCTTTCTATATTCGCGAACTGCTGCTGCGGCCGGGGGAAAAACTGGTCGAAACCGACGTGGCGCAGGTCCTGCAGATCAGCCGCACCCCGGTACACGACACCTTCGCCCGCCTTGCGCGGGAAAAGCTGCTGTGCCCGGTGCCCCGCGGCGCGGTGGTTCCCCCATTGGACCCCGACGCCATCCGCCAACTGATCTGGATGTACCGCACCACCAACCTTGCGGTGCTGGGCGAACTGTATACCAGCCACCCCGCTTCGCTGGAGCCGCTGGAACACTGTGTATCCAAAGAGTATGAAGCCCTGCGCAGCGGCGCGCTGCTCAAAATGGCACGGCTGGAGCAGGAATTTCTGACCGAGTTGTACCGCCTGGCCGATTATCTGCCGGTGCTGGGCGCGCTGCGCCACACCGGCGCCGACCTGTACCGGCTGCTGCGCATCCTGGAGGACGCGCGGATGTGGGGGTACATCGTGGACTGTCACGCCCGTCTGGTACAGGCGCTGGCTGTGCGCGACCATGACGCCGCAGCCGCCGCACTCAACGCGGAGTACGATCTGTTTGAACCGCTGCTGGAAGAATGCCGGTACACCTATCCCGGATTTTTCGCGCAGGATTGAGCGCTGCATCCCGGGTCCCGGTGCGCGGTACGCACGGGGGACTCTGTTCGCATAGAAAGTCAAACAACCAATGGATTCGGAAGGAGTACAAATCTATGAAAATCGCAGTTCTGGGCGCGGGCGCCATGGGCGGGCTGTTCAGCTCTTACCTCAGCCGCGAAAACGAAGTCACCGTGGTGGACGTGAACCCCGCCCTGGTGGAGAAAGTCACCAAGGAGGGCCTGACGGTCGAGGAACCGGACGGTTCCAGCGCCGTGTACCACCCCAACGCCGTGCTCTCGACCGAGGGCATGGAGCCCGTGGACCTGATCGTCGTCTTTGTCAAGGCCATGTTCAGTGAGAGCGCCCTGAACAACAACCGCAGCATCATCGGCCCCGACACCTACCTGATGACCCTGCAGAACGGCAGCGGCCATGAGGATATGCTGGGCAAGTTCGTCCCGCAGGAGCACATCATCATCGGCACCACCCAGCACAACGCCAGCGTGGCGGGCCTGGGCGTGACCAAGCACGGCGGCAGCGGCATGACCCACATGGGCTGTGTGGTGGGCAGCGCCGACCGGCTGCAGAAGTTTGCCGACGCCTTTACCGCCTGCGGCCTGCAGGCCGATGTTTCCGACGGCGTGCAGAAGATGATCTGGAACAAGCTGTTCACCAATGTTTCGGCCAGCGCGTTGACCGGCGCCCTGCAGGTGCCCCTGGGCTACATTTCTTCCAACGAATATGCCTGGGCGATGTGCCGTACCCTGATCCGCGAGGCCGTGGACGCCGCCGCCGGGCTGGGCATGGAGTTTGATTACGACGAGAAGGTAGCCGAGGTCAAGGCGGTGTGCGACAACTCCCCCAACGGTCTGACCAGCATTTACGCCGACCTGCGCGACGGCCGCCGCAGCGAAGTGGATACCATCAGCGGCAGCGTGGTCCGCGCGGGCAAAAAAGGCGGCGTGCCCACCCCCAGCCACGAGTTCCTTGTGAACATGATCCACGCCATGGAAGGCCGCCCCAAGGCGTAACGCTTTTGTACCGAACTTCCAAACAGGCCGTTGCCGGACCTGCTTTAGAAGATAAAACAACCCTACATTATTAAAGGAGGATTTTCCCCATGGCTGAACTCACTTACGATTGGGTCGCGGGTAAACCGAAAACCGTGCCGATGGATCAGCTTCCCCCGAAGGTCTTTGAAAAGGACGGCCTGCGCATCGTGGACCTGACCAAGGTCATCGACCCCAGCACCGAAAGCCGCCGCTGCAACCTGTGGCGCTTCAACACCGGCGGCGATGTGCCTGACTTCCACACCAACGTGGACATCGGCAGCCATCTGGGCACCCACTGCGAATGCCCCTACCACCACGACAACGACTGGGCCAGCGTGGCTGAACTGCCCCTGGCGCAGTTCATGGGCCGCGGCATCTATCAGGTGCTGGATCTGCCGGAAGATCACCAGATCACCGGCGCCGATCTGGAAGCCGCCATCGGTGACCGCATCCGTCCCGGCGACACCGTCATCCTGGACAGCCCGCACCGCATCCCGCCTTTCACCAGCCTGACCGGCGGCCCCACCGACCACCGTCTGCAGGTCGGCGCCGATTGCGCCCAGTGGCTGGCGGACCACAAGGTCCAGGCCGTCGGCTTCGGCGACGGCGTTGCCATCGAGGGCGACGTGGCCAACGTCAAGCCCTTCCATGACATTCTGATGGCTCCGGGCTGTAACTGCACCTTCCTGGAAGTGCTGCAGAACCTGGATCAGCTGAAGAGCGACACCTTCTTCATCAGCTACACCCCGATTCCCATCATCGGTCTGGACTCCTGCCCCGTCCGCGTGTACGCCATCGAGGGTCTGCCCGGGTTCACCCGCTGATTTTTCGATTTTTACAGTCAGAGGCTTCCCCCTGCGGGGAAGCCTTTTTCTGAAAGGGAGGTTTTCTTTTTATGGAAGGCTCAATGAAAAACCTGTTTGTACCGGCCGGGAAGATCGCGCTGGTGACCGGCGGCACCAGCGGGTTGGGACACGCCATTGCCGAAGCCTTTTTGCAGAACGGCGTGGACGTAGCCGTATGCAGCCGCCACCCCGAAAGCGCCCCTGACCTGGCTGAACTGGCCGCCGCCGAGGGCCGCCGCTACCTGCCGGTGCGCTGTGACATCACCAACGAAGCCGACGTGGCCGCCCTGGGGGACGCGGTGGAACAGGGCCTTGGCCCCGCCACGCTGCTGGTGAACAGCGCGGGCATGAATATTTTGAAGCCCGCCGAGGATTACGATGGCGACAGTTTCCGCAAGGTGATGGAACTGAACGTGACCGGTATGCACCTGGTGAGCAAAATGGCCGCTAAACGCTGGATGATCCCGGCGCACAAAGGGCGCATCGTCAACCTGTCCAGCGCCAAGGCGTTCCTGGGCACTGACCGCAACTACGCCGCCTACTGCGCCAGCAAGGGCGCCGTGAATATGTACACCCAGCAGTTGGGGTGTGAATGGGCCAAGTTCGGCATCACAGTGAACGCCATCGCTCCCACCTTCGTAGCCACGCCGATCAACGCCAACCTGCTGAACGATGACGATTTCCGCAACGCCCTGCTGCGCCGCATCCCCATGGGGCGGCTGGGCACCGGCCGCGACATGGCCGCCGCTGCGCTGTTCTTCTGCAGCGAGGGCGCCAGTTTCGTCACCGGCACCACCTTAAAGGTGGACGGCGGCGTGACTTCCATGCAGTAAAACTGCGTGCCGCCGGGGCGGCGCTGATCCCATGATTTGAATTTGCTCACAAAGGAGAGATTTTCCATGATTTCCGGCAACATCCATGAAAACAGCAATCTGGCGCTGCTGCCCGAACCGCTGCAGCGCGCCGTGCGGTTCCTGCAAAGTACCGATCTTGCCAACCACGAACCGGGCCGTTTTGAACTGGACGGCGACAAAATGATCCTGCAGGTGCTGGACCAGACCACCGGCCCGCGGGAGTCCCTGCGCCCCGAAGTACACCGCAAATACATTGATGTGCAGTTCCTGGCCGCCGGCGGCCCTGAGCGCATCGGCTGGTACCCCGATCTGGGGGACAACGAGGTGGACGAGGACCTGCTGGATACTCCGCGGGACATCTGCTTCTACAAAAACAACCCCAACGCGCGGGAAGGCGTGATCGAGATGCAGCCCGGCAGCTATGCCATGTTCTTCCCCTGGGACGTACACATTCCGGCCATCCAGGCTGGCGAGCCCGCGCCTATCCGCAAAATCGTCGTCAAGGTCGCGCTGGAAAGCTGCCTCCCGTCAAAAGGGGCAACAGTCGCGCACGGCTGACGCCTAACGCTCCTGTTTCCCCTCTTTGGAATCCCCTTCGACAAAATTCACCCCAAAACCGCGCACTCGGCGCTCGCGCCTCGCACACAATTTTGGGGTAAATTTCCCTGTATGTGTCCCCGCCGTCGGCGCATGTCCGCCGCCGGGGACGGATTTGAAATTCTTTTCCCATCTGTAAAAATCGTACGCATGTGCAATTTTGGATAAAAGTTCTTTGCTTACTTTCGCCAAGAAAGTAAGCAAAATATGAGGTGAGCCCTGTGCCCTATCTGGATGAACACCTGGCCGAACTGGCCCAAACCGATCTTCTGGCGCGGCGCGCCGCGCTGGAAGCCCTGCTGACCGGCGAAGGTCTGGATTTTACTGTGCAGGAATGTATGGCGGATGAAAAACGCCAGGCGGCACGCAACTATCTGCTGCTGCCGCCCGACGGCGAGCCTTGCCCGCTGCTGTGCGCCCACTACGACGCCCACCCCGGCAGCGTGGGCGCCAACGATAACGCCGCCGCCCTCTGTATTCTCGTAGCCCTCGCCAAGAGCCTGCGGGGCCGGGGCGTGCGCGCAGCCTTCGCCTTCCTCGACGGGGAGGAGTGCGGCCACAGCGGCGCCAAATTGCTGGAATCCGAACGGGACTGGGAAGCCAGCATCGTGGTCAATCTGGATATGTGCGGCTACGGCGACACCATCGCCGTCTATACCCGCGGCGCCGAAAAAAAGCCTGCGGCCCGGGCTTTCTGTGACCGGGACCGCTTGGCCGCCCATAACGGGCGCCTGGTCAAATATCTGCCCGAAAGCGACGACGTGAGTTTTTCCACCCGCCGGCAGCCGGTATTGAGCGTTGCCATCATGCCCCGGTGGGATACCAAATACCTGGACGCCATGGCCGCTCAGGGCGGCGGCCTGCTGGGCCGCACCCCAGAATTCAAAATGATGGTCGGCCAGATGGAAGTTGCCTCCACCATGCACGGGGGCTTCCGGGACGCTGTGAAATGGGTGCAGCCCGAAGCCATGCAGCAGGTGTTCGATTATCTGCTGGAGGCCCTCTGCGCGCCCCCGCCGCCCGTCAAAAAACGCTTCGGCCTGTTCTGAACGCCAATTTTTCCTTTTCTGTTTCCATACCGCTCACAGCGGCCCGCAAAAGACAGCCGGCCCCCTTCCGCAGAGGGGGACCGGCCGTTTTGTCTTTCAATAGTGCTGTTCCAGCGATATTTTTACAGCTTTGACCACGTCTTCGATCACACGAAGCTGGCAAGTATCGCAGGTTTCGAGCAGGCCCGCGATCGCTTCCATAGCGGCCGTTCTTTCGCCCGGCACAACGTCACACAGCAAATCATCCGTGCGCACTTCCAAAGCCGCCGCCAGATCCACCAAAACGGGAAGACTCAGTTTTGTATTCCCTGTTTCAATATGGCTCATATGTGTCACAGAAATCCCTACCCGCGCCGCCAATTCCTCCTGGGAAAGACGGCGCGCTTTTCTGTTTTTTCGTATCCGCTGGCCTATCGCATAGTAATCCATCAAGTTTTCCTGCCTACACAGTTAAATTTCCCTTGCATTATATTGCTTCTTATGCTATTATCAAATAAACTGTATAGGCTATTTTATGCCTATACAGTTAAAAAGAGTGTTCATACAGAACAACGGCATGCAAGTAAAAAAGAGGAGGATCTGTAATCATGCTGGACCCGCAAAAAATCGATATGTACATCATGACAAACCAGAAGTATTTCCCGGAGTCGAAGATCGTATATCTGAAAGACAAACTCCGCACGATGGATGAAGAAAAGTTCTCTCTCATTTCTACCATCGAGATGAAGGACCCGCTAACGCTCCTGCTCGTTTCGATTTTTCTCGGCACGCTGGGCATAGACCGTTTTATGCTGGGCGACATCGGCATGGGCATCCTCAAGCTGCTGACGCTCGGCTGCTGCGGCATTTTGACCATCATCGACTGGTTCACGATTTCCAAAAAGGCGAAGGAGTTCAATTTCAACAAAGTCATGAGCCTGCTGTGATCGTTTGAAAAAGTACCTGTGCCTGCTTTTTGCCCTGATCGTGCTGGGCAGTTTCTACCGTCTGGGATGGCTGCGCTGCCCGTTTCTGCTGCTGACTGGTCTGCCCTGCCCCACCTGCGGCGTCACCAGAGCCCTGGACGCCCTGCTGCATGGCGATCTGGCCGGCTATTGGCAGTGTCATCCTTTGGCTCTGCCGCTGGCGGCTGTCGTTCTGCTCTTTCCTTTTCGTTCTGCCGGCGGCCCCTTTTGCCAGAAAGCTCTACGGGCTTTTACAGTCGCCGTTTTGGCCTGCAATACGATATTTTTTGTGTTTCGGCTGTTGCAGCAGCTTACAACGAACCCCGCCGTGCTTGTGTAGCAAGCGCGGCGGGGTTTGTTGTTCAGATACTTTGCAGGGTAAAGTAGCCGGGATGGCGGGACATCTTGGCCATCAGGTTGCCCCGGAAACTGGTCAGGTGCGCTCCTACGGCCTGGGCGGGCTCCACCCCGTCCGGCAATCCCATGAGCAGATAATCGCAGAACGCCCGGTGCTGTTCGATCACCCGGCTATAGTCGCACTCGCCGTCCAGCGCGTCCAGATAGCGCAGCCGGTCATAGTGGGACACCAGCCCCCGAATCGCCAGCCAGGTATGGCCGCGCCCACCGAAAAAGTACATCAATCGGTGAAATTCATCATCCAATTGGATAAATTCATCCACGGCATCGGGCAGGCGGTCGTTCAGTTCTTCCTGCCGCCGCATACAGTCCAGCAACTGCTGGACCTGGTCGCGGCCGATCTTGCCCGCCGCATCCCGCAGCAGCGCGCCTTCCAGCAGCAGGCGGGTAGAGTAGCCTTCCTTCACGAGCGCCGGGTCGATCCGGCTGACCCGGGTGCCCCGCTGCGGGAAGATCTCCACCAGCCAGTCATTGTGCAGGGTGGCGACGGCCTCATGCACCGGCGTGCGGCTCATATGCAGCAGGCCCGAAAGCTCGTTCTCATTCAACGGCTCCCCCGGCTGCAGGCGCAGGGTCATGATGTTCATGCGCAGCACCCGGCAGGCATAGGCACGGTTATTCTCCCCTTTGCGCGGGGGCGGCACCAACAGTTCCATGACGGTCCCTCCTTGGGTGTTTCCAACTAATATATCAGTAATATAACAGTCTCCTTTTTGGTTTGCAAGAGCGGTGCGCATTTTTTGTGCAAAGCGGCCAAAATAGCCTGCAATTTCTGGTAAATAAGCCGATTGCATTTCGGTTTTTTCTGTGCTATTCTGTTATTAACAAGGGGATTCGTGATATATCAGTGCGTCGCCAGCCGCACCACGCCCCGTCAAAGGAGAGAAAAGCCATGAGCATCCGCATTCCGTACGATACCGTTTTCTCCACCGTAAAACAGGCCTTTCTGCAGATGGGCCTGAGCGAACAACAGGCGCAGCAGTGCGCCGAGATCCACACCGAAAGCAGCCTGGAGGGCATCGAGAGCCACGGCCTGAACCGCGTGCCCCGCTTTGCGGAGTATGTGCAGAAAGGCTGGGTGGACCTGAACGCCCGCCCCGAACTGGTTGGTGCCAAAGGCGCCGTGGAAAACTATGACGGCCACCTGGGCATCGGCGTGCTGAACGCCACCTTCTGCATGGACCGCGCCACCGCCCTGGCGAAAGAGCATGGCATCGGCTGCGTGGCGCTGAAAAACACCACCCACTGGATGCGCGGCGGTTCCTACGCCTGGCAGGCGGCGCAGGCGGGCTTCATCGGCATCAGTTGGACCAACACCGAAAGCTGCATGCCCATGTGGGGCTCCAAAGAGCCGGGCGTGGGCAACAACCCCTTCTGCATCGCCATCCCGCGCAAGAACGGCCCCATCGTGCTGGATATGGCCATGAGCCAGTACGCCTACGGCAAGCTGGGCGTCTACCGTCTGGCCGGCAAGCAGCTCCCCTACCCCGGCGGCTTTGACAAGGACGGCAACCTGACCAGTGACCCCGGCGCCATCGAGGCCAGCGGCCGCATCCTGCCCACCGGCTACTGGAAAGGCTCCGGCATGGCCATTGCGCTGGATCTGGCCGCCGCAGCGATGGCCAACGGCCGCACCGGCGCCGATCTGGACCGGGAAGCCCGCGGCAGTTGCACCGGCTGCTGCCAGATCTTCCTGGCATACGATCCCTATCTGTTCGGCGGCGAGGAGGAGATCCAGGCCAAGTGGGACGACCGCGTGGCTGCCGCCGACGCCACCGCGCCCGACCGTGAGGGTGGCCATGTGACCTGCCCCGGTGAACGCACCGCTGCCACCCGCGCCCGCAACATGAAAGAAGGCATCGTGGTGGACGAACAGATCTGGCAGCAGATCCAGGACCTGGCCGCCGGCAAGACCGACGTGAAGGATATTTCCAGCGCCTGCATCCTCGACAACATGACCGAAGAGAAAAACGGCCAGTGAGCCGCCTTTTCCGCCCTTTTTTCACCATACAAAAGGAGTGTTTATCATGTTCTTTTCTCCGCTGAATCTCGCCACGAAATACAACTATCTCGACGAAAAGTTCCAGGCCGCCTACAAATGGCTGGCCGAGACCGACCTGGCCCATACCCCCGTGGGCAGCTACCCCGTCTGCGAGGGTGTGACCGCCAACGTGCAGGAGTACGACACCATCCCCGCCAGCCAGGGTTCCTTTGAAACGCACGACAAGTTTTTCGACATTCAGTACGTCATCTCCGGCAAGGAGCAGTTCGGCTACTGCAAGCGCGAAGGGCTGGTGCTGAAGAAGGACGACCCCGATAATGACGTAAAATTCTATGAAGAGCCCGCCCTGAGCGGCACTGTGCTGCTGCTGCCCGGCGACTTGATCGTGGTCGCGCCCGAGGACGCCCACAAGCCCCGCTGCGCCGCCGACGGCCCCGAGTTCGTCCGCAAAGTGGTGGTCAAGGTCAAAGTCTGATCCCGGCCCCCTGTGACGTCCGAATGTTTTTGCAAGCCTAAAGAAAGGTCGTACCATCTATGAAAGCAATCAAATTGGCAGAACCCTGGCAGATCGCCTGCGTGGAACTGGACAAACCCACGCCCAAGCCGGGCGAAGCCCTGATCAAGATCGTCACCGCCGGTATCTGCGGCAGTGATATCGGCGCGTTCCGCGGCACCAACGGGCTGGTCAGCTACCCCCGTGTTATCGGCCACGAACTGGCCGGCATCGTGGAGAGCATCCCGGCCGACAACAAAAACGGCATACGCCCCGGCGACCGTGTGGTGGTAGACCCCTACCTGTATTGCGGCCACTGCTACCCCTGCCGCATCGGCCGCACCAACTGCTGCACCGACCTGAAGGTGCTGGGCGTGCATGTGGATGGCGGCATGGCCGAGTATTACTGCCACCCCGCCGATATGCTCATCAAGATCCCCGACGGCATGACCTGGGAGGAAGCCGCCATGGCCGAGCCCCTGACCATCAGCCTGCACGGCATCCACCGCGGCGGACTGAAGGCCGGTGAATACTGCGCCATCATCGGCGCCGGGCCTATCGGTCTGGTGGCGGGCATGGTGGCGCAGGCCTACGGCGCCCACGCCATCCTGCTGGATCTGGTGCAGGAGCGGCTCGATTTTGCCAAGAGCCTGGGCATCGAGTATGTCGTCAATTCCGCCACCGAGGACCCCGTGCAGCGTGTGGCCGAGATCACCGGCGGCGAGATGGCTCATCAGGTCATGGAATGTTCCGGTGCGAACCCCGCCGTGCGCCAGACGCTGGACCTTGTATCCCACGCAGGCCGCATCACGCTGACCGGCTGGCCCAAGAAAGAGACCAGCCTGCCTACCGACCTCATCACCAAGAAGGAGATCGACATCCGCGGGGCACGCACCAGCGCCGGCGAATTTGAGGAAGCGCTGGAACTGATCCGCACCAAGCGGGTGGATATGAACAAGATCCTGACCAAGACCGTAACGATGGATGAAGCCCCGGCCACCATCGTGGACATTGAAAAGAACCCCGGCAACTACATGAAAGTGGTCGTCCGCGTCGGCAGCGAAGAATAATACAAAGGGGATCATTGCATGAAAGCTGTACAGATCGTAAAACCCAATGACCTGCGGGTCATTGACGTACCCAAACCCACCCTGGACGAGCACAATAACGTACTGGTCAAAATGACCGCCGCAGGCATCTGCGGCAGCGACGTGGGCATTTACCACGGCACCAACGCCGCCGCCACCTACCCGCGCATCATCGGCCATGAGATGGTAGGCGTGGTTGTCGAAGTGGGGCCCACGGCCCAAAAGGTGAAGGTCGGCGACCGCGTCATCATCGACCAGGTGGTGCCCTGCGGCCACTGCTATGCCTGCCGCAAGGGCCGCCCCAACGTCTGCGGCAACCTGCAGGTGCGGGGCGTACACATCGACGGCGGCTACCGGGAGTATATGGCCGTGCCGGACACCGACTGCTACCTGGTGCCCGACTGCCTGACCGATACCGAAGCCGTCATGATCGAGCCTACGACGATTGCCGTACAGTGCTGCAGCCGCGCCCAGCTTGAGAGCGAGGATACCGTGCTCATCATCGGGTCCGGTGCGCTGGGTTCCAGCATCCTGCGCATCGTGAAGCAGTTCCATCCCCAGAAGATCATTGTTTCCGACATTGACGACGCCAAGCTGGAGGAAGCGCTGAAAAACGGCGCCACCGACGTGATCAACAGCTTGAAGGAGGACGTGCCCGCCCGCTGCCGCGAACTGACCGACGGCTACGGCGTGACAGTTTCCATCGACGCCGCCTGCGTCAAGACCAGCCTGCTCACCGCCCTGAATGCCACCGGCAGCGCCGGGCGCGTCATTACCATGGGATTCAGTGTGGCTCCCACGGAGGTCAATCAGTTCGTCATCACCAGCAAAGAGCTGGATGTGCGCGGCAGCCGCCTGCAGAACCGCAAGTTCCAGGATGTCATCGACCTGATCAACGCGGGCAAGATCGACCTGCGCGGTTCCATCAGCCACACCTTCCCGCTGACCGAAGCACAGAAGGCCTTCGACTTCGTGGACAGCCACGACCCGTCCATCCGTAAGATCGCGTTTACCTTCGACTTCTGATGTCTGTACTTTTCTTGAAAGAAAAGTACCAAAAGAACTTCTACCAAAAAATCCCAGAGGGGGCGCGCCCCCTCTGGGATTTTTAATGGGAGTTTCTTCGGTTCCTTCTTTACAAAGAAGGAACAAAAATCACACCGTCACTTCGCCCACCAGCATATCGCCCGCCGTGTCCACGGCGTAGACGGTGTATTTGCGGATCTTCTCGCCGGGTTCGCGGGGGGCGATCCGCAGGCCGCCCTCCTCGGGTTCCACAAAGTGGAAGGTGCGGTGGCCCGTGGTGGCGTGGGGGCAGCCGTCCGGCACGGACCAGGCCAGCACCCCGCCGTCGGCGCAGAAGTCCCCTTCCAGCGGGCGCTGCGCGCCGCCCCGGTACAGATGGAACACGCCGGGCATTTCCGGCCCCGCCGGGCGCAGGCGCACGCTGTCCCGCTCCGGGCCGCCCGGCATACCGGGCACCGCGCGGCGCATCAGCAGCGCCACGTTGTCCCACGCTACCAGGAAGTCGTCCAGGTCCATCTCGGTCTCGGCGTCAAAATCGTTCTCGCCCGCCCAGGGGTCGCAGAGCAGCACTTTATCCGCGCCTTCCGTCATGCGGAAGCCCCGCACCGTCACAAAGCGGCGCTCCGGCCAGCCCGCGGCGGTCTGCGCCGGGGTGGAGTCCAGCGCCACGAGCGCGCCGTAGCCTTCGCGCATTTCGTCCCGCAAGGTCGCCAGGCCGCACCAGCAGATCCAGGTGGGGAAGCCCCAGCACCCCGCCGCCGCAGCCGCAAAGGCCAGATTGCGGGTGTCGGCGCCGTCGGGTTCGCGCCAGTCCCGCAGGACCTGGGCAAATTCCTCCGGCAGCAGGTCGGCGCCCCAGCGGTTGGTCAGGCTCGCCAGGCCAATGGCCAGGTCCATCCACGGGCGCAGCGCCGGGGCGCGGCGGGCCACCACATAGGGCATCAGGTGGAGCTGCCGGTTGACGCGGCGGCCGCGGGCGGGGATCGTATCCACCCGGCGCACGGTGACGCCCAGCAGGCGTACCGCCGGGGTCACCTTTTCGTCCTTGGTGTACAGGTAAATGCGAAGCTGCGCCTGGGTGGCGCATTTGCTCTCCAGCCGGAGGGCGTCGGCCCCTATGCGCAAAGGCCCGCGCTCCCGCGGGGGCGAACCCTCCCGCCGCAGATGGGGGCTCCATTTGCCAAAACTCACCCAGCCGCTCCAGTTGCCGTCCACCAGCACCCGGGCCTGGGCTTCCACCGCCGTGCCGGGGGGCGAGACCGCGTTCCAGCTCACCCACATTTCATCAAACAGCGGCATCGGGATGGGGGCGCTGGTATAACAGCCGTAGGGCATATAGCTGCCCCGCACCGGGTCCAGCACGACGCACCCTTCGGCCACCGTCACATTATCCAGTTCGCCGCGCATGAACGCCTCGGTATCACGCAGCAGCAGGGTATTTCTTTCCATAGGGTCCTCCTCCCCCCGCGGGCGGCCATCGCCGCGCGGGGTCTATTCCCATGATACCGGCTTTGGCCGCAGTTTGCAAGGCCGTTGTAAAAATAAGTTTACAAATTCCGGCGGAATTGTGTTACAATAGAAAGGATCTAATCCCCTGCCCACGGCAGGGCAGGCAAAGGAGTGTACATTTTCTATGGCATGGGTCACCAAAAGCAGTGACGAAGAATACGGCCCCCGGCCGGAACCCCGCACCTATACCAAGCAGGAAAAAGCAGCAAACTGGTGGCATTACCACTGGGCAGCCCTGGCGGCCATTCTGGCGGCGCTCGGCCTGGCGGCCTGGTTCGTCTACGACATGGTGAACCAGACCGACCCCGACCTGCGCGTGGGCTATGTGGGCCAGACCACCCTGCTGCCGGAAACCACCGAGGCCCTGCAGCAGGCGCTGCTGCCCTATGTGGAGGACCGCAACGGCGACGGGCAGGTGGTCGTGCAGGTGAGCAGCTACGAAGTGTTTTTTGCGCCCGAAAGTTCCAGCGACAGCGCGCTGGACGACGTTCTGGACGACACCCAGAGCACCGGCGAGACCGCGCCCTACGACCCCTACGCCCAGATGGCCGGCATCACGCAGTTGAGCGCCGAGGTCGGCCCCAGCGGCGAGACCTGGCTGTTCCTGCTGGAGGACCCCGCCGGGTTCCAGACCCAGACCCAATGCCTGCAATACCCCGACGGCACCACGCCCCCCGACGGCGAGGCCGGGGACTGGCGGCAGATGGTCTACCTGTGGTCGGACTGCCCCGTGCTGACGGGGCTTGACCTGGGCGACCTGGCGCAGCCGCTGCCCCAGCCGCTGTACGTGGGCTGCCGCGGCAGCTTTACCGAGGAGCCGGTGGACGGCTATGCGCAATCCACCGCCCTGTGGCACACGCTGACCGAGGGCGCCCAGCCCGTAGGGGCGGCGGACTGATATGCGCGCCACGCCCCGGCTGCGCGCCTACCTGCGCCGGTTCCGCAAGGCGGCCCCGCCCCCCGCGGCGAAGCTGCCCTTGCCCGACAACCCCTACCGGCGCTTTTTCACCCCCCAGCGCACGCTGGAAGAACTGACCTGCCCGGGCGCGGCCCCCGCCGCCCCCCGGACGCCGCCGAAAGACTGAACCGCCGCAGGCGGATTTCGGCAATTTTGGCAGGCGCGGCGCGGTACAATGGTCCCGTATTCACTTTTTGAGCAAGAGAGGGGACCCATTGTATGCTGCAAACCTTGGAACGAACCACTACTTATGAGACCCGGATGCTGACCCCCGCCGACCTGGAAGCATTGCAGGCGCTGTGCGGGCAGCAGGGCCTGCCCCTGCTGCCGCCCCATGGGCTGGGCCCCGCCCTGTACAACGGCCAGCTTTTGGGGGACCTGACCCAAAGCGGCGAACTGCGCGCCGCGCTGGCGCTGCTGCCGCTGTATTCCGACGCGGTGCTGCCCGCCAGCCTGCGGGCGGCCGGGTACGGGGCCGACGGCCAGGGCGCCGTGCTGACCCCGCCGCTGTGCGCCGGCCACTACCCGCGGCTGCGGCAGTTTTTGAGCGCCGCGCTGCGGCTGGCCGCGACCCGCTACGCCAGCTACCATGTATGGGCGGTGCAGCCGTTGGACGCCGAAGCCCTGCCCGCGTGCGAGGACCTGTGCGCGCAGTATCTTTCGGCCGGGCTGACGCTGCGGGCCGTGCGCCCCATGGCCGAAACGCAGATGATGGTGTTCTCGGCCCGGGGGCTGCCCCACTGGCGGGAACCGCGCCGCCGCGTACACCTGAACGACCCCGCCCTGCCCCGCCTGCTGGAACACGGGTATGCGGTGGGGGATTTCGGCTGGGGGCCGGGCGGCATGGAACTGCTGCTGCGGGACGCCCAATAACGAACACAGACCGCCGGTCCGCTGGGACCGGCGGTTTGCCGTATAGGCGAATGTCAGGATAACGCGCCAAAATGGAAGGTTCGGTGGATGGATTTTTGCGCCCGCAGGCGGTATGATCTTATTGTACGAAAAAGCCTGAACCAAAGAGAGGAGACCATCCATGAATCTGGGAAACAGCCTGTTCCGTGCGCGGAAAAAGAGCGGCCTTTCGCAGGAGGCCGTGGCCGAAAAGCTGGGCGTCAGCCGGCAGACCATCTCCAAGTGGGAGACCGACGAGACCGTGCCCGATATCCGCCAGTCCAAACGGATGGCGGTCCTGTACAAAGTCACGCTGGATGAACTGATCGACTTTGACATGGACGTGAAAGAGATCCAGGACATCATCGACAGCACCAGCGAAAAAGTGGAGGAAAAGATCGACTGGACCGCCGCCTGGGGCAAGCGTTACCCCATCCTGCTCCAGTACCCCAAAACGGTGAACGTCCCCTACTACGCCCGGCAGTTGGACCGGCTGCTGGACGAACTGCGGCAGGCCCACGGCCTGAACGAGCAGGACGCCATGCTGGTGCTGAAGGACATCCTGTACCGCACCTGGAAAGAACGCAAAGACAGCCGGAAATAAAGCCAGCGTCCCGTGGGCAGAACGGGCAGGCGGGCGGCAGCGTGGTACGCTGCCGCCCGCTTTGGCTGTCCGCTAACAAAGGCCGATCGAAACCATTCGGCGGCGCATTCTGTTTCCCTTGGCCGTTGACCGGCGCAGCGGACCTTGTTATTTACAGCCGTTTTCCAGGCTGCTTTTTAATTTCAAAATTTTCTGCTCGATCGTTGCTATCGTTTCACGAAAAGCTTTTTCATCCCGTCCCGTCGGGTCGTCAAGGCCCCAATCCTCCCGATATTGGCAAGGCAGATACGGGCAATCCACATTGCAGCCCATGGTTATCACGATATCTACCGCCGGAAGTTCATTCAACAGCTTGCTGTGCTGCGTTTGTTCCATATCGATGTTATAGAGCTGTTTCATCAGCCGTACCGCTTCCTGATTGATTTTCGGCACGGTTTCTGTTCCGGCGGAATAGCTTTCAAATACATCAGAAGCCCAATATTTTCCCAGTGCTTCGGCAATTTGACTTCGGCAGGAATTGTGAACGCAAACAAAGGCGACTTTTGGCTTCTTACTCATGCGTTTTCACGGGCTTTCTGAATAAGTGCTTTGGCTTCCTCTTTTTTCAAAACCTTTCCATAGGATACCACTTTGCCGTCTACCACAAGGGCAGGGGTCGTCATAACGCCATAGGCAGCAATTTGGGAAAAATCCGTCACATGGTCGATCGCTGTGTCCATATGCAGTTCTTCCAGAGCGGCGCGGGCCGCTTCTTCTAACGCATGGCACTTTGCGCACCCGGATCCCAACACTTTTACACCGGCAGTTGTTTTTGCCGCTTCTGTTCCGGCCATTGCTGCGGGAGTGCAGCTGCTTCCGCAGCAGCAACGCTTTTGTTCCTCTTTTTTCTTACCAAATAATCCCATGATAAAAGACCTCCTTACATCAAAACATATTGCAGTACATTGAACGAATAACCAACGATGATAATCCCCATCGCACAAATGCCCATAAATAAGGCCAGCAATTTAGGCTTGACCGCCTTGCGGAGCATGACGAGAGAAGGCAGTGACAATGTGGTGACCGCCATCATAAACGACAGGACGGTGCCAAGCTGCGCGCCTTTTGCAAGCAATGCTTCTGCGACGGGGATCGTTCCAAAAATATCTGCATACATGGGAATGCCCACGACCGTGGCAAGGATAACGCCAACGGGGTTATCCCTGCCGAGCACCGTTTCCACCCAACTTTCCGGTATCCAGTTATGGATCAGCGCCCCCACGCCGACACCGATCAGAATGTAGGGGAACACCTTCTTAAAAGTGTCAACCATTTGTTCTTTCGCATAGGTCAAACGCTCTTTTACCGTCAAGTCCGGCGAATCAATATCCACGCTGCCTGCTGTAAGGACAAAACTTTCCACGTGTTTTTCCATGTGCAATTTCTCAATGACCGTGCCGCCGGCCACTGCGATCACCAGACCAAACACCGCGTAGATCATTGCCACCTTTGCACCGAAAATACTGATAAGCAGTACAAGGCTCCCCAAATCCACCATGGGGGACGAAATCAAGAATGAAAATGTTACCCCCAGCGGAAGTCCCGCACTGGTAAACCCAATGAACAGCGGGATAGACGAGCAGGAGCAAAACGGCGTTACGGTTCCCAGCAGGGCGGAAATGATATTGGCCCCGATCCCGTGGAACCGCCCCAAAATACGTTTGCTCCGTTCCGGCGGGAAATGGCTTTGAATATAGGAAATAACAAAAATCAGAACGCAAAGCAGAACGGTGATCTTCAAAACATCATAAACGAAAAACTGCACACTGCCGCCTATGCGTCCATTCGTATCCAAACCAAGCGCCGACAGCCCCATTCCTACCAGTTGATCGAGCCACTTCATACCAAGCACCTGATCCTGGATAAAATTCCATACGCTCATACAGCCCCTCGCTTTTCACTCGATATATCACATCAAAAATTCTTGATGTGTTCTTCCAAAAGAAACGCCATCCAGATCCAGATGGCGTTTTCTATCCACACCGTGGACAGCTTCTCTCTTGTTCCCGGTCAGGCGTTGTCAACTTCTTCAGCAGCTCTACCGCCTTATCTCTGCCGGAAGCACTCAACCGGTAGTGCGTCCATTTTCCTTCTTGCCGGCTGATGACAATACCGGAATCGCAGAGAATTTTCATGTGGTAAGAGAGGCCGGATTGTGTCAAATGCAGCGGTTCCTGCAAAACACACGCACACTTTTCCCCGCCTCGCAACTGCTCCAGAATGGCAAGGCGTTTAGGGTCGCAAAGCGCCTTAAACACTTTCGCCTGTTCTTGATACTCTGTTTCCATGCCGTTCCCTTACATCAAATTATTTTGATGTAACCAGTATATGCGCCGTGCGGCAGAATGTCAACACTTTTTTTGAGAGCAACTTGTAAACAGAATGGGACTGCGGTCTATCTTGCGTATATGTTCCCTTTACGCCGCACGAGCGTCACAGCAGCGCGGGGTCGATGGCATGGTCTTTGAAGTAATACTGCCGGTCGTGTTCGTTCACCGGGCGCAGCACGCGGCAGGGGTTGCCCACAGCCACCACGTTATCCGGCAGGTCTTTGGTGACGACGCTGCCCGCGCCCACCACCACGTTGTCGCCCAGCGTGACGCCGGGCAGCAGCACCGCACCCGCGCCGATCCAGCAGTTTTTGCCGATGCGGATGGGCGCATTGTACTGGTAGCCTTTGGCCCGCAGTTCGGGCAGGATGGGGTGGCCCGCCGTCGCCACCGTGACGTTGGGGCCGAACATCGTGCAGTCGCCCACATAAATGTGGGTGTCGTCCACCAGCGTCAGGTTGTAGTTGGCGTAGATCCGGCTGCCGAAATGCACATGCCGCCCGCCGAAGTTGGCGTGCAGCGGCGGCTCGATGTAGCAGCCCTCGCCGATCTCGGCAAACATTTCTTTCAGCAGCGCCGCGCGGCGCGCCCCCTCGCCGGGGCGGGTCTGGTTATAGTCGTACAGCCGTTCCTGGCAGCGGGTCTGTTCTTCTACGATGGCAGGGTCATCGGGCAGGTACAGCGCCAGATCGTGCATTTTTTCCCATTCCGTCATACGTTTTCCTCTTCCTGTTTCAGTTCGGCCGCCACATGGAACAGCTTGCTCACCAGCGGCAGATAGGTCACGACGAACACCGGCAGCGCCACGGCCGCCGCGGTCTTTTTGTGCCGGGCGGGCAGCATGATCCCCACCAGCACGCCCAGCGACATCAGGCAGAGCTTGAGCGCCGCGATGGTTTTCCAGTCAGATTCCCGCAGGTAGCGGTCGGCAATAGCAAAGAACTTTTTCATAGCATGATTCCTCCCGGCAGGTCATTTTTCCCCATCATAGCAGATTTGCCGCCCCCTGTAAAGGCCCCGCGCGCCGCCGGGGCCGCGCAGTTTTTTTACAAAATCCCCCTTGCATTCCCGGCCGTTTTCTGGTATAGTAAGCGTCTGAAAAGGGAGTAGTTCAAGATCGTTCCGTCAACATCCCGATCCCGCTTTTGGGATCTGGCGGGGCGCGCCCAGTATGTGGTAACAAGACTTTTCGGCAGGCAGACCCGGCCGGAAGGTCTTTTTTTGTGCCTGTGCCCGTCTTTCCCGATGATTTCCGGCCATTTTATAGAAGAGGTGAGGAACGTATGCAAAAACCCTATTATTCCCTGGACCCCAAACAGACGCTTGCCAGTCTGGACGTGACCGCCGCCGGCCTGACCGGCGAGCAGGCCCAGCAGCGGCTGGCCCAGTACGGCCCCAACCGGCTGGCGGAAGGCGAAAAGAAAAGCTGGCTGGCGGTGTTCGCTTCGCAGTTCAAGGACCTGCTGGTCGTCATCCTGATCGCGGCGGCCGTCATCTCGATGCTGTCGGGCAATCTGGAAAGCACGCTGGTGATCTTTGCGGTGCTGCTGCTCAACGCCGTGCTGGGCACCGTGCAGTATTTCAAGGCGGAGAAATCCCTTGAAAGCCTGAAAGCCATGAGCGCCCCCACCGCCAAAGTGCTGCGTGACGGCCAGCGCGTGGAACTGCCCGGCGACCAGGTGGTGCCCGGCGACATCGTGGAACTGGAAGCGGGCGACCTGGTGGTGGCCGACGGACGGCTGCTGCATTCCTGGTCGCTGAAAGTCAACGAAAGCTCGCTGACCGGCGAATCCGAAGCGGTGGAAAAGACGCAGGAGGCCATCGCGGACGGTGAAGTGGCCCTGGGCGACCAGAAGAACATGGCCTTTTCCGGCTCGCTGGTGACCTACGGCCGCGCCACCATGGTGGTAACGGCCACCGGCATGGACACCCAGCTGGGGCGCATCGCCTCGCTGATGAACCAGACCCAGCAGCGCAAGACCCCGCTGCAGAAGAACCTGGACGATTTCTCCGGCAAGCTGGCGGTGGTCATTCTGGTGATCTGCGCGCTGGTGTTCGCGCTGTCGGTGCTGCGCAACGGCATGAACATTCTGGATTCCCTGATGTTCGCCGTGGCGCTGGCCGTGGCGGCCATCCCGGAGGCGCTGAGTTCCATCGTGACCATCGTGCTGGCCATGGGCACCCAGAAGATGGCCCGCCAGAACGCCATCATCAAG
Source organism: Subdoligranulum variabile (assembly GCA_003343905.1). GTDB lineage: Bacteria > Bacillota > Clostridia > Oscillospirales > Ruminococcaceae > Gemmiger > Gemmiger variabilis_C. The sequence continues at coordinate 32,454 of QAKI01000040.1, forward strand.
GAACTGAAAGCCGTCGAAAGTCTGGGTTCGGTGCAGGTGATCTGCTCGGACAAGACCGGCACGCTGACCCAGAACCGCATGACCGTGCAGAACATCTGGGCCGACGGCCTGCTGACCCGCGGCGTGGACCTGGAACTGGCGAACGAAGCCCAGCGCACGCTGCTGAAGATCGCCGTGCTGGACAGCGACGCCACCGTGAACCCCGAAACCGGCGCGGCCGTGGGCGACCCCACCGAGGTGGCGCTGGTGCAGTTGGGCAGCTACTTTTATGTGGACGCCCCGGTCTACCGCCGCCAGCACCCGCGGCTGGCGGAGCTGGCCTTTGACTCCGACCGCAAGCTGATGAGCACCCTGCACAACACCGACGACGGCCCCATGCTGTTCACCAAGGGTGCCATCGACGTGCTGCTGGACCGCTCCACGCAGTTGCTGACCGCCGAAGGCCCCGTGCCCATGACCCCCGAACGCCGGGCCGAGATCGAACGCGTGAACCGCGAACTTTCCGAGAACGGCCTGCGCGTGCTGGCCTTTGCCCAGCGCCCGCTGGACGAAGCCCGGCTGCTCCAGCCTGAGGACGAGCAGGATTACACCTTCGTGGGCCTGATCTCGATGATCGACCCGCCCCGCCCCGAAAGCGTGCAGGCCGTGGCCGAAGCGCGCCGCGCGGGCATCCGCACCGTGATGATCACCGGCGACCACAAGGTAACGGCCACCGCCATCGCCCGGCAGATCGGCATTTTCAGCGAGGGCGACATGGCCGTGGACGGCGTGGAGCTGGAAGCCATGTCCGACGCCGAACTGGACGAAAAGCTGCCCCACATCGCGGTGTATGCCCGCGTATCGCCGGAGCATAAGATCCGTATCGTATCGGCCTGGCAGCGGCGCGGCTGCATCGCGGCCATGACCGGCGACGGCGTGAACGACGCCCCCGCGCTGAAAAAGGCCGATGTGGGCGTAGCCATGGGCATTACCGGCACCGAGGTGAACAAGGACGCCGCGGCCATGATCCTGACGGACGACAACTTTGCCACCATCGTCAAGGCGGTGCTGAACGGCCGCAGCGTTTACGCCAACATCCGCAACGCCATCCAGTTCCTGCTTTCGGGCAATATGGGCGCGATCCTGGCGGTGCTGTATGCCTCGCTGGCAGGGCTGAGCGTGCCGTTCCAGCCGGTGCACCTGCTGTTCATCAACCTGCTGACCGACAGCCTGCCCGCCATCGCGTTGGGTATGGAACCCGCCCGCCCCGGCCTGATGGACCAGAAGCCCCGTGACCCCAACGCTTCGATGATGGACCGCCCCATGCTGGGCCACGTGCTGGGGCAGGGCCTGCTAATCGCAGTGGCGTCGATGATCGCGTTCCACATCGGGCTGGCCCAGGGCGGCGCGGCGCTGGCCAGCACCATGGCCTTTGCCACGCTGACGCTAGCCCGCCTGTTCCACGGCTTCAACTGCCGCGGGCCGGAATCCATCCTGCGGCTGGGGCCGGGCAGCAACCCCTATACGCTGATGGCCTTTGCCGCCGGGGTGTTCCTGCTGGCCTTCGTGCTGTTCGTCCCGGCCATGGAAGGGCTGTTCCTGGTGGCCCCGGTCAACGGCACCCAGCTTTTGTGCATCCTGGGCCTGGCCTTTGCCCCCACGCTGCTGATCCAGTTGGGCCGCCTGCTGCGCGGGCGGTAAGCCGGCACGACCTCTGCCGGTTTTGGGGGCAGCCTGCAGGATGTTCCTGTGCGTGTTTTGGGTAGCACCGCGGTTTTCCAAAGCATATGACCCCTCAGGCCGCTGCGCGGCCTTGGCCAGGTTGCGGTTCCCGCATCATGCTGCGCGCCTTGGAGCGGCGCTTGCATTCTGCGACCGCTGCCCCTACTTCGTTTCGCTGCATCCGCCGCAGGCGGCGCTCGACTCCGCAGCCCCTAAAAGGGGAGCCTTTGACGGGCAGTAGAGTAAAGCCTCCCCTCCCAGGGGAGGTGGCTGCCGCAGGCAGACGGAAGGGTGGAAACTTTCCGGGCAACGATTACGCTGCCTTTTGCAAGACCCCTCAGTCTGCGCCTGCGGCGCATCCAGCTCCCCTAAAAGGGGAGCCTTTGCACGGCGGGGTCAAGACCCCGCCCTACCGTGCGACCCGGAACGTCCGTCCCACCGCCAACATATTTCCACAAACACACCCCACGGGCCGCCTGTGCGCGGCCCCCACGGCCTGCCGTTTCCGGCAGGCCGCTTTTTTATTCCCGCCACCCGTGCAAAACGACCAATTTCGGCCCGCAACTTTGGGCAGTATGCCCCTTGCCGGCCTGTGAAAATTGCGCGTATACTGGTAATATATATACTTTGGAATGGTCCCCGGGACCGTCCGGGGCGCAAAAGAACAGGAGGTATCAGGATGAGAAGAACCATCAGTGTGCTGTTGGCGGCCGGAATGCTGGCCGCCCTGTTGGCCGGTTGCGGCCAGGCCGCAGGCGAAAACGCCGTTTCCTCCTCCGGTGCCTCCTCCGAGAGCGGGGAGCCGACGCCGGAACCGTCCCCCTCGGCTACGCCCTCGCCCACACCTTCCCCCACGCCTACCGAAACGCCGACGCCCACCCCGCCGCCGGAGGAAGGCTACGCCCCCGGCGTATGCACCGACACAGACTACACCAACGAATCGCTGGGGCTTCGCTTCGTCCCGTCCGATTCCATGGTGATGGTCACCAGCGAGGACTTTGAAACTCTATTCGACCTGACGCTCGATTTTCTGGACAAAAGCGCCGATACCGGCACCCCGTTGCCGGAGGATTTTGAGCTGAGCGCCACATACGAGATGGCCGCCATCGACGTTACCGGCGGCAGCACGGTCATCATCGTATCGGAAAAGCTGCCCGCCGCCTATGCTGACATGACGGTGGAAGAATACCTTGATCTGGCGTTCCAGCAGGCCGGGCTGGCCGGTGGTTCCGCCGCCTATGGGGAGCCGGAACCGATGGAACTGTGCGGCGTCGATTTTACCGCCGTACATTACACCATGGACCTTGGCAACGGCCTTACTTCCGGCCAAAGCCTTCTGCTGAAAAAGATCGACGACCAGATCGTGGCCGTCACCCTCAGTTACCCGGACACCACCACACGGGACGCCCTGCTGGGCTGCTTTACCTCCCTGGGCATCGTTACCGTCTGACCATTTCGACTTTTGCCGCAAGACCAGACAAAAACCAGCCCCCGGCAGTCCGCCGGGGGCTGGTTTCTCTCTTTTTCTGGTTTCAGCCCCGTTCGCAGAGGAACGGGCCGTTGAACACATATTCATCCAGACGGCGGAAGGCTTCCTGCACGCGGGAGAGCGGCAGCGCCAGATTCATGCGGATGGCGCAGGCGCCGTGGAAGGGCCGCCCGTCCTGCCAGGCCACGCCCACATCCCAGCCTGCGCGCAGCAGCTCATCGATGGTGTGGCCGTGGGCCCGGCACCACTCGGCGCAGTCCAGGAACAGCATGTACGTTCCTTCGGGTTTGGCCACCGCCACGCCGGGGAAATGCGCCGCGATAAAATCGCAGGCATAGTTCACGTTTCCGCTCAGCGTTTCGCACAGTTCGTCCACCCAGACGTATCCTTCCGGCCGGTAGGCGCCAATCAGCGCGTGCATGGACAGCGCGTTCATCGAATTGTAGTGGCTCTTTTCGCTTTGGGCCGTCACCCGGTCGCGCAGATAGGGGTCGTAAATGATGTGGTAGCTGCCCACCAGCCCCGCCAGATTGAAGGTCTTGCTGGGCGCGTAGAGCGCCACCGTGCGGCGGCGGGCGTCCTCGCTGACCAACTGGGTGGGCGTGTGCTGGTGGCCGTTGAGCAGGATGTCGGACCAGATCTCGTCCGATACCACCAGACAGTCGTTGGCGCGGTAGACCTCCATGGCCTGCGCGATCTCTTCCCGCGTCCAGACGCGGCCGCAGGGGTTATGGGGCGAACAGAACACCGCCACATGGATGTGGTTCGCCTTGAGTTTGGCGTCCATGTCCGCATAGTCCATGCGCCAGACGCCTTCGGCGTCCTGCACCAGCGGCGAATGCACGATGGCATACCCCGCCGTTTTCAGCGCCCCGGTGAAGCCGATGTAGGTGGGGCTGTGCAGCAGCACAGCGTCCCCCGGCGCGGCAAAGGCCCCCACCGCCGAAAGCAGCCCGCCCAGCACGCCGTTTTCGTACCCGATGCAGTCCCGCGTGAGCAGCGCGGGGTCCGCGCCGTGGCGCTGCACCTGCCAGCGGATGATGGAATCATAGTATTCTTCGCTGGGGTCAAAGTAGCCGAAAGCCGGGTGCTGCGCCCGGGCCGCGATGGCCGCGGGCACCGTGGGCACTGTGGGGAAGTTCATATCCGCCACCCACATGGGGATGGCGTCAAAGCCTGGCTTGGGGGCCGCCGGGGTCATGCCGTCGGGCTGGCCCAGACCGTCCACGGCAATGGCGTCCCACCCGTGCCGGTCCATCAGGGAAGTAAAATCATACTGCATCGCAACCTGCATCCTTTCCGGCGGCAGGGGCCGCCTCTGCCGCCATTATAACACAAACCGGGGCTGCGCGTACAGACAAAAAGCGGGGCTGCAAACTCCGAATAGAATTTGAAGCCCCGCTTTTGCTTTACTGGGGTCCGTGATTTTCCCGTTTATCATACAGGATCAGGGCGATCATTTCCACCGGCTCCGGGCCGATGGCCTCGATACCATGGCCTTCCCCGGTTCCGGTGAAGGTCACATCCCCCGCCGTTACGGTACGGATCGTACCGTTATCGTTGTAACGTGCCTTCCCGATGAGGATATAGTAGGTTTCCGATTCTTTTTGGTGCACATGATACCCAATCGAAGAACCGGGGTATACCGTTGTATGGGCAAACACACGTCCTGCCTCATACATTTCCTCCGGTCCGTTCAGCAATGAGCGGACCAGGATCTCCCCTTTTCCCTGAAACGGGCTCGGCTTTTTATCATAGATTTTTTCGTCTCTTTCGCGGATCATTCACAAAGCTCCTTTTCCACCCCCACTGGAGCGGCGCTTTTACACATTGTACTTTTTGGCCAGATCGTTGAACTCGCTCTCGATACCGATATAATAGTTCAGCCCCATATCGATCCAGTTCGGCATTTCATCCGCCGGGATGCCGCCCATATCGTGCTCATCGTGGAACACCGTGTTGCGTGCAGCCAGAGTTTCCTTGCCGTAGACATACATGCCGAACATGGAAGCCTTCTCGAACACATGGCAGGTGACGTAGTTGAAACCATAAGGGATCACATCGTCAAGATCAATATCCGCCTTGCCGTTCTTGCTCATAACGTCCGGCCACATCTTCCAGCCATGGATCTCCTCGCTGACCTTCTTTGCTTCCTCGATGGTCTTGAGGCCGATGATCAGCGTCATCACGTCAACGCCCATCTCCTTAGCCATCGCTTCTGCGGCTTTGCAGCGGGCGATCGCTTCGTCCAAACCGTACTCCAGTTTGCACTCGGTACGGGCAATAACCAGGAAGTCGGTACCCTTGGCAGCTTCCAGACTGGCAGCCACCTTGGCCAGCCAGTTCTCGCGGGAAACGACCTCATGCTTGATGTCGCCGTCCTTGTAGCCGTTCATCATCGCAAAACCCCAGCGGTTCCAGCCGCGGATACCGGTGGTGTCGTCGATGGTGCAGCCCTTGGCGCCGGCGTTGATCAGGCGCTTGACCAGGCGATAAGCCGCCAGCGGAGTTTCGCCAAAGCCGTCATCCGCATCAACGATGACTGGCAGGGAAGAATAGTTGCAGATCCGTTCGGTGGACTGCACCAGATCATCCGCCGTGATCAGGCCAATGTCGGGCAGACCGGCAACACTTTCCGCCAACTGGCCGCCGCTGAGCATGACCGCCTTGAAACCGCACAGTTCTGCGGCGCGGGTGGTACGGCAGTCCCACACACAGGGGGCAAAAATCTGTTCCTGCTGGATCAGGTCTTTGAAAGAGGGGGTCGGTTTCTTGACATATTCAGGATTCATGATGAATTACCTTCCTTTGCTGTATTAGCTGTAGTAAAAGTACGGCTTTGAAAAATCAGGCCGCGATGGGATACATGATATTGCCCAGGAAAATGCTCAGGGCCAGAGCCAGCAGCGTGATGAGGACCGTCACAACAAACAGGTGCTTGTAGCCGTCCTTATAAGAGACACCGCAGATCTGCAGCACCGCCACGATGCCGCCGCTGTGCGGCAGACTGTCCAGACCAACAGAGGCGATAACGCCAACGCGGTGCAGGATCGCAGGATTGACGCCCATAGCCATGAAGGGTTCCGCCAGTACCGACAGCGTAGTGGCCAGGCCGCCCATACCGGAAGCGTTCAGACCGCAGAGCAGCGTAGTGGCAATGCCAAAGATGATCAGCGGGTTATAGCCAGCGGTGCTGAAGCTCAGGATGCCGTCCACGATCTGGTTGAAGCCCGGAGCCGCCTTGATGACGGAGCCGATGGCCACGATGGCCGAGGCGTTGATGGTGACCTGGGCTGCACCGGTGACCGATTCGCTCAGCAGTTGCACCACGCCATGGATGTTCTTATAGCAGAGGATCATGCACAGCAGGATGCCGGACAGCAGCGCCACCGAGATATCCTGCTTGAGGACGTTGAGCACCACCGCCACACAGACGATGGGAAGCACTGCCAGAACCACGTTGGGCAGCTTGCCTTCCTTCTCCAACTGGTCGGCCTGAGCCAGCACTTTGCTGGTATTTTCGTCTGCCTCAAAACCGCAGTTGTTCTTCTGGGCTTTCTTGACTTCCCACATCAGATAGAGCAGGATCAGCGCCAGCGTAAAGATGCCGCACACGATACCGACAACAGGCGCCGCCATGGCGTCAGTAGGCAGGTAGGTGGAAGGGATGATGTTCTGCACCTGAGGGTTGCCGGGCAGCATGGTGACCCAGGTGAAGATGCCTGCGCCGATGGTGGCGGGCATCAGGTAGCGGGGCATGTTGGCCTGCTTAAAGACCGCCAGAGTGATGGGGTACAGCGCAAAGCAGGAAACGAAGGAAGAAACACCGCCATATGTGAGCAGGCCGCCCGCCAGTACGATGGCCGGAATGGCGAACTTCATTCCCACCCTGCCGATGATAAAGGATGCGATGGAACGTGCCGCGCCGGTGATGTCCATGACTTTGGAGAGGATGGTGCCCAGCAGCAGCATCAGGAAGGAGGACTGGACGAAGCCGGCGAAACCGGTCATGTAATCTTCCACCACGGTCTTGACCACCGGCATACGGCTAAACAGTGCGACAAAGATCACACTGGCCAGTGCCGCGTATACGACAGGGACTTTTTTCAGTGTCAGGACCAGCAGCAATACCAGTCCCAGCAGGACGACGATCATATCCATGATTCATTTCTCCATTCAACTCAGAAACGATTTTTCAGGGGGAGGAGTTGTCCCCTGTGACGGTGGGCGAAGGCGTGCTTTTTCCCGCAAAGTCCCCTGCGCAGCCGAACCCGGGAAGTATCGCGCGTCCGCCCTTCGTCTTGTGCACCACTAGTATACAACAGAAATACCAGAATCTTCAATCGCCAAAATAGCCTAATTTTTAACGATCTTTTTGTCGATAATCCACAAGCGATCCGTTGACCTCCCGCCCATCCCCCATGAGGACCTACTTTGTCCACTTTGCTGACAAGACCTTTACATTTCCGCCCATTTTTTGTATAGTAATAGAAGCAATGATCCCCAAAAGAACAATGATACGCGATCGCGCCCACAAGGCCCCGCAAAGAACGGTAGCAAAGGACAGTCATGAATATGCACCCCAAAACAACCAGAGGTCTTAAAGAACAAATTTACCAGACCTTGAAAGATCGACTGATCGACTGTGTGTATGAGCCCGGCAGTATGCTGAACGAGGCCCAGCTCGCAGCAGAATTCGGCTTGAGCCGCACCCCCATACGGGAGGCCATCACCCGGCTGGAAATGGAGGGGTTCGTCAAAACGCTGCCCAAAAAAGGGATCTATGTGACGAGTTTGACCTTTCAGGACGTTATTCAGGTTTTTCAGACGCGCCTGGAAGTTGAGCCCATTGCCCTGCGATTGGCCGCCAACCGGCTGCCCAAAGAGGAATTGCTCGCCTTTTCCCGCAAATTTGAGGAACCGGTCATCGATATACAAAACAGCTTTCGGCTGGACACTGCCATGCACCTGTTCATCATCGAAAACTGCGGCAACCGTTATATCATCAATATGATGCGCCGCGTGTTCGAGGACAATACCCGGATCATCATTTCCAGCAAGCAAAACCAGACCCAGATCCATGACGCCAAGCAGGAACACCTTGATATTCTGCACCTGCTGTATCAGGACCAATATGCGGAAGCCGAAGTCAAAATGCGGCTCCATATCGAGTCCTGCCGACAGGCTGCCATGGAGTATTTCTGCAATCTTCCGCTGTCTGTTTCCCAACAGGAAACCCTGTACCAGCGGGAACTAAACAAACTGTAAGTCCCCGCAAGCAGTCGAAGTGGCAGCGTCCTTATGCTGCCATTCCGGCTGCTTTTCTTTACCCCCGCCGTGACGCAAATTGACAAAGCCTACGGGCGTTTTCCCATATAGTAAAGTTGTGACGCTGCTGCGCACAGAGAGGAAGCCGTTCCATGAAAACCACACCGATCCGCGCCGCCGCCCTGCTGGCCGCCGTGCTGCTGGCAGGCGGGCAGGCGCTTGCCGTGCGGGCCGAAGCGCCCGCGCAGGCCGCCACCCCCGAACAGGCCGCCGCGGGACAAGCCACCCCGGAACAGGCCGCGCCGGACCCCGCCGCACCCGAACAGGTCCCCTCCGAACAGTCTGCCCAGGAAGCGGCTAATGCGCTGCTTCCTGCCGCCGAAGGCACGGTGCCCGACGCGGTCAGCCCCATCGGCACTACGATCAATCTGTTCGACTACTGGATCACCACCCGCGACGCGCCGGACAACGTGAACCCGCCCGACATGGATCAGGGCATCAACGCCGGGCGCGTGCTGCGGTTCAGTGTCTCGCCGGGGCAGGGCAACGGGCTGAACAACTACACCGGCAGCGCCGCGCCCCGCACCGGCATGGTGGACAGCACTTTGCAGGACGGCTACCCGATGCTGCGCGAAAGCGGGCAGTCGCTGGATTATCTGTTCGACCCGGCCCTGCCTTCCGACGGCAAGGCGTCCTTCCCGCAGGTGCGCAGCCTGCTGCAGATCGACGCCCAGAACTACTTCTACTACGACTGCACCGAAAACTTTGCCCAGTATGACCCGGCCACGAACGCCTTTATCCTGTACGACGGCCCCGGCGTCTATGGCGGCGGTTCGCCCGGCATCCGGGGGCAGTTCTTCCCCTTCAACGACTACGCCCAGGTGCGCAACATGAACGCCGAAAACCGCGCCATCAATCACTATTTCGGCGTGACGATGACGACCCGCTTTATCCAGATGCCCGGCGGCACCGTGGACGGCACCCCCGGCGGCACCCCGGTGACCTACGAGTTTTCGGGCGACGACGACGTGTGGGTGTTCATCGACGACGTGCTGGTGGGGGATCTGGGCGGCATCCACGACGCGGCGTCGCTGTCCATCAATTTCCAGACCGGCGAGGTGCAGGTCAACGGCGCGGCCAACGGCACCCTGCAGGAAAAGTTTCTGGCCGCAGGCAAGCCTTGGACCAGCGGGTCCGCCACCTTTGCCGACGATACATACCACACGCTCAAGTTCTTCTATCTGGAGCGGGGCAACCATGCTTCCAACATGCAGCTCAAATTCAACCTTGTTTCGATCCCGCAAAGCGACCTGATCAAAGTGGACCAGACCGGCGACCCCGTGGGCGGCGCGCAGTTCGACCTGTACTATCTGCCCGCGGACGGGACCGAAGAACGGATCGCCACCGGCGTGACCGGGAACGACGGTTCGTTCGTGTTCCAGAACCCCGACGGCACCCTGCTGAGCCTGAACGACCTGAAAGACCGCTACGACGGCCCCGGACGCCGCTGAAACTGACCTACTTTGCCAACAACCGCTATGTGGAGTACGGCCCCACCACCCCCGGCCAGCCGGTCTACTTCCATGTGGAAGAAGGCTGGGGACGGCTGGCCGTGACCCAGGACTACGCGGCAGGCAGCGAACAGGACCTGAAAACCGATCTGGGCGATCAGGACCTGACCGCCCTGTTCGCCCGCAGCACTATTGTGCGGGTGCGCAACCAGTCCACCCGGCTGGTGCTGCAAAAGGAAGTCACCGGCCCGCTGGGGGAGCGCGACCGGCCTTTCGACTTTACGCTGACGCTGCTGGACCCCCAGGGCGCGCCGCTGACCGGCACCTACGGCGACGTGACGCTGGACGAAAACGGCACCGCACAGATCAGCCTGACCGACGGCGGCCAGGCGGTGCTGCGCGGCCTGCCGGACGGCACCGTCTGCACGGTGCGCGAAACACCGGCGGAGGACTACGAGACCACCGTGCGCATCAACGGCGGGGAGCCGCAGCCCGGCCCCGAAGCCACCGTGACCACGCAGACGGGGCTGACTTCCCTGCTGTTCACCAACCGCAGCACCCGCACGCCGCCCGACCCGACGCCCACGGCCACACCGCCCGCGCCCACCGCCAGCCCGGCCGTGCCCACGGCCGCCCCCGGCACGCCGGGGCCTGCCGCGCCGGGCGGGGCTGTGTCCCCCGCCCCCTCGCCCGCCCCTTCCGCCAAACCGCAGGACGGCGGACCGCCAGCCACCGGGGACGGCTTTGCCCCGGCTTTTTGGGCCATGCTGGCCGCCGCTTCGCTGGCAGGGCTGCTCCTGCTGCGCCGCCGCAGCGGGCGCTGACACAGGCCGCGGCAGAGACCATAAGTCATGACCACCCCTAAGAGGGGTGGCATGACGAGCGGCCTATAAGGCCGAGATAAAAGCCAGCGCCTGAATGACGCTGGCTTTCACTTCGTTCAAGCCTCTGGTGGTATGATTACTTGCTACCCTTGAAAGGGTCTGCATACTCCTTCTTGCTTAAACTATCTTCTATTTGATCCTGCTTTTCTTGCTCCCGGATATATTTTTGTATTGTCGCAGTATTGATTCCTACTGTACTCACATAATATCCTGTTGCCCAGAAATTTCTATTCCCAAATTTATATTTCAGGTTTGCATGCCTTTCAAATATCATCATTGCACTTTTCCCTTTGAGATATCCCATGAATTGAGATACACTGTATTTGGGCGGTATACTTACCAGAATATGTATATGATCCGGCATCATATGCCCTTCTATAATTTCTACTCCTTTCCACTTACACAAATCTTTTATGATTTGCTGGATATCTTTTCTCAACTCTTTATAGATTACTTTTCGACGGTACTTCGGTGTAAAAACAATGTGATACTTGCATATCCATTTGGTATGTGCTAAACTATTTGCCACAAGAAACATCCTTTCCTGGTTTTTTAGAGGCTTGAACAATCTCTATTTTACCGGAAAGGATGTTTCTTTGCTTAAGCTTTAATCCACCCGCATAGCGGGCGGTTGTTGACCTTTCGCTTATTCGCGAAAGGTCTTTGCTAAAGCACTAACAAAACCCCCGGCAGGTCCCGAAGGACCCGCCGGGGGTTCGCTGTTTTTATAAGGATCAGGCCGCGTGCCGCAGGCGGCGCACCACCAGACCGATGACCAGACCGATCAGCGCCGGGCAGACCCAGCCAAAGCCCTGCGCATACAGCGGCAGCCAGGCGGCCACCCCGTCCACCAGCGGCTGCAGGTGCAGCGCCGCGCGGGCGGCATCGGGCAGGGTGCGCAGCAGGTCCATCACAGCGGCCACCGCCGTGAAGCCGATGGTCCACCGCAGCACGCAGCGGTCGTTGCCGAAGAAGCGGCCGAACAGCGTGAGCAGGATCAGCACGATGGCCAGCGGGTACAGGAACATCAGCACCGGCAGCGAGTAGGCCAGGATCGCATCCAGCCCCAGGTTCGCCAGCAGGAAGGACAGGGCGCAGAAAGCCACCGCCCACACCCGGTAGGACGGCCCGCCGGGGAAGATATCCACAAAGGTCTCGCCGCAGCTCGTGATCAGGCCGACCGCCGTTTTCAGGCAGGCCACCGTGACGGTGACCGCCAGAATGAACGCGCCCGCGCCGCCGAAGTAGTAGGCCGCGATCTGGGCCAGCGCCTCGCCGCCGTTGGCGGCCGCCGCGAACTGGCCGCGGCTCTGGGCGCCCACCAGCGTGACCAGCAGGTAGATCGCCGCCATCAGCACCGAGCTGAGCAGCCCGGCCACGACGGTGTTGCGGGCCACCTGGCCCGGTTCCTGCACGCCCAGGTTGCGGATGGCCCGCACCACGATGATGCCGAAAGCCAGCCCGGCCAGGGCGTCCATCGTGTTATAGCCTTCCAGCAGGCCGGTGGAGAACGCCGCCGATGTATAGTTGCCCGCCGGTTCCACGGCCGACGCCTGGCCCAGCGGCGCAGTCAGCGCCCGGATCACCAGCACCGCCAGGAAGCAGAGGAACAGCGGGTTGAGCAGCTTGCCGATCCAGGTCAGGATCTGGCCGGGCCGCAGCGAGAAGAACAGCACCGCCGCAAAGAAAGCCAGCGAAAAGACCGCCAGCGTGGCGCCCTGCCATTCGGCCGGGACCAGCCGCTGGATGCCCACCGTAAAGGACACGGTCGCGCAGCGGGGAATGGCGAAGAACGGGCCGATGGTCAGGTACAGCAGGCAGGTGAAAAACAGGCCGTACCCGCGGCCCACCCGGCTGCTGAGCTGGAGAAGCCCTTCCTCCCGGCTGATGCCCAGCGCCGCCACGCCCAGCAGCGGCAGGCCCACGCCGGTGATCAGGAAGCCCGCCGACGCCTGCCAGAGATTCTGGCCCGCCAACTGGCCCATGGATACAGGGAAGATCAGGTTCCCCGCGCCGAAAAACATGCCGAACAGCATGCTGGCTACCAGCACCCGCTGTTTGAAGGTAAGTTGCTGCATGATCGTCTCCTTCCGCCGCAAAAGTACCCCGCCGGGGCTTGGCGGTGCGCGGGCGGGGCGTGATGCCCCCGGCCTGGCGCCGCTTCACGGCGGGGCGCTGTGCGGTCATTCCTCTTTTTCTTTTTTCTCTTTTTCTTTCTTTTCCTTTTTCTCCCGTTCGCGGCGCTCCCAGGCGGATTCGCCCTTGTCGTCACGGTCGGCGGCGGGGTTCTCCTCCTCCGGCTTGGGGCGGACCAGCTCCACCAGCGCGCTGGCGATCTTGCGGTCGCGCACATCCTCCACGCGGATGCGCAGGCCGTTGATCTCCACCGTGAACTGGGTGCCGTCCTCCGGGATGGCGGGCAGGCAGCTCATGACCATGCCGCTGACGGTATCATAGTCGGCGTCCTCCGGCAGTTCGATATCCAGCGCGTCGGCCAGATCCTCCACGCGCAGGCTGCCTTCCACGCGCCACACGCTGTCCGACACCTGCTGGATCGGCAGGGGTTCCTCGGGGTCAAATTCGTCGTAGATATTGCCCACGATCTCTTCCAGCAGGTCCTCGATGGTGACGATGCCCGCCGTGCCGCCGTACTCATCCACCACGATGGCCAGATGGTTCTTCTGGGCCTGCATATCGCGGAACAGGCGGTCGGCATGGACGTTTTCCGGCACAAAGTAGGCCGGGCGCAGCAGGCTTTCCAGCGGGCAGGGGTCCGTCCGCTGCAGGTTCAGCAGGAAGTCGCGGGCGTTGAGCACGCCGCGGACGTTGTTGATGTTGTCCTCATAGACAGGGTAGCGGCTCAGGCCGGTCTTCTGGATGGTATCCAGGATGACGTCGCTCTCCTCGTCCAGGCTGAACGCAGACACATCGGGTTCCGGCGTCATCACGTCGCTGGCGACCCGGTCGCCGAAGTCGAACACGTTCTCGATCCACTTCTGTTCTTCCTGGGCGATGGCGCCCTGTTCGCCGCTGTTTTCCACCATCATGCGGATGTCTTCCTCACTGGCGGCGGCTTCCTCGGCCTCGGTCTTGAGGCCCAGCAGGTGCAGCGTGCCGTTGGTGGTCACGTTCAGCAGGGCCATCATGGGGGCGAACACCACGCTGATGACATGCACGACGCCCAGCGCCGCGCGGGCCCAGGCTTCCGGCTGCTGCATGGCGATGCGCTTGGGCACCATTTCGCCGAAGGCGATGGAGAAGAAAGAGATCACGATGGTCACGACCACCATCGAGAACACCGACACCACGCCCGCGGGCAGCGGCAGGCCCAGCCCGATCAGGAAGTCGGACAGGTAGCCGGAGAAGTTCTCGGTACCGAAAGCGGCGCCCAGGAAGCCCGACAGCGTGATGGCCACCTGGATGGCGGACAAAAAGCGGTTGGGGTTTTCCACCAGGGCCAGCAGCCGGGCGGCGGTCTGGTCGCCGCCTTCGGCCTGCTTGCTCAGTTTGACCGAGTTCAGGGACAGGAACGCGATCTCCGACCCGGCGAAGAAGGCGTTGAGCAGGATAAAGACTACCTGCAAGAGAATTTGTGAGGGAAGATTTTCCACTTGAATAAACGCTCCTTTTTGTTGTGTGCAGAATTTCTGCGCAGCGGCAAAAAACACAAAAAAGCACAGCCCTGCGCCAGAGAGTCCAGCGGGGCTATGCTCTTATACCAAAATCGTGATGAAAAGTGGGTCGCTCCGGTTCGTCGCCGTCGGCGTTCATAGGGTGACTCGTTTCCTTTCCGCAGCGGTGGCTGCTATACATTTTTGTATTATAGCGCAAAAATGCCCCGCCGTCAAGGGGAACCCCTTACCGCCCGAAATAGGCGGCGATCTGCCGCATACGCGCGCTCTGCTCCACATGGAAGGGGCAGCGCCCGTCACAGTGCCCGCAGCCGATGCAGTCGGCGGCGTGCTTTTTCAGCTTGGCGTAGTGGTCGGCGGCCATCGCGTCCCCGATGCGGGCCAGATCGTAGTATTTGTTGATGAGCCCGATGTTCAGCCCCGCCGGGCAGGGCGCGCAGTGGTTGCAGTAGACGCAGGCGCCCTCGGCCTCCTTCGGCGTGAAGGTGCCCAGCACCGAATAGTCGCGCTCCTGCGGCGAAGCGTCCAGCCAGGCCAGCGCGCCCTTCACGTCGTCCATGTTGCGGACGCCGGGCACCACGGTCAGTACACCGGGCTTGTCCAGCGCGTACTGGATGCACTGCACCTTCGTCAGCGCCCTGCCGAACGGCGAGGTGCGCGCGTCCAGAAGCTGCCCGCCGGAGTAGGGCTTCATGACCGAGATGCCCACGCCCTCGGCTTCGCACCGGCGGTAAAGCGCCATCCGTTCCCCGGCACTGCCCGCGGCGAACTCGCCCTGCTGGTAGTCGTATGCCGGATTGATCGAGAACATCAACTGGTCCACCAGCCCGGTATCCAGCACTTTCTGCGCCAGTTCCGGCGTGTGGGACGACAGGCCGATGTGCCGCACGACGCCGCTCTTTTTCATGCCCAGCAAATAGTCCAGCACGCCGTTGCGCCGGTACTGGTCCCAGTCCTTTTCGGCGTCCAGGCAGTGGATAAAGCCGAAGTCGATGTAGTCGGTCCGCAGTTCTTTGAGCTGCCAGTCCACCTGACGTTTGATGGTCTCCAGGTCGGTGGTCCAGCCGTATTCGCCCGTGGTGTAGTCGGCCCCGAAGTGGACCTGATAGATCATCTCCCCGCGCACCGAGGCGAACGCCTGCCCGGCGCGGCGGAAAGACCCCGCCCCGGCGGCGGCAAAGTCCACATAGTTGACGCCCTGTTCATGGGCATAGGTCAGCGCGGCGACGGCTTCCTTTTCCGGCGTGTTGAAGATCGGGCCGGTGCCCAGGCCGATCACGCCGATCTTCCGGCCGGTTTTGGGGTGGATGCGGTATTCCATAACGGTTCCCTCCTGATGGCGCGGGGCGCCCGCGCGGTCTTCTGGTTTGGTTCTTTTGGTCCGGCGGCAGGGGTGCCCGCCCGCCGGCGCCGTATTTTGACACAATGTCAGCACGTTTATTATACGCCTTTTGCTGACGCCATGTCAATATGAAATCGCTGTTTTGTGGTCAGAAAAAGCGCCGCCCTGCGGCGGCGCTTCACGCTTTTTCAAGGCCCTGCAACTGCCGGGCCACGAAGCCGAACACGATGTCGTAGACCGTCAGGCGCGGGTAGGGCACCCCGGCCAGTTCCATCGCCTGCTTCTGTTTTTCGGTCAATGCCGTGTAGGGGTAGATGCCGAACAAAAACGGGTACAGCGCATAGAGAAAGCCCTCCCGTTCCTCCTGCGTCGCGCGGGGGAAGCCGCGTTCCAGGCAGCCGCGCAGCACCTGCATCGACCGGGCATACACCCGCTTGAAGTCCACCAGCCGCTCGATGCGGGTGTTGGCCTCCATATCATACAGGTTCATGGCCAGCAGTTTGAGCATCAGCGTCCGTTTTTCCAGCGTGTGGGCCAGCGCGGCGGCAAAGTCCCCGGCGCGCACAGGGCCGTCCTGCCCCGGCAGGCCCTGCAGGTCGTCGATCCAGGCCAGGTATTCCCGCTGCAGCAGCGCCAGGAAAATTTCTTCCTTGCTATGGAAATAGTTGTAGATGGACGTGCGGGTAAAGGTGGTCTTTTCCCCGATGTCCCGCAGGGTGATCTCCTTGAAGCTCCTGCTCTCGTACAGCGCGGCGCAGGCGTTCAGGATCTCCTCGTTCCGTGCACGGGTCAGTTCGGCAGAACCTTTGGGCATGGCTTTCCTCTTTTCTGTGGCGTTGGGGCGGCCGGCAAACGGCGGCGCGCCCCGGGCATTCCTTGTATCGTACCGCTATTGTACCGCAAAAAGGCCCGCCTGGCAACCGCCCCGCCCGTCTTGCCCGTTTTTACCGGCCCGTCACCTGCCGGGCCCATTCCGCCGCGCCGCTGTTGAGCAGGCGACCATCGCCCCAGTCGGCCTTGGGGCAGTGGGCGCGCAGGCTCTTTTCGGCCCCCGCGATGCCGCTGCCGCCCGAAGTGGCGAAGGGGATCACCCGCTTGCCGGTGAAGTCGGCGCTCTCCAGGAAGGTGTCCACGATGCGCGGTTCCACATACCACCAGATGGGGAACCCCAGCAGCACCGTGCCGTAGCCGTCCAGCGCGGGCACCGGGTCCGCCAGCGCCGGGCGGCTGGCGGGGTCGCGCATCTCCAACGTGCTGCGGCTGTGCTGGTCCCGCCAGTCCAGGTCGGCGTCGGTGTAGGGCTGCGCCGGGCGGATCTCATACAGGTCGGCCCCTACGGCTTCGGCCATCTGCTGCGCCGCGCGCGCCGTCACGCCGCTGGCGGAAAAATAGGCGATCAAAATTCGGTCGTTCATGGCGTTTCCTTTCCCGCGCGTTCTGTATCGTATCGCGCGTTTCCGTATGGCGGGCGGGCCGTCACACTTCGACCAGCCGGTATTCCCGGCTGCCGAAGCCCAGCGCGGCCGCGGCCTCGATGGTGTGGATGCCGTTGCGGCTGTTGACCCGCTCCATAAAGTGTTCTTTGCCGGGGTCGTCGGAGCCAAGCACCAGGTCGATGCACGCCTGGTCGATGGCGACCGGGTCCAGGCTGGCCAGCATGCCGATGTCCCGCATGCAGGGGTCCTCGGCCACGGCGCAGCAGTCGCAGTCCACGCTCAGGTTCTTCATCACGTTGATGTAGGCGATCTTGCCCTTAAAGTGTTCGGCTACGCTCATGGCCGCGTCAGCCATGGCTTCGGGGAATTCCACCGGGCTGGCGTGCTGCTGCCAGGTCTGGTAACGGTCGTCGGTCTTGCCCGCCGAGTGGATCAGCGCCTTGCCCGCGCGGGACGCGCAGCCGATGGAAAGCTGCTTGAGCGCGCCGCCGTACCCGCCCATGGGGTGGCCCTTGAAGTGGGCCAGCACCAGCATGGAATCATACGTTTCGATGTTTTTGCCCAGGTGGTTCTCTTTAAGCACCTTGCCGCCCGGAATGGGCCAGACCACATCGGGGCCTTCGGCGTCCATGATGTCCACGTCAAAATACTTCGTCCAGCCGTGTTCTTCCATCAGCTTCCAGTGGCTTTCGGTGTGGTCCCGCACGCCGCCGGCCGCGTCGCCGTAGGCCGTGTTGCACTCCACGATGGTGCCGTGTACAGCGTCCACCATCGGCTTCCAGAATTCCGGGTGCAGGAAGTTCTGGTTGCCCTTCTCGCCCGAATGGACCTTGACGGCCACCCGGCCGGGCAGTTCCACGCCCAGGGCACGGTACAGTTCCACCACCTTTTCCGGGGTGATGGTGCGGGTAAAATATACGTTCGGTTTCATGAGGCTTTCCTCCCGTCGTTCAGCAGGCTTTCTATTCTGACACAGTGTCATTATAGATAGAATAGCGCGCCCGGCGCGAAAAGTCAAGCCCCCGTTGGGGATTTCTCAGCCCCCTGCCCCGCCGGTCAGGTCCACCGTATGCAGGCAGTCGCCGTACCGTTCGGCCAACTGCGCCGCCATGCAGGGAACGCCGCTTTCGACCTCGCGCCCTGCGGGGTCCGTGTGGGAGCTGCCGTAGAACCCCACGACCGGCACATCCGCCAGCGCGTCCCGGGCCGCGGCGAAGTTTTCCGCCAGGGTGTTTTCCCGGTAGGCTTCCGCTTCGGCGGAACCGATGTCCTTATAGTAGGCGTTGCCCTGCTGGATGCAGGTCTCCGCCGCCGCATATTCGCGGCTGTCCTGCCGTCCCTCGGCGGTCAGCCGTTCCAGATAGCGCGCCCCGGTCGTATCGGCCTGGTGCCCCACGTCGGTGCCGTGAAAGACCGTTTCCGGGCAGGACGCCTTGATCGCGCGGTAAAAGTCCCGCACTTCCGGCGTGTGGGACAGCGTTCCCCGCCAGTCGTCATAGATCTGGTCCAGGATCGCATCGTCCGGCTCCTGCATCCAGATGTTCAGGAGCTCGGCGGTATAGTACGGCATTTCGATGAACAGGTCCCGCGCCCCCTGGTCATAGTACCCCTGCCACAGTTCCAGTTCCTTGTCCAGCACCGCCTGCTCGCCGTGCCATTCCCCGTACAGATAGATCTGCCCCTCCCGCTGGGGCTCGGCTTTCACATCCGGGACCACGATCTCCGGCTGCGTCCCTGTGCAGCGCACCGCCGCCACGGCCACCGCCACCACAGCCAGCGCAGCCACCGCCGCCGCACAGATCCTTTTGCCTGTTTTCCCGATCGGTTTCATCCACATACACTCCTTTTGTTTGCCGTTCTGTGTATATAAACGAGCCGCACCGGGGGATTTTTGCGGGGGAATACGTGCAAAACAGTCAAATTTCCTATATAGGTTTTTTGCATTGTTTTTCCGGTTCCCTGCATGCTACAATCAAAATCAGAAAAGCTGGTCCCTTGCGCGCCCGCGTGCGCCGGGGGCTGATCCTAACAATGTACAGGAGGAATCGCTGTGAAACTTCGACTGGGGATCATCGGGGCGGGCAACATCGCCGCTTCCCACATTCAAAACGTGCTGGACGGGAAATGCCCGGACGTTGAAATCACCGCCGTGGCCGACCGCAAGGAGAGCCGCCGCCAGTGGGCGCGGGAAAAACTGCCCAACGCCGCGATCTTTGACGAGGGCAGCGCGCTGATCGCCGCAAAGCCCTGCGACGCGGTGCTGATCGCCGTGCCCCATTACCAGCACCCGCCGCTTGCCATCGAGGCATTCCGCGCCGGGCTGCACGTCCTTTGCGAAAAGCCGGCCGGTGTCTACACCCTGCAGGTCCGGGAGATGAACGCGGAGGCCGACAAACACCCCGACCTGACCTTTGGCATGATGTTCAACCAGCGCACCAACTGCCTGTACCGCAAGATCAAGCAGATGCTCGACGCCGGTGAACTGGGCGAGATCAAGCGGGTGAACTGGATCGTGACCGACTGGTACCGCACCCAATTCTACTACGATTCCGGCGCCTGGCGGGCCACCTGGGCCGGGGAGGGCGGCGGCGTGCTGCTGAACCAGTGCCCCCACCAGTTGGACCTGCTGCAGTGGCTTTGCGGGCTGCCCACGCGGGTCCACGCCTTCTGCCACGAAGGCAAGTGGCATGACATTGAGGTGGAGGACGACGTGACCGCCTACATGGAGTTTGCCAACGGCGCCACCGGCGTATTTGTAACGACCACCGCCGACGCCCCCGGTACCAACCGGCTGGAGATCACCGGCACCCGGGGCCGCCTGATCTGCGATGAAAACGGCCTGACCTACGACCGGCTCAAAGAGGACGAGCGCGTCTGGTGCGCCACCTGCAAAGAAGGGTTCCAGAAGCCCGACTGCGAGCGCGTGCCTGTGACGACCGACGGCGAGAACCCGCAGCACGCCGGCGTGCTGAACGCCTTTGCCGCCCACATCCAGACCGGCGCGCCCCTTGTGGCCGACGGCCGCGAGGGCATCAACGGGCTGATGCTCTCCAACGCCATCCACCTGTCTGCCTGGACCGGCGAAACGGTGTCCCTGCCCATTGACGAGGAGCGTTTTCTCGCGCTGCTGAACGAGCGGCGCGCCCATTCCCGCCTGAAAGCGGACACCGACATCGTCATGGACACCAGCGCCAGCTACGGCGGCGGCGCAAAATAAACGGGGAATCATTTTGTATGCAGGCCATTCATACCGCTGTGATCGGCATCGGCAACATGGGCACTGCCCACGCCCAAAGTCTTGCCCAACATCAGGTGCGCGGGCTGGAACTGTCCGCCGTATGCGACATCGCCCATGACCGTCTGGCAGATTTTGCAGCCCGGTGGCCGGCCGTGCGCCAGTTCCACAGTGTGGAAGAACTGCTGGCGGCAGGCGGCATCGAAGCCGCCATCGTCGCCGTGCCCCACCCGCTGCACAGCCAAATCGCCAGCCGCCTGCTGGACGCCGGGCTTCATGTTCTGGTAGAAAAGCCGCTGGACGTATCCCTTTCCCGCGCGCAGGCGCTCTGCCGCCAGGCGGGAACCAGCGGCCGGGTATTCGCCCTGATGCTGAACCAGCGCATCAACCCGCTGTTCATCCGGGCGCACCAGCTCGTGCAGGGCGGCGAGCTGGGCGAACTCAAACGCTCGGTCTGGATCATCACCAACTGGTACAGGACCCAGCACTATTATGATTCCAGCGCCTGGCGGGCCACCTGGGCCGGGGAGGGCGGCGGCGTACTGCTGAACCAGGCCCCGCACAACCTGGACCTGTGGCAGTGGATCTGCGGGATGCCGGTCTGTGTGACCGGCTACTGCGACATTGCGCGTTACCACCACATCGAGGTGGAGGACGACGCCACACTGCTGGTAAAATACGCAAACGGCGCCAGCGGGGTGTTCATCACTTCCACCGGCGAAATGCCGGGGACCAACCGGCTGGAGATCTCCGGCACGCGGGGAAAGCTGGTGCTGGAGGGCGGCGTGCTGAAATGGTGGCGCCTGAAGCAGCCGGAAGACGCGCTCCGTTTTTCTTCCCCCGAAAACTTCATAGCCCCCGATTGCGACTACACCGAGTTCGTTCCCGACACGCCGGAAACGGCACACCGGGGCATCCTGCAAAATTTTGCGGACGCGATCCTGACCGGGGCCCCGCTGCTCAGCCCCGGCCCCGCCGGACTGAACGAGCTGGAACTTTCCAACGCCGCGTACCTGTCCCAATGGACGGGCAACACCGCCGTGCCGCTGCCGCTGGACACTGCGCACTTTGACCGGCTGCTCAGCGAGCGGGTCCAAACTTCCGGCTACCGCCCCGCGGCGGCCGCCGCCCAGCCGGACGGCACCTACAGCCGGCGCTGGCAGGTAAACTGGTAAAATACAGGGAGTCATCTATGGAAAACACGATCCAACTTTCCTTTCCGGTCGCCGATCCCTTTATCCTGCGGGCATCGGACGGGCTTTACTATCTGTACTGCACCGCCGAGGACGGCGGTGCCTTCTCCATCCGCGTTTCCGCAGACCTGCGCAGTTGGAAGCTCTGCGGCACGGCGCTGGGGCCCGGCAGATCACGCTGGGGCACCGGTTGTTTCTGGGCGCCCGAATGTTATGAGATCGGCGGCCGGTACTACCTGTTCTACAGCGCCGACTGGAAGGTGAACCCCACCGGCGCGCTGGAAAATTTCCGCATCGGCGTCGCCGTTGCGGACACCCCCGCCGGGCCGTTCGAGGATCTGGCGGACCGCCCCATCTTCGATCCCGGTTACCCGATCATCGACGCGAACCTCTACGCCGAAAACGGCCGCTATTTCCTGTACTATTCCCGCTGCTGCTACGAGCACAACATCGACGGCCTGGAAGAAAGCTGGATCTACGGCGTCGAACTGCTGCCGGACTTTTCCGGCGTGCGCGGGGAGCCGGTGCTGCTGCTGCGCCCGGAACAGGAATGGGAGGGCCGTTCCGCCCCGCAGACCGGCCGGCGCTGGAACGAGGGTTCTTTCCTGCTGCGTCAGGGCGGCCAATACATCATGACCTATTCCGCCAACTATTTTGGCGGCCCGGACTACGCCGTGGGCTATGCCGTTGCAGAACACCCGCTGGGCCCCTACGCCAAAGCGCCGGAAAATCCCATTCTGGAGCGCCACGGCCCTGTCACCGGCACCGGCCACAGTTGCCTGTTCCGCGCGCCCGACGGCACGTGGATGATCTGCTACCACGGCCGCACCGAGACCACCGGCGACGACCGCATCGGGTTCCTCTCCCCGGTCCAGATCACAGAGAACCGCGTGCGCGTCCTGCTTTGAAACAGAACGCCAAAAAGCCCCCTGCCGTCCGGCAGGGGGCTTTCCTGTTGAGTTTTATACGGCGCTGTCCGCCATGGCCTGCGCCTGCAGGCAGAGCTCCGCCGCCTTGAAGGCATGTTCCTGGGTCATGGCTGTTTCCGTGCGTTCCATACAGTCCCGGATCAACTGCGGGAAGAAGGGATAGCCCATCTTTCCCGTAGCGTCAAAGCAGTGCTCACCGCTTTTGTTGGCCCAGTAGACCATATTTTCCCGCTTTTCCCCGGCGGCAAGGTCGATGTATTTGCGCAGTTCGATGTACCCGTCGGTCCCCAGAATAAAGGTGCGCCCATCGCCCCAGTTGCGCAGACCGTCCGGCGTGAACCAGTCCACCCGGAAATACCCCGTCACGCCGTTGGCCGCCGCGGCGGCGCACTCACCCAGATCCTCCAGTTCGGGGTGTTCCGGGTGGGCGCAGTTCGCCGCACGCGCCAGGGTGATCCGGGCGTCCTCCGCACCGGCAAAGTAGAGGAACTGTTCCAACTGATGGCTGCCGATGTCGCAGAGGATGCCGCCATACCGCGCTTTCTGATAGAACCAGTCCGGGCGTTCAGGCCCCAGCCGGTGCGGGCCAAAGCCTTCCATATGCAAAACGCGCCCGATCTCGCCCCGGCGGATCAGCAGGTCTGCCAGCACGGCGGCTTCGTTGTGCAGCCGTTCCGAGTAATACACCATGTACTTGCGCCCCGTCTGCCGCACAGCCTGGCGCGCGGCGCGCAGTTGTTCCAGCGTGGTGAAGGGCGCTTTATCCACAAAATAGTCCTTGCCTGCCGCCATGACCTGCAGCCCCAGCGGGCCGCGGTCCGCCGGGACGGCGGCGCTGGCGATGAGCTGCAGCGCCGGGTCCTGCAAAAGTTCCTGCAGGCTGGCTGCCGCCCGGGCCTGCGGGAAGCGCCGACGGAACGCCGCGACATTGCACGGGTCCTCATCCCATACAGCGTCCAGCGTGGCGCCGGCTTCCAGCAGGCCGCTGACCATGCCGTAAATATGCCCGTGCGCCAGACCGGCGGCCGCAAAGTGGAATTCACCCGGCCCCACGGCGGGCACGGGTTTGGGCGGCAGATGCAGTTCCATTGTCAGATCAGCTCCTTTAAGGCGTTGCAGGCGGCGTCAAAAGCAGCGTCGCTGCTCTCGTAGCAATAGCCGCCCACATGACTTATCGTACCGCCCTGTTCCAGATCTTTCAACCCCTCGAACACTTTCAGGTGCGGTTCCACCGTTACATGTTCGCCGCCCTGGGCGCGGTAGGCGTCCAGGATGCGCTTGACATTGCCCTGGCCATGGCCCGCAGGCACGACGCTGCCGTCGGCCAAAGCATCCTTGATGTGCAGATAATCCACGAACCCGTGCAGGCGCTCCCAGGCAGCCCAGGTGTCCTGCCCGCACTGGACATAGTTGGCCGGGTCGAACACGCCGTGCAGGGCGGGGAACTGCCGGTGCAGGTCCTCGCAGCGGGCCGCGTTGTCGCCGTAGATCCCCTTCTCGTTTTCATGGCAGAAGAAGATGCCGCTGCCCTCGCCCACGCGCAGCATCCGGTCCATGCGGTCCATCACTTTGTCGCGGTACAAAGCGGGGTCCTTCCCGGCAGGGATATAGAAAGAGAACATCCGCAGCCGGTCGGTGCCCAGAATATGGGCGATCTCCAGCGTATGGCGCAGTTGTTCCAGATGGGCGTCAAAATCGTCGCTCTCAATGTCGATCTTGCCGATGGGCGAACCGACGGACCAGACGCAAAGCCCGGCGTCATCCAGTTTGCGGCGGACTTCCCGCGCCTTTTCCGGGGAAATGGCCGATACGTTCTCCCCGTCCACGCCGCGGATCTCCAGACCGTTCAGTCCGTTGCGGCGCATGGCCGCGATCTGGCCCTCGACCAGAGGGGAAGCCTCATCGGCAAACGCATAGATCTTCATACAAAACCTCCTGTTTTCAAACAGCTATGATATGGCAATGGGCCGCGCCGGACGCCCGTCCTGCGCGGCTCACGCCTTCTTTTACAGCATCAGTGCATAGATACCGCCCTGCACGCTGCGGGCGATGAACGCCTCGTAGCGGCTGGTCTTGGTATCGTACCAGTCAGAGAAAGGCACGCGCGAGGTCGTTTCCCGCAGTTCGCGGGCGACCGGCTCGATGAGCGCAGCGCGCACGGCGGGGTCGTCCGTCATGCGGGCCGTCCAGCAGATCCAGTCGGACTTGGTGTAATCCGCACGGGAATCCAGCGGCAGGCCGTAGGTATTGATGCGCGGCAGATAGCTGGCCAGTTCTGCCTGATAGAAGTTCTCCGGCATCAGGCCCAGGCCCAGCACCTTGTCCCACAGCAGATTATACTTCATGCTCCAGCCCTGGCCGTCCAGCGTCAGCGGGGTATTGCCCCGGTCGCCGATCTTTTCCAGCAGGTGGGCCGCCATGGTCCTGGCCTGGCGGGCGTATTCCTCCATGCCGGTCAGGCGGGCATAGCAGGCCACGCCCACGATGGCCTTGGCGGCCAGGTTGACATTGTGGGCCAGATGCCCCGCAAAGTCGTCGGTGCAAAGCTGTTCGGCGGGGTCCTCGCCATATTGTACCAGATATTTCACCCAGCGGTCCAGCAGCGGGCGGTACTGGTCCGCCAGCGCATGGTCCGCGCCAAAGGCGCGCGCCGCTTCCAGCATGATGAGCATATTGCCGCATTCTTCCACCGGCATCTGGTAGCGGGGGTCCCACACCTCGGTGCCCACCGGGTAGAGGTAATAGGGCGGGTAGCACTGCTTGCGGTCCACATGGTGGTACACGCCGTAGACCTGGCCCGTGGCCAGCGGATAACGGCCCACATCGTGGGGAGCAAAGTCCTCCGTCCAGACCGGCATGGAGGCAAATTCCAGCACCGGGCGGCACAGGGCGTTGACCAGTTCCGGGCAGTAATGCAGGAACAGCGGAATGGAGGGGTAGCTCACATCCACCGTGCCGATGCAGCCGTTGGAGTCGTTCTCTTTGGAGAGGAAGGCCATCGCCCCGCCGGGGGTGGCGATCAGCTTGTGGGCGGCGAAGGTATGCCGCCAGGCAGCGTTGGCAAGCTGCTCATACGCTTCCCCGGCTGCCGCACGCGCATCCTGGGCCACACGTTCGTCCCACTGGGCGCAGCGGCGCAGGATCTCGTCAAAATGCTGCTGCGTATAGGTGATCGCGTCGGTGATCCGGCGGCCGTCGCGGCAATACCAGGCGTTGCACAGGCTGCCGAAATAATTGATGGAAGCAATATCGTCATAGCCAATGACGATCTGGGCCGCCGGGCCGCCCACTGCGAGCCGCAGGTCGGTCTGCAGGCCGTCGCCCACCGGGCGGGCTTCGCCGCCGCTCAGGTACAGATAGCCCCAGTCGATGGTCACATGGTCGCCGGAATGGCTCAGCGGCTTCTGGGTGGTCTGGCCGCACCATGCGGTGTTTTTGCCGTCGCACACGATGACCGCGCCGTTCATTTCGGGGCGGATGTCGCCATCATAGCACAGCCGGTCGGACAGATGCAGCCGGACCTGCACGTCATGATCTGCGCCGTCCGCCGAGACCGCCGCCAGCGTCACCAGCGTGACCGGCATACTCAGCAGGTCCAGATCGTCGGGGAAAGCGGGGGTGGCAAAGCAGACTTCCAGCCGGACGCCGCCGAACTCACTGACAAAGCGGGTGCGGGTCGCCGTCACCTGCAGTTCCGTCAGCTTGGCTTCCGGTTCAGGCCCTGCGCCCAGGAACCGGCAGGGCGCGCCGTCCACCGTCATGGCGCCGCGGATCGGTTTGGCCGGGCCGCTCCAATGGCAGCTATCGGTCTGGGTCATGGTATCGGCGGGCATCCAGACCGAAATGTACGGGTCGGACGCCAGCAGCGGAATGGCGGGGAGCCGTTCAATATGCGGCATAAAAAGACCTCCTTGTGGTCATGTGGTAAGATCAGCCTTTCAGGCCCTGAATGCTGATGCCTTCCACGAGGTTCTTCTGGAACAGGAAGAACAGGATCATGACGGGCACCAGAGAGAGCGCGGACATGGCAAAGGTAGCGCCGTAGTCCGCCATGGAACTGTCGTTGAACATCTTGAGGGCGTAGGCCACGGTGTACATGGCGGGCTTGTTCAAGTACAGCAACGCGCCCATAAAGTCCTCCCAGCTTGCCATGAAGGTCAGCACGCCGACCGTGACCAGCGAGGGCACGATCATAGGGACGATGATGCGGAAGAACACACCGTACCAGCTGCAGCCGTCGATCTTGGCGGCTTCGTCCATATCACGGGGAATGCCGCGGATGAACTGCATGATGAGGAAGATGTTGAAGCCGCTTGCAAAGAAGGAGGGAACGATCATCGGCAGGAAGGTGCCCACCCAGCCCATGCTGTTGAACAGCACGAAGCGGGGGATCATCATGACCTGGCCGGGCAGCATCATGGTGATGACCATCATGACGAACCAGAAGTTGCGGCCCCTGAACTTGATGCGCGCCAGGCCGAAGGCCACCAGCGCGGAGGAGATGACCATGCCGACCGAGGACAGCAGCGCCACCAGGAGCGAGTTGGCGAAGAAGTTGCCGAAGGTATAGCCGCCGAAGCCCTGCCAGCCGGTAATGTAATGTTCCAGCGTGAAGTTTTTGGGGATCAGGGACGTGGCCGTGGTAAAAATATCGCCGTTGGGTTTGAACGAGGAGGCGATCAGCCACAAGACCGGGTAGAGCATCACGAAACCGACGGCCAGCATCAGGACGTGGTAAACCACCGTGCTCACACTGCGGCGCGCCGAAACGCTGTGCGTAATATTCTTGATCGTCATACCGTTACCTACCCTCCGATTCATAGTAGACCCACGCGCTGGAGGAGCGGAAGATCAGCGCGGTAAACAGGGCGATAATGAGCAGCATGAACCACGCCATGGCACAGCCGTAACCCATCTGGAACTGGTCGAACGCCTTGTTGTACAGGTGAACGCCGTAATACAGCGTCGTGTTCAGCGGCTTGCCCTGGGTGATCAGGTAGCTGGAGTTGAACGCCTGGAAAGCGCCGATGACCTGGTTGATGAGGTTGAAGAAAATGATGGGGGTGAGCATGGGCAGCGTGATGGAGAAGAACCGCTTGACGGGGCCCGCGCCGTCCACAATGGCGGCTTCGTGGTAGCTCTGGGGAATGTTCTTGATGGCCGCCAGGAAGATCAGCATCGAGCTGCCGAACTGCCAGACGCCCAACGCGATCAGGGTGCCCAGGGCGGTATCGGGGTCGCCCAGCCAGGCGGTGTCGTCCGGCAGGCCGAAGAAGCCGAGGATCTGGTTGACGACGCCGTTGACGGAGAACAACTGCTTCCACAGAAGGGCGATGGCAACGCTGCCGCCCATCAGGGACGGAATGTAGAAAGCCGAGCGGTACAGGCCGGTCAGGCGGGTGGTGCGCGCCAGCACCAGCGCGACCAGCAGGGAGACCGTCAGCTTGATGGGCACCTGGATAAAGGCGAACTTGAAGGTGACCCAGAACGAGGTCCAGAACAGATCGTCTTCAAAGAACATTTCCTTGAAGTTGTCCAGCCCGACCCACTTGGGGGTGGACAGGACGTTGTACTCGGTAAACGAGAGATACAGCGAAGTAAAGAACGGGATAACGGTAAAGACCAGCAGACCGATTATGAAGGGCAGTATGAACACATAGCCCGCCACATTGTTGCGGTCCATCGCGTAACTGAGCCTGCGCCCGAACCCGGTACGTTTGTGCATGGCGATAGCTCCTTTCATCAGGACATAATTCAAAGAATCGCGCCGAAGGGGGTGGGCCTTCGGCGCGACAGAACGCAAGCGTTCCAAGCCAGACCGCGTTATGGGGAACCCTGCATGGTTCCGACGCGGCTCCAACGAAAAACCTTATTCTTCCGCGGCAGCGCTTTCGGCCAGGATCTCGTTGGCCTCGCTCATAAACTGCTCGGCAGTTGCCTGCAGGTCAGTCGCTTCACCGTAGCGCACCTGCTCCGAATACTGCGCCAGCAGGTCGGCCACTTCGTTATGGGCGGCCGGGTCGGGGTTCATCAGGGGAGAAGCCATATCCGGCTGGCTGACGTAGTCAACAAAATCGACGACTTCCTGGCTGACTTCGTCCAGCTTGGGCGACACATACTCGCGCATTTCCTCGTCGATGGGCACCGCACGCTCGATACCAACGATGTCATAGCAATCCGGGCTGTTGGTGAAGAAGTCGATGAAGCGGATGGCGGCCTCCTTGACGGGGCTGTCGGCGCCCACGCACCAGAACATGGCGGGCTTGAGGTAAGTAGCGGAAGCGGTGGCATCATCCGTGTTGGGGATCATGACCATGCTGATGTCCTTGCCGGTGGCGTCGCGGTAAGCCTGCAGCTCGTTGGAGTTCTGGTAGCGGCTCCAGGCGTCGTTCACCATCGAGTCAAAGGCGGTCACGGCGGTCTCTTCACCGGGTTTCAGGCCCCAGCCTTCTTCCTGGGATTTCAGCGCCAGTTCCCACATATCCACGATGTACTGCGGATCGTCAAAGCCCAGCGCCGTGGCGTCCTCATTATAGAGGTTCAGGCCGTAGTTGCGCAGGCGGAAACGCAGGTTGTCTGCCTGGCAGCTCGTCACGAAGGTATCCCGCAGGCCGGTGGCCTCGTACACCTGCTTGGCAATATCGCAGTACTGCGTCATGTTCGGGTTCATCGGCATTTCGATCCCCAGTTCGTCCAGAACATCCTTGCGGTACAGCATGACCGGCGCGTTGGTGCCGGTGGAGACCGCATAGAACTTGCCGTTGACCGTGCCGGAATCCTTCACGCTCTGGGAAACGCCGCTCAGGTCAAGGCGGCCGTCCGCGACGTAGCTGTCCAGTTCAGCCAGGACGCCGTTCTCCACATACTGGGCCAGATAGGCGTAGTCCATCTGGAACACGTCCGGGGTCTGGCCGCCGGCGACCTGGGCGGGCAGCTTGGTCCAGTAGCCGTCCCAGTCGGAAAAGTCCGCCACGACATCAATGTCGGGGTTCAGTTCCTCGAACTTTTCGATCAGCTTCGTGGTCTGGTCGTTACGGGTCTGGGAACCCCACCACAGAACGTTCAGGGTGGTCTTTCCTTCGCTGTTGGTGCTTTCGGCAGCCGCCTCGCCCGTCGCGGCAGAACCGTCCGCCGCCGCGCTGCTGGAGGTCGCGCCGCAGCCAGTAAGAACACCGGCGACCATCAGACCGGCACACATACCTGCAAATACTTTTCTCCTCATTGGGAAACGCCTCCGTGTGATTTATGTTGTCCACATTATAGCCAAACTTTTCACAAAACTTAATCCAATTTTCTGATTATTTTGTGCGTTTTTTCGGGTTTCGTGATTTTTTTACCAGCCACGTCCAAAAAAGCAACGCATCATCGTGCAGCGCCAGTTTTCCCCGCCTGCCGCCCCGAAAATCCAGACACAAAAAGCGCCCCGGATGCCGTGTTTTTCCGCCATCCGGGGCACTTTTTCGATATTCGTTCTGTAAATCCGGCCGCCCGTCAGACCCGCGTGAGCAGCGTTTCGCAGTTTCCCGTCACGTTGAACGCACCGCTGCCCGCAGGCAGGAAAAAGCTGTCGCCCTTCTTCACCCCGACGCGCTCGCCGCCGCAGGAAAGTTCGCCCGTACCTTCGGTGATGACCAGCGAAACGAAGGAGCGTTCGTCCGCCGCGCCGCTGAACGCGCCGCGGTACACATCGACCGTAAAATACTCGCACTTTGCCAGGTGGCCCCCAAAGTCCTGCTGCACCGGCGGCGTGCGCTGCGTCACATCCAGCGCCCTGTCGATATGCAGCGCCCGGCGCTTGCCGTCGGGGCCGACGCGGTCATAGTCATAGACACGGTAGGTCACGTTGGAATTCTGCTGCACCTCAGCCACCACGATGCCCTTGCAGATGGCGTGCAGCGTGCCGGAGGGGATGAAAAAGCAGTCCCCTTTGTGTACCGGGACCGCGTTCAGCACTTCGGTCAGGGTATTGTCCCGGATGCGGCGCTCGAACTCCTCCCGCGAAATTTCGTGGTCGAAGCCATAGTACAGGAACGCCCCCGGCTCACAGTCCAGCACATACCACATTTCGGTCTTGCCGTACTGACCCTCGTTGCGCAGGGCGTATTCGTTGGAAGGATGCACCTGGATGGAGAGGTTGTCCCGCGCGTCGATAAACTTCGTCAGGATGGGGAACTGTTCAAACGCATCGCAGTCCGTGCCCAGGCAGCCGGGGTGCGCGGCCACATAGTCGGCCAGCGCGGCGCCGTCGGGCAGGCGGCTGGGGCCGTCCGGGTGGCAGGAAAGCACCCATGCTTCCGCCAGCGGGTCCAGGTCGCTCTGCACCCCAAAATCCGTGCGCAGGCGGCTGCCGCCCCACAGATAATCCTTGCAACTGGGGGTCAATTTCAAAATCGCCATCGTTCCTTACCTCCGTATTCCCTGTTTGATTCGGGCCGCGCCGCCAAAAGGGCGCGGCATTTGGGCATGCGCCCGGATTCAGCCGCCCTGCTTTGCCAGCAGCGCCGCGCCGATGACCCCGGCGCGGTAGCCCAGCGTGCAGGCGGTGATGCGGGTATGCTTTTGGGCAAAGTCACTGCCGAACACCATCGGCTCCACGGCGGCACGCAGCGGCCCCAGCAGGTTTTCGCCCTGATTGGCCACGCCGCCGGACAGGCCGATGACCTCCGGGAAGAAAATGTTGATCAGGTTTGCCACGCCCACAGCCAGATAGTGGGTGTAGCGTTCCACCACGTCCCGCCCGGCGGCATCGCCCTGGGCGGCGGCATCAAAAGCGGTGCGGCCGTCCACGTTGCTTTCCGCCGGGGCCAGCGTGTTCAGCAAACTTTCGGGGTGGGCGCGGCGGGCTTCCTTCGTCATGCGGATCAGCGCCGTGGCGCTGGCGAAAGTTTCCAGGCAGCCCCGCCGCCCGCAGGTGCAGACCGGGGCGTCCGGCGTGTCCAGAATGACCATGTGGCCGGGTTCCGAGGCCGCGCCGTTGTAGCCGGTCAGCAGTTTGCCGCCCAGCACCACGCCGCCGCCCACGCCGGTCCCCAGCGTGATGATGACCGCGCTTTCGGCGCCTTTGGCGCAGCCCGCCAGGGCTTCGCCCAGGGCAGCCACGTTGGCGTCGTTGCCTGCGCACACCGGCAGCCCGGTCCTAGCCGCCAGATACTCCGCCAGGGGGAAGTCCCGCCAGTTCAGGTTATTGGAATAGCGCACCACGCCGTGGTCCACCGTGCCGGGGCAGCCCACGCCGATGCCCGCCACCTGTTCACCGGCGGCCAGTTGCGCGCAGAGCGCGGCGATATCGTCGCAGACTGCCTGTGCCGGGCGGGGCAGGTTCGTGGGGGCGGCGGCTTCCTTTACGATCTCGCCGTTCTCCGTCACAAGGGCGGCCTTGATATTGGTGCCGCCCAGGTCAACGCCTATATACAACATCGTTTGCCTCCTGAATATTTTTGGTTCGTCCGCTGCCGTTCCGGGCCGGGGCGCCGTTATTCGCCCAGTTGGCGGCGGTAGTTCTTGGGTGTTTCGCCGGTATATTTGCGGAACAACTGGCTGAAATAATGGGGGTTTTCGCCCAGGCCCACCTTTTCTGCGATCTCATAGCTGTGGAGGGAGGGGTCCTCCCGCATGAGGGTCTTGGCGTGTTCCATGCGGACCGACAGAAGGTAGCTGCTGAACTTTTGCCCGACCGCGCGGGTAAATTCCCGGCCGATGTAGTCGGCGTTCATATACACGGCGTTATCCGCGATATATTGCAGCGTGAGGGATTCGTCCGCATAGTGGGCGTTCATATAGGCGATCATCTGCTGCACAAAGTCGTTGCTGCGGGCGGCGTTGCCCTCTTTGCGCAGGCGCAGCAGGCTGCGGGTGATGAGTTCTTCCAGCGATCCCCGGTCCCGCAGGGCGTCGGTGATGACGTTCATGCCCCATTCCGTCTGGCCGCTGCCCATGCGGTCCGTTACCAGGGCGATCAGCGTTTCCTGCAGCAGGCTGGGGTCCTCCACCGTTTTGACCAGTTCCCCCACCTGCTTTTTCAGCGCGTCGGCTTCCAGGTCGCTCTCCCGCAGGTGGTCGAACGTTTCCACCAGCGCCTTGACCCGCTGGCGGCGCTCGTCATACAGGTACAGCACCTTCTTGCGCTGGCGGTCGATGGCATGGCAGGCGCGCAGCAGCGCGTCCTCCAGTTCCTGCTTGGAACAGGGTTTGAGCAGGTACTCGATCACGCCGTACCGCAGCGCCTGCTGCGCGTACTGAAACGTATCGTAGCCCGAAAGCACCACCGATTGCAGCATGGGGTGCAGCGTCACGGCGCGCTGGACCAGTTCCAGCCCGGTCATGCCCGGCAGGCGGATATCCGTAAGCAGGATGTCCGGCATATCATCGGTCATGCTGTCCAGCGCCGCGATCGCGTTCGGGCAGGACGCCGTCAGTTTCAGGTCCAGTTTTTCCCAGTCGATCATCCGCTCCAGTCCTTCCCGGATGATCGGTTCATCATCGACCAACAACAGTTTATACACGATAAGCCCCCTATTTCTCTTCCGTATCCGCCTGTACCGGTGGTTCCGGGCGGGTATCCGGCAGGTGAACGATGATCTGCGTCCCGCCTTTCCCGCTGCGCACGCGCAACCCGTATGCGTCGGAGAAGGCGTGCTGGATGCGCTTGTGGATGTTGCGCATGCCGATGCCCAGCCCCTCGGGCTGTACCTCGCCGCTTTCCAGCTTGGCAAGGATATCTTCGTCGGTGCCGGGGCCGTTATCCGCCACGATCAGCTCGATGCCGTCGGCCACCGCGGCGGCGCTGATGTGGATCAGGCAGGTATCGAGCATTTTCTCCGCGGCATGGTGGATGGCGTTTTCCACCAGCGGCTGGACGGTCATGGCCGGGATGCGGCAGGCCAGGAAGGTTTCGGGCACGTCGTACTCGACCTTCAGCCGGTCCCCGTAGCGGATCTGCTGGATGTCCAGATAATTGCGGGTGAACTGCAGGTCCTCAGCGATCGTTACCACATCGCGCTTGTCGCTCAGGGAGGTGCGCAGCATCTTGCCCAGCGCGCCGGTCATGACGGCGATGCGCTGATCCCCGGCGCTCTGCGCCAGGCAGTAGATGGATTCCAGCGTATTGTACAAAAAGTGCGGCCGCACCTGGGCGCGGAGCTGCTGGATCTGCTTTTCCTGCAAAAGGCGCTGCTGTTCCTCTTTTTCATGGTTGACCCGGTTCCATTCGCGGGTCATCCAGTCAAAGGCGCGGTGCAGGTCGCCGATCTCATCCAGGCGGTCCCGGTAGGGGTTATTGTGGGCCGAGATCGGCTGCCCGCTGATGGCAAAATCATCAAACTTCTGCAACAAAACCTGCAAATGTGCTAAAATACTGTTGATCAGGCCGGTGCTGACCGCCGACACCAGCAGCATGGCCACAAGGGTGCACAGGACCGCGATGCCCACAGCCGCCAGCGTGGTGGCGCACACGCCGTCATAGTCCACCAGCGTAACGTACTTCATGCCGTTGCTGGCGGTGTAGCGCACACAGAGCACGTCGTGCCCATCCAGCACCATATAGTTGTAGCCGTCCTCGCCGTCTGCGCCCAGTTCCCGGATCACATCGTCGCTGGCGTACAGGCAGACGCCCTCGTTATATACAGCGCAGCGGGGCTCCACGCCCATCTGCTCCATACCCAGTATACACTGTTCGACCACGGCTGGGAAGTCCACTTCGATCAGCATCCAGCCGAGCGTTTCCAAATCGACGCCCTTCATCTCCCGGATCTCACGCACCAGGAACAGGCGCGGGCGGGGCCCGTCCTCGGTCAGCCAGACATAGCGCCCCTGGTGGTTCATCGCCGCCTGGATCCGTTCTTCGGTCAGTTCGTTTGCGCCTGTGGAAAGTTCAAAAAAGTGGCTGAAAAAAACATTCCCTGCCGTTTTGAGCTGGAAACTGACGGTGTTGTCGAACCACAGGCTGTAGTAGGCCACCTGGTTGGCCACGCTCGTCCGGGCGTTGACCCATTCCAGGGTGCCGGGGTGACCCTCTTTCATGATCGAAAGATTCTCCTGCAGGGCGGCGTCGGTCAGGATGCGGTAGCTGATATCCTCATAATCTTTGAGTTCGTCCCGCATCTGTTCCGCAAACAGCGAGATCATCTGGGAGCTGCTTTGGTACAACTGCCGGTCATAGGTATGCAGCGGGATCTGGATCGCGGCGATCGTGGCGACGCCGATCAGCGCCGTACTGACCAGCAGGATCAGCAAAAATTTGGCGCGCAGGTGCAGGTTCTGCCAGAATCGGGTCAGTTTTTGCATAAGCATCTTCCTCTATTAGCGCGAGTGACATAAGAAAACAAAGGTTTTCTAAAAACTGCGAAGCACCGCAAAACCGCTGCAAAGCGGCGGATGCAAGGCAGAGGGTTGCCGCACTCCTGCATGGAATGCAAGGCCCGATAACGCAGCAGACGCTGCTTTGCAGGCAGAGTTTTGCGGCTTTGTTTTCTTATGGAACCGCGCAGTTATCCGAAACATCTTTTAACAGCATGGCGAAATGCCACGCCCCTGTCAAGGCATTTTTTCGAGTTGTTGGTACACTTTTTCGGGGCAAATGCCGGATTTCGTTCAAAAAACCGTGGCGGCAGGCCACAAAGTCGAAATTTTGCCAATAATGTACGGATTTGTGCATTGTTCCCCGCGGGTGCAGCCTGTATGCTAAATTTAAGAAGTCCTATAAACTCCGCAAAAAATTATAGCACAGGGGGCGGGGGATTTCCAACCGCAGCCGCCGTTCCCGCCGCCCCATTTTCCATGATCTTTTATAAACAGGAGGATGCTTCCATGTCTTTGCTTCATTCCGAGTACCGGGACCGGCTGGCCCACTGGCAGCGGGTCCTGGCCGACGATTTCTACCGCCCGCTGGAGGAGATCCGTTGGGAGGGGTTCACCACCATGCAGCACCTTACGCCTGAAGAAGCGGCGCAGGGTGACTTCCACCCCCTTGCCGAGGGGACCGTCTGGGGCCACACCTGGGAATACCTGTGGTGCCGCGCCCGCGTCACGATGCCGCAGGAAGCCGCCGGGCAGCGGGTGGCCATGGCGCTGGACCTGGGCGGCGAAGCGACGCTGTTTGTGAACGGGCAGGCGTTCGGCACCCGCCGGGCCGAGTGGGTCAGCGTGCCCCACCATTATATCTGCGACAATGTGCTCACCCGCTGCGCCCAGCCCGGCGAAACGTTCGACCTGCTGTTCGAGGTCTACGCCGGGCATTACTTCCCGGATGTGGGCGGCTGCTGCACCGGCCCCGTGCTGCCCGGCACCCTGCAGGACCCCAAGGCCGAAGGCCGCCGCAGCCGCGTGGGGCACAGCACCTTCGGCATCTGGAACGAGGATGCCTACCAGTTGTGGATGGATGTGTCCACCCTGTCCATGCTGATGGACGAACTGCCGGAGGATTCGCTGCGGGCTTCCCGCATTGCGGACGGGCTGGAAGAATACACCCGCATCGTGGATTTTGAGCAGCCCGCCCCGGCCCGCACCGAAAGCTACCGCCAGGCCCGCGCCGCGCTGCGCCCGCTTCTGCTGTGCCGCAACGGTTCCACCGCGCCGCGCATGGCCGCCATCGGCAACTCCCACCTGGACCTGGCCTGGCTGTGGCCCATGCAGGAGACCCACCGCAAGACCGCGCGCACCTTTGCCGCCCAGCTTCGCCTGCTGGATCAGTACCCCGACTACCGCTACCTGCAAAGCCAGCCCGCAGCCTATGAGATGTGCCGCGACCACTACCCCGAACTGTACGAGCGCATCCGCCAGGCCGTGGCCGGCGGGCGCTGGATCGCCGAGGGCGCCATGTATGTGGAGCCGGACACGAACATCCCCTCCGGCGAGTCGCTGGTGCGGCAGCTTGTGTTCGGCAAACGCTTTTTCCGGGAGGAATTCGGCATCGACAGCCAGATCCTCTGGCTGCCGGACACCTTTGGCTATTCCGCCGTTCTGCCGCAGCTTCTGGCCGGGTGCGGGGTGCGCTATCTGGTGACGCAGAAAATTTTCTGGAGCTACAACGAGGGCGATCCCTTCCCCTACCATTACTTCAACTGGAAGGGCATGGACGGCAGCCAGGTGGTTTCCTTCCTGCCCACCAGCTACACCTACCGCACCGACCCCAAGGAACTGTGCGGCGTCTGGAAGAACCGCGTACAAAAGCGCCATCTGGACGATTTCCTGATTCCCTTCGGCTACGGGGACGGCGGCGGCGGCCCCTGCCGCGACCACATCGAATACGCCCTGCGCGAGCGCGACCTGGAAGGCATGCCCCGCGTGGAGATGATGTCCCCCCTGGATCTCTTTGAGGACCTGCAGAAAGAGGGCGGCCCCCGAAACACCTGGGACGGCGAACTGTACTTCAACGCGCACCGCGGCACCTACACCACCCAGGCCGCGGTCAAAAAGAACAACCGCCGCAGCGAGCGGGCCCTGCACCATCTGGAACTGTGGGGCGCGCTGGCGGCGCGCCACGGCCTGCCCTATGACGCCGCCGCAGCGCAGTCGCTCTGGAAAACGCTGCTGCTCAACCAGTTCCACGACATTCTGCCCGGTTCTTCCATCGCGCGCGTTTACACCGAGGCCAACGCCGCGCACAAAGCACTGCAAAAGGATGCCGACGCGCGCAGCGCCGCCGCCCGCCGCGCCCTGCTGGACCCGGCAGGCCCCGAAGCCGCCGTGACCCTGTTCAACGGCCTGGGCTTTGCGCGGGAGGAAGTCGTCGCGTTGCCAGAAGCCTTTGCCCACGGCGCACAGACTGCCGAGGGCGCGCCGGTGCCGGTATGCGGCGGCCAGGCCGTGGTGAGCCTGCCCGCGCTGGGCGCGGTCACCCTGTGCCCGGCCGAAGCCGCCCCCGCGGACGCCCGCGTTTTTGCCGAAGAACTGCCCGACGGCGCGGTGCTGCGCAACGAGCGTGTGACCCTGCGGCTGGACCGGCAGGGACACGTGATCTCCTACCGGCTGGACGGGCGCGAGATGACGAACGGCCGCCCGATGAACACGCTGCGCATGTACAAGGATGTGCCGCGCATCTTCGACGCCTGGGACATCGACAGCAACTACCGCGAACAGACCCAGTATACCGCGCAGGCCGACACTTTTACCGTCAGCGTCGCCTCCGGCTTCTCCGCCTCGGCAAGCTGGACCGGGCGCATCGGCCGTTCGGCCGTCGCCCAGGTCATCACGCTGCGCGCGGGCAGCCCCGTGGTGGAGTTCGACACCACCATCGACTGGCACGAACTGCACCGCCTGCTGAAGGTGGAGTTCCCCGTGGACGTGCGGGCGGAGAACGCCATCCACGAGATCCAGTTCGGCTATGTAGAACGCCCCACCCACCGCAGCCGCGGCTACGACCAGCAGCGGTTTGAAGTATGCAACCACCGTTACACTGCCCTGTGCGACAACGGCCACGGCTGCGCCGTACTCAACGACTGCAAATACGGCGTGGGCGTGGAGCAGGACAGCATCGAACTGACGCTGCTGCGGGCCGCCGCCTCGCCGGAAATGGGCAGCGACCAGGGCCGGCACCACTTCCGCTACGGCTTTACCGCGTGGGAGGGCTGCTTCGCCCAGGCGCCGG
This sequence comes from Subdoligranulum variabile, assembly GCA_003343905.1. Taxonomy (GTDB): domain Bacteria; phylum Bacillota; class Clostridia; order Oscillospirales; family Ruminococcaceae; genus Gemmiger; species Gemmiger variabilis_C. The sequence continues at coordinate 70,657 of QAKI01000040.1, forward strand.
TGGTCCAGCAGGCCGCCGCGTTCAACGACCCTGTTGTGACGGAAACAGGCAGTCTGCACGCCTTCTCCGCTTTTTCCACCGACGTGCCCAACGTCCTCATCGACACGGTCAAACCGGCCGACGACGGCAGCGGGGATTGGGTCCTCCGCCTGTACGAAAGCAAGAAGGCCGACACCGTGTTCCATATTTCTTCCGGCCTGCCGGTGGAATCGCTGATCCCCTGCGACCTGCTGGAAAATCCCATCGGGGACGCAGCCGCGCCCGGCAGCGCCCTGCACGCCAAGCCGTTTGAAGTCTGTACCTACCGCGTAAAATTCCGTGCCTGACAGGCCAGAAAGGAAGCCGTTTATGTCAAAAGAAAGACCGCGCATCGTGCTGGTGGGGGCCGGGGGCTACGGCCGCCTGTATCTGGAGACCCTGACCGGGCAGGATCTGGGCGCCGACCTGGCCGCCGTCTGCGACATTGATCCCCATCTGGCGGACCGGCTGCCCCAGCTCCGCCAGCGTTCCATCCCCGTCTATGCCAGCCTGGACGACTTTTTTGCCAAAGAGAGCGCCGACCTGGCGGTGATCGCCTCCCCGGTGCACTTCCATACCGACATGGCGCTGACCTGCCTGGCGCACGGGGCCAACGTGCTGTGCGAAAAGCCGCTGTGCCTGACCGCGCAGGAGGCCAAAGCCATGGGGGACGCCGCCCGCCGGGCCGGGCGGTTCGTCTGCATCGGGTATCAGCTCAACTACCGGCGGGACGTGCTGGCCCTCAAACGGGACATTCTGGCCGGGCGGTTCGGCGGCATCCGGCGCATCGCCGTCTACCACGGATTCCGGCGCGGCGCCGCCTACTACGCCCGCAACGACTGGGCCGGGCACATCACCTGCCGCGGGCGGGAAGTCTTTGACAGCCCGTTCACCAACGCCTGCGCCCACCACTTCCAGATGCTGACCTTCCTGCTGGGGCCTTCGATGCGCACCGCCTGCGGGATCGAAAGCGTACAGGCGGAACTGTACCGCGCCAACCCCACGATCGAAAACTACGACATCGCCGCGCTACGCTTCCAGACGGCGTTGGGCGCGCCGCTGCTGTACTACACCGCGCACCCCATCCGCACCCAGTACTGGGGCCCGGTGGGCGTGCTGGAATTTGAAAAGGCCACCATCACCTATACCGGCGAAAAGCCGGTGTTCCACGGCGTGTTTGCCGACGGTACGCCCTTCGATTACCAGGACGTCGACCCCGGCAGCGATATGCAGAAGCTGGCCGACGCCATCCAGGCCGTGCGCAGCGGCGAACCGCCCCTTTGCGGGGTGGAGGCCGACCTGCCGCACATTGCCGCCGTGCGCATGGTACAGCACAATGCCATCCGCCCGGTGCGTCCGGAACTGGTGGAGCAGGCGGACCTGGACGGGGACCACTTCTATTTCGTCCGGGAGTTGGAGCAGACGCTGGCCCGCTGCGCCGGGAACTGGGCCCTGCCGTCCGAACTGGGCATCCGCCTGGACTGACCCATACAAATGACCGCCGCGCATTTCCCGGCGGTTTTGCGAGGTATATCTATGGCACATGAACGTTTCCATTACCGCTCCCTGGAGGAGGTAAAACAGCGCGCCGCCGAACTGGGCGCCGACCTCCCCTTTGCCGCCGACACTGCTGTGCTGGCGCAGCCTTTGCGGGTGCGCGGCATCACCTTTGCCAACCGGCTGGGCGTAGCCCCCATGGAGGGCGCGGATTCCACGCCGGAGGGCGCACCCTCGGACTACACGCTGCGCCGCTACACCCGGCAGGCCATCGGGGGCAGCGCCGTGCTCTGGTTTGAGGCGATCTCCATCGTGGAAGAAGGGCGCTCCTCCCAGACGCAGCTTCTTCTTGACCGCCATACGCTGGACGCTTTCAAGCGGCTGACGGCGGCCGTCAAGGAAGCCGGGTTCAAGGCCAACGGCTACGCGCCCTACCTGATCCTGCAGGCCAACCACAGCGGCCGCTACTCCAACCCCGGCAACCGCCCCGCCCCGCTCATCGCCTACCGGCACCCGATCCTGGAACAGTACCGCGCCGCCGATGATTCCTGCATCGTGACCGACGATTACCTGAAAAGGCTGGAAGAACGCTTCGGCGAGGCAGCCCTGCTGGCCAAGGAAGCCGGGTTTGACGCCGTGGACATCAAAAGCTGCCACGGGTATCTGCTGGCGGAACTGTCCTCGGCCCATCTGCGCCCCGGCGCCTACGGCGGCAGCTACGAGAACCGCTTCCGCCTGCTTAAAAATGCGATCCGCGCCGCCAAAGTCCACGAGGACAGCCACTTTATGGTGACCTGCCGCCTGGGCATCTATGACGGCTACGCCTACCCCTACGGCTTCGGCGTCAGCCCCGGCAGCGGCACCGAACCCGACCTGACGGAGCCGATCCGTCTGGTGCGCGAACTGCACGAGGAACTGGGGCTGGACATGGTGGACCTGACCATGGGCAACCCCTACGCCACCACCCATGTGACCCGCCCCTTCGATTTTGGCAAATATACGCCGGACGAGCATCCTTTCCTGGGGTTGTCCCGCATGATCCAGGGCATCGGCGCCGTCAAAAAGGCGGTCCCGGCCATGACGGTCTGGGCCTCGGCCCCCAGCTATCTGCGCGCCTATGCCGACCTGTTCACCGCCGGTGCGGTGGAACAGGGCCTGTGCGACGGCATGCTGTTTGGGCGCATGGCCTTTGCGGACCCCGACTTTGCCAACCAGATCGTGCGGCAGGGGCGCATCGACCCCAACCGGGTCTGCCTGGCCTGCGGCAAGTGCGGCGACCTGATCCGCGCCCACAAGCCCACCGGCTGCGTCATTCGGGACAGCAAGACCTTTATGCCGTTCTACCGTGAGTTCCTGGAGATCAAAAAAACACAGCCCGCCAATTTCCGCGGCTGAGAAGGAGAGTTCGCCATGAAAAAGACCGCCATCGTCACCGGTTCCAGCCGGGGCATCGGGTTCGCCATCGCCCGCCAACTGGGGCTGGACGGCTGCAACATCGTCATGGTCGCCACCGGCCCGCAGCAGAACAACCAGGCCGCGCTGGATGAACTGCGGGGCCTGGGCATCGACTGCGCCTACGCCCAGGCCAATATTGCCGACCGCCAGGGCCGCCAGCACATTCTGGACTGCGCGCTGGAAGCCTTCGGCCGTGTGGATATTCTGGTCAATAATGCCGGTGTCGCCCCGAAAGTGCGCACCGATCTGCTGGAAATGACCGAGGAAAGCTTCGACTATGTGGTGGGCGTGAACACCAAGGGCAACATGTTCCTGACCCAACTGGTGGCCCGCCAGATGATCCGCCAGGAACCTTTGGACGGCCGCAAAGGGACCATCATCAACGTGTCCAGTTGCAGTTCCGCCGTGTCCTCCGTCAGCCGGGGGGAATACTGCGTTTCCAAGGCGGGCGTTTCCATGCTGACGATGCTGTACGCAGACCGGCTGGCCTCCGAAGGCATCCTGGTCAATGAAGTCCGCCCCGGTGTGATCGACACGGACATGACCAGCCAGGTGCGCGGCAAATATGACGCCATGATCGAAAACGGCGTGTTCCCCATCGCGCGCTGGGGCACGCCGGAGGATGTAGCCGGGGCGGTCAGCCTGCTGTGCAGCGACCGCCTGCGCTACACTACCGGCAATTACATCGACGTGGACGGCGGCTTCCACATCCGCCGCTTGTAAAGAGGGCCGCTATGGAACAGGAGATCTTCCGCGCCGGGGACTGCACGGCGCGCGTATACCGCTGCAACACGGCGGTGGTGGGCAGCGGCGCGGCCGGTTACAGCGCCGCCGCAAGGCTCTGGCAGTTGGGGCAGCAGGACATCCTGCTCGTCACCGAGAACCGCACCGCCGGCGCCAGCCGGAATACCGGCAGCGACAAACAGACCTATTATAAGCTGACCCTTTCCGGCAGCGAGCCGGACAGCGTGTGGGAGATGGCCCGCACCCTCTACGAGGGCCGCTGTGTGGACGGCGACAACGCCCTGTGCGAAGCGGCGCTTTCCGTCCCCTGCTTTATCAGGCTGGCCGAGCTGGGCGTGCCTTTCCCGCACGACCGCTACGGCCAGTACATCGGCTACAAGACGGACCATGATCCCCGCCGCCGGGCCACCAGCGCCGGGCCCTACACCAGCCGCCAGATGACCGAGTGCCTGGAACGCGCGGTATGCGCCGCGGGCGTCCCCCTGCTGGACCGGATGCTGGTCATCCAGGTGCTGCACGAGGGGGGCGCCGTTTGCGGCCTGCTCTGCCTGGACCAGCAGGCGCAGACCCCCGCAGACCGGTTCGTGCTCATCCGCTGCAAAAACGTGATCTTCGCCACCGGCGGCCCCGCCGGGATGTACGCCAACAGCGTCTACCCGGCCAGCCAGTACGGGGCCACAGGGCTGGCGCTGGAGGCCGGCGCCCACGGCCAGAATCTGACCGAATGGCAGTACGGGCTGGCGTCGGTCGCGCCGCGCTGGAACGTATCCGGCACCTACATGCAGGTGTTGCCGCGGGTATATTCCACCGCGGCCGACGGCAGCGACCCGCGGGAATTCCTGCTCGATTTCTTCCCGGACGTGCACACCATGCTCAGCATGCTGTTCTTAAAAGGATACCAGTGGCCTTTCGACGTGCGCAAAGTCCGGCAGGGCAGTTCCCTGATCGACCTGCTGGTCTATCAGGAGAGCTGCAAGGGCCGCACGGTCTACCTGGATTACCGCCGCAACCCCGCCGACGGGTGTTTCGATTACGAAAAGCTGCTGCCGGAAGCGCAGGACTACCTGCGCCGGGCGGGGGCCTGCTTCGGCACGCCCATCGAGCGGCTGGCGCACATGAACCAGCCCGCCATCGACTTTTTCCGGGATAAGGGCGTAGACCTGTACACCCGGCCGCTGGAGATCGCGCTGTGCGCCCAGCACAACAACGGCGGCCTTGCCGTTGACTGTTGGTGGCAGACCCATGTACAGGGGCTCTTTGCCGTGGGCGAGGCCGCGGGCACGCACGGCGTCTACCGCCCCGGCGGCACGGCGCTGAACGCGGGCCAGGTCGGCAGCACCCGCGCGGCCCAGTACATTGCCGCCCATGGCCGCGGGGACGCGCCGCCCTGCTTTGACCACGCCGCGGCCGCCGCCTTGCAGCAGATGGCCGCTCTGGCCGAAGCCTGCGCCGCCCCGCAGGGCAACGTGCGGGCGCTCTGGCAGCAGGCCGCGGACCAGATGAGCCGCTGCGGGGGCGCCATACGCGACCTGGAACAGCTGCAACGCTGCCGCACAGCGGCAGCCGCCCAGTTGACGCAGCTCTCTGCCACCGCACGCTGGTCCACCCGGGGCGAACTGGCGCTGCTCTACCGTCTGCGGGATATGCTCATCAGCCAGTACGCCTACCTCAGCGCCATGATCGACTACGGCGCGCAGGGCGGAAAAAGCCGCGGCAGCGCGCTGTACACCGACAGGACCGCCGGGGAAAAGCCCCTGCCCGCCCTGCCGGACATCTTTGCTTTCTCTCTGGACGAAACGGAACACCCCCTGATCCAGGAATTGTGGTACGAGGACGGCGCCTGCCGCTGCGCCTGGCGCGCGCCGCGCCCCCTGCCCCAGGAGGACGACTTTTTTGAAAACGTGTGGCGCAGCTACCGCGAAAACGGGAATGTGATATAATGACCCGCTCCGCGCGCCCTCCCCTCCTCCAGGGCGCGGCGGTTGCACTCTTTGGTTTCTGTTCCCCGGCCCTTGTGAATTTTCCTGTGCCTGGGAACCGTTTTATCTGCTCGAAAAATACCTTCTTCTGCGTGCTGCAGGCCGTTTAGCCTGCATCCATTCCGCAGAAGGAGGTATTTTTTCTGCTGCATGCCTGTTTGTGACAAGATGGTCACATTTTGCAGTATAATGGAAGGCAGGAGGTGAAACACTTTGGACCCCATTCTCATTGTAGACGATGAAGAACCCATTACGGCACTGATCCGCCGCACTCTTACCGACGGCGGCTATCCCTGTGTAGCCGTCAGCGACAGCCGCAAAGCCGCCGATCTGATAGAGCACAACCGCTATGAGTTGGCACTTCTGGACATCATGATGCCCGGCGTGGACGGATACGACCTGTTGCGCTTTATCCAGCCCACCGGCACGCCTGTGATCTTCCTTACCGCCAAAGCCGCGCTGGAAGACCGGGTCCTTGGCCTGCGCCAGGGCGCCGACGACTATATCGTCAAACCCTTTGCCCCGGCAGAACTTCTGGCCCGGGTGGAAGCAGTTCTGCGCCGCACCGGCCGGGGCATGGCGGTGCTGCATGCCTGGGATATAACGGTGGATACCGCCCGCCAACAGGCGGCCAAAGACGGCGTTCCTGTGGAATTGACGCCCAAAGAATACGAATTGCTGCTGCTCCTGTTGCGCAACCGCGGGCGGGCACTTTACCGGGATTACATCCTGGAGACCGTCTGGGGGCTGGACGCCGAACTGGACAGTGCCCGCACCGTGGACACCCACATCCGGCGGCTGCGACGCAAGCTGGGTTGGGACCAGCAGATCCAAACCGTATGGCGGGTAGGTTACTGCCTGCAGCCTGAACAACCGAAAAAGGAGGTCCCCTGATGAAAAAACTGCACTGCCTGCTGCCGCTGCTGGCGGCAGCCCTGCTCTTCGCGGGCTGTACATCCCATCCCGCTTCTGCGGGACCGCAGTCCGACGTTTCCGCTGCCACCGGCGAGACCGCTTCCGCAGAACCTTCCCCCTCCGCCCCGCCCGTCTTACGGGAGCTGACCACCTGCGCCAACGGATACTATTATCTCTGGTCCACCATTGACGAGACCGGCCAGGTCTTTCTAACCACAGTCGATCTGAATGACGGGCAGCAACGGGTGCTTTGCAGTAAACCCGGTTGTTCCCACAGCGATGAAAGCTGTTGGGCCTATACGTTGCCTGACCGCACCGGCAGGCCCTCGGCATGGGAAGTCTATACCGACGGGAACCTGCTCTATTTCATCTATTTGACGGACTACCAGCATTTCGGCATGGATGGGGCACAGCCGGAAAGCGCGATCTGTATCACTGATCTGACTGGCCCCACCCGTCCGCTGCCTGAGATGGCCGCCCAGTCCCCCAACTACTGCGGCAACTTTTTACAGGACGGCGCCTATCTGGATGGTCATTGGTTCACAGACGGCGAGACCCTGTGGGCGCTGATTACCTCCAATCCGCATAATGAAGCCAACGAGCAGACTTTTGCCACCACCCTTTACCACTTTGTTCCTGCTCCCGAAGGGGCTGCCGCCCCCTATACTGCCGAAGTGGTATGGCGGCAGATACGGGATGGGTTCGCCAACTACGCCGGCCTGCTGGACGGGCAGATCGTGCTGCAATTGGAGTACCCCGGCCCGGATACCGGCAGTCTGGCCGACAACTACAAACTCAGCACCAGCGAACTGCGGGTACTTTCCTGCGACGGCACCCTGGGGGAACCTCTGCTGACTTTCCTGAACGGCGATTGGCTCGGGGCTTCTCTTTTGGATGGGCAGCGGTACGCTGTCCCCGCCAACAGCACCGACCTGATCGTCACCGATCTGCGCACCGGCGACGCGCATACCCTCTGTACCCTGCCGATACAAGAGGATGTCTTTTCTGTCACATTCCAGTTCGTCTATGAAGGCCGGCTGGTGGTGGATGTAAGCCAGAACGCAGGGGATACACGCTATGTGATCGACACCGCTACCGGCGCCTTGACTACCCTGCCCACCACCTGGGCTAAGGACGGCGTGGTCCCCCGGGTGCCGGTGTTCTGCCAGATCGCGCAGGACCGCTGCCTGATGCTGGTCGGCACCCAGGACCGCATGCTGACCACCATGGGGCAGGATGGCGGCACCTCCACATTCTACAGCCCACTGTCCGTATACGCAGTGGCCGATCTGGGCGACTATCTGAATGGCGACCAAAATTGGCAGATCTGTAGCCTGCTGGACCCGGATACCGTCTTATGAGCAGCAGATCCACAAAACGCATTCTTCACAGTGCAGCGTTGCTTCTGGCGTTTTTTCTGCTGGCAGGTTGTACGGCAACGCCTCCCAGCAGCCAAAACCCTAGCCCTTCCTCCGGCCCCGGTGCCCTGCCTGTGCTACAGGAACTGACTGTTTGCACCGCGGATCAATGCTATATCCAGAGCCGTATCGACAGCAGCGATGACCGCTACTTGACCAAGATAGATCTCTACAGCGGGCGCCAGCAGGTGGTCTGCGCCAAACCCGGCTGCCTGCACAAGGGCAAAGGCTGCTGGGGTTGGGTGCGGCCTAATCATGCTGCCGCCCCCCGTTTACTGCGCATTTTGACCGATGGAGAGCAGCTTTACTGGATCTGGGAATCCGTGGACAACGGGACCCCTGGCATCCAACCTTACAGTGCTGTATTCGTCAGCGGGCTGGAGGGCGCACCAGCACCGCCGGAGGAATGGCTGGTGCAGGCCCCCAACTACTGCGGGGCATACCAGCAGGACAACGACTGCATAGAGAGCCAATGGTTTACCGACGGCCAGAACCTTTGGGTATTCCAGCACTGTGAGCCGCTGGACGCAGCCGGACATCGCTGCTTCCCAGCCTCCCTTTGCCGCCTGGTCCCGAATGAAGATCCCGACGGGCCGCCTTATCGGGCAGAATGTGTCTGGCGGCAGGACATCGGCGCCTATGGCGAGTATTTGGGCCTGCTAAACGGCAAAATTCTTTTGCGCTGGTCCCTGCGGGCCGATGGAACTCCGGCGCGCCGGGAGGACGGCTATGCAGCCACCCGGCAGGAATTACGTCTGCTCTCCCCCGATGGCACACTCAGCGCCGCACTGCAGCAGGGGGCTTTGGGGGATACCCGGGCAGCCGCCCTCCTGGATGGGGTATGGTACACCGTTCCTGCCGGATCCGACCATCTACAAGCCACCGACTTGTGCAGCGGCCATACCCGCACGGTCTGTGCCCTTCCGCTGGAATCCGACGCTGACCTGATCGATCTGCTGACCCAATATGACGGGCGGCTGGTAGTTTCCATTGCCCGGGAAAACCGGGAGGACGGCTATGTAGTCAACACCGCCACCGGCACATTGACCCCCATGCAGGCCACCTGGTCCAAAAACGGCGCAACTCCGCGTCTTCCCATTTTGTACGCCCAGTCGGGCGCGCGCGGCCTGTTGATGGTGGGCACCCGGGACCGAATGATCCGCGCCATGGGGCCCGATGGCAGCACCGACACGTTTGACAGCCCCATCTTCCTGTGGGCCGTTACTGACGTGGGCGACTGGCTGGATGGCAACCAAAACTGGCAGCCCTGTACGCTTCTGATCCCCGATGCCGATCTATCGACTTATTAAGGAAGGAATATCATGAAATTCCGTACCAAGATCACGGCAGCAGTCGTCTGCCTGCTGGCAGCCACCTTATCACTGGTAGGGGTGTTGGTCATTGGCCAGGCTTTTGCCGCCAACCTGGCTACCGCCCGCATGGCGGCCCAGCAGCGGCACAGTCAACTGCAGGACGCACTGCTCAAGGAATACTATACCATGCCCACTTCGGCCAGCCCCTATCCGCAAGGTTTGCTGAGTCAGTCCGCCATGAACTACGCCGCCCAGCACCCGGAAGAAGTCTTTGCCCTCTATCGAAACGGCAGCCTGCCTGTATACTCTGCTTTGCCCCAAGCGCTGCGCCCGACCGACCTTGCGCCCCTGCTAGCAGGTTCCGAGAGCGCCGCTATGCTCTGGCAGCAAAAAGGTCAGGTGCTGCTGCTCCAGTCCACTCCGCTGCCGGTGCCGGAGCACCAAATCGTTCTGATCACTGCCAGCGACCTGACGCCCGTATTCCGCGCCCGGACTGCGCAACTTTTCACCTGGCTGATCGCTGCGGCGGCCGCATTGGCATTGGGCAGCCTGGTCTGTGTTCGGGTCAGCGCCCGGCTCACAGCGCCGCTGGCACGTCTGGAGCGCGCCAGCCGCGCCATCGCAGCGGGCGAGTATGGAAGCCGCACTCGGGTCAACACCGATGACGAGATCGGCGCCCTGAGCGCCCACTTTGACGCCATGGCTCACGCCGTGCAGGAAAGAATAGAAGCGTTGGATGAAAACCTGCACCGGGAAAAGGAATTCGTCGCAGCCTTCACCCATGAACTCAAAACGCCGATGACCACAATGATGGGCTACGCCGACTGGCTCCGCGCCGGTTCGGCAGACGCCGCTGCCGTCAAAGAGGCTGCCGACTATATCTACCACGAAACTCACCGCCTGGAGGAATTTTCTTTCAAATTACTGGCGTTGCTGCAACTGGAGCACCGGGAGCCTGAACGGCTTCCGGTATCGGATCGGGCGCTGTTCGCCGCCGTACAGCGCAGTCTGGGCCGCCTTGTGGATAGTGCCACCGTGGAATACTGCCCGTCGGGCTGCGTTCTCTGCGGGGATAAAAGCCTATTGCAGGATCTGCTGCTCAATCTGGTGCGCAACGCCCGCACCGCCTGCCGGGAGCTTCCCGAAGGCCGGGTGACGGTAACCTGCCGGGAAGAAAACGGCCGCGCCCTGCTGACTGTGCAGGATAACGGCTGCGGCATTCCCGAAAAAGATTTGGCCCGCCTGACGGAACCGTTTTACATGGTAGACAAATCCCGCTCCCGGCGCAACGGTGGCAGCGGCATCGGGTTGGCGCTCTGCCGCCGCATCGCGGAACTTCACGGTGCCGTATTGGATTTTCAAAGTACTCCAGGGCAGGGGACCCGCGTCAGCCTGTTGCTGCCCCTGGCCGAAAAGGAGGCCTCCCATGAAACATCGTCCTGACATTCCGCTGCGCCGTGCCGGGCTGGTAGTTTTGGTTTGCCTGGCGCTTCCTTTTTTATGTTTTACCCTGTGGGATGCCATTCTTATCCAAACCGCGCCTTTTGCGCCCCAAACAGGAGAAGCCCTTTCCGCCGTCGGGCGGGAAAATCCCACCGCCTGCCTGCTCTACGGCTGCGCACACAGCCTGAATGTTTCGCTGCAAGGAGGCACCGAAGGCTGGACTCTCGACGAAACGACGCCCCGTGATGAACAGGCTGCCGATCTGCAAGCCCTGCTGGACCCGCTGCAACAGGCCGGGATCGTAAGCACCGCCCAACGTACCTTCCTGACTCTCGCACTGGAAAACAGTGTCAACTACGCTCTGACCCACTATACCCTCGCTGCCGGGTTGGAACAGTACTGCCTGCTGAACCAAAGCATACCGGGATCGGACGGACCGCCGTCCGGCTATCCGCATTTTTCTTTTTGTGCTATCTTTACGCCCGAAGGAGTGCCGGTCTATCTGAAGTTTCTGGGTGGGCCTTTCTCCGAGTCACCTGCCTTGACGCAAGTGCTGGAATTTTCCGGCCTTATGGGCTTTTCCGATTGGACGCCCCAACTTTTGGCTGGCTACGCAGGAGAACATGGAGAGGCACTATACAGTGAAAGCGCCCAGTTGTATGCTCAGATCAGTTATGAACAGGGGTTCATCTATCGTCTTGTCAGCATGGCCCCCAGCGATATGCAGACCTTTCTGCAGGAGGATTCACCATCCTGAGCCGTGGGAGAGACGTTTTTGACAACTAAGTACCCCTTGCTTTTTGAGACAATACTCAAAAAGCAAGGGGTACTTGTTTTGCCAGGGTACAGGGGGCCGAATTACTCACTGTTTTCTCTACTTAAAGGATATAGTGTGCAGCTCAAGATCAACAACTCAATGTTTGTAGCAACCGAAACTGCCAACCGTCCATTTTATAAAAAATGTGCGCTCGCGGTCAGAAGTGTCTTTCCTTGCCGTTTTCCGTGTAAGCAATATCCCAGGCAAAAGTCTGAAAATTGACAGTAAGGCAAGCATATTCTTCCCCCTTCTGCCAACGCAATCCTAATGTATGGGCATCTGTGTCTATTTACAAAAATTCGTCCCTCTCTGCGATACAATGACCTTATTTGTAAAGAAAAATTTTAACCCTAATTGCAAAAATATTTCCGTAGTGCTGGCTGCCAAAAATTTTGTTTTCAATTTGTGTAAAATGTACAAAATCGGTTATCCTGAAGGTTGCTCCCAACGGTTGGATGAAAATTTTACAGTTCGAAATCTTTACAGTTCGAAAACACTCATTTATCAATGAATCACTGCAATAAGTTTTTGTCTCCTCCGCGGGCAAGCTTTTCTGTTTCGAATTCCAATGCTTGTGGTACGGCATTTCCTCTTGACAACGATCAAGTCATCTCTTACAATTTAACTATATCATTTGTTGCAAAATGATATAATTAAATTCATCAAGGAGCAGTTATGCGCACCTACTGTTATGCCCAACAATACCAAAAACTGCTAACTCCAGACATCGTTTCCCTGTTAACGCAAATTCATGAGTACAAAGGCGAACAAGCTCTTTTTATTGAATCACAAGCTGATACACTGACCCAATTGGTGGAGATTGCCAAGATCCAAAGCACCGCGGCATCCAATCGTATCGAGGGCATCTATACCTCAGACGAGCGCCTGAAAAAGCTGGTCCAGGACAAAACTATGCCCCACACCCGCAACGAGCAGGAGATTGCCGGGTATCGGGATGTACTGGCCACCATTCACGAAAACTTTGACTATATTCCCCCCAAGCCGTCCATGATTTTACAGTTGCACCGGGACTTATACAAATTTAGCGGTATGTCTTATGGCGGCAGTTACAAAACTGGCAACAATGTCATTTCAGAGGTCGACACCGCCGGAAACAAACACGTTCGTTTTCAGCCGGTCCCCGCATGGGAGACTCCCCGGGCTATGGAAGAACTTTGCCGAGCCTACGAGGAAGCAATCGCCGCCGGCGAAATTGATCCATTGCTGTTGATTCCCATGTTCGTGCTGGATTTTCTCTGCATTCACCCGTTCAACGACGGCAATGGGCGTATGAGCCGCCTATTGACCCTATTGCTTTTGTACCGGGCAGGATACATCGTAGGCAAGTATATCAGCATCGAAAAGCTGATCGAACAAAGCAAAGAGACTTACTACGAAGCATTGCAGCAAAGCTCCCTTGGCTGGCACGAGGAGCAAAGCGACTACCTGCCTTTTGTGCGTTATATGCTGGGTGTGGTGGCTGCTGCCTATCGGGAATTTTCCGGCCGGGTACAGGTATTGACCGTTCGTACCATGAGCAAACCGGAACGCATCCGGGAAACCATCAAAAAACATCTGGGCAAAATCACCAAGGCTGAATTGATGGCGCAATGCCCGGACATCAGCCTGGCAACGGTGCAGCGCACATTGGCCGAGTTGCAGAAAAATGGCGAGATCATCAAACTGGGCGGCGGACGCTACACCGCCTACACTTGGAATCGGGAGAGAGAGTAATATGCTGACCGGAGAACTGAAAAACAAAATCGACCGCCTGTGGGAAACCTTCTGGACAGGCGGTATCACAAACCCACTGGACGTGATAGAACAGATGACTTACCTGATGTTCATCCACGATCTGGACGAAACCGACACGCTGCGCGCCAAGGAAAGCGCCATGCTGGGCCTGCCACACAAAAGTATCTTCGCGGGTGAGGTTGAAATCGGAAGCCGCAAAGTTTCCGCCGAGCAACTCAAGTGGTCCCGGTTCCACGATTTTCCCGCCGGGCAGATGTATCAGGTGGTGCAGGAACTTGTCTTTCCGTTCATCAAGAATTTGCACGGGGACAAGGACAGCAGCTACGCCAAATACATGGGCGATGCAATTTTCAAGATTCCCACACCGCTGATGTTGGAAAAAATCGTCACCGCGATGGACGAGATTTACGCCCAGGCCGATGCGTTGCATGATACCGACGTGCGGGGCGATATTTATGAGTATCTGCTCTCGAAAATCGCGACTGCCGGGGTCAACGGCCAGTTTCGAACGCCGCGGCACATTATTCAGATGATGGTGGAACTGGCAGCCCCCCTGCCGGACGATGTGATCTGCGACCCGGCCTGCGGCACGGCAGGTTTTCTGGTGGCGGCCGCGGAATACCTGAAGCAGCACCGCAAAGAGGAAATTTTTTATAACCGGGACAAAAAAGACCATTACATGAACCACATGTTCTACGGCTTCGACATGGACCGCACCATGCTGCGCATCGGCGCCATGAACATGATGACCCATGGCATCGACAACCCGTTTATTGAGTATCGGGACAGCTTGTCCGACCAGAATCCCGACCGGGACAAGTACACTCTGATTTTAGCCAATCCACCTTTCAAGGGCAGCCTGGACGCGGACATCGTGGCCACCGACCTGTTGAAAGTTTGCAAAACCAAGAAAACCGAACTGCTGTTTCTGGCTCTGTTTCTGCGGATGCTGAAAGTAGGCGGCCGGGGCGCGGTCATCGTGCCGGACGGCGTGCTGTTCGGCTCCTCCAAGGCACACCGGGACATTCGCAAAGAATTGGTCGAAAATCATCGTTTGGAAGCTGTAATTTCAATGCCCAGCGGGGTGTTCAAACCCTACGCCGGGGTATCCACAGCGGTGCTGGTGTTCACCAAGACCAACCACGGCGGTACCGATCAGGTATGGTTTTACGACATGAAAGCCGACGGTTTTTCCCTGGACGATAAGCGCACCCCCGTGAAGGAGAACGACATCCCGGATATCGTGGCAAGGTTCCATGACCGGGCGGCCGAAAAGGACCGCAAACGCACCGAGCAGTCCTTCCTGGTGCCCAAGGAAGAGATTACCCAAAACGGGTATGATCTTTCTATCAACAAGTACAAACAGATGGAGTATGTGCCGGTGGAGTACCCGCCCACCAGCGAGATTTTGAAAGACCTGCGTACTTTGGAAGCCGAGATTGCCAAGGGCCTGGAGGAATTGGAGGGGATGCTGTGAAAGTGAAGTTTACAGAAGTTTTTTCTGATGAAACTAAACGAGGGCATAAAATCCCCTCGAGCGAATATTTGGATTCTGGCAAATTTCCTATCATAGATCAGGGGCAGGGACAAATAGCTGGTTACACAGATTTGGAAAGTGGTGTCTTCACAGATGTTCCAGCCATCATTTTTGGCGATCATACACGTATTGTGAAATATGTAGATACGCCATTCTTTTTAGGTGCAGATGGCGTAAAAGTCTTGAAGTCCAAAATTTCAAGCGTAGACTATAAATATCTCTTTTATTGTATCCAAAACGCAAAGATTCCCAACACTGGATACAATCGGCATTTCAAGTGGCTAAAAGAAATTGAAATTCCTCTTGTTCCGATGGACGAACAACGCCACATTGCCGCCGTTTTGGACAAGGTCACCGACCTGATTGCCAAACGCCAGGCCCAACTTGACAAGCTGGACGAACTGGTCAAAGCCCGCTTTGTGGAGCTGTTCGGGGACCCAGTAGAAAATCCATTTTCGTATCCCAAAAAGAAACTTTCTGAATATATTGAGTTTCTTACATCCGGTTCTCGTGGGTGGTCACAGTATTTTAGTGATGAAGGGGAGTATTTTATCACCATAAAAAATGTAAAGAATTGTGCGATAACGCTAAATAATATGCAACATATTACAGCACCCAATAATGCAGAAGCCCTTCGCACCAGAGTCCAGGAGAGTGATTTGCTTATCTCTATCACTGCTGATTTAGGGAGAACCGGTGTTGTTACAAAAGAAATTGCAGAGCACGGAGCATTCATCAATCAGCATTTGACCTGTATACGTTTGGCAAAAGATAAAATTCTTCCCCTATATGCTGCTTATTATCTGGAAAGCCCAGCTGGAAAATCGCAATTTGCGGCAAAAAATCAAAAGGGGGTAAAGGCGGGATTGAATTTTAATGCTATAAATTCGCTGGAAATAGTAATTCCTCCCGTAGATAAGCAACGCTCATTCATAAGTTACGTTGCTGCGGTGAATCGTTTGGCACTTTCTGTTATGAATGGACTTCAAAAGTTGGAAACATTGAAAAGAATTCTTATGCAACAGTATTTTGGGTAACAAAGAAAATGTTTTACATTTAATCTATATATACATCATCTTATAAGTCAAGTAATCGAACCACTCGACAGTATTGCAGACAGTGCAAAATTTGCTTGAGTAAGAGATTTCTTATTTGATAACATCGTCGCCGTCATACATTTTGCCGGGGATATCTATCCTCGAATAAAAAATGTAATGTGTGGAACACATCAGCTATTGAAAAGCACAGAAAACATAATATCTTAATTGGGTTATTACAATAATTTAAGGAGATAAAAACCATGAGCGATGTGAATGGACTCGTTGTCACGGATGTATTAGGTTTAGCCAAACCTCTACAAAAGCTGGTAGAAACTGTAGCCATTGGTATCGGAAAAGTTTATGAACCTACACATATTCGGCAGATGGCAAAAGCAAAGGCTGACGAAATTCAAATCATCAGCGATTCTGTCAACAAGAATATCGCACTGCCTATTCATTACGAAGATGGTTCTATTTGTATTACAGCAGAAGATGCAAACGAGTTAGCGCGTCGCGCTCAGAATCGTGCATTATATCAAGAAATGAAGAAACAGCAAAATATCGAAAGCGTCATCGGCAAGGCATCATCGGCAAGGCATACGATGAGCTCTCTACTGTTTCTGAAGTCAGTAATACTCCTGTGGATTCCGATTGGGTTAGTGAGTTTTTTGATAACGTCGCAAATGTAAGCAACGAACAGATGCAAGTTCTATGGGGAAAATTGTTGGCTGGAGAAATAAAAAAGCCTGGAAGTTTTTCGCTCCGAACTTTAAGTACCTTGAAAACTATGTCGCAGCAAGAAGCGGAAATTTTTAATGAGTGTTCCCAATTTGTATTGAAATGCAAAAGCGACACAGAAGGATTAGAATGGGACTACTTTTTAATGGACAATGATATGGGTACGCTGTTAAATTCCTATGACATCCCTTTTTCAAAAATCATGGTGTTAGATCAAGCAGGATTAATAACTTCTAATTCCACCATACATATATTCTTTACAATAGACCCAAACAATAGCGAAACAATTTATGGTCATCACAAAGCAATCAACATTAAAAACAACGGCGATAAGCAAGTAAGAGTTGATCATAGCGCCTACATTTTTACGCAAGCAGGAAACGAATTGCTCACGCTTACAAGCACCGCCGAAGCGTTCGAAAAATCAAATTCTTACATGGAATGTTGTGTGGGAGAATTAAGAAAAAGCATTTATAATAAGCAAATTCTATTTAGTATGGTATAATTTTAGAATTTACTTTTGGAGTGATGCTATGCCCAACTTCAACGACTTTCTCTCCGACCCACAGTTTGCCACCTTCGCCCAGGCGGCGGTGGCGGCGGAAAAAATCTATGCCATTGATCCGGCAGCCTGTGCAGTGAACTGCCGCCGGGCGATGGAGTTTGCCGTAAAATGGATGTACTCGGTGGATGCGGGGCTGGTCAGACCTTATGACGATCGGCTGGTCAGCCTGCTGAACGCCGAGGAATTCCGCGCCATTGTGGACAAGGACCTGTGGCGGCGGATGAACTACATACGTCAAACCGGCAACTCCGCCAACCACGCCGACCGCAAGCCCGTCACCCCTGAGCAGGCCGCCCTCTGCCTGGAAAACCTCTGGTATTTCATGGACTTTGTGGCCTGCTGCTACGGCGCCCACTACACCCCCGGCGCCTTTGACCCGGCCCTGCTCACCCAGCAACCGGCCGTGCCAGCCCCCGCCCCGGTGCCGGAGGTGGACCTGGAAGCCCTCATGGCGGAAAACCAGGCCCTGCGTGCTGAACTGACCGCCCGCCGCGCTGCCCAGCAGCCTGCCTATACCCCCAAGCCGCTGGACCTGAGCGAGTACGAGACCCGCAAGCTGTATATCGACGCCATGCTGCTCGACGCCGGTTGGACCAAAGACCGTGACTGGATCAACGAAGTACCTGTGCCCGGTATGCCCAACAAACAGGGCACGGGCTTTGCCGACTATGTCCTGTACGATGATACTCACCGTCCACTGGCTGTCATTGAAGCCAAGAAAACCTGTGTGGACCCCGCCGTTGGCCGTCAGCAAGCCAAGCTGTACGCCGACCTGTTGGAAAAGCAATTCGGCCGCCGCCCGGTCATCTTTTTAACCAACGGCTTCGACACCCGTATCGACGATGGAGTTTATCCAGAGCGGAATGTGGCCGCCATCTACTCTAAGCGTGACCTCGAAAAACTGTTCAATCTGCGCGCAATGCGCACCAGCCTGGACAACATCCAGGCGGATTCCACCATCGCAGGCCGCTATTATCAGGAAGGCGCCATCAAAGCTGTATGCCAGGCTTTTGGTCAGAAAAACCGCCGCAAAGCCCTGCTGGTCATGTCCACCGGTTCGGGAAAGACCCGTACCGTTATCGCCCTTGTAAAGGTATTGCTGGCACATGGCTGGGTGAAAAACATCCTGTTTCTGGCTGACCGCAACTCGCTGGTCACCCAGGCCAAGCGCAGCTTTGTCAATTTGCTGCCCGATCTGTCGGTCACAAATCTCTGCGAGGGAAAGGATGACCCCACTGCCCGGTGCGTGTTTTCTACTTATCAAACGATGATGAACTGCATCGACACCGTGCGGGACGAGGATGGCAAGTTGTTCACTGTGGGGCACTTTGATCTTATCATCTGTGACGAGGCCCATCGCTCCATCTACAACAAATATCAGGACATCTTCACCTATTTTGACGCGCCGCTGGTTGGCCTGACTGCCACCCCCAAGGACGAGATCGACAAAAACACCTATGATGTATTTGAGCTGGAAAGCGGTGTTCCCACCTACGGCTACGACCTGGCTCAGGCAGTCAAGGACGGATATCTTGTAGATTTTCTCTCGGTAGAAAGCAAGCTGAAATTTCTCGAAGAGGGCATCATCTATGACGAACTGCCCGCAGAGGAAAAAGCAGCCTATGAGGCCACCTTCACTGATGAAAACGGTGACCTGCCGGAACGGATCGAGTCCACCGCCCTCAACGAATGGCTCTTCAATGAGGATACGATCCGCAAAGTACTGGACCTGTTGATGACCCATGGCTTAAAAATCGACTATGGTGAAAAGCTCGGCAAGACCATCATCTTTGCCAAGAATCACCGCCATGCCGAGAAGATTTTGGAAGTGTTCGGCAAAGAATATCCCCATCTTCCCGGTTATGCTATGGTCATCGATAACCAAATGACCTATGCGCAAAGCGCCATTGACGAATTTTCCGATCCTGCCAAACTGCCGCAGATCGCAATTTCGGTGGATATGTTGGACACCGGCATCGATGTGCCGGAAGTTCTCAATCTGGTGTTTTTCAAAAAAGTTTTGAGCAAAGCCAAGTTCTGGCAGATGATCGGCCGCGGGACCCGCCTTTGTCCCGGTCTGCTCGACGGCCAGGACAAGGACAAGTTTTACATTTTTGATTTGTGCGGCAACTTTGAGTTTTTCCGTATGAATAAAGGCAAGGCCACCGCCAACCAGATGGCCCTGCAAAGCGCGATCTTTTACCTGAAAGCACAGATTGCCTATAAACTGCAAGATCTGGCTTATCAGACTGAAGATTTGGTCCCGTTCCGCCAGCGCCTGGTGGAGGAAATGCTCATCAAGGTACAGCAATTGGATCGGGGCAACTTTGCGGTGCGCCAACACCTGCGGTATGTGGAAAAATTTTCGAACCCCGAAAGCTACCGGGCACTGGATTACGTGGACACGCTGAACCTGCGGGACGAAGTCGCCCCGCTCCTGCAGCCCGACATCGACGAAGCCAGCGCTGTACGCTTTGACGCTTTGGTCTACGGCATCGAACTGGCGTACCTCGTGGGGAAAACCTACAAACGTGCGCGGAAAGACCTGCGCAAACGGGTGGAAGGCATTGCCAGCGTGGCCAACATTCCGGAGATCCAGGCCCAGTCGGGGTTGATTGAAAAGATTCTTCACACCGACTATCTGGAAACAGCGGGCATCAACGAGTTCGAACACATCCGCGAAAGCCTGCGCAGCCTGATGAAATATGTTTCCCATACCGGCTCCATCTATGAAACCAACTTCACGGATGACATTCTGTCCACCGAGTGGCACGAGGCGGAACTCGAAAACGACGACCTGAAAAACTACAAGGCCAAGGCAGAGTTCTACATCCGGCAGCATCAGGATGCCCCGGCCATCGCCAAACTGCGCTCCAACATTCCGCTGACACCAGCGGACGTGCAGGAATTGGAAAACATCCTGTGGAGTCAGGTAGGCAGTCGTCAGGATTACGAGGCCGCACTGGGCGCCAAGCCGCTGGGCGAGTTCGTGCGGGAGATCGTCGGCCTGGACATGAACGCTGCCAAGGAAGCGTTTGCCAGATATCTGAACGACACCAGCCTGGACGCCCGCCAAATCTACTTTGTCAACCAGATCGTGGAGTACATCGTCCATAACGGTATGATGAAGGACTTGTCGGTGCTACAGGAACCGCCCTTCACCGACCGCGGCAGTATCGTGGAAATATTCACGGATCTGTCGCTATGGATGGGGATCAAAAACGTGATCGACACCATCAACAGCAATGCGGCGGCGTGATGGCTGTCGAATGCAAGCGGATATACCGCTTGATCCCAACAGGCTTCTTAAAAAATTTTCTTCCGTTTTCCTGACCTTCTTTGCACCGTCCCCCGCAACTCTGCACTCATCACACTAAAGAACATCTTTACCTGTAACCCATCGCCAGCCATAAATGCGCTATATGTTTTTTCTTAAGTCCGGCTTCTAATACCACTTTTATTATAAACATAAACACCCGCCCGGAGGGGGCTGCCATATGGCAGCCCCCTCCGGGCGGGCATTGTTACATTTTTACGATGCTATAATACTTGCGGGCCGTTAGCAGGTAGACCGCAACGTAGCACACCGCGAAGGCTGCCAGCGTGACGACGCAGCAGGCGATGAACAACGACTGGTCCGCCACGCCGAGCGACGAGATCAACTGCATCAGCATCGGGAAGGCCGCCGCCAGGTGGATCGCCGCCATGACCAGCGGCAGGAAGAAGATCATCAGCACCTGCACGCGGATGGTGGCCCGCACTTCGGCGGTGCTCATGCCCACCTGCTGCAGAATCAAAAAGCGGCTGCGGTCCTCGTACCCTTCCGAAAGCTGCTTGTAATAGATGATCAGCACGGTCGCCACCGTGAACATCACGGCCAGAAAGACGCCCAAAAACAAAAAGCTGCCGTTCATGCTGTACGTCTGCCACAGCATATCGCTGTGGGTAAAAAAGGTCACGCTGTCCATACCGGCGGGCAGCGGCTGGGCGGCCGCCTGCATGGCGGCGGCACATTCCTGCGTCTGCCTGTCGTCCAGGGCCGCGGGGTTCACGGTCAGGAACCACCGCACCGGCGGCACGAAGCCGTCCCCGGCCGGCGTGATCTGTTCGGTCAGATCGGCCAGCGCGGACTGGCTGCTCACGACCAGACAGACGGTATGGCTGCCGCCAAACTCGCCGTCGATGGCCGGGAACGTCTCGCAGGGGCCTGCCACGGTCAGGGGCACGCCGCCCAGCGTGAAGTCCGTCACGCCTTCCGGCAGGCCATCCGCCAGCACCTGCCCCGGCTGCAGCGTCACCGTGCTGCCGGTCAGGCGGGCATAGTCCCCCGCCTGCATGACGCGCACGCTCCAGGAAGTAAGGTCCCGCTCGGAGGCGGACAGATCGGCCACGAACGCGCCGTCCTCATAGTGGGTATCGACGATCAGCAGGCCGAAGCTGGCGATCTCCTCGTCGGTCACGCCGTAGCCGGCGGCCACCTGCCGCAGCCGGGCGTCCCATTCGGTGAAGTCGGCGCTGCGGTACGCGGCCCTGTCGCTGCAACGGCCCTGCATACCAATGGCGTTGGGGTACATGGCATCCACCGACGTTTCGATGCCCGCATACAGGCACACCGTCGTCGCCACGCTGACCAGCACCGTCGTGGCCAGGATGCAGATATTGGCCAGACCGCGGGCATTCTGGTTCATGCGGTAGATCAGGCCGGACACCACGGTAAAATGCCGCGGCTGGTAATAAAAGCGTTTATTTTTGCGCAGCAGTTTGAGCGCCACCACGCTGCCCGCGCCAAACAGAAGGTGGGTGCCCACAATGACCAGCACCACCGCCAGGAAGAAATACAGGATCACAAAGAGCAGGTCCTGGGTCGTGGCAGCCAGATAATACGCCGTGCCCAGCGCGGCCACCCCCAAAACCGCCAGCAGCCAGTTGCTTTTGGGTTCCCGCTCGCCGGTCTGGTCGGCGTGCAGCAGCGTGATGGGGTCCGACTTTTGCACCTGACGCACATCAAACAGATACAGGCCCAAAAACACGGCCCCCATGGCGGCGGCCGTTTCGGCCGCGCCGGAAACGCTGAAATAGAACCCCATCGTCGCTTCAAACTGCATCAGGCGCAGCAGCGCCAGCAGCACCAGCTTGGAGAACAGCGCCCCCACCGCCACACCGGCCGCGATGCAGCCCGCGCACAGGGCCAGCATTTCCAGCCCCAGCACCGCCGCCACATGGCCTTTCTGCATGCCCAGAATGTTGTAAAGCGCCAGTTCCCGGTTGCGGCGACGGATCACGAACCCGTTGGCATAGGCCATGATCCAGATGACCATAAAGCCCATGATGACGCTGCCCAGCCCCAGCATGAGCTGCACATAGAAAGCGCCGCGCATTTCCTGCACGCTGGGGTTGCCGGCCAGGAAGCGCATCAGGTAGCACATGGCCGCGCAGGCCGTGCCGGTCAGGAAAAAGGGGAAGGTATATGCCCGGTTTTTGACGAGGTTCTGCCCCGCCAGCCGGAGATACAGCGTCGGTTTACGCATGGCCCTCACCCCCGGAAAGCGCGGTGAGCGTGTCCGAAATGCGGGCAAACATCTGCTCGGTAGTCAGGCGGCCGCGGTACAGTTGGTGATAGACCTGGCCGTCCCGCAAAAACAGCACCCGCCCGGCATGGCTGGCGGCCCGGACGCTGTGCGTGACCATCAGGATGGTCTGCCCGCCCGCGTTGATCGCGCCGAACAGTTCCAGCAGGCTGTCGGACGCGTGGGAATCCAGCGCGCCGGTGGGTTCGTCGGCCAGGACCAGTTCGGGGCGGGTGATCAGCGCGCGGGCCACCGCGGCCCGCTGCTTCTGCCCGCCGGACACCTCATAGGGATATTTTGCCAGAATGTCCGTGATGCCCAGCTGCCGCGCGATGGGCGCGAGGCGGCTTTCCATCTCGCGGTAGGGGGTGCCCGCCAGCACCAGCGGCAGAAAAATGTTGTCCTTCAGCGAGAAGGTGTCCAGCAGGTTGAAGTCCTGGAACACGAACCCCAGGTGGTCACGCCGGAACGCGGCGATCTCCCGTTCCCGGATCTGGGTGATGTCCCGGCCGTTGAGCAGCACGGCGCCGCCGGTGGGGCGGTCCAGAGCGGCCAGAATGTTGAGCAGCGTCGTTTTGCCCGCGCCCGATTCGCCCATGATCGCCAGGTATTCCCCCGGTTCCACGGTAAAGTTCACGTCGGCCAGGGCCTGCACTTTCGCCCCGCCAAATCGCGTAACATATGTTTTTTCCAGGTGTTGGATCTCAAGTAGTGGCATGATCTGCTCCTTTTTATGGTACAAAGATCGCCGTCCCCGCAGGCCGCGGGGACAGGCGGCAGGACGGCGGCGGACCGCCGTTTTCTCTGCTGCCTCTGTATTGTACCGCAGCCGCATGGCGCCCTGCCATGGCGCAGCCTTACAAAAGGCGGGAGCAACCTTACAGTTTTGTCACATACTCATTCGTACAGACTGCCCTCAGGCGGGAAGGTCAGGGTCAGCCGCGCCCCGCCGCCGGGCGCGTTGGCGGCCGTCAGGGTGCAGCCCAGCTTTTGGGCGGCCTGGCTGCACAGGTACAGCCCCAGCCCGCTGGAAGTGGGTTCGGCGTGGCCGGTGCAGCCGGTGTAGCCTTTTTCAAAAATGCGGGGCAGGTCCTCCGGCCGGATGCCGGGGCCGGTATCGGTCACCTGCAAAGTGCGGCCCTCGGCCGTGACGGTCACGGCGCCACCCGCCGGGGTGTACTTAATCGCGTTGGAAAGCAGTTGCTCCAGAATAAAACCCGCCCATTTGGCGTCGGTGACTGGGGCGGCGGTACTGCCCGCATAGCGCAGCGACAGGTCTTTCAGAATGAACATCCGCGCAAAACGGCGCAGGCTTTGCCGCACCACGGGGTCCAGCGGCGTTTTTGCCAGCACAAGGTCGTTGCTCTCGCTGCCCAGGCGCAGGTAGTTCATGGCCATATCCACGTACCGCTCGGTCTGGAACAGTTCCGCTTCCAGTTCGCCCCGCGGCGCGTCCTCCCCGGCCTGCAGCAGCAGGCGCATAGCGGCCAGCGGCGTCTTGACCTGATGCGCCCACATCGTAAAATAGTCAAGGCTGTCGTCCTGCCGGGCCCGCGCGGCCACCGCCTGGTCCGCCAGGGCGTTGGCCAGCGTGCGCAGGGCGTCCTGATAGGCGGCCTCCTGCCCGGCTTCCCCGCCTTCGGGGGCAGGCAGCGACAGGTCGCGGCCGGGCACGGTCCGGGCCAGTTGCCGGGCCGCCCTGCGGCGGCGCGCCCACGACGGCCAGCCCGCCGCCAGCACCCCGGCCAGCAGCACGAACGACAGCACCGCCGCATAGCCGAAAGGTTCCAGCGACAGCCCATACAGGGCGTTCACCAGCCAGAACAGCGCCGCCGTCAGCGCCCAGACCGCCACGGCCCGGCGCTGGGTGTACAAATACGCACAAAACGATTTCATTGGATCAGATACCCCTCGCCTTTCCGGGTGTGGATAAAGTTCGGCAGCCCGGCGGCTTCCAGCTTTTTGCGCAGCCGCGCCACGTTGACCGTCAGGGTGTTCTCGTCCACAAAGCAGTCGGTGGCCCACAGCGCGGTCATCAGGTCCTCCCGCGGGACGGTGCTGCCCCGCCGGGTCAGCAGCGTTTGCAGGATGCGCAGTTCATTTTTCGTCAGTTCCACCGCGCCGTCCGGGGTTTTCAGCGCCCCGGCGCCCAGATCCAGCAGCACCCCGCCGCCGCAGTCCACCAGATCGGCGGGCCGGGCATAAGCGTAGGCCCGGCGCAGGACCGCCTGTACCTTGGCGCCCAGCACTTCCAGATCAAAAGGCTTGGGGATGTAGTCGTCGGCGCCCAGTTCCATGGCGGTGACGATGTTGAGGTTGTCCACTGCCGAGGAGAGGAACACGATCGGCACCTGCGAGATCTCCCGGAACACACGGCACCAGTGGTATCCGTTGTGATAGGGCAGCGACAGGTCCAGCAGGACCAACTGCGGCGCAAAGGAGGCGAACTCCGGCGCCAGATCGGCAAAATTCTGCCCGCAGGCCACCGTATAGCCCAGCCGGGCCAGATACGCCTGCACTGTGCGGGCGATGACGGGGTCGTCCTCGATAAGAAAAATGCGGTATGACATGGCAGTTCCTTTCACGATGCGGAGGGCGGGCGCAGCCGGGGGCGCGCCGCCGTATGGGTTCCGTATGGATTCCGGGTCATTCACAGCAGCGGCTTGACCATGAGGATGCCGTGCCGGTTTTCCCCGTAGCAGTTGGGCAGGAAACCGGCGGGCAGGAAACCGATGGAGCGGATTTTGCTATACTCAATTAACCGATGTGGAGCAGGAGTTTAATAGTTTGTACTTATATGACCGGCTCCCAAAGTTTTCGGATGCAATATACGAAAAAATCCGCCTTGCAATTTCTGCACCGGCAGCCATAGAGCAAACATAGCTTTTAATAGATTATTCCTTTGCCGTTGTCTATTCTGTGGCAACGGCAAAGGAATAATCCTGTCTTTCATCATATGATGTAATTTAAGATCCCGTCACAACAACGCTTCCACGGCGGCGCGCTCGGCGGGCAGGGCATGCCGGTAATGGGACAGGAAGGCCGCAAAGCCTTCGCTGTCGGCTGCGTCAGGCATGATGGTGTTCCCCTCTGCCCCCGCAAACACCCGGTCCAGGTACTGTTCCAGCGGTTCATCGCCGGTTCTTTCTCTCCGATACGATGCCAGCAGCGCCATGCCCCAGGGGCCGCCTTCACCGGCCGTCTGCATGACGGAGACCGGCACGCCCAGCGCCCCCGCCAGCAACTTCTGGCCCACGACCGGGACCTTGAACAATCCGCCGTGGCCCAGCAGCCGGTCAAGCCGCACTCCTTCGTCCCGCAGCAGGATGTCCATGCCGCTCTTCAGCGCGGCCATGGCGGCGTACAGCACGGCACGGGCAAAGTTCGGCAAGGTCAGGGCCGCATCCGGGCGACGCGCCAGCAGCGGGCAGCCCGCGTCCAGCCCCATGACCGGCTCGCCGGAATAGCAGTTGAAGCTGACCAGCCCGCCGGCATCCGCCGCCCCTGCCAGCGCCTGCTGATAGAACAGGCGGTACAACTCGTTTTTGGACAGCGGCTTCCCGATCGCTTCGGCCATCTGGCCCAGCAGGCGCACCCAGGCGTCCAGGTCTGCGGTGCAGGTGTTCACATGCACCATTGCCACCGGGCGGCCGGTGGGCGTCGTGACGATGTCCAGTTCCGGGTGGACGGAGCGCAGCGGATGCTCCAGCACCACCATGGCAAATACACTGGTACCGGCGCTGACGTTGCCGGTGCGGGCGGCCACGCTGTTGGTGGCGGCCATGCCGGTGCCGGCGTCCCCTTCCGGCGGGCAGAGAGGCACGCCGGGCTGCAGCGTTCCCGTGGGGTCCAGCAGGCGGGCGCCCTCCGGCGTCAGGCAGCCTGCGGGCGCGCCTGCCGACAGCACCCGGGGCAGAACGGCCCGCAGGTCCAGGACCGCCCCCTGGGCTGCCAGTTCCGTCTGGGCGGTACGCAGGCGGGCTTCGTCATAATCGCAGGCAACCGGGTCAATGGGGAACATCCCGCTGGCTTCGCCTACGCCCAGCACTTTTTCGCCGGTGAGCCGCCAATGGATATACCCCGCCAGCGTTGTGAGAAAGGCGATCCGTCCCACATGCTCCTCGCCGTTGAGCACCGCCTGATACAGATGCGCGATGCTCCATCGCTGCGGGATATTGAAGTCCAGCAGTTCCGTCAGTTTTGCAGCCGCCGGGCCGGTGGTCGTATTGCGCCAGGTGCGGAAGGCAGTCAGCAGGCCGCCTTCTGCGTCAAAAGGCAGATAGCCGTGCATCATGCCGGAGATCCCCATAGCCCCCACGGTGGCAAGCGGCAGGCCGTAGCGGTCCCGCACATCGGCAGCCAGGGCCGCAAAGGCGGTCTGCACGCCGGTCCATGCGTCCGCCAGGGAATAGGTCCAGTACCCGTTTTCCAACCGGCTTTTCCAGGTATACTCACCGCTGGCGACCGGGGTATGATCCGGGCCGACCAGCACGGCCTTGACGCGGGTGGACCCCAGTTCGATGCCCAATGCCGTATGCCCGGTGCGGATGGCGTCCTGAATGGTCTCCATGCTGCTTCCCCCCTTACGCCCAGGGATTCTCGGTGGGATAGGGCAGCGATTTGGGCTGGTTGTAAGCAATATCGCTGATGCCCAGGTATTTGAACACTTCAAACATCAGCTTGCCATAATGGCCGAAAGCCACCGCGCCGTGGTGCGGGTAGTGCTTCTGCACCAGCACATGACGGTAGAAGCGGCCCATTTCCGGGATGGCAAACACGCCGATGCCGCCGAAGCTGCGGGTCGCCACCGGCAGCACTTCGCCCTCGGCGATATAGCTGCGCAGGATGCCCTCGCTGTCGCACTGCAGGCGGTAGAAGGTGATATCGGACGGCGCAATGTCGCCTTCCAGCGTGCCGCGGGTAAAGTCCGGCTCGCTGCCCGCCGGTTCCAGCAGGCGGTGCTGGATCAGCTGGTACTTCACGGCACGGTCAGCGCACATCTTGCAGGAAGGCGTGTTGCCGCAGTGGAAGCCCATGAAGGTATCGGTCAGCCGGTAGTCGAACTTGCCCTTGATGTCCGCATCATAGAGATACGGGGGCACGCTGTTGTTGATATCCAGCAGCGTCACGGTATCGCCCGAAACGCACATCCCGATGTACTCGCTCAAAGCGCCGTAGATATCCACCTCGCAGGAGACCGGGATGCCGCGGCTCGCCAGGCGGGAGTTGACGTAGCAGGGTTCAAACCCGAACTGGGACGGGAAGGCGGGCCAGCACTTATCGGCAAACGCCACATACTTCCGGCTGCCCTTGTGGGCTTCGGCCCAGTCCAGCAGCGTGATCTCGAACTGCGCCATGCGGGCCAGAAGGTCGGGGTAATACTTTCCTTCGCCCATCTCGGCCTTCATATCCTCGCACACTGCCGGGATACGCGGGTCGCCCTCGTGTTCCTTATAGGCCACCAGCAGGTCCAGTTCGCTGTTTTCTTCAATTTCCACGCCCAGCTCGTACAGCCCCTTGATGGGGGCGTTGCAGGCGAAGAAGTCCTGCGGGCGGGGGCCGAAGGTGATGAGCTTCAGGTCTTTCACGCCCAGGATCGCGCGGGCAATGGGCACGAACTCGGCCATCTTTTCGGCCAGTTCTTCGGCAGTGCCCACAGGGTATTCGGGGATATAGCCTTTCAGGTGGCGCATCCCCAGGTTGTAGGAGCAGTTCAGCATGCCGCAGTATGCGTCGCCGCGGCCATTGATGAGGTCGCCGTCGCCCTCGGCAGCCGCCACGAACATACAGGGACCGTCAAAGTATTTGGCGATGAGCGTTTCCGGCGTTTCGGGGCCAAAGTTGCCCAGGAACACCGTCAGCGCGTTGCAGCCCGCGTCCACCACCTCTTTGACAGCGGCCAGCATATCTTTCTCGTTTTCGACCGTTGTTTTTGCTTCATAAACATCGAGCCCCCTCGCCGCACAGGCCGACGCGATGGCCCCGCGGCGCTTCTGCGACAGTTCGATCGGGAAGCAGTCACGGCTGACGGCCACAAGGCCCAGTTTGACTTCCGGGATATTGGCAGACTTCATAATGCGTTCCTCCTTTTGTATTTACAGGTCGCCTGCAATGTCGATATTGCTCCCGGTCAGGGCAGCAACGGCCCCCTGGCCCGCTTCCGCAGAATCCGGGTGCGCCAGCAGCCACTTGTTGCAGCCCCAGAGCCAAGCGTCCTCCCCGGTCTGGGGGCGGATCTGCGGCTTGGCGGTGTTGGTGCCCTGCGGCAGGGCGACCAGCATCCTGAAGCCCCTGGCCGGGTCGGTGTGGCAGGGGGCATAGTGCAGCGTGGTGCCGTACACCTCCACCAGCGTGCCGGCCGGTACGCGGAAAGCGCGGACCTTGCCGGTATCCAGCTTGCCGTTCTCGATCTGGTCCCGCCGGGCCAGCAGCAGGATGAAGTCCTCCGTGCCCAGATTGAACTCACTGTCCCGGTGGTATTCCAGGCAGTTGAGCTTTGTGTTATAGCCGTTGCACCAGCCCATCTGGCAGGGCATACCGCCAAACAGATGCTCGCTGACTTCCACCGCAGCGGGCAGTTCCTGCAGGGCCGGGTCCTCGGCGCAGTAATCGGTGCCGGTCTGCGGCATCGGGGTATGGGCCAGGGCGTTCAGGATCTCGTCCCTGGCTTCCTCCAGCCCTGTCACCACGCGGCCATAGCTCCCAAACGCCGCATCATATACCGATTCGATCTTCATTTTATGTATCCCCTTTCGCCAGGTTTGCAAACAGTGTTCTGCAAGCCGGGTAAATTTGCTTAAACTCTGCATAGCGGGCTTCATACCGCGCCGTCAGTTCCGGGTCCGGTTCCACCGTTTCTTTGATCCGCAGCATCGCGCGGGACACTTCCGCCACATGGGCGTAACGCCCGCAGGCCACCATGGCCAGCAGGGCGGCGCCGTAGCCGGGCCCCTGTTCCGTGGCCGGGATGTCCAGCGGGATGCCCAGCACGTTGGCCAGGATCATCCGCCACAGCGGCGATTTGCTGCCGCCGCCGCACAGGGTGGAGCGGGCGACCGTCACGCCCTGGCTGCGGGCGGTTTCCACGCTGTCCCGCAGTGCAAACGCGACCCCTTCCAGCATTGCCTGGGTCATATCCGCGCGGGAGGTGTCCATCGTCATGCCCAGAAAGACCGCCCGTGCATCCACATCGTTGATCGGGCTGCGTTCCCCCATCAGGTACGGCAGATAGAACACATGGTTCCGGCCCAGTTTTCCGGGCGCAACCGCCGCCTGTTCCGCGGCATAGTCGCCGCTGCACAGGATGTTTTCCATCCACCATTTGTTGCAGGAAGCGGCAGAAAGCATACAGCCCATCAGGTGGTAGCCACCGTCCGCATGGGCAAAGGCGTGCAGCGCCCGGTCGGGCACCGCGCGGAACTGCTGCGACGAGATGAACACCGTGCCGGATGTGCCAAGGCTGATATTGCAGCGCCCCTCCCCGACCGTACCCGTGCCGATGGCCGCGGCGGCGTTATCGCCCGCCCCCGCGCACACTTTCACGGTTTCAGGCAGGCCCAGGGCGGCGGCCACGCCGGGCTTCAGGCAGCCGACTTCCTGCCAGCTTTCATACAGCGCGGCCAGCCATCCAGGCTGTACCCCGCAGATCTCGCACATTTCCCGGCTCCAGCGTTTGTGCTGCACATCCAGCAGCAGCGTGCCGGAAGCGTCGGAATAATCCGTCGCGTGTATGCCGGTCATGCGGTACACCAGATAGTCCTTCGGCAGCATGATCCTGGCGATCTGCGCAAACAACTCCGGTTCCTTTTCCCGCATCCACAGCAGCTTCGGCGCGGTAAAACCCGCAAAGGCGATATTGCCGGTCCAGGCGCCGAGCCGTTCTTTCCCGATGGTCGTATTCAAGTAGTCCGTCTGGGCCGCGGTGCGGCCGTCGTTCCACAGGATGGCCGGGCGCAGCACCCGGTCCGCCGCATCCAGCGCGACCAGACCGTGCATCTGCCCGCCGACGCCGATCCCCTGTACCTGTGCCGGGTCAGCCCCTTCCAGCAGTTCGGGGATGCCCGCGAGGCAGGCATTCCACCAGTCACAGGGGTCCTGTTCGCTCCAGCCCGGACAGGGGAAGGAAAGCGGATATTCCTTCGTGACGGTATGCAGCACCCGGCCATCCTCATCCACCAACAGGAATTTGCAGGCCGAGGTGCCCAGATCGATCCCAATAAACGTCATGCGAACCCTTCCCTCCTTCGGTTCCTATCTGGCACCAGTATACCATCGCGGGGAATGTTTTTCCTTGACAAAGTGGCTTTGGCGATTAGACGAATTTGCTGTCCGGCGCTTTTTCGGCAAGTTGACAATTTCGCCGCAGACTTTTTGTTATATCCGACTAAACGTCCCCGCCAGACGGTCCCCCGCGCCGTTTTTCCACTTCGTCAAGCAGTTCCAGACTTTTTTCCGGGGAATAAAAATGCTCCAGCGAATGGACGCTGTGGTGGACCCGCGTTTCTTCCTGCACGGGGCTTTGGCTCCGGCGGCGGTATTCCTCCGGCGTGATGCCGAACCGCTTATGGAACGCGCGGGAAAAATAGCGGTAATCCGAAAATCCGGACGCCACATATACGTCCACCAGCCGCTTTTGCCCGGCCGCCATCCGCTTGCAGGCATCGTAAAAACGCACGGTATCCACATAATCCTGGAAGCTGCGCCCCAGGACTTCCCGCGCAAAATGGGACACATACCCCAGCGACAGCCCTTCTGCCCGGGCAAAATCCGACAATCTGATTTTGCGGGCATAATTGTCGTCCACATACTGGATCAACCGCATGGCGCGGTCGTTGCGCTGCTGCTGACCGGCCAGTTCCCCGCTCGACAGCATATGATGCGGCATGGCCTTGACCAGCGTGCCCAGCATCAGGCAGATCAGCCCTGTACAGATCAGTTCGTAAGCTTCCGAACGCTGCAAATAATACCGTGTCATCCGCAGCAGGCGGCCTACCAGTTCCGCATACGCACGCTGCGGCAGCGCCCGGCTGGGGCACGGCTGGTCGAAACAGAGCCTTGCAAAAGCGGGATACGTCTGCTGTACCAGTTCCGGCGCCACCTGCACACATAAAAACGTGCAGCCCTCGGTCAGCGCCCGGAATTCATGCAGCTGCCCCGGATGAAACAGCACCATCTCGCCCGGCTGCACGCGCAGCTGGGTGTGTTCGATGCGCACATCCAGGCTGCCTTCCGCCAGCCAGATCAGTTCCATCTCCCTGTGGACATGCGGGGTACGGTAATATACCGTATCAAAAAAGATACGCAGCCCGTTGATCTGCAAGTGTTCCACGATTTCCACTTCGTGCATGGTCCTATCCTCGACGTTCCCGTTTTATATGGTTTTCCCCCTCTATTTTACTTCCAACGTCGGCCCGATGCAATTCCCCCACCATGCTATTTACTGTTTGCGGCCGCTGTTTTTTCTCCCCTGCGCTTTTCTTTCGCGTCACAGCCAAACAGCCCCTCGCCGGTCAGCGTAATACCGCGACCAGCGGGGGGCTGTTCAACTGTATGGGCCTGCTTCTGTAACCGGCGCGGTCCTGCCGGTCACCGTTCGAAGCGTTTGCCAGATTTTACCGTTCCTGTACGCGCTGCAAATAAACGCGGCCCGTCAGCCCGCTGCCGCCGGTGGGCGGTGCGGCCATCATTTTGCGGTAGCCTTCCAGCAGCGGATAGCACTGCCGCTCCAGCGTTGTGGCCACTTCGATGGTCAGGACGTTCTCGCCGGCTTTGCCCTGCAATTCATACACATAAGGCGGCGTGATCTGGATGCCCGCGCTTTCGCCGTTGAGAAAGACCTCCACGCCCTCGGCGGCATCGGTGACCGTCAGCAACAGCGAAGCGTCGCTGTCCAGCGTGAACCGGGCCGTGTACCGCACAAAGCCGGAAAATTCAGGCTGTTCTTCCGCCAGCGCATCGGGCAGCGTCACCGCCTGCGCCGGTCCAAAGGCCGGGTAGGCCGCCCCCTCGCAGGTGGCGCGGGTCCAGCCGGTCAGCGGGACGTCGGCCCCACCGTCAGGGGAAACATGCAGCGCGGCGCCCTCGGGCAGATCGCCGGTCACCAGCACGCGGGACCGCAGCGGTTCGACGCTCAGCTCCACCCGCAGGCCCGCTTCGGTATCGGCCGCAGCCGCCGGTTCGCAGCGGTTGGCCCAGGGATCATACCAGAAGCAGGGGCCGGAAAGGCCCGGCAGCGTCAGGGTGCCGGTGCAGGGGGTAGTCCCTTCGTTGACAAGCAGCACACAGGGGGCTTCGCCCTCCAGAGCCAGCAGCCGCAGCCGGTCGTTTTTGGGGGCCAGCACAGGGGCCGCCACCCCGGCGACACGCACAGCGGCAGGCAGGCCGGCAGGCTGTACCACCGGGCAGGCGGCCAGCGCCGCCGGTAACGGACCGCCGCTGCACAGGGCGGCCGGACGGCTGCCTGCAAAGAACACCGGCAGTCCTGCTTCGGCCAGAGCCGCCAGCCCCCGGGCCGCCGCGTCGGGCAGGCGTTTGGCGCCGGGCACCACAAAGGCCCGGTAAGCGCAGCCATTGACCCGCAGCGGATCGCCCGGCACGGTCTGGTAGCGTTCCGGCTCGCTGAACACATCCGCGGGCAGCACGCGGCAGGCGATCTGGTCGTCGTACAGCGGGCGCAGCGCCTGTTCAAAGGGCATGGCGGCAGGATCACACCATTCGGCTTCGCCATGGTAAAGCACCGCCACCGGGACGGAATGGGGCGCCGAAGAAGTCAGCGTCGCCACCCGGTTCATGTAGGCCATCAACTGGCCGAAGTGCCGGTACTGTGGGTTGTGGCCGTGGGCGTAAAAATGCGGCGGGCAGTCGGGGTCGGGGAACGCTTTGCCCGAAAACGCATGGGGCACGAACCAGTTGATGCCCCGGACCAGAAAATGGTCGGCAAGGTATTTTTCCAGCCGGACGCCTTCGGCCCAGCCGTAATTGCCAAAGATCTCGCACATGGCGTTGCCCTGTTTGCCGGGCTCGATGGCGGCCGCGCTCTCGGCCAATGTAGCGAGGGCATAGTGGTAGAAAGTGCCGTTGCGCGGGCGGCGCATGGTATCCACCTTCGGCTCGTCCTCCCCCTGGGGCAGGACCTGGCCGCCGATGTCGTCGATACCGGCCATATCTTGCCCCTGCAGGCCCCGGAAATAGTGGCCCAGGCTTGCGCCGGTACGGCAGTGCTGGCCGTCATCCTCGATGACATGGCCGATGTACGCCACACCGTGCGCATGGCACCAGGCGGCGATCTGCTCGCTGAAATTTTCGCGCACCAGTTTGGTCAGGCACTCCATATAGACCGTGTGGATGCGGGCGGTAGCGTCGCTGTCATCCTGAGCGAACAGGCGGGGCAGCGCGCCGGCCCAGCCGGGGCCGAACTCTTTGGCCACCGCGGCTTCCAGCGGGGCGCTCCAGGGCAGATCCTGGCCGCAGCCCAGCGTATTGCCTTTTTGGTACAAAAGGCCGTTGCCCAGTTCGGGTTCATCCGAGAAAAAGCCTGCGATGGTCTTGCCGAAATCCCCCGCGTAATGGGCCCAGTGGGGTTCGTAGACGGCATCGAGCAAAAGGCGCACGCTGGCCGGGTCGGTCATGTTGATGTAATCCCGGTGATACCCGGCGTTGCGGCTGGCCGTGACGACCTGCAGGGTGTACGCCCCGGCAGGTTTGTCCCACGCCAGGACGGTCCCCTGCACAAAGGGGAGCAGATTCACGGCAGTGCCGTCAGCTTTCACCGCCTGCACGGTCAGCAGACGGTCACCGGCGGGGTCAAACGTGCGGGCGGCGGGAATACGGGCGGCGAACGCCTGCATCGGGTCACGCAGATCGGGTTGGGGCGGGTCCATCAGCCCTTCCGCGCGCAGATCAAGGGTCAGCGGGCCGGGGGCTTCCTCCAGCGTTTTTGTGCAGCCCAGAATGCTCTGGCGGCACAGGGCATCCGGCGCGTTCTTGACGGCGCCGTTGGCAAAGCCGGTCGGGAAATGACTGTCGTCCAGGATCCAGACTTTCATCCCGCGGTTGCGCGCTTCTTCCAGGATCACATCCATATCGGCCCACCATTTGGGGCCGCAGAAGTCCGGGTGCGGGCGGCTTTCGACACAGACGGCCTTGCAGTTTGCGCCGTCGATGGCGGCCATCATCCGCCGCAGCGTGGCTTCATCCTCCCCATGCTGCCAGAAGAACGGCAGAATATGGTTGTCGCTTTCCCCGGCCAGCAGCCGGGCGATCGTTTTATTTTGGGGCATCATGGCTTCCCTGCCTTTCTCTCACAGATGTTCCCGCAGCCAGCGGGCGCTGACCTGTAAACTCTTGACCGGGCTTTTATCCACCCAGTTGCGGTGGCTTTCCAGCACCACAGCCTGGACGCCGTTGGCCCGGGCCAGGTCGGCCCAGGCCGCCAGGGGCAGATTGCCGGTGCCCAGTTCCATGTTGTCGGTCTTGAGGATCGGCGTCATAGCCTGCTGCCCCGCCGCCAGGCGGCAGCCCCGGTCGTTGATATGCCACAGCTTCATACGGGGGCCCAGGGTCCGCATCGTATCGGCCACGTCGGCGCCGCCCTCGGCAAACCAGTAGGAGTCGAATTCAAAGTTGACGTTGGCGGGGTCGGTCTCGGCCAGCAAAATATCATAGCCACGGCGTTCCCCTTCCACCCGCTGCAATTCACAGTTGTGGTTATGGTAAAGCAGCTGCACGCCCTGCCCGGCCAGCGCGGCCCCCGCCGCGTTCAGCCGCCGGGCCAGGTCGTGCCAGGCAGCGGCATCGCCGTAGGCAAAGCGGTACATGCCGGTGATGACCGCATAGTTCGTGCCAAAGCTCCGGGCTTCGGCGGCCACAGCCGCGGCGTCCCGTTCAACGCTGCCCAGGTCGGTATGCAGGCTGATGACCTCCAGCCCGGAGTCGCGCACCAGGCGGTGCCAGTCCAGCTTGCCGCCGCTGCCGGTAGGCATACCGGCGGCGCGGGTCAGCATGCGTACCATAAAGCCGGTGGGGTGGATCATAAATCCACACAGTTCAATGCCGGTGTAACCGGCGGCCTTGACGGCCGCAAGGGTCGCGCGGGCCTGTTCTTCCTTATTCATCACGCTGCCCAGCATAAACTGCTGTACACCGGTCTGGATCATCAAAATTACCTCCTTATTTACAGCGCAAACACCTTGCCGGGAGTGATGCCGTTCTCGTTGAAGCTGTCCACCGCGATGTAGTACGCCTGCCCGGCCGTGAGCGTGCAAAGGCTGACCTCGCCGGCGTCATAGACCAGGCAGCTGTGATAGAGCTTGTCCGGCGCAATGCCGTAACGGACGTTGTACCCCTGTGCGCCGGGGATCGGCTTCCAACTGACTTTGGCGTCCAAATCGCCCAGACGCACCGCGGCGGCATCGGCCGCGGCAGGCTTGGCGCCGCCGCCATTGCCGAACACCCGCAGCCCAGCCACCCGCAGGGGCTGGCCGTAGGGCAGCGCGCCGCCCACCACCCGTACATACCGGGCGGCCAGGCCGTCTGCATATTCATAATACCCGTTGGAGCACTCTTTGGCAACCGTCTGCTGTACGGTCCAGTGTTCGCCGTCCTCGCTGGTCTCGACCGTATAATGGCTGATCTGGGGTTCCAGTTCGATGTGGCGGGTGTGGCGGTCGTCGCCATAACTTTCCGGCGGGAAATCGACGGCGATCCCCTCGTCGGCCAGATTCACCTGTACGGCGCGCACATCCATCGCCCGGCCCAGATCGACGGCCAGCCATTGGCCGGGGGCGGCATCGGCGGCGCTCCACCAGGTGCGGATGTTCTCATCCACGGCCCGGGCCGGGTCGCTGCCAGCCGCCGTAGAGGAGGCGAACGCCGGTTTTGCATACGAGAGCAGCATCCACGCGGGCTGCCAGTCCGTGGGATCGAACGTTCCTTCCGGAATGCGGTGCGGGTAATCGGCAAAATTCTGGTTGCAGAACAGGACACCGTCGGCGTCAAAGCCCGCCGGGAACAGCCCGACCCGGCGTTCAAAGTCGTGATTGACGCTGATACGCATCGAGGCGGTATGCCAGTAATTCCCGTGGGCATCGGCCATCGTGCTGCCGTGGCCCGCGCCGGTGATGAACCCGCCGGGGACCGCGCTGAACGGGTTGGACGCCTGCCGGGTGAAAGGCCCCAGCGGGCTTTCGCCCACATACACGCCGTCGGCGTAAATGTTGTACTGGGTGCCGGGGGCCGCGTATTGCAGATAGTAACGCCCGCCGTGCTTGGTCATATAGGCGCCTTCGATATACGGCTGGCCGATGGACAGGAAAATGCGCGTCAGCACTTCAGCCGAATAGCCGCTCTGCTCCGCGAGCGCGGGCGGGATCTTGAGGGTCTGGGTCTCAGGGTCGAACAGCGGGCTCAGGCTGCGGTACATCACGCTGTTGGTCTTGTCCACCACGCCGTTTTCCCCCGGGCGTTCGTAGCCCAGGCGCTCCGGGTCGCCCGCGATCAAAGCCTGCTTTTCCCCCATGGGCTGCAGCGTCTTTCGGTCCAGTTCTACGCCCCAGATCGGCTGGGTGTTGGTGCAGCCCCAGTACAGGTACAGCCGGCCGTCATCGTCCAGGAACAGGTTCGGATCCCAGAACGGGAACGGCGCGGCTACCTGCTCGAATTTTTCATGCAGCGGGTCGGCGCTGCGCAGGATGGGGCAGTTCTTGCTGCGGGACGATGCGCAGAAGTACAGAAAACCGTCGATCTCCCGCACATCGGGCGCATAGTCGTAAATTTCAAGGTCGGGATCGGCGTGGAAATCCCAGTGAAGCAGGTCGTTCGAGTAGAAGAACCCCGCCGACATCGAAACGAAGAGGTAGTAAGTGCCCTTAAACAGGACCAGGGTGGGGTCGGCCCCCTCACGGAAAGCGTAGCGGCGGCCGTTTTCGTTCATATGCTGGTAGCGATAAGGCAGATCCAACGGGTTGCAGTATGTTTTCATGCTTGGCTCCTTTTCTGTTGTCCGCGCCGACCCCAAAAGTGCCGGGGCGGGTCATGATCCTTGGTGCCATGCCCGCCTCGGCGGCTTTGTTTCAGGCGCTGCGCGTCTGTCAGTTTTCCGTCTTTTTGATGCCCTGCAAAATACGGTTGAGCTGTTTGATGCTCTGTTCATCCGCGCCGGACTGTTTGAGCAGGCTGACCAGCGTGATGCGGTTCATCATGCGCTGCAGGGCCGGGTTATCCTTGACGGTCTCGGCCACCTCGCCGTGGCTCTCGGCCCCCTTGGCCATCATCTGGTCGATGATCGCGCCCGCTTCAGGGTTTTGGCGGATCTCGCCCAGCGTGTCCAGAATGGAGTAGCAGGTGGGGTCGGCCTCGCCCTTGTCAAACCAGTTGGTCACGTTGGCCGAGGCCGCGCGCCCGGGCTTGCGGTAGGCCGGGTTCGGCTCGGCCACTTTGCGCACCAGCATAACGCTGCGGCATTCCCCCGCCCGCGCCTCGATGGTGTGTTCGCCGGTAAGCGGCACCTGGAAGGTGAATACCACATGCCCCTGCACAGTGGCGAACAGTCGGCCATCCACGTACAGGCTGACTTCCGGCTGGTTGGAGTACGCCTTGATCTCGGTCACATCCTCCGCACGGTCCACATAGCGGCTGCCGCACAGATGGACAAAGGGCGTTTTGTGGTTCCAGGCGGCTTTGTAGAGGTAGAAGGCGTCCTTTTTCAGCTTGCGGTCAAAGGTGACAAGCCCCTTTTGGTTTTCGCCATGCTTGCCGCCCTCGTCGCGCCCGTCGGCGCCGAAGTCGAACAGGTTCCACACATGGGTGGCCCACAGCCAGGGGCGGGCCTCGATCATGCGGAGCATATGTTCATGGTAGACGCACTGGTAACTTTCGGTGTAGTCGCCTTTCTCCGGGGTCGGGCTTTGATAGGCAGGGTTGGCGTCGGCGCCGTATTCCGAAAAACCGATGCAGCGGTCGGGATATTTGGCGTGGTACTCGTCAAAGAATTCATCGTTCTGTTCCAGTTCGCCCAGATACCACCCGAAATAGAGGTTATAGCTGTTGACGTCGGGGATCGCAAGGATCGGGCTGTCGGTCTCCAGCATAAAGACGTTCGCCATCGTGGTGGGGCGGGTGGGGTCGAGTTTGTGGCACAGGTCGTTGAGGGCGCGGTGGTTTTCCAGCAGTTCTTCATTGACCGCGCTGGCCGCCGTGATCTCGTTGGAGAGGCCCCACACGGCGATGCAGGGGTGGTTGTAGTTCTGCACCACCAGCTCGGTCATCTGGCTGAGGGTGTTTTCCCGTCCGCCGTGCATGTGCATCGTGATATAGGGGATCTCGGCCCAGACGACAAGGCCGTTTTCATCGCACAGATCATAGAAATACTGGGCGTGCTGATAATGCGCCAGGCGCAGCGTGTTGGCCCCCAGTTCCTTGATGATGGCCATATCTTCCTCCATCATGGCCGGGGTCAGCGCATTGCCCGCGCCTTTGCGGTCCTGGTGGCGGGATACGCCGCGCAGCGGGTAGGAACGGCCATTGAGCAGGAAGCCCCGCTGCGGGTCGATCTCAAATTTCCGGCAGCCGAAACGGGTCTGGACGGCGTCCCCGCTGGAAAGGCTGGCGGCCGCCGTATAAAGATACGGATCGTTCAGGCCGTCCCACAGGTGGACATCCGGGATGGTAAAGTCAGCCCTGGCGCACCCGTTCACAACGGCGGCGCACTGCGTCTGCCCCGCCAGACTGAACGTGACCTGCGCCGTGTCCGCCCCCGGTCCTTCGACCCAGGCTTCGGCCGTAACGGCGGCGCTATGGCTTGCGAGATCCACGCAGGGCGTGATCTTGAGGCCCGGCCCGCCGTAGTAGGAAAGGCTGAAATGCGTTTCGGGCACGACGATCAGATGCACCTCGCGGTACAAACCGCCATAGAAGGTGAAGTCGGCCTGCTGGGGATAGACAGTCTGACTGCGGGCGTTGCTGACAGAGACCGCCAGCACATTGCGTTCGCCCAGGCGCCCGGTCAGTTCGACCCGGAAAGCCGAATACCCGCCTGCATGCGCCGCCAGCTTTTGACCGTTGAGGAATACCTCGGCTTCCATGGCCGCGCCTTCAAATTCCAGCCAGACACGCGCCCCGGCGTCCAGGTGCGGCAGTTCGGCGGCATCCAGATGGCGGGTGTACCAGCATTTGCCGCGGTAGTAATCGTCGCCGCCATCCTGGCCGTCCTCGGCGTTCCAGGTATGGGGCAGCGTTACCGCCGCCCCGGCGTCGGCCGTGGGGTCCTCCGTTTTATGGAAGATCCAGTTATCATTCAGGTTTTGGATCGTACGCATCGTTTCTCACTCTCTTTTTTTGACGTGGTATTCAATCATTGATTCAGTTGCTGCAGAATGCCCTGCAGCTGCGGTTCCGTCAGTATGCCAAAGGACACCAGCGTGTTGAGCAGCATCCCCTGCATCATCTGCATCGAGCCGGCGGTGTCCGCCCCGGTGGCACTGCCCGCGGCAGCCGCCATCTTTTGCAGGATGGGGCCGATCAGGGCCGCGCCGCGCGGGTCCTTCATGACGGAACCCAGGCTCGAATATTCGGTAAAGGTGCGGGGCAGCGGGCGCGTGGCGGTCAGTTCAACGGCGGTCCGCAGGCGGATGTCCCGGCTGGAGGCACCGATCTCGATGCCATAGCGGCCGCTTTCGGCATAAAAATCATGCAGCAGCGGCTCGTAATAGGAGAAATCGCGGCCGGTCAGTGTAAATTCCAGGGTCTGGCTCTGCCCGGGCGCCAGCGCCGCCTTGGCAAAGGCTTTCAGTTCCCGCACCGGGCGCTGCCGCATGCCCGCCGGCGGCGCGATATACAACTGCACCGCCTCCTTGCCGAACCGGCTGCCGGTGTTGGTGACCGTCACACGAACCGTCAGCGTGTCCGCATCGGTCAGCGCCTGCCGGTCCACCGTCAGATCATGGTAGGCAAAGTTCGTGTAGGACAGCCCATACCCAAACGGGAACAGCACCTCCATCTGCTTTTTGTCATAGTAGCGGTACCCGACAAAAACGCCCTCGCGGTATTCCGTCACCGCGTCCTCGCCGGGGAAATTCAAGTACGCCGGTGTATCCGCCAGCTTCCTGGGGAAGGTTTCCGCCAATTTGCCGCTGGGGTTTGCGCGGCCGTACAAAAGGTCAAGGGTCGCTTCCCCTGCGGCGTCGCCCGGCAGGTACATTTCCAACACAGCCGCGACCTTATCCAGCCAGGGCATGGTCACCGGCGCGCCGTTATACAGCACCACGATGGTGTTGGGCTGTACGGCGGCCACCGCTTCGATCAGTGCGTTCTGGTTGGCAGGCATATCCAGCGAAGTACGGTCGATGCCCTCGCTCTCGTACCGTTCCGGCAGACCGGCCAGGATCACCGCCGCACGGGCGCTCTGTGCGGCGCGGACGGCCTCGGCCTGCAGCTTTTCGTCGGGGAGGTCCGCCGCCTGGTCATAGCCGCGCGTCCAGGTCATCCCGGCAGGCATATCGTCGCGGGCTGCGCTGACGCGGGCGCTGTTCACATGGCTGCTGCCGCCGCCCTGATATCTGGGCGTGGCGGCGAAGTCCCCGATCAGCGCCACGGTCTGTCCTTCGGCCAGCGGCAGGGCGTCATGCTCGTTTTTCAGCAGGACGGCGCATTCTGCAGCGATCTGGCGGGCGGCCTGATGATCCGCTTCGCGGTCGAACACAGCCTGCTCATCCGCATTTTTCAACGAATCGCAGACAAATTCCAGCACGCGCAGCGCCGCCTGATCCACCTGTTCCTCGCGCAGGGTGCCTGCTTTCACCGCCGCCAGCACCTGGTCGATGCCCCGGCGGCTGCCGCCCGGCATTTCCAGATCAAGGCCCGCGGCCACACCCTTGGCGCGGTCTTTGACAGCCCCCCAGTCGGTGACCACCATGCCTTCGTATCCCCAGCGGGTGCGCAAAATATCGGTCAGCAGTTCTTTGTTTTCGCTGCAGAAGGTCCCGTTGAGCTGGTTGTACGCGCACATGACGGCGCGGGGCCTGGCCTGTTTGACCACGGTCTCGAACGCGGGCAGGTAGATCTCGTGCAGGGTGCGCTCGTCCACCACGCTGTCGCCCACCATGCGGTCGGTCTCCTGATTGTTGGCGGCGAAGTGCTTGATACAACTGCCTGTGCCGGTGCTCTGCAGCCCTTCTACCAGCGCGGCGCCCATTTGACCGGCCAGGGCGGGGTCCTCGCTGTAATATTCAAAATTGCGGCCGCACAGCGGGCTGCGCTTGATGTTCAGCCCGGGGCCCAGCAGCATCGCCAGCTTTTCAGCCTGGCACTCCCGGCCGAGTATCTGCCCCAGACGGCGGGCCAGGTCCACATCAAAGCTGCTGGCCACGCTTGCCGATGCCGGGAAGCACACCGCCCGGACACTGTCGTTGAGACCCAGATGATCGGCGGCGTTGTTCTGTTTGCGCAGGCCGCTGGGGCCGTCGCTCATCATCACGGCGGGCAGCCCCAGCCGTTCGACGGCTTTGGTATGCCAGAAATCGCCGCCGGTACAAAGTTCCGCTTTTTCTTCCAGTGTCAACTGCGACAAGATCTTTTTAGGATCCATAGACTGTCTCCTTCTTTCTTTGCAGGCCCGGGGCGTGGATGGTTGCACAGCCCGCCGGAAATGCGTTACAATATCTGAAAATGAATGAACCAGAACAGGGAGGGCGCGATCATGGCAGAATCATCCATGTCCACCGATCAGAAAATTTCTTTGATGCAGGATCTGTTCGGCCTGTGCGACAATGTTTTTACCTGGTGCTATGACGCCAACGGCACGATGCTCACCACCAACTGCCCGGACCAGACCGTACTGGATACGGCGTTTTCTGCCTTTGGCATCAAGAACCGCCTGTTGGCGGCCGCCGAAGGCGGGCGGCCGGTCCTGCTGGGAACGGCCATCGGGCTTGTATACGGCGCCGATTTTGAGCATGATGCCCAGGGTTCCCTGCGGCGCTGCTGGCTGCTGGGCCCCGTGTTCTACTCCACCGTTTCGATGGGGCAGCTTGAACTGGGGTATGGCAACTATCAGGGCCTGGAACTGAGCCTTGCCTGGAAAGAGCAGTTCATGCAGGCGGCGGCGCGGCTGCCGGTCGTTTCCAACGTGCTGCTGGGGCGCTACCTGCTGATGCTGCATTTTGGTCTGACGGGCGAACGGCTGAACATCAGCGACCTGCTTCTGCCGTCCGAAGACCTGCATCCTTTGCCGGAGCGCAGCGCGCCCGAACGGGACCGCTACCAGGTCTATGCCGCGGAACGGGCGCTGCTGGGTATGGTCCGCAACGGGGATATGAACTACCAGGAAGCCCTGAGCCATTCCATCAGCGTGAGCAGCGGCGTCCGTGTATCGGGGCCGGACCCGCTGCGGCAGGCAAAGACCAGCTGCATCGTGTTCACCTCGCTGGTCTGCCGCGCCGCCATCGAGGGCGGCCTTTCGCCGGAGGAGGCGTACTCCCTGGGGGACGCCTACATCCAAAGCGTGGAGAATGCCCGTACACAGGAATCCCTGCTGCATCTGCCAGCCACGATGTATGCGGATTTTATCCGCCGCGTGCATCGCTGCCGGACCAATCCGCGCTACAGCACCGCCATCCAAAAATGTGTGGATTACATTGAACAGAACCTGTCCGATAAGATCCAGGCGGCCGACCTGGCGCGTGCGGTGGGGTACGATGAATATTATCTGACCCGCCGTTTCAAAAAGGAGACCGGGCTGAGCGTGACCAACTATGTCAAGTTCGCCAAGATCGAGCGCGCCAAGGTGCTGCTGGATTCTACCAAAATGAGCGTGCAGGCGGTTGCCGATGCCCTCGGCTTTACCACCCGCAGCTACTTCATTCAATGTTTCCGCGCCGTCACCGGGCAGACGCCCACCGAGTGGCGCGGAAAGTAATCGTCTTATTTCTGCTTTTCCGCCAGGACTGCCGCTTTCTTTTCCGCAATGCGTTTCTGTACGCCCACAAGTTCCTGCTTGGTGAGTTTGTAGAACCGCATGGCGATCAGGGTGCAGATCCAGCCCAGAAGCGGCATGCCGAAGTAAAGGAACAGCGCCATGAACTTGATGGCGGGCGTAGCGGCGTCGGTGGGCTGGGGTACGGTGTTCACATACCCGATGGCGGCCACGCACAGCGTGGCGATCGTGACGCCCAGGGAGGAGACCAGCTGGTCGATAAAGTTGTAGGTGGCGGTGACGATGCCCGGAATGTACTTGCCGGAACGGTCCAGCTCAAAGTCCACGATGTCGGCACGCATCGAACCGTTGGCCGTGGTCACGCACATCTTGGCGCCGTTCATCAACAGCAGCAGTACAAAGAACACGACGGTCAGCACGATGTTCGTGGAAATGCTGCGCATATCGATGGCCGCGCAGAACACAACGCTGATGACAGCCACAATGGTGCATACCCAGGTCCAGGTGACGGTGGCCTCCCGGCTGCCATGCTTGCCGCAGTAGCGGGCGCCAAAAATCGCAAAAACGATGGAGGGCAGCATCGAGAACGTGCTGAGCAGCGTACCGAACTGGATGTTGCCGATCAGGATACCGAACAGCAGCGTGCTTACGATCGTCTGGCTGTTGACCTGCTGGGCCAGCTTGTCCGAAACTGCGGCGATAACATACATCTGGAACGGACGGTTGTGCGCCAGGAATTTGCCCATATCCTTCAGGCTCACATCATCGCCGCCGGCGGTGATGCCCATAAAGTTCTCCGGCTTATCCACCGGGGTCAGGCCGATGCAGGCGATCAGCGTCAGCACCCAGGCCACCGTCACATTGATGATGCAGGTCAGCGAAAGCATCTCCCGCGTGTACTGGTTGCCGAACATGGGCAGGATGATCATGACGGAAACAATGGCCAGGACCGTGGGGAAGATGTAATTGTAAATGGTGGCCCACACCTGTACGGTCGGGCGCTGGCGGGGATCGTTGGTCATGACGGCCGGCAGCATGTTGCCCGCGATGTCAAAGATCGAGTTGCCCACGATGTTGACCATGTACAAAACGATAAACAGCACCACATTGTCGGTGCGGCCGCTGAACCAGACGAAAAGCATCAGCATCGCAATGC
This sequence comes from Subdoligranulum variabile, assembly GCA_003343905.1. Classification (GTDB taxonomy): domain Bacteria; phylum Bacillota; class Clostridia; order Oscillospirales; family Ruminococcaceae; genus Gemmiger; species Gemmiger variabilis_C. The sequence continues at coordinate 115,540 of QAKI01000040.1, forward strand.
TGCGGATGGTCAGGCCCAGCAGCATCAGGATGCGCAGCTTGCCGAAGCGGGTGTGCAGCTTGTCGATCCAGACAGCCAGGAACGGGTCGATCAGGCCGTCGAACCAGCGGGTGGCCGTCAGGATGACGCCGGCGACCGCCAGCGCAATGCCGTAGCCCTCGCTGGCAACATAGCTCATCAGTCCGACGAGCGAATAAAACGCCATGGCGGCGCCGCCCTGCATTTCTGCGATGGCGATGCACCAGGTCGGCACGCGGCGGTACTGTACGCCGTCGATCTCGCTCTGGGATAATTTCTTTTTGCGTTCCACTAATATTCCTCCTGTTTCGATGTATTGCCGTGGGTTCCCGGGTTTCTGCTGTTAGCCTACCACACACCGCCGCAAGTAAAAACACAAAAAATATTACAAAAAATCAATTATTGGACACCTTGCGGCAAGACATTCAATTTTTGACTTTTAGATCAAATAAATGGTTGTCAAGTGCTTCTGCCCTGCCGTATACTGAAGGCATAGAAAGCGCAGCGGGCCGGGGCCCTGCCCCCGCCTGCCGCCCGGGCTCCAAACAGCCCGGCATACAGGATATAGGATATAAAGGAGAGGATCGACCATGACGCCCCTGGCTCAAGATTTTTTCATCGGTGCCGCCACCGCGCCCCATCAGGTGGAAGGAAATAATACGAAAAGCGACTGCTGGGCAGCCGAACAGATGCAGCATACGAACTACACCGAACCTTCGCTGGATGCCTGCGACCACTATCATCAGTATGCCGCAGACATCCGCCTGCTGGCTGAAGCCGGGCTCAACGCCTATCGCTTCGGCATCGAGTGGGCGCGTGTCGAGCCGGAGGACGGACGCTTTGACGAGGCGGAGATCGAACACTACCGTGACGTGATCCGCTGCTGCAAGGCGCATGGTGTGGAACCCATCGTCACGCTGCACCATTTCTCCAGCCCCAAATGGCTGATCTGCAAGGGCGGCTGGGAAGCCGAAAGCACCCCGGCGGATTTTGCCCGTTATGTGCGTTATGTCATGGAACGTCTGGGCAGCGAGCTGCGCTATGTCTGCACCATCAACGAGGCCAACATGGGCGTACAGGTGGCCGCCATCGCAGAGCGGTACAAAAAACAGATGATGGCGCAGATGGCCCAGATGCAGCAGGCCGGCGGCGAAAAGGCCGAGGCCGGTGTGCAGATGGGGATGAATCTGCAAAAGATGATGGAAAACCAGAAAGCCGCCGCAGCCGAGAATCTGCAGGTGTTCGGCACAGCACATCCCCAATTTTTCACCAATCCGCGCACCGCGCGCGGCGATGAGCTGGTGATGGAAGCGCACAAAGCCGCCCGGGCGGTCATCCGTGAAGTCTGCCCCGGCGTCAAAGTCGGCCTTACCCTGAGCCTGCACGACATCCAGGCCCTGCCCGGCGGCGAAGAGGAAGCGGCCAAGGTCTGGGACGAAGAATTCACCCATTACCTGCCCGTCATCGCGGAGGATGACTTCCTGGGTGTGCAGAACTATACCCGCGCCCGTTACGACGCCAACGGCAGCATGACCGCCCCCGAGGGCGCCGAGCTGACCCAGATGAATTATGAGTTCTACCCGGCCGCACTGGAGCATGTGATCCGCCGCGTGGCCGAGAAGTTCCACGGCGAACTGATCGTGACCGAAAACGGCATTGCCACCGCCGACGACACCCGCCGCGTGGCCTTTATCGAACAGGCGCTTGCGGGCGTGCGGCGCTGTGTGGCCGACGGTCTGCCGGTCAAGGGATACTGCTACTGGAGCCTGATGGATAACTTTGAATGGCAGAAGGGCTTTGCGATGCAGTTCGGCCTGATCGCCGTCGACCGCGCGCATGGGCAGACCCGCATTCCCAAACCCAGCCTGGCCTACCTGGGCAGCTATGCTGCCCGCTGAGCCTTCCTGTTTTTTCTCCCGGAAAAGGCCCGGCGTCCTGCCGCAAAAACGGCGGTCGCCGGGCTTTTTCCCTGCTTCATCGGGGCAGTTTCGCCCCCGCGGCGCCGGAGCACAAGGCAATGATAACCGCAGCCACCTGTTCCGGCGGTTCCGGCGTGCCCCGGTGCAGCCAGTATTCGATCACGCCGCCGCTGCCCGCAGCCAGGAACGCGCTGCGCATTTCCTGCTGCCGCTGGCCGGGCACCGGCGCCATGCGGTCGGCGCGCTCATCCATATAACGAAAACAGCGCCCGGTCATCGCATATAGAAAGCGTTCACTCTGCCCCTGGCGCGAAAGCACGCCCAGCAGGCTCTCGTTGTCCCGCAGGGTCCGCAGCATGGCGGTGACAACCGCTTCTGCACCGTGCGCCTCCATGCTGTCCAGCATTTCTTCCATCGCGTCAAGGGCCTGCTGCTCAAGCTGTTCCTGCAGGTCCAGACAGTCCCTGTACTGGCGGTAGAAGGTGCTGCGGTTGATCTGCGCCAATGTGCAGACTTCCTTGACGGTGATGTGCGCCGCCGGCTTTTGCCGCAGCAGCTGTAAATAGGCGTCGGTGATCACCTGACGGGTATATCGGGTACGCAGATCAGTTTGCATGGAAGTGTTCCTTTCTGCAACAGTTCTTTCCTTTGTGTTGCGCAGCGGACAAATGCACGGAAAGTAACGGTTGTATGTCGTTCTTTTCTTTAGTATACTATGTTTCAGAAAGAAAAGCAACATATGTTGCAAAACGTTCCCCGTGTTGTTTGATACACCGTGCAGAAAGGAGCCCTCTATGCAAAGCGAAGCACTGTTCCGGGACAAGCCGGTCTGGGCGGCCATATTCTCGCTGGTTGGGCCGTCGATACTGTCCGTCCTCGTCATGGTCATCTATAATATGACCGACCTGTTTTTCATCGGTCTGCTGCACGACACGGCCCAGACTGCCGCCGTTTCGCTCGTAGGCCCGGTATTCACCCTCGTTTCGGCCGGGGCCACCACGCTGGGCATGGGCGGCTGCGCTGTGGCGGCGGCGTCCCTGGGTGCGGGCGACCGGCAGGACGTGCGCACGGTGTCCAGCCTGTGCAGTTGGTGCGCGGTGCTGACCGGCCTGGCTTTGGCGCTGGTGCTGAACCTGGGGTGCGATCCGATTTTGAAAGCTTTGGGCGCCAACGCCGAGATCCTTCCCCATGCACAGCGTTATATGCGCTTTCTGGCGCTCGGCGCGCCCGCCATGCTTTTCTCGGTGTCATCCGCTTCCCTGTTGCGGGCGGATGGCGCGATCCGCCGCGGGCTGGTAGGCAACCTCGCCGGGAGCCTGACGAACATGCTCCTGGACCCGCTGTTCATCCTTGTGTTTCAGTGGGGGATCGCGGGGGCAGCCATTGCGACGGCGCTGGGGAACCTAGTGGCCTGCGCCTTTTATCTGGAATATATGCTGCGTCATTCCCAGGTGCTCAGCCTGGCGCCGGGCGATGCACTGCGCCGCCCGTCCCGGCTGGGGCGCGTGCTGGCGGTGGGGCTGCCCAATGGCGTCAGCAGCCTGTTGGCCGGTTGCGCGGGCAGTTTCAGCAATCGCTTGCTGGCAGGGTACGGCACGGCGGCCCTGGCCGCCATGGCCGCTGCCGACAAGGCCACGATGGTGATCGGTCTGGTACAGATGGGCATCTGCATGGGCGTACAGCCCTTGTTGGCTTATAACGTGGGCGCCGGGGACCGGGCCCGCCTGCGCGCGGTGATCGGCCGCGTACTGCTCTTGACGTTCGCCTTTGGCACAGCTTTTGCGGCAGCCTGCCTGCTGGGCAAGGATACGCTGCTGCGGCTTTTCCTCTCCGATGCGGAGGCGCTGGCGCTGGGCGGGCAGCTTTTGCCGCTGCTGCTGCTTGGCAGCCCGCTCTTAGGCTTCTATTATCTCGGCGTCAACTTTTTGCAGGCAGCCGGGCGGGCCGCACCGGCCACGGTTCTGTCGGCGCTGCGTCAGGGCGCGCTGCTGCTTCCGGCATTGTATCTGCTGCACGCGCTGATGGGGCTGCCGGGCCTGGCCGCCGCCCGCGCTGTGGCCGATATCGCTTCGGTCATCATCGCCCTGATTTTGCTTCTTCGCACCTGGCGGGACTTCTGCCACCCGGCGTGACGTTTTTCAATAGGCCTCGCCAAACGCCCACGCCGACCCACGTTTTCTCCCCTTGCCATTTTCCGATGCCAGTGGATTCCCGTTTTCTGGTATCTCATATTCCTCTGTATGCGCAAGGCGACCTCACGAAAAAGTGAGGTCGCCTTGCGCACTTTTTGATTTGCTGCCGTTTTTTCTGCTTTTTCACATTCCTGCCAACCGCTCCGTTTTTATAATTTGCTTTTTAATGAATGAGCTTTGCCAGCACGCATATAATCAATGTCTACAGATCCCGATTTCATAAGCCCCCACAAACATATCAAAAGTTGATTTTCCCTACCGTTTCACCCACACCCTTTCTCCTCCGCAAAATGATATCGGGTTTAGGCGAATCTGTTTCTTCTTCCCTCAACTCCCATGGACCATTTCACACAGGTCCAACTAAACCTATAATTTTTTCTTCCGCTGTCAGGTCGTCCAAAATTCCACCGCACTTTGGCACTTTTCTTCCTCGCCGGAAACGTTCTTCACCCATGCGACGGGGAAAGTGATTTCCCGCCGGTCATCATCTATACGACGAAAACGGAAACCGCTTGCGTCGTCCAACATTTCTATATCATAGCGCACAAAATCTTCTTTCTCAAATACCAATGCTCCCAAGGCCGCCTGCCGCGTCTGTGTCCCGGCTTCTTTTGAATGTCCATAACCTTGCCGCAGCTTCTCTTTCTCATTGGGGTCATAGGCTCCCAATGCTATACTGTAACCGTTGGCTATCCCAGAAACGCAGACTCTACGTTCATCACTATCGCCCCATGCCAAAGGTGTGCCCGTAAGAGCGATGCGATAGGTTTCCCCGTACCGCAAAGATGTCGGGTCCACCACGATGAGATAATTTGTCTTGGTCTGAATCTCCCGTTCGATGCCCTTCACCTCCGCATAGCAGTAGTCCGGCCGATACGGGTTTTCCCTTAACGAAAACGGCAGCTTGCCGCCTGCCTCATCCATAATGCAAATTGTCCCGCATGGAGTTTCCAGACTGTCGATGCACGTTTTCACAACATGCAAGTTTTCCCCGCTTGCCATGGGTGGCCCCCTTATAACACACTACCTTTTGCCAGTATACATCATATGGGCACTCCCCACAGCCGCGCGCCAAGCTTGGTATGATTTTCCATTTGCATGGAAATTCTCCAAAAAAACAAGAGGCAAGGTCGTTTCCAACCTTGCCTCCACATTTGGCGGAGCATCAGAGATTTGAACTCTGGCGGCGCTGTTAACGCCCTATCGCATTTCGAGTCCTGCAAGGTATTGGCAGATCGGTGTCGGCGGTGGTCAAAACCGGCCGGTTCGTCCTCGCTTTTTCGCGATGGTTGGTCGCATTTTGCAAAAAGCGCGAAAACATCCTCGATGGCACAAATCTTTTTGAAGCACCCATTTTGTTCCGATTTTACACGCTTTTGGGGAAAAATGCAAGATAAGGTGCAAGATAAGAGGGAACCTATCAGCCCGCATGGGAACCGGGCTGGCGTGGGGCCGCCTACAGACCGAACCCGGAAGATGCGAGATTTGAACCCGATTTCGCGTACAAATTCGCAAAAATATTCCACTTTGTATAATTTGCAGCCGTTCTCCGGCGTTGGAAGATTTACACATCCATCCATAATAAGGAGAACACAATCATGGTAAACACGACCAAAAAACGCACAACTGAGCTGGAAAAAGGAATCGCAGCCGCCCTGGCTGCCTATCTGGCTGCCTATCCCGATCCCATGTCCCGCACCGATTTCCGCAAGGCCTGCCACATCAGCACCCGGATATCCATCTACCCTACTGCAGAGCGGCCTGGTGCCCTGCAGCAATACCGGCAAGCGCACCCGCTGCTATCAGGTTTCCAAGACCGACACGACCGACTACCTGTGCCGCCGCCCCGCCGACCCAGCCCGCTACACCCCGCCCAGTAGCTGGTATAAAAACTCCCCCAACCACAAACCACCGGCGAATGCCCTGGTCCGCCGCCTGGACCTGACCGCCCCCCGACGCAAAAAGCTGCGCAGCCGTCTGGCCAAACAGTTAGTCAAGGCCCCCGATGTGCTAACCTTGCAGCAGACCTGCGACATCACCGGCTACAACCGCCACACGGTTAGCCGCTGGTGCACCGAGGGGCGGCTCAAGCCGATCATGAAAACGCCTACCTTCCGGGCGCCCAAGGTCTGGCTGCTGGACTTCCTGTGTTCGGACGACTACAACAACATCTGCCGCAAAAGCCGGAAGCACAACCAGATGGTACGGGAGATGCAGGAATTGTAAAAGGCATAAATGAATAGAAGAGCGGCCTGCTCTAACGCCGGGATGGCGTGTGGGGCAGGCCGCTTCGGCTTATGAATGCAGGGAGAGCGAAACAAAACGTTCCCCCAACAAATGACACACCTTTGTCCGCTTGGAGCGATAATTTCACCAAAAGCTGTGTAAATGGGGCGGGCAAGAGCTTTCCGTTGATATCTCGTTATTCTTTGCGCTGCAGTTTGCTCGGAACACAACGAGACCGTGCCCCCCAACAAAGTGATTTCTCTAAGCTCTCTGCTGTAAAAATTGTCTTACCGCTACATTCTACGAAGCCGCTCCAGAGTTTCTTCCTTGCCCATCGGAATATGAATCTGCTCTAAGTTCAAATTCTCACTTTGCATATGCTGCAAGATCTCTTGTATATATGCTCGAATTACTTTTCCGACATAAATTTTCACATTCTGGGGGATGATTTGTAGAAGCCGAAAGGCATCCAGCTTATACTCTCGAAAATTCCTTTCATTTACATGTTCCTCTTACCGTGATCTCCCTTGCGTTGGAAAGAACAAACGCCGTTTGAATGTGGTATTCCTCATTACTCACGAAGTGATTCAGCGCACTGTACACCGTATAATCTTTGCCGGATTTTACCTCGATGGGCAACAGGCAGGCTGTTATAATTGTCGTTCAGGTAATCCACCTTTCCTCTGGTGTGATTGCCATAATAAAACAACTTGTACCCGTGGGCTGCCATTCGCTGGCAACCACCGTTTCACAGATCGAGCCCAAATGGATCGAGCACACATCCTCCAAAATGGTACACATGTTGTTGCCGTACAGAAAAGCCGATAGGCTCCTCACATGGTTCAAGTACAGCTTGAGTAGGTTCTTGCCCTCCGTTTCCGCCAACGGAAAATGTGGGTTGGACGCCACCTGCACGTTCAGCGCAATATCGGCACTGATCAAATACTCGAACGCGTCCTGATAGTCGCCAAAGGTTTTGCCCCGTTTGTTTTCGATCTATTGGGCCACCACCCGTTTCTCCTTGTTTTCCATGTTGGAGTGGATCAGGTCGTAGATGTGTCGGATCTCCAATTTGCACCCGACATCGTATTCGGAGACTTCCACTACATAGTAGTCATGGATTTCTCGCTGTACCTCCCGCACGCGCTGGATGTTTCGGCTTTGCAGGAATGCGTTGACTGCTTCAGGCAGGCCGCCCACCAGCAGATATTTACGGAACAGATCCAGCATCTTGTTGTGCATGGTCCCATCCAGAGCCTGGCGTGCATGAAATTTTGTGTGCAGGGCCATGATGGTAGCTCATTCAAACCGTTGACCAGCAGAAAATCTTCCAGGTTCAGCGGGCACATCAGGATGGAGGTCATCTGCGCCAGCGCGCCCCCAACAGCGAACCGCTGGCGATGTAGGTGAAACGCCCATTTCACACTGTTTCTTGGTGCCCATTCACACTTCTTTATTCCTGATTTTGCTTTTGGGGCATCGTTTATGCTGGACAGGAGACGCTATGGACGGCTGCTGATAATCTGTGAATGACCACTCAAACGGCGATAATTCAGACAAAAATAGCGTGATGCGCAAAAGCTATCACCCTGCAGCGGAAAGCGACTATGTAACAAAAGACATATTTTTATACTGGCTTGGCTATAGAGAAGGTGCGGTAAATACGCTATACTTCAAGGTAACTTGAACGTTGGTGGAGACGGTATTGTAGTGGCGTTGTGTGCAGGTGTTTCCGAAAAGTCTCAATAAAATTGTTGACGTTGGTGTAGCCGACGGCTTCCCCTATTTTGGATACCGGTAAATCAGTGGTAAGCAGTAGGCGCTTAGCCTCGGTGAGACGCAGTAAAATCAGATAATCCTTGAATGTCATGCCGACAGCATCTCGAAATGCCAAAGACAGAGTGTGGCGTGAGACAAATACGTGTTCGGCGACTTCGTTTAGGGTAATCTGACGATGGAATTGTTGGGCCATATATTGCTGTGCTGCGACTACTGCTGTCCGCGTGATGCAGTTGGACCATTTAGGGAATGCTTGCGGAAACAGGCGATACAATTCAATCAAAAACAAATGGAACCAACTGGTGCATGTTTCCTCATAATAAGGCGCTTGTTCGCGACATTCATGTAAAAGATGTTGAAAATAGGGCAGGATGTTTGACAATGTAGTTTCATCCAATTGTACAAGATGCTGAAAGGAGGCAGGGTGGTGAAGGAAAATTGCCAGCAGATGATTGTCCCGGACACTATTTAACAGCGTATCCATGGACAGGGTGACAACATAACGCGTATAAGGGGGGTGCTGAATTTGAATGGAATGACTTTCCAGTCGCCCGATAAACAGTAATGAACCGCGCGACAGTGCATAGGTGTGGTTCATAACGGTAGCAGTGGCATGGCCGGAAGTTACAAGTAGGATTTTGTATTTCATATGGCCGATGGGCTCATGAATTAATTGCGGTGTGGCATCGACATCGAATGAGCAACTAAAAGGAAGCGAATGAAGAGGGTGCAAGGTCCCCACCTCCTAACGAAAAGGGTATTTTTCTAGATAATTTTTATTATATCACTATTTAACTCAAAAGAAAGGATGTTTTTTATGGCACACGAAAGATTTCATTATAAAAATCTCGATGCATTGAAAGTAAGAGCCCATCAGTTGGGAGTGACATTGCCTTTCGCAGATAACACCGACGTTTTGGCACAACCACTAGCCTTCGGCCCGGTAACGGTGCCTAACCGGATTGGAATTGCCCCAATGGAAGGCGCTGACTCTTTACCGGACGGCTCACCGTCGAAGTATACATTGAGACGTTATGTCCAAGAAGCTATTGGTGGCAGTTCCGTTGTCTGGTTCGAGGCAATCTCTATTGTTTCGGAAGGGCGTTCTGGGCAAACTCAGCTGTATCTGTGTCGAGATAATCTGGAAGCCTATCAGAAATTTACGGCGGCAATTAAGGAGGCTGGGCTGCGCAGCAATGGGTTTGCACCGTATTTAATTATGCAAGCCAATCACTCTGGACGGTATTCCAACCCGGATAACAGACCAGCACCAATGATTGCCTATCGCAATCCGTATTATGAGCAATTCCGTGCGGCGGATGATAGCTGCATCGTGTCGGATGACTATTTAAAGAGTCTGGAAGAAAAGTTCGGAGAGGCTGCCAAACTAGCCAAACAAGCCGGGTTTGATTCGATTGATATAAAGTCATGTCACGGCTATCTTTTGGCAGAATTGACTTCTGCATATACTCGACCGGGAATGTATGGCGGATCGTTTGAAAACCGGACCCGACTGCTGCGGAACGCTATTGCAGCAGCCAAGGTCTATGAAGATTCTACATTTCAAGTGACCTGCCGCCTAGGTATTTATGATGGATATGCCTATCCTTATGGATTTGGCGTAAAGCCCCAGGGGGAAACGGAACCAGACTATACGGAACCGATTCGCTTAGTCCACCAGTTGTGGAAGGATTATGGCCTAACAATGATGAACCTAACAATGGGCAACCCATATGTGACGACCCACATTACTCGCCCGTTCGATTCTGGAAAATACCATCCAGATGAACATCCTTTGCAGGGCATCGCCCGCATGATTACGGGAATTCAAACAGTGAAAAGAGCAGTTCCAAGTATGGTTATATATGCTTCCGCACCAAGTTATCTGCGTCAATATGCAGATTTATACAGCGCCGGCGCGGTCGAAGAGAGGGCCTGTGACGGAATGCTGTTTGGACGTATGGCATTTGCAAACCCGAATTTTGCCAATCAGATTCTTCAGGAAGGACGGGTGGATCCCAAGCGAGTCTGTGTAACTTGCGGCAAATGCGGGGATCTGATTCGGGCACATAAACCGACGGGCTGTGTTGTACGGGATCCGCAGCACTTCCTTGGTTTTTATAAGGATTTTCTGGCTTCGTCCAAGGACTTGCCGCAAAACTTCCGCGGTTAAATTGAGAAAGGCGGGTAGACGATTGTGCGTGAAATCTATGAACAGAACATTGTTGTTGGGTCTGGAGCAGCCGGGCTGGCGTGTGCGCTTCGTCTGGCACAGGAAAATAAGAAGAGAACGGCTCTTCTCACAGAGGATATGAAGGCAGGAACGTCTCGTAACACAGGTTCAGACAAGCAAACGTATTACAAATTGTCACTGGCAGCAGATGATCTTGACTCGATCCACACCATGGCTGAGGATCTAGTGGCCGGTCAGTGTGTAGATGGAGACATGGCACTGTGTGAAGCTGGCCTCTCGGTGCGCGCGTTTATGAATCTTGTGGAGTTGGGGGTGCCGTTCCCCTGCACGGAATATGGCGAATATATGGGGTATAAAACCGATCATGACCATGGACGTCGCGCAACTAGCGCGGGACCGTACACGTCGCGTCAGATGACGGAGGCACTGGAAAAAGCGGTGCGGGATAAGAAAATCCCCATATACAATAAGATGCAAGCTTTAAAATTGCTGATATATGACCGACGGGTATACGGGGTCCTATGTTTGGACCTGCACAACAGGGCCCATCCGGATTATGTACTGTTCTGGGCCCAAAATGTGGTCCTGGCCACGGGTGGCCCAGCAGGCATATATCATGATAGTGTTTACCCGCAAAGTCAGATTGGGGCCAGCGGTATGGCGTTTGAAGCGGGAGTATTGGGTAAAAACCTGACCGAATGGCAGTTTGGCATTGCTTCGATACAGCCCCGCTGGAACGTCAGCGGAACCTATATGCAAGTCCTGCCTACGTTTTACTCCACTAAGCCGGATAGAAGCGACGAAAGAGAATTTTTGCTGGATTACTTTAGTACCCCGGAGGAGATGCTCAGCCTAATTTTTCTGAAGGGCTACCAATGGCCGTTTGACGTCCAAAAAATATTTAGTGGCTCTTCTTTACTGGATCTGCTCGTTTACCAGGAAACCATTCTGAAAGGTCGCCGCGTCTGGTTGGACTTTCGAGTAAACAGTCAAAAGAAGGAGATACTGTTCAACAAACTTTCAAGCGAAGCGTACGATTACCTTGGGAAGGCCGGGGCCTTGTTTGGTACACCAATCGAGAGGTTGGAGCATATGAATGCACCAGCGGTCCGGTTTTATCAGGAACATCAGGTAGACCTCCATCGGGAACGCCTGGAAATTGCCGTGTGCGCTCAACACAACAACGGCGGACTGGCCACAGACGCAAACTGGCAAACTGACGTAGAGGGCTTGTACGCGGTCGGCGAGGTAAACGGTAGCCATGGGGTAACGCGACCGGGTGGCGCAGCACTGAATGCCGGACAGGTGGGTGCACTACGAGCGGCAGCAGCTATTGCGTGCAAGTTGCGCCATGGCTCGCAGGGCGCGGTGCCCACGACAGTACAGCAAATACTGCGCGCCGAGGCGGAGAAATTTGTGCAGCTACCGTATCGTACTCAGGGAAAACGAAACCTGGCGGATGTGTGGCAGGAGGTTACACAGCGAATGAGTGCCTGTGGTGGTATGGTGCGTGATCCCCAAAAAATCCAACGCGCATTTGTTGAAACAGAGACTTTACTGCAAAACTATCCGGAGCAAATCCATCTGAGTACTCCCGCACAGACAGGGTTGTTGTATCGGCTGCGCGATTTGCTGGTGGCTCAGACTGTCTACTTGTTTGCTATGCTAGATTATACCCGCCAAGGAGCGGGCAGCCGCGGGTCAGCACTGTACACTGACCCGGCTGGCCGAAAGCCGCGAGCGGATTTGCCAGATTGCTATCGATGCGTATTAGATGAAGGTCGCCATGGGAGGATGGTACAAGAAGTGTCATGGGATGGCAAAAATTGTCGTAGCGAATGGAGGCCGGTACGACCAATCCCACAGTTGGATTACTTTTTTGAAACTCAGTGGCGCGCATATCGAGAACGTCAGGGGTTTGAACAGGAATGACACTGTTTAATCCGGCTATGCACAGAAAGCCAGAGGCCTTTTGAACACAAACAAAAAATTGGCACTGATTCGCCAGCAGGAAAACAGCGTATGCACGAGAATATTTAGTCCATTGCAAAAAATGACACTTGAATAACAAACTGTCAATTTACAGCACCGGAGGTGGGTAGTATTATGATTTTGCAACGAAAAGCTGCTCGCTCATCACAAAAAAGACAGCCAGTGAGGGAGAAGAAAATGGAACAAATCGTGCGGATTTTGCTGCTGGGAATTTGTGGCTACGGCAGTAACTATATACAGGAGATCATCCAGCGCCGAATTCCAGGTGTTAAGATTGAAGGGATCTGCGAGGTTCTCCCTCATGCAGCGGACCTATACCCTATCATTCAAGAGCAGCAGATTCCCATCTACGCAACACCGGAAGAGTTCTATCGAGAGCATACAGCGGACTTAGCTGTAATTGCTACGCCAATTCATTTGCACTACCAGCAGATTATCTGCTGCCTCGAACATGGATCTCATGTGTTGAGTGAGAAACCGGTCTGCACATCTGTCGCCAGCGCAAGGCGATTGGAAGCTCTGGCGCTGCGTGCCGGACGCTTTGTGGCGGTGGGATACCAACTCAATTATGCCCGTGATGTACTGCAACTGAAGCAAGACATACTGAATGGCCGTTTCGGACAGCCAGTATCTATGAAAGCGTTGCATGCTATGCGCCGCGGCAACAAATACTATTCACGAAACGGTTGGGCTGGCCGGATCGTTGTAGGAAATTGTGCAGTTAACGACAGTCCATTCAATAATGCCTGCGCCCATCAATTTCAAGTCATGACTTTTCTGTTGGGAGAGCGAATCAATCAGGCTATTGAACTGAAGGACATACAGGCGGAACTCTACCGAGCAAACCGACATATCGAGAACTATGATGTGGCAGCCCTGCAGGTGACGACTGTTAGTAATGTGCCTATCCGATACTATACTGCCCATGCATTGGAGGATCAAAAGCTGGGGCCTATGGCAGAATACCGGTTTGAAGCTGGGACGGTTTATTATGGGCGGCCGGGCGACCCCGAAGGTGCTTATGTGTACGAAGGCAAGGACGGTGAACGGATTGACTATTCACTAGTGCCCAAAGGCGAGCGGATGCAGAAACTTTACGATGCATTACAGGCTGTCCGTACGGGGCAGGCCCCGGTTTGTACGGTACAATGCGCGATCCCTCATCTGCAAGCAGTGGAAGCAGCGTCCAAAATGCCGATTCGTCAAATTCCGGAATCATGGGTACAGGATACTAGGGTTGGGGATGATACTTTCCACGTTGTCCGGAATTTGCGTGGCGTACTAGAAGAGTGCTATAGGAATCAAAGGATGCCATCGCAAGTCGGCTTCCTTGAAAAATAACTAAGAAAAGAAGGCGATCCAATGAAAAAGAACGGACCAAAAAATCGCGCGTTAGCAGTTGCTATGGCAACTGCTATGGTCGGTACTGCGTTGGCCGGCTGTGGCGCCAGCTCCACCTCTTCGACTGCACCGACAGACAGTACTTCATCTTCGGCCGGTACAGTGAGCGCAGACAAGCCCTACGCAGGGACGACCTTGACCTGGTATACAGTACTCAATGGCAACGTCTCGGATAATTACGCCAATTTGGGTGATACCCCCTGGGCAAAGTATGTGGAAGAGCAAACTGGTATCCATATCGAGTTCCAACATCCTACTCAGGGAACTGATGCGGAGGCACAAGCGTTTTCCATTATGGTTGCATCTGGTGAATATCCGGATATCATCGAGTATACATGGCCTAAGTATACCGGTGGCGCTGGCGCGGCCATCAACGATGGTGTAATCATTGCACTGGATGATTATATGGAGGAATATGCACCAAACTTCAGTAAGATTCTGGAAGAATATCCGGATATTGCCAAGATGGTCAAGACCTCCAATGGTAACTACTTCTGCTTCCCATGTCTGCGTGGCCTGACCACTCCCAACAAGACAGAATTTTCGTCGGGGTTGATTTACCGTGCTGATGTTCTCAAGGAATTGGGCTTTGACACGGTGCCGGAGACAATTGATGAATGGGAAGCATTCCTGAGAGCAGCTAAAGAGGCTGGTTATAGCAAACCGTTCACAACACGCCTTGAATGGGTAAAGGATGTTTGGTCCCCGGCGTTTGATAACTGGGGCAGCTTCTACGTCGAAGACGGTGTTGCCAAAAACGGCCTGATCGAGGATAGCCGCAAGGACTTCATCGAAAAGATGGCCGAATGGTATGCCGACGGCTTGTTGGACAATGACTGGATGCAGGCCGACAAGAGTTCTAACCAAACTGACTTTGTCTCCGGCAACTCGGTCTTGGTGTATGCGCCGTTTGGCCAGGGGCTTGGCAATTATGCCAAGGCCATGAACGAAGCCGACCCGAGCTTCTCCATCGACAACATTCAAGGGGCGGCACCGGTGACGTCCACTAAGGGTGAGTACGCCAAATTTTCCAAAATGAATGATATCTTTGATAAGTCCACGTCATCTGCAGCTATCTCGACCCAGTGCAAAAATGTAGAAGCTGCCATGTGGCTGTTGGATTGGATGTACAGCGAGGAAGGCCAACTGTGCTATAACTTCGGTATCGAAGGCGAATCCTATGAGATGGTAGACGGCAAACCGGTTTATACTGACCTGATTATGAACAACCCGGATGGTTGGAGCAGTGCTCAGGCATTGGCCGCTTACACACGTGCTTCTACTAATGGCTGTGGCATCCAGAGCGAGGATTACATCGACCAGTATTATGCACAGGACAACCAGAAGAAGGCACTGGAGCTGTCGACCCATACGAAAATGGGTGATCACATGTATCCGCCCACTTCTGTCTCTGAAGAAGATCAATCTCGCTATACCGAAATCATGAACCAGGTAAATACGCTGTCTGATGAAATGGAAGCAAGCTTTATCTGTGGCACGACCCCTATCAGCGAGTGGGACAACTACCAGCAGAAACTGCGGGATGCCGGTATCGAGGAAGCCATTCAGATGATGCAGGATGCATACGATGCGTATATGGCCAACTGATTGCTGGGCGGGCCAAAGCACATCGTCATAGCATATGACAAAACCATGGCATCCGAACGGGAAAGCCTTTCGGATGCCATATTTTTACCAGAACAATCGGATTGTGAGGCTGGAAGTGAGCATGAACAAAATGGAGTTACTGTTGGCGCGAATGAATTTTAAGGCGCCAGGGATGGAACGGGCAGGGCAGCTATATGCTAGGCAAGACCTGGAGGGCGCCATGGATGCGGTGGTGGAACATTTCCGTACTCGTACCGCGCCCCACTATCTTTTTGAACGTAAAGAGATGCTAAAATTCCACGATTCTCAGATTTTGCAAGACGCACAGGATACACTGAATCACAATATTTATGGTTACCAGTTTCCTGGGGATATCGATTGGTTTTTCAATCCTACAACAGATACATCCCATGACAATGAGTGGTCGTGGTCGCTGTATCGCCACATCTATTGGCAACCGCTGGCCAGAGCTTATGTGCTGACCGGGGATGAGCAGTATACAAAGGAATTTCTGCACGAGATGAAAACCTGGAGCGAGGCTTGGCCGTGCAAACCCTTTATGGAAAACGAAGAAGATTGTGCGGCCAAGTATAAGTTTCCGGGGCACTCGTGGCGCACCATTGAGACAGCCATGCGGTTGTATACCGTGTGGTTACCCTGTATGGAAGCCTTCCGCACCTCATTGGTGTGGGATCGCGACGGCTGGGTTATGTTCCTGTCACTGGTGTGCGACCACTGCGATTTTCTGATGACGCATTACAGTAATCACAAGAAGTCATCCAATTGGCTTACCATGGAATCTGGTGCTTTGCTGCAGTGTGGAATACTCTTTCCTGAAATCTGTTCCGACTGGTTTATGACAGGCTATCGCCGTGTGATGCATGAGGTGAAATACTCCTTTGACAACGACGGAATCCACATGGAGCGTACGCCGATCTATCATATGGTGGCAGCGGGAGTTTATTTCCAGTGTTATCGGTTGTGTTGCCTGAACCATATCGAGGTTCCTCCATACATGGAACCAACACTGGAAAAGGCAGCACAGTTCCTGATGAGCTTGGTCAAACCGGATTTCTCTACACCAATGATTGGCGACGCAGACCGGGATGATCTAACATCCCGACGCTGCGATACATCGTTATACGAGGGAATGAACCTCACATTTGACCCGCTGGATTTGAATGAATTGCGTGCCTACTTCCGAACTTGGTATGAATGGACCGGGCGTGAGGACTTCCATTTTATGGCCACGGTTGGGCAAGAGGGGCGGGAACCCTCCGTCCGAAATTATGCGTACCACTCAGCAGGTATCTACATCATGCGTACCGGTTGGTCACGGGATGATACATACTTTCATGTCCATGGTATTCAGTTGGAACGCGGTGAGGTCAGTTCTCACTCCCACAACGATACGGGGCACGTGGAAATCCATGTTCGAGGAGAGGATATCCTGACGGATTCGGGGCGATACATCTACAACAGTTCCTGTTGGAAAGACTGGCGACACTATTTCTTGTCCGCCAAGGCGCACAACACCGTATATATCGACGATCATGAAATGGGTACTGTGCCGGGTGTAACTCATACCCGTGGCGTGCGGACATATCTTCACGCATTTGAGGAGCAAGCCGATTATTCCCTGATTGATATCTCGCACAATGGCTACGCATTTATGGATGATCCGATCTTCCATCGCCGCCGGGTGGTGCGCCTGCCAGGAGATATCTTTATCATTGAAGATCGTCTTAACGGAATCTGCCGTTCTGATCATGATATTCGCCTATACTACAACTTCGCATTCGGAACACTTAAGCTGGAAGAAGAAGGCTTATTCAGATATACATCTCAGAAAAAGCGTGTCTATAATGTTTCTGTGCAGGCAACAGATCCGGTGAAATACGAGATTCTGCAAGGTAGCGAGAATCCCATTGGCGGGTGGATTTCCTATGGCTACGGATGGCGCAAGCAGCTTCCACAACTCATTGTCAAGCGCACAGGTCGGGCGCCTATCCGCTTTGTCACAGTTTTGGCCCCGGCAGACAATCGAGTGCAGGTGGAACTGGACGATGCCATTACCCGCCTCCACCTTGAAAATGGAAAGATACTCGAATTGGGTGCGGAACAGAGCCGCATATTCTGAAGAGGGAGAAACAATAATGAGATATGGAATCTGTACAGATCTGCAAAAGGCAGAACTCGCCGCGACACAGGGATATGATTATATCGAACTGTCGGTGACAAAGACGCTGGGCCTGGACCCTGACACACAAAAAGCCGGGCGGCAAACGCTGAAATCGCTTTCCATTCAAGCGGAATGCTTTAATATTCTGTTTCCTAAAACGATGAATCTTGTAGATGGGACCCTCACCTGGGCAGAACTACAGGCATATCTAGATAACGCCATGGAACTGATCGATTCTTTTGGCGGTAAGGTGGTAGTATTTGGGAGTGGAAAATGTCGCACATGTCCTCCGTCATGCCGTTATAGGGAAGCCTATGAACGCTTGGTGAAGGCCTGCCGCATGACCGGGGAAACGGCGGCATCGCACCACATTCAAGTTGTAATCGAACCACTGAGCCGTCAGGAAACCAATATGATCTGTACAATGGCCGAAGGTGCACTGTTACAACGAGACGTGGATTTGCCAAACGTTGGATTGCTGTCTGACTATTTTCATGTCTGCGCAAACCATGATGATTTGGCCCAAATCCCGGTGATTCATAATTTCGGACACATTCATATTGCGTCAGGCCAAGGCAGACATTATCCTTTACCCGAGGACGGAGAGGCGTATGTAGAATTCTTTCGGGCGTTGCAAAAGGCCAGCTACTCCGGCCGCATGAGTATCGAGGGAAAGACGAATGACCCGGTCAATGACGGCCGAGAAGCGCTGCAGTATCTGAAACAACTGGAGGCGGAAACATGCACAACAAAGTGAAGCTTGGAATCATCGGTTACGGCCATATTGGCAGCCAACATGGCCGGGCAATCCGGGACGGTAAGTGCCCGCAGGTAGAACTGACTGCCGTGTGCGACTGCGATCCAGCGCGGCTGGAACTGGCCCGTAAGACCAATGGACAGGCATTGAATCTATATACTGAGGCAAAGGAACTCATTCATTCGGGAACGTGTGAGGCGGTAATCATCGCGACACCTCACTATTACCATCCCTCTATGGCCATTGAGGCAATGGAGGCCGGATTGCACGTTCTGGTAGAAAAACCGGCTGGCGTTTACACCGAGCAGGTAGAACGAATGAATGCGGTGTCGGCTCAGCACCCGGAGCTCGTCTATTGTATGGACTTCAACCAGCGTACCAATCCCCTGTATAAAAAAGTTAAGGACCTGATTGCCGACGGGGAACTCGGCGAACTGAAACGTGTGATTTGGATTATAACGGACTGGTATCGTTCCCAAAGCTATTATGACCAGGGAGGCTGGCGAGCAACGTGGGATGGGGAAGGCGGTGGCGTACTGCTCAACCAAAACCCACACAATCTAGATCTTTGGCAGTGGATGTGTGGTATGCCCAAACGGGTTAAGGCACAAGTTTACTATGGGAAACACCGCCGAATCGAGGTAGAGGATGATCTATATGCACTGGTAGAGTATGAGAACGGTGCAACCGGTTGCTATATCACGACAGTAGGGGATGCTCCTGGAACCAATCGCTTGGAAATTGACGGAGATCAAGGTAAACTGGTAGTGGAGAACAACGCGCTGACCTTTTACCGCCTGCGGGTATCGGAACCGGTCTTTAACAAGGCCTATAAGGGTGGACTCGGCAAACCGGAAGTCTGGGAATGTAAGGTTCCTGTGCAGGGCACCTATACAGCACACCCCGGAATCATCAACAATTTCTGTGACTGTATTCTCAATGGTGCCCCCCCTATTGCCCCAGGAGTTGAAGGAATTCGCGGTTTGCAAATTTCCAACGCCATTCATCTGTCTTCGTGGTTAGACGGTGCATGGGTGGATTTGCCAGTCGATGGTGCGCTGTTTGTAAAGAAGCTGCAGGAACACTGTAAAGAACCGCTGATGAAATGAAAGCTGACGGGACGTGAATCCGTACTGCGGCCAAGAACAGGAGCATCGAACCAGTGCCGGAGAAAAAATCGCATAAGCCAGACAGAATATTCTTACAATGGGTAGGATCCTACCTTATCATTTCTTCCATTGCCCTATTGCTAATCTTGTTTTCTGGATTTAGGTATACCTCTATCCTGCGGGACAATCTGATCTATACCAACGGAATCCAGCTGGATCTGACCCGGGCATGGTTGGACCAAAAGCTGGGGTTACTGCGCAACATTACCTCTAAAGAAAGCTTTGATCAGGATATTCTGCGCATCCAGCAAGCAACTACTTTTGAACAACTGCCGCGGTATGACTATTACCAGCTAACCAAAAACGTTTCCTCTGATGTGCTGAACTACGGCATTACCGATACCTATTTCCTTTACTTTCCCGCTGTGGATGCGATGGTGTCCAACACCTACTACGGGCAAAGTGAGTGGTTTTACCAACTGAGCCTGGAAGATTACAACCTGCCGTATGAAGATTGGATGGAAATTCTACAGCAGAATTATTTCTCTACTCAGGTCTTTCTAATTCAGGCGACCGATCAGACGAAGGACGATTACCTAATATTGCTTCGGCCGCTGAATGTAAATGACATTCATACGGTTAAGGTAAACGCGGTGTTAATTGTTAATCTATCCGATTTAGTGCAAAACTCTGATTGGTTAACAGAGGATGGCTTGTGCATTGTGGATCGAGATATGGATAAACTGATTGCCAGTACCGAATTGCCACAGCAAGTGCAGGACGACATTATGAATTGCTTTGAGACAAGGGATACCCGGCGGATCGAGACAGCCCAGCACTGGACAATCGATGGCAAGTACCTATCCCTCGTTTCTTCTGCTTATGAAAACTGGGATATCGTCGTAGTTATGGACGAACAAAAGTTTTCCTCCAAAATTGTGGACGTACAGAACCTGATCGGTTTATTGATGATCTTTTATCTGGCTCTCAGTGTGGTAGTCATCCGCAAATCAGCCGAAAAGCACTACGGAGGGCTGCGGCGCGTAGTGAATCGCCTATCGCATGGTAAGCCGGAAGCGGCAGCCAGGGTGAGGGATGCCTATGAGTATATTGACGACAATATCCAAAAATTGATTCAAGCCAACGTGGAGATAATTGATGCTGTCGAGAAACAACGCAGTACAATTTTACAAGAGCTGTTTCACACATTAGTGACCAGTCCCGGCGCCGCGGCGGAAGTGGACACCGCGGTGTTAGAAAAAACGGAACTCCCCATTCACAACGGTAAGGTGTTTTACCTTCTCGCATACCAACTGGATAAGCACGAATCTATCCCCAGTAAAACGCCAAATGAAATTCGGGAGATGGAGTGGTTTATCCTGAAAAACGTGACTGAGGAAAACTTACAGACGCAAAAACTCAGGTATCTGTGCCTTTTGGAAGGCAGTATCCAGGTTTATGTGGTTTGGGGAGATTTACCGCCGGAGCAAATCCTCAGCGGGGTCGTGTGGGCGTATCGGTATTGCCAAACCTTCCTGTCACAGCATTTTGATTTCAAGTATCACATTGCTGTGAGCCGCGAGCACACAGGGCCAGATGGCATCTACCATGCCTATCGGGAAGTCGGTCGCGTTTTCCAATACCAGCGCAAATCTCAGACAGATGATGCCGTGTTATATAGCGAAGACCGCATGAAACCGCCGGCAGGAACGCCCCAGTACCCGGCAGAAATAGAAAACCGCTTAACACTGGCCGTCCGCAACGGTGACGAACAGAGCGCAACAGCCTGTATTCAGAAAATCATGCAGTTCAATACCAGCCAAGACTTCAGCGTGACATCCATGCAACTTCTAGCCAATAAGATCGTGGTCAGCATGATGCAGGAGTGCGAAGATATGGCAGAGGACACAGAGTTAGCAGAAGCTCAAAGCCAGGTTGTAGAAGTTAACCGCTGGGAAGCCCTGCAACCGGCACTCCTACATCTGACACAGATGATTTGCCGGAAAGTGCAAACCCGCAACAGAAAAGCGGATGAAGATGAGCGCTACCGGCTATATCTGGCAATTCGTAAGTATATCGAAGCCAACTACGTCGATTCCTCGCTGAATGTCAATTATCTGTCGGAATATTTTGAGCAGCCGGTGTCCTTTATCTCCCGTTATTTCAAAGAGATGAGTGGAGTGAGCCTAATTCGATATATACATCGCGTCCGGCTCAAACACGCCAAAGAAAAACTTTTACAGGGAGATGAAAAGCTGGAACAGATTGCAGCCTCGTGTGGATTTGGCAGCCAGCGAAGTTTTTTGAGAATTTTCAAACAATATGAGGGTGTAACTCCCAGCCAATATAAGGAGCTGCACGGCAGCAAGGAAGAGGTGGAAGATGAATACAAAGATAGTTAAATCAGCCGTGATTGGCTGCGGAATGATTTCTAAGAATCATTTCAAGGCGTTGCAAAATTTGCAAAATGTTCAATGCCTAGTCGCCTGCGATTGCAAGCCGGAACGTGCCCGGCAGGCGTGTGAAACATATGGCCTTCCCTCGGTGGAAACGGATTATCGCCAGGTGCTGGAAAACCCGGATATTGAGGTGGTTCATCTGTGCTTGCCTCATTACCTGCACGCCCCTATTGCAATTGAGGCACTGGAACACGGCAAGCATGTATTATGTGAAAAACCCATGGCACTGTGTAAACGGGATGCCGAGCGCATGATTGCGGCACGAGACCACGCAGGCAAGGCACTGGGCATTTGCTTCCAAAATCGGTACAACGCGTCCTCTCGTTACATGAAGGAACTGGTTGATTCCGGCTCTCTAGGGCGGATTCTTGGTGGCCGTGGAGCGGTGTTTTGGAATCGCAACCCGGAGTACTATACCCAATCGGATTGGCGCGGCACCTTGGACAAGGAGGGCGGCAGCGCACTGGAAAACCAGGCCATTCATACGTTCGATTTGCTTCAATGGCTGACTGTTCCTATCCGATCGGTGCGGGCTAATTGTAGTACAAAGCGCCTTGAAGGTATTATCGAGACGGAGGATACCTGCGATGTGTTTATGACCGGATCTGCAGGTGAAAGGTTTGTGTTTTTCTGCTCCAATTGCTACATCAAAAATGCGCCGGTAGAACTGGAAATCGTAGGAGAAAAGGGAAACATTCATATGATTGGCAATGTAGTGACTACGGAGCAGAACGGCCAAACCACTACGCGAGATTTTACTTCTGGCACCGTGTATGGAAAAGATTACTGGGGTAGCGGCCATGGCTTCCTGATTGAAGATTTTTATCAGAAATTGGCAAAGGGAGAGCGATTCCCCATTAGCGGCGAGGAGGCAATCGTTAGCGTCAAGTTGCTGGACGCCGTTTATGACTCGGCCCGTACAGGCCGGACTATCCGCTTGTGACAGAATATTCAACTCAGTATCCGTGAGCGAAAGAAAGGAGCCTTACAATGAAAAGTGCAGCGGTTACAGCGCATAAACATATGCGGAGAGCAGAGCTTCCCCTGAACACTGGCCGCGCGCCGCTGGGAGTTCGCATCAGAAAAGAACTGAAAAAAAACGGCTTGATTTATGCCATGTTGATACCCGTGCTGGTATACTACCTTATCTTCAAATTTGGCCCCATGTTCGGTCTGTACATTTCCTTTATCGACTATAAACCTGCGCGAGGCATTTTTGATAGTGAGTTTGTCGGGCTGAAGTGGTTCAAATCCTTCTTCTCGGACTATTACTTCGGTCGTCTTCTAATTAATACCATTCGAATTGCGTTGGCGGACTTGGCTACCTTCCCACTGCCTATTATTCTGGCCCTGCTGCTTAACGAACTAAAAAGTAAGCGCTTTTCTAAAATTTCACAGACCATCATGTACGTTCCGCATTTTATCTCTACGGTTGTCATCTGCGGTATCGTTCTGACTCTGACTAGTTCGACCGGTGCCATTACCCAAATGCTCCATACTTTGTTTGGCATCAAGGAACAGGCACTGCTCAATACGCCGGCCAATTTCCTGCCTATCTACATTCTCACCGAGCTGTGGCAGACACTGGGGTGGAATTCTATTATCTATCTTTCCGCATTGTCCAGCGTGGATCAGGAACTTTACGATGCGGCCAAAGTGGACGGAGCCAACCGGTGGCAGCAATGCTGGCATGTCACGTTGCCGGGTATAGCCCCGACTATCATCATTATGCTGATTCTAAAAATGGGCAAGATTTTCAATGTCGGCTATGAGCGCGTTATGTTGTTGTATAATCCGGCAATTTATAATGTTGCGGATGTTATCAACACATATGTATACCGCAAAGGCTTGATTGATGCCCAATACAGCTACAGTACCGCGGTTGGTCTTTTTAACTGCATCGTGAGTTTCGCTTTGGTGATGATTACTAACAAGATTAGCAAGAAAGTCACCGATAACGGACTGTGGTGATAAGGAGGGAAACAGATTAATGAAAAACAAAGTGGAGACGCTCCCTTCTCAGGGAAAAATCAAGGAATCGCTCGGCAGCCGTATCTTTGATGTAGCCAACGTAGTCATTATTCTGGGATTGTTGGCATGCGTGCTGGTGCCGTTGGTTCACGTGGTGGCGGCATCCTTTAGTAATCCTGCACTTTTTGTGGGCCACAAGGGGCTTCTGCTGTGGCCAGTTGGTTTCTCACTGGAAACGTATAAAGCTGTATTCAAAAATCAGTTTATCTGGAGCGGTTATGCCAACACGCTGTTTATCGTTATTGTGGGCACCACATTGAGCGTGCTTCTATCCATGATTGCAGCCTACTGCCTGTCTCGCAAGCAGGTGGCAGCCGGCCCGCTTATCATGAAGCTGCTCGTCTTTACTATGTATTTCAGCGGTGGCATGATACCATTTTATCTTGTGGTCAAGGGTGTAGGATTGTATGGCTCCATCTGGTCCTTGATTATCCCCACTCTGATTGATACATACAACCTGATTATTTTACGCACGGCGTTTGCCAGTGTGCCGGACTCGCTAGAAGAGTCGGCAAAATTGGACGGCGCCAACGCCTGGACAATCCTTTGGCGCGTGATGACCCCACTCGTGAAACCTACCATCGCGGTTATTACCCTGTACTATGCTGTATACAACTGGAACGCCTGGTTCAATGCAATGTTGTTCATGCGTGACAAAACCCAGTACCCCTTGCAGATGATCCTGCGCGAAATCTTAATTCAAAGCGATACGGCTGATATGACTGCTGGCGCTGACTCGCTCATCAGTGAAACCATCCAATACGCCACCATCGTGGCAGCCACTCTGCCGATTCTGTGTGTCTATCCGTTTGTGCAGAAATACTTTGTGAAGGGCGTCATGATTGGCGCAATCAAAGGATAAACGTAACGGATTCAATTGTTTGGCAGGAGGTAGATATTATGCGTGTACCTTATCAGGATATGTACAATGAATTTGTGCGAGTCCTACTCAAATATGGATTCAGCGAAGAAAAGGCGAAAATTTCAGCCAAATTATATGCGGATGCCAGCTGCGACGGTGTTTATACTCACGGATTGAATCGATTTCCTAAATTTATCAAGAGTATTCAGGATGGCATCGTGGATATACAGGCCGAACCGCACCTTAAAGAGAGCTTTGGCGCTTTTGAGCGTTACGATGGGCAACACGGGCCGGGTAATCTGAATGCATATACCTGTACCCGTCGCGTGATTGAATTGGCAAAAAAGTATACCATCGGGTGCGTGGCGCTGTCCAACACAAACCATTGGATGCGCCCTGGCAACTATGGCTTGATGGCCGTGAAGGAAAATTGTATCGGTGTGTTCTGGACAAACACACTTCCCAATATGCCTGCTTGGGGAGGTCGGGAAGCGCGGCTGGGAAACAACCCGGTCACTCTGGCGATTCCGCATGGGGATACGCCGGTGCTGGTGGATGTGGCAATGTCTATGTTCTCGTATGGCAAGTTGGAAGTTTATAAACGCAGTGGGCGTCCACTGCCGGTGGAAGGTGGCCTAAACAAGGACCAAAAACCGACACGGAATGCCGCAGAAATCCTTGAAACGCATGAAAGCTTTCCCATCGGCTATTGGAAGGGATCGGGCCTGAGCCTGGCTCTGGACTTAATTGCAGCAGCCTTGGCGGGCGGACGTACTACGCAGCAGGTGGGAAAATTGCCACTAGAAACCGAACTGAGTCAAGTGTTTATTGCCATTAGCCTGGACAATTTGCCGGACAATGAGTCTATTGCCACTAGTATCGAAGATACGTTGGAGGCCATGGACGCCTCTACTCCGGTAGAAGCAGGTAAGCCGGTTCACTACCCCGGAGAACACATGGCACAGACTCGTCGAGAAAACATGGAAAAGGGAATACCGGTAGAGGAGGAAATCTGGAAATCGGTATTGGCGCTTTAATCGTTTTGCTCAAGGAGGAAAAGGGCATGATTATACCAGGTATGGTATCAGCCACCTTCAAAAAGGAGTCGCCGGACTATGTGCTTTCAGTCTTGAAGAAAGCAGGACTCAAAGGAATAGAATGGTCAGAAAACTGGCATGTTCCAGTCGGCATGCCGCAAGTGGCTGCGGCACTGGCACGCAAAACGGTGGAACTGGGCGCGGAGGTGGCTGCCTATGGCTCTTACTATCGTCTGGGAGAACAGGAAAACCCGGCGGAAGTTTTTAGTCGGTCATTGCAGAATGCGGTGGCAATGCAAGCACCGTTGATTCGAATTTGGGGTGGCAGAAAGGGTTCCAAGGTACTGACACCCTCGGAGCGGGAGCCACTGGCTCGTGAAGCTGCATTGATTAGTCGAATGGCAGCGCAAGAGGGGTTGAAAGTGGCGCTGGAGTGGCACAAGGAAACGGTCACTGATACCAATGAGTCTGCAATGACTTTTCTGGATGCTGCGGCAGCCCCTAATTTGTATTGTTTGTGGCAGCCTACTGTGGCTTTGTCGATGCAGCAGCGTGTAGAAGGAATTGAACAGTTGGAAGCGCGAGGGCGATTGCTCAACTTACACGTTTACCACTGGCAGGATGGCAGGCGCCGTCCGTTTTCCGAGGGCATCGAGGAATGGCAGACTTACCTGGCCCATGTACGGCCGGAAGAAACACGATATGGCCTGCTGGAATTTGTGATGAACGATTCGCAGGAACAATTCCTGAAAGATGCTGTACAGTGGAAGCATCTGTTGGCTCAATAAGGAACGTACTATGAAAGGAGATCAAAATGGCTAACCTGTATGTTAAAAAGCTCGACATGATTAACCCGTTTGTTGTAGCATCCAGCCCGGCTACACAGGGGGCTGACAATGTACTCAAAAGCGCTAAAATGCGACCGGGTGCCATTGTTCTGCGAAATTACGGCCATGGTTCCGGAGGTGGAAGCTTTATCGGTCCAGATTCTAAGACTATGTATAGTGGTGGCATGGCGATTCATAGCCATGCAGTGGGGCGCCAAATTCCTGATACTGTTACGACACTCGAGCAGTACTGCGAAGAAGTGTACCGAATCAAGCGGGAGATGGACCCGGATATCAAACTATGGGTTTCGGTGGGACACTACAGCGATATAGTAAAAGGGGGCGACTGGGAAAAAGAGTGGACCCGGCAGGCAAAAGAACTTGAACTGGCCGGTGCTGACGCTATTGAGCTCCATTTCAATACGCCTGGTGTTGCTGTGGCCAAGGACAGAACGTTTGCATATCATCAGTTATTGCGCCATTCCATTGAGCTCATGAAAAAGGCTGTTCCCAACATGCCCATCATGGCTAAATTGGCTATTGAATCTACAGACGCGCTGACCTCCATGCGTATTGCTGAGGCAGCCGGAGCCGCAGCAGCAGGCCCTACTGCGCGCTGGAAAGGTTTTTACATGGATCTTGACTGGCGCGGAACTGAGGCGCGCCCTGGGGCCGGTTACGGCGGTACGCAGGCTACGCCACTGGTGTGTTATTCCATCGCGGAGGCTCGCACAGCAGGGATTAAGATTCCAATGTATGGTGGTGGTGGTGTCTTTGGCTACGAAAATGCGTTGCGAATCCTGATGGCGGGTTCTGAGATGGTACAACTCGGGGCCTTGGCCTGCGCGGGCGGTACTATGGCTTGTAAGAAGTTGATTCAGAACGTGAGCCAATGGATGGATGAAAATGGCTACCCGGACATGGAGTCGCTGGTGGGTGATGGACTTAAGCTGTTCCGGATGGACGCTGCCTTTACACTTAAACGTCAAAACCGATTGGCAGACGCCTATCAGTTTGCCGATGCCGACCGGGACAAATGTATCGGCTGCGCTCGGTGCGAGGACGTTTGCTGGCACAAAGGAATCGAAATTCGAGATCACCGGGCGTATAAGACGGAAAGTTGCATTGGATGTGGATATTGTTTCCAGGTTTGCCCCACCCAGGCCTTGTTTGTAGACAAGAAGAAAATTTTGAAATCAGCTTTTGAGGAAGCGGGCATTCGCCGCGGAGAATAACTAGGTAAAGGCAAGCGCAGCAGATGTCAAAGTTGGGATGTTGGAGCTCAAATCGGATTGCCGACACCTGGTTGCAAAGCGGGCTATAAGCTTTGACGAACCGATGGCGGAATGGCTGCGCTTGCTTTCTTTATGGAAAGATAGAAAGTGGGGATGGGACATGATACTGTTGGAAGCGGCGGCGTCCGGTAATTGGCACGAGCTCAGACAGGGCGTGGAACATGGTGGGGAAGACCTTCGGCAGCGTGATGAACAAGGCAACACGATGTTGCACCTGGCAGTACAGGCGGGGATACAAGAAGTTGTCCACTATCTCGTTGAGGCGGTGGGAATGGACCCGTTGGATGCCAACTTTGACGGAGTTACTCCGCTGGATCTAGCAGCCACGCAGCATAATGTAGACATCTTGCACTATTTGGAACAAAAAACCAACCTTATTGCGGCGCAAGTTGTCCATAATCCTGTGCGCAGAGGTTTTTATCCTGACCCCGCCTGGATTCGGGTTGGACAGGATTATTATATGGTGAATTCCTCTTTCTTTTACTTTCCCTGTCTGCCGATCTCCCGCTCTAGCGATCTCGTACACTGGACAACTGTCGGTTATGCAATCACCGACCCACAATGGGCGCAGGTGCGGCGGGCGGCGGGCGGTCGTGGCTATTGGGCACCTGATATTTCCTATGATCCGGTATCACGGCGGTACTTTATCACTGCAACGTTGCGGGGAAACGAGGGAGAATCAGAACCCCGTTGTCAGATGGTTACTTCGGCCATTCGCCCGGAAGGCCCTTACAGTGAACCAGCTTGGATCCATGAGGATGGTATTGATCCGTCCCTGTTCCACGACGAAGATGGACGACACTATATGTTGTTGAATCGTGGTGCGCGCCTGATAGAACTCACAGCTGATTGCCGTAGCATATGCGGGCCCCCGCGACTGATATGGGGCGGCGACTGCAAAATCAAATCGGAAGGCCCACAGCTTATCCGGACCAACGGCTATTATTACTTATTGTTAGCGGAAGGTGGTACTGGTCGTGGCCATCGTGTGTCAGTAGCGCGATCCCAATTTATTGAAGGCCCATATGAAAGTTGCCCTTATAATCCAATCCTACGGCAGGAGGACGAAAACGGCTATTTGCAGAATTGCGGACACGGCAAGTTCCTTCAGACGGCAGACGGACGGTGGTATCTGTGCTATCTGTGTCAGCGCACTGGCTATAGTGGTACAGCACCAATGGGACGAGAAACGGCCATTGCCGAAGTGGCATGGACGCCGGATGGCTGGCCGGTTGTACGCCATGGGCGACGCCCCTCGGTTGTGTTGGCGTGCCCGATTGCTACTCGCAAAATGGATACACAGGTGCCAGCAGGCTTTATATCCTGGTGTGTTGGTGAGTGGGTGACCCCTCGAGGGCTGTCCCGTGAGAGGGTCCGTGTCGAGTCGGGAGTTCTTTCGATGCGAGGTAATGGTTGCGATTTGTGTGATCTGGATGCAGAAGGAATCTTGCTGATGCGCCAACAGGAGCGAAACTTTACGGTTAGCGTTGAGTTGGATCTTACAGCGTTTCGTTATGCTGGGGAAAAGGAGGGAGCCGGGGTGACCTGTTATTATGATGAGACAAGTTACCTCAAATTTGGCCCCTATCGGATTGGCGATACCATCCATCTATTGATTGAGGAACGACCAGGGGGGCACACTGTTCGCCACAAGCTCATTTCACTTCCGGCTGGTGCGACCCAAATGACGCTTCAGGTGCGAGCGGAGACTGGAATGCGACGATTACAGTTCTGTACAAATGGCAGCGACTGGCAGATGGCACAAAGTATTCCGGAGCCACACTACCTTACCAGTGAGGGTGTTAAGGCGGGAAAACGCTTCACCGGAGCCATGGTGGGCATTTATGTCCAGGGAAAGTGGGAAGCACACTTTCGCCATTGGACAGCAAGTTGGATTAGACCCGAAGAACAGACAAGGAGGTTGTCGGAATGAAAAAGACGGCCGTCGTGACAGGTGCCAGCCGCGGTATTGGGCTGGCAATTGCGAAACAACTTGGTCAAGATCAGTATAACATCGTCATGGTAGCGACCGGATCGGCGGAAAAAAACCGACAAGCCGTGGAAGGGCTGCGGAGCAAAGATGTTCCTGTCTGGTATGTACAGGCGGATATCTCCATACAGAAAGATCGGATGAAAATTGTTCGGGAGGCAGTTGAACGGTTTGGCCGGGTGGACGTACTGGTTAATAATGCTGGTGTTGCTCCCAGAGAACGCACAGATCTGCTAGATATGACAGAGGAGAGTTTTGATCGTGTTATTGGGATCAACACAAAGGGCAATATGTTCCTGACGCAGGCGGTCGCCCGACAAATGATTCAACAGGAGCCCCTTGATGGACGCAGGGGGATCATTGTCAACATTTCCAGTTGTAGTTCAGTTGTTTCTAGTACGAACCGTGGCGAATACTGTATCTCCAAAGCTGGGGTATCGATGTTGACAACATTATATGCAGACCGCCTGGCTCGGGAGGGGATTCTGGTACATGAAGTGCGTCCTGGTGTGATTGCGACGGATATGACCAGTGCTGTACAGGAAAAATACGACCGCATGATTGCGGAAGACCGTTTTCCGCTAGCTCGTTGGGGAACACCGGAAGATGTGGCAGGGGCAGTCAGCGCCTTTTGCTCGGATAAATTCAGCTACACAACAGGAAACTATATTGATGTAGACGGCGGATTTCATATTCAGAGATTATAATACTGCCGACGTGTATCCATAGTAACCGCCTAAGGAAGCTCCATCATAAAAATGGCAACGGAAACAGGACCATGACATCGTATGCCTGTTTTGGAACATAAGGGGACAAATGTCAGCAGCGCAAATTCTCATCTGTATGCAGATCCCCTTGGAAGTCACAACGGTGAAGGCTTTTGTGATGGTGCGCAAGGACTTTCAATTCTGCGATACCGCCTAGGGGATCGAAGCCGGTCTTCTATGCTGTAGCGTGATGGAGACAACCAAGCGCAATGGCCCGGATTCCTTTAGTACCTGATGTCCCTGCCGCAAAACCTCCCAAAACTGGAATCAAATCCGACTCGAGAACAGTTCTGCCTTGGGATGCTGACCTTCCTTTATTCTACAAACTCAAATGGTTCGGAACTGTTTTCGTGTTGAGCCCCTGGACGGGGCTCTTTTCTTTTGCTGAGCAGGGAATTATTGAGTGTTCGCCTCCCATTGAAATCCGACGGTAATATGACGGACTATTTATGACGGTGGTTTGCAGTACCATGCGCAAGATTGTACTCATAATCCCACCCTGGACGATCTGGTCTTGTTTCTGCTCACTCAAATGCCCAATTGCCGATCAGATTTTTTCCCCCATGCACGGAGAAAAGCACAAGAAAATCTTGTACAGACGGTCATTTTTTCGGTTCAGATCATTTCATTTGGTTTGGCGTATAGTTGCACAGCCCTTTCACAATCGCTTTGTGCCCGGTGAAGCCCCTCCAAAGGCAGACTAAAATACCTTGCCAAAGTCATCAGCTTGTAATTGGGAACACCCGTATACTCTTCGCCGTGCGATATCCAGCAAGTCAGTGCAGCGGTTGGCTGCAAACGGTATCTCACACCGTTTGCAGACTGTTTGGAAAAATTGCATATCAAAATCAAGGTGAACCCCTATCAGCCGCTCCTTTCCGATAAACTGTACCAGCTTCTTTACGGCTTTCTGCGGCGGCAGGCCGTTTTCCCGTAGCTGCCGTTCGGTAATACCTATCAGTTTGACGATGGTATCCGGCAGTGAGCAATCACACTGAACAAGGCAGGAGAATGTCTCTGTTTTGGCCCCGTTTTCCACCCAAATGGCGGCAATCTCTATGATCTGGTCCTTATCCGGTTTCAATCCCGTTGTCTCCAAATCCACAGCAACAAATCGGTCATCGCTCTGCGCATTCGCCTTGCAGGGGGCACTGCCCATACTGGCGCTTGGCCGCCTTGATTAATCTAGGCTTTAAGGTATCCTGTTGCGCAGACTGAGAGTTTTGCGGCAAAGACCGGCGCATCAATGTGATTCCATCAAAGTCCACCGGAGTCCAATTGGTATTATGAACCCGAAAGCTCATTTTCTGTTTATTGTTTGTAGTGTAGGCCATAGTTGCCCTGCCATCGGGCAAATTCTAACAGACCCATTCCCAAAGGGCATCCCATACACGGCTGCTGACCTAATCAACATAGACATCAGTATTGGTCTCGTACAGCCATTTGGACAGATATTTTCTGATGTGGAGCGAGCAGTAATTCATAGTGATTACGACGATGCTTCATCGCCCGCCTCTCTGTCAAAATAGCGGCTCACATTTGCGACGGTTCCCAGCCTGTTATCCCAAAAGATACATGACCTCCTCCTGTTCCGGCAATTCCTCCCCGTCGGAAAGCAGCCATCGGATATCGTGTACCATTCACTCCAGGATATGGTGTTCCCCCATGGCGTCCCACACCCGGCACCGCCGAGCGTCGGGCCGAACTGACCCACCAGATTAAGGCGCTGTGGCACGATGAAGCAAATTCAGGAGTGGCTGGGCCACAGCGACATCACCACCACAGTCAATATCTATGCCTACCTGGACTCTCAGTCCAAGCAGCTCAGCGCCGGCACGATGGAACAGGCGCTGGCGCTGCCGGAAGAGCTGCCGGAAAACCGGTGGTAAAGATTGAGGATCGACTTTTACTACACAATTAAGAATATAAAGGACTTTTGCCGAATCTTTGTTCACATATTTCTTTAAGCGAAACAACCAGTACCGCAACAAAATCAACATTATAAGATTTTTCTTCTCCTGGCTTACCCGGTTCGTAAAAGTACCGCAGTTCTTCGAAATCCTTTTCCTCCGCCATAAAATTAAGTCTAAACTGTCCTGAATCAATTATCGTATTTTTCTCATTTTTGAAATGATCAATAACTTTATGTTCAATTTCACTCGCGGTCTGTGAATCCAACTTGCAATATAAATCAGAATAAAGCCTATGTCCACGAGTAGGTTTGGCTAGCAAGGCTTTAAGGAACAACTCACAAGCGAAAGATCCGTTTACCAATGCGGGAATCACCAGTAGTATTCCCTTACCGTCCCCTACAGCCCGAGACAATATGTATTTCTGAAATAAAAGTTCAAAAGCCGAATAGAACATAAGTCCAGAATCATATGAAGAAAATCCTTTTCTCATTGTTATCCTCGCTTTCCTCAATCATACTGTTGAATAAGCAAAGGAACCGACTTTGCTTCTCACAAAATCGGTTCCTTCAACAGTGGCGGAGATGGTGGGAGTCGAACCCACGCGCCTCTCTCGAGACCTAAAGCATTTCGAGTGCTCCCTCTTACGACCTCTTGAGTACATCTCCATATTCAATTGTCCAGCACCGCCTTGCAAACCTTTCGGGAAAATGCAAGATTTCGATGCAAGATAAGCGGATAAAAAACGGATGCATACCCCGGGAAAATCCCGCCGTCACACCATTCGCGGCGGACAAACCGGCCAGTGGGTCATGCCCTTTCGAGTGCGACCTCTTCGACCTCTTGAGTAATGCTCCCTATCTTATCGGCACACCGCACGGGCGGCGTACACTTTATTATAGCAAAAGCCGCGCGCCCTGTCAACGCAAATCGCCAAAGCCGCGCAAAAACACGCCCCGCCGGGGCGCGTCAGAACATCAGAACAGGTGCTGCTTATGGGTCGGCGTGGGATCGAAGGGGCTGTCCTCATGATGGCGGCGGATAAAGACCTGGCGGGTCTTTTCGGTCACGCTGCGGCCGCCGTGCTTCGGCACCGTGTAAAACGTGCGGCTGATGTTGTAATACCCCCGCAGATGCTGCACCAGATACTGCGCCACCGCGGGCAGGCAGTCGGTATCCTCGATGTCCTCATAGTTATAGTCCGAGTAGCGGAAGGTCACTTCGTCGCTGCCCGCGTACAGCGTGATGCCCGCTTCGTCCAGCATCACCTCGCGGATGACGCTCTGGTACAGCCCGGCGGTGCCGCATTCGGCCGCCAGCTTGGCCGCGCGGGGGCGCTGGGCCAGCGGCACGCTCTGGGGATCCAGCTTCTCGGTGCCGCGCTGGCCGATCTCCAACAGGATATCACGCATCATGCGACTTTCCAGCAGCGGCCGGATGCGTTCCTTGGCGCGGGCCTGTTCGGTTTTATTCTGGATGGCCGCGATCAGGCCCATACAGCGCATTCCCCTTTCCGACGGATCGTTTTCTCCAGTATAGCACATTCCTGCAAAGACTGACAAGCGCGGCGGACGACAAAAAAAGACCGCGCTTCTGCGCGGCGAATTGTGAAAATTGATGGGTGCCCTGTTTCAGGCGTGGGCCTGCTGGAATTTGAGGACGCCGGTGCGGTCCAGCGCCACCATGACAGCCGGGATCAAAACGAGCTGCAGGATGATGCCCGGCACGGCGGTGAGCAGCGCGCCCGACAGGAACGCCTGGAACGTGAAAGCGTTGCCGCCCATGCCCAGCAGGACGATCTCGGCCAGGCCCCAGACCAGACGGCCGCCGACCATGGCAGCCAGAAGGCTGGCATAGAGCGTCGCAATACTCTGCCGGCGGACGCGGGCGTACAGCAGGCCGATGATCAGGCCGTAGGCCGCCAGCTCAAACGACATGGCGATGGCGATGGGGTACATGGGGGGCATGCCGAACAGCACCGAGCGCAGCAGCGGGGCCACAAAGCCGATGACCAGCCCATAGGGCCAGCCGCAGATCAGGCCGCAGAGCAGCACGGGGATGTGCATGGGCAGCAGCATGTTGCCGATGGTGGGGATGCCGCCGGTGATGATGGGCAGCACCAGACACAGCGCCAAAAACAGCGCCGACAGCACGATCTTACGGGTCTTTTCGCGGGTATTCATTCAAACGATCTCTCCTTATCCAAAAGTGTTCCGGCGCAGCCCTTCTGGGCTGCCATTCACCTTCCTGGCTTTTTTCAAAGGAACTTCCGTTATTATACCACCGATGCGGCAGTGGTGTCCAGCACAAAATCACAGCCCTGTTCCGGGTGGACGGCGGCCAGATAGCCTTCCTCCAACGGGATCCAGCGGCTTTCAAAAGCCGGGTAGTGCGCGCCCTCGCGCTTTTGCAGCCGCGCGCGCTGGCAGTCCGGCGTGCAGGTCAGAAACACCCGGCAGGCATAGGGCGCGCCCAGCGCCGGGTGCAGCGCATAGCTGCCCTCCACGATGGTCAGCGGCCGGGGTCCCAGCGGCACGGCAGGCTGCAACTGCCCCAACCGGCAGACATAGGCCCGGTAGGCCGCCGCCTGCCCGGCCAGCAGCGGGTCCAGCACCTCGGCGCGCAGGCGGGCAAAGTCCATATTGGCGCCGGGATGTTCGGTCCAGTCGGGACGGCGCGCAGCAAGGGGCAGGTAAAAATCGTCCATATGCACCAGATGGCAGGGCACCTGTTCCGCCAGCCAGGCCGCCAGCGTGGACTTGCCGCTGCCGCAGCGCCCGTCGATGGCCAGCAGCACCGGGGCGTCCCCCTGCGCCAGGCGCCGGGCCGCGGCCAGCACGTCCTGCGCCCCGGGAAATACCGCCGCGCTCATGCCTGCAACTCCTGCAGGGCCATAGCCACCGCACTTTGCAGGTATTCCTCCATGCGGCAGTCCTGGGTGCCCGCGATCTGCACGCTGCAATGGGAGGACGGGATCAGGATCTTGCGGCCCGGCGCGCCGGACACCGCGCAGGCAGTGGTGGGCGATACCTCGCCCAGGATGCCGTTCGCCAGGATCATGCCGATGGGCCCCAGGATCAGGTCGGCGCGGGCCGCGTTGTACGCCACGGCGTTTTCGCCGGTAGCACCGCGGGACGCCCCCGCTTTGAGCATGGCGTTGGTGGCCAGCACGTTGGTCCCCACGGCCAGCAGTTCACAGTCCTGCGGGAGCGCGGGCGCCAGCATACGGACCAACTGGGCCCCCATGCCGCCGCCCTGGGCGTCCAGCACCAGGACCAGGCGTGTTTTTTTCATAGCAAAGTACCTCCTGCGCATACAAGCAGTAAGATCGTTGGCGGGCAGTATGCCGTCATCCGCCGCCAGCGGCGTATCGTGCGCGCCGCCAGCGGCGGCCCGTACAGGGAAACAGGGACCCGGACCGTGTGCGGCGGGGCCGGATCTTGCGAAGAAAGCGCCGAACGGCGGCAAGGCCGCAAAGCGACAAAAAAAGCGCGGCCATTGCAGGCCGCGCAGAGTGGCAAAATTGCTTATTCAGCCTGGATAGCGCCGGTGGGGCAGACGCCCTCGCAGGCACCGCAATCGACGCAGGAAGAGGCGTCGACCACAGCCTTATCCTCCATGCTGATCGCGCCGACGGGGCAGGTGTCAACACATGCACCGCAAGCAACGCACTCGCTGGTAACGGTATGAGCCATCGTGAAACTCCTTATCTCCGTGCTGATTGATCTTTCCTACCGGCCCTGCACGGCTGCCTTCCGGTAGGGTTGCACAGCGGGTCGATCTGCCTACTGCGTTACCCTTAGTGTAACACATTGTATAAAAATCCGCAAGTGCCATATGTTGCGTTTTTTCTAAAATAACCCGCAATCGACCACTATTTTTTTTACCGGTCCGACGGGTCGGGGGCCTTGGGCACGCGCTTGCCGCCGCGGATGTAGACGCATTCGTCCCGCTTATAGATACGGGGGGCCAGGCTTTCGACGTTGGAGCGGACTTTCAGCGTACCGGCCACCACATTGACCTCCACCACGGTGCCCTCGCCGTCCGGGGTGCGCACGATGCTGCCGGGGGTGGGGGTGATGGAGTTGAGGTATTCGTAGCTTTTTTGTTCATAGGCCAGGCAGCACATCAGGCGGCCACAGGCCCCGCTGATCTTGGCGGGGTTCAGGGAAAGGCCCTGTTCCTTGGCCATCTTGATGGACACCGGCTGGAAGTTTTTGAGGAAGCGGCTGCAGCAGAACGGCTGGCCGCAAAGCCCCAGCCCGCCCAGCATCTTGCTCTCATCGCGCACGCCGATCTGGCGCAGTTCGATGCGGGTATGGAACTGGGCGGCCAGGTCCTTGACCAGTTCCCGGAAGTCCACCCGGTTGTCGGCGGTGAAATAGAACACCAGCTTGCCGCGGTCGAGGGTATATTCGGCGTCCACCAGCTTCATCTGCAGGCCGTGGGCCGCGATGCGCTGTTCGCAGACCTGGAACGCCTGCTGCACGTCGGCGCGGTTCTGGCGCATACGGCGCACGTCCACGGCGTCGGCCATGCGGATCACAGGTTTGACTTCCCGCTTGTAGCCGGGCACCTCGTGGGGGCCGCGCACGACCTCGCCGCATTCGGTGCCGCGGGCCGTGGTGACGATGACGAAATCGCCGTCACGGATCTCCAGCGTGCCGGGGTCGAAGTAGTAGGCCCGGCCGTTTTCCTTGAATTTGACAGAGATGACTTTCATGTTCGTTCCTTTATCGTGTTCCTTCCGGCGGGGCAGGCGGCAGAACGCCCCCGGCCCATCGGCGGGCTTTTAGGCAACGCGCGCGGCCAGGATCGCCACGGCCAGGCGCAGGTTGCCGTTGGCGGCCAGCGTGCGGCGGGTCTCGGCTGCGGCGCGCAGCATGATGGCCGCGCGGTCAGGGGTCAGGCCGCCGCAGTTCCGCGGGCCGTAGTCCGGGCGGCGCAGGACCGCGCTGCACAACTGGTCCAGCTGCCACAAAAGCGCCTGCATGCCCTCCCTGTCCCGCTCATATTTGGTCAGCAGGGCCAGGGCGCGGTAGGTATCGTTCTGGGCGGCGTAGCCGCACAGGGTGCGGGCCTGGGCCAGCGCATTGCGGGTGGCCGCGTCGGAGAATGCCCGCAGCGCGTTGCCGATGTGCCCCGCATAGAGGAAGGCCAGTTCATCGGCCTGCGCTTCGGGCAGGCCGTGGCTGTGCAGCAGAGCAGCGCACTCTTCGGCAGGTACCGGCACCACGGTATAGGCCGCACAGCGGCTGCGGATGGTGGGCAGCACCCCGGCGGCGCTGGACGCCGTGAGCAGAAAGAGCACGCCCTCGGGCGGTTCTTCGATGATCTTCAGCATGGCGTTGGCGGAGGAGCCGTTGAGGTTCTGGGCGCCGTAGATGAACAGCACCCGGCCCGCCGCGTCGGTGGAAAGGGCGGAATGCTGGATGGCTTCCCGCATTTCCCGCACGCGCTTGACGGGGATCTGGCCGGAAGCCCCCTCCCCCTGCAGGGTCAGGCATTCGGTATCGGCCTTTTGCAGCACGGCTTCGGCGTGGGGGCCGCCCTGCGGGTAGAGGTAGTCGGCCGCCAGGCAGCGGGCCGCAAAGCCCGCGCCGCAGCCTTCCTCGCCCACCAGCAGCACCGCATGCGGCAGCCGGCCGGTGCGCAGCGCGGCGCCCAGCTCGGCTTTAAGGGACGCATTCCCCGCCAGACGGTCCAGCATCACAGCTTTTCAAAACGCTCCACGTTGGTGACCATGACGGTGGCGCCGCCCACGGTGACTTCCATGGGCATGGCGCTCTCGAACCCGAAGCCCAGGGTCGCGGTGCCGGGCACGATCTCAGTACGCTGCTTGCAGAACTTGGAGATGATGCCGATGCATTCGTCCACGCGCTCGTCCTCGGTGCAGATGAGCAGGGTCATGTTGCCCGCCATCAGGAAGCCGCCGGTGGTCGCCAGGCGGGTGACGTAGAACTTGTTCTTGACCAGTTCGTTACAGACAACGCGGGAATCTTCTTTATTGACGATAGCAGTGATGAGTTTCATAGGAACAGTTCCTCCTTTACTACTGCAAAATTACAAAATAGAGAACCGTTTTTTAACGGCGGTAGCGGTTTTCCCAGTCGCGGCGGCGCTTGTAGCCCATGATGGTGTCCTTGCACCAGTAGAAGATCTCGCGCCCGAAGAAAGCCAGGAAGCCCGCCAGCCCCAGCACCAGACTGAGCCGGGTGATGTTGCTGGAGAAAATGAAGTTATACACCCAGACGGCCAGCTCGAACCAGCCCAGATACTTCATCTTGAACGGGATGATGCCGAACAGCAGCACCCCCTGATTGGGCCACAGCCAGGTGTAGGCGAACAGCATACTGAGGAAGATGGCGTCCGGCGACGCGCCGCCGGTGAGCAGGCAGCTGATCCAGGCGCCCACCATGCCCAGCGCCAGGAACAGGGTCATGCGGAAGTCGCCCCAGACGCGGGTGAGGGAGTTGCCGATCCAGAAATAGAAAAACAGGTTCAGGATGCCGAGGAAGCCGCCCAGCCAGATAGGCTGGAACAGGAAGGTGACCAGACGCCAGATCTGGCCATGAAGCAGCGCGTAGCGGTCAAGACTGAGGAACGTCAGGGCGCGCCAGTCCACGATCAGGATGAACAGGCCCACTGCCAGCTGGCCGATCATCAGGGCGTTGACAAGGTTGGGGATGCCGTAGCGGCCCCAGCGGCGTTCCAGTTTGTCGATCCAATCCATAGGGTTGGTCCTCCGAATTTTTCTTAAAAAATATACAGGTTCATTGTAGCATTTTTACAGGGAAAGTGCAACCGTTCCCTGTCGAATCCGGCGGCGCGCCGGGCGGGCGCAAGGCAAAAGGCGCACCCCGTAGGGCGCGCCCTGCGTTTATGCCAGCACGGCCAGTGTGCCGCTGCCGCCGCCGGCGCTGTGGTGCAGCGCCGTGCCCAGTTCCCGCAGGCGGGCGGCGGCTTCCGCAAAAGCCGGGGTGACCCGCTCGCCGGGGGCCAGCAGGGGCACGCCGGGCGGGTAGGCCCAGACGTATTCGGCGGCTATGCGGCCCACGGCCCCGGCCAGCGGCACGGTCTGCCGGGGGCGCAGAAGCGCCTGCCCGATGGGCAGTTCCGCCGGGCCGGGGGGCGGCAGGATGGCCGCGGCGGCGGGGGGCGGCGGGGCGGCGGCGTCCCAGCGGTCCAGGACTTCGGCCAGGCGGTCGAGGGCCGTTTCCTCATCACAGGGGCTTGTCATGGCCAGCACGTTGGGGCCGCAGACCATCTCCGGCTCAAAGCCCGCGCCCCGCAGGGCGGCGGCCCCCGCCTGCCCGATGCGCAGCAGGATCTTGCCGTCGTCATACCCGAAGCAGGCGTCCCGGTCGGCGCTGATGCCCAGCACCGGGATGTTCCGCAACCGGCGGGCGGCGGCGTAAAAGCGGCCGAGCCGCGCCCGCCAGGCGGCGAAGGCGGCAGGCCCTTGTTCCGCCAGCCAGGCCGTGCAGCCGTCCAGGCTGACGAGCAGCGGGTAGCTGGGGGAACTGGTCTCAAACACATCGAGTTCGCGTTCCACGGCGGCGGGGTCGGCCAGCGTGCCGTTCAGGTGCAGCCAGGCCGTCTGGGTCAGGCTGGGCAGCGTCTTGTGGGCGCTCTGCACCACCAGATCGGCCCCGGCTTCCACCGCGCCGCCCTGCCAGCCGAAAGGCCCGGCCAGCGGCAGATAGTGCGTGCCGTGGGCTTCGTCCACCAGCAGCGGCACGCCGCGCGCATGGCAAAGCCCGGCGATGGTTGTAAGGTCGCTCTGCACGCCCTCGTAGGTGGGGCTGGTGAGGATGACGCAGCGCGCCGCCGGGTGGGCGTCCAGCGCGGCGGCCACGGCGTCGGGGCTGACGCTGCCGTAGACCCCGAAGCCCGGCAGCACCGGCGGGGTCAGGTAGTGGGCGGTCAGGTGGCCCAGTTCCAGCGCATGGTAGACGGCCTTATGGCAGTTGCGCGCGGCGATGACCTCGCTGCCGAAGGGCGCCAGCGCCCGGATACCGGCCAGCAGACCCGCGGTGCTGCCGCCCACGAGGTACCAGCACCGGGCCGAACCGTAAAGCGCCGCCGTGCGCGCCATGGCCGCGGCCAGGATGCCCTGCGCGTCGTGCAGGTCGTCGGCGCCGTCGATCTCGGTCAGGTCGAACGCATAGCACGAAAGGCCGGGGGCAGGCGGCACCCGGCGTTTATGGCCCGGCATATGCAGCGGATACCGCGCCGCGGCCAGTTGTTCACATTGGTTTTGCAGAATCGACATGGGAGAAAAGATAAAAAATAATAGATAATAGATAAAAAATACGGTGGATCGCGGGCCTGCGGCCCGCTCGAAACTTCATGATTTTGTTCCTTTTTTGCAAAAAAGGAACCGAAAAAACTCCAAACGAATGACGGAAATGCGGGCGGCAGGTATATGTCTGCACGCTGTTTCCCGCGTGCCGTAGGGCGGGGTCTTGACCCCGCCGGGAGGTCGGCGGCAGCCGCCCGTAGAAATGGATTTTCGTTCCTGCTTGCAAAAAAGGAACCGAAAAAATTCTTATTATTCCAGCACGATCTCGGCCTTGCTGCCCGCGCGGGTCTTGGTCACCCGGACCTGACGGGTCAGGCGGGACTGCAATGCCTCCACGTGGGAGATCACGCCGATCAGCTTATCGGCCCCGGCCAGCCCGGCCAGCGTATCCACGGCTTTTTCCAGGCTGTCGGCGTCCAGCGAACCGAAGCCCTCGTCGATGAACAGCGTTTCAATGCTGACGCCCCCGGCGCTCTGCTGGATCGTATCGCTGATGCCCAGCGCCAGGCACAGCGCGGCCATAAAGCTCTCGCCGCCGGACAGGCTGCCCACCGGGCGCGTCTTGCCGGTATAGGCGTCGAACACGTCCAGATCCAGCGCGGTCTTGCCCGCCAGGGCTTCGCTTTTACGGCGCAGCAATCGGTACTGGCCGTCGGTCATGCGGCTGAACCGCAGGTTCGCGGCTTCCACCACGCCGTCAAAGTAGAACGCCTGCACATACTGCTCAAACGGCAGCTTGACTTTGCCCGCCAGATTGCCGTTGATGGTCTTGGACAGGTTGTCCCACATGGCGTTTTTCTCCCGCGCGGCAGCCAGTTGGCGCATGGTTTTTTGCAGGCCGTCCAGTGCGGCGCGGTTGGTGTGCAGCCGGTGTACGGCGGCGTCCCGCGCGGTGGTGGCGGCAGCGCGGTCGGCGCGCAGTTTTTCCAGCGCGCGCTGGAGCTTATCCAGCACGCCGTCGTCCCGCTCTTCGGGCAAGCTCTGGCGCATCTGCTGCAACCGGGCGGCCGCCGCCGCGTGGCCCGCCTTGGCGTTGGCCGCCTTGCGGGCCGCGGCAAAGGCCTGCTTTTCCAGCACGTTTTTCTGGTCGTTCAGGTTGTCCAGCCGGGTAGTCAGGGCGCGGATCTCCTCGCTCTGCCGCTGGAAAGCCGCATACTGCTCCCGCAGGCCGGTCAAGCCCTCGGTCAGGCTCTTCTGCTGTTCTTCCAGCGCGGCGCGCAGGGCCGCAGGCTCCAGTTCCCCGGCCGGGGCGCCGGTGTAGCGCCCGGCGCGGCGGGCAAAAAACTGCCCCGCGTCCCGCACCAGCACCGTGCGCAGTTCCCGCGCGCGGACCGCGGCGTCCCCCGCCGTGCGGGAACTGGCGGCGGTATCCCGCCGCTGGGCGGTCAACGCCTGTTCCCGTTCCTCCAGTTCCTGCTCGGTGACGTGGTTTTCCGGCAGGCTGGCCGGGTGGGGGTGTTCCAGTGCGCCGCACACCGGGCAGGGCTGCCCGTCCTGCAACTGCTGGGCCAGCAGCCCGGCGCGGTCGGCGTTGAGCTGCCGCTGCAGCGCCGCATACTGCTGTTCGGCTTCGTCCAGCGCGGCCTGCGCCGCGATATACTCTTTCTGGCGCGCGTCGGCGGTGCGCCCGGCTTCGTCGGCGGCCTCGCTCTGGGCCAGCAGCGTCTTGCAGGCGGCGGCCAGTTCCTCGGCCAGTTCGATCTGGTGTTCCAGCCGCA
Organism: Subdoligranulum variabile; assembly: GCA_003343905.1. GTDB lineage: Bacteria > Bacillota > Clostridia > Oscillospirales > Ruminococcaceae > Gemmiger > Gemmiger variabilis_C. The sequence continues at coordinate 158,118 of QAKI01000040.1, forward strand.
CCTGTTCGGCCCCGGTCTGGCCCAGGGCGTCCCGCGCGGCGGTGGTCTCGGCGATGGTCTTGACCAGCGCCTCGCTGCGGGCCTGCAGTTCGGCCTGCTGGCCCTCGGCCTGGCGCTGCACCTCGGCGGTGCGGGCTTCCTCGGCTTCCAGCCCGGCAAGCTGGCGGCGGCGCCCGGCGGCTTCCTCGGCCAGTTTGGCGGCGGCGTCGCCGCGGGCGATCTTTTCATCCAGCGCGGCCAGCGCGGCGGTCTGCCGGGCCTCGGTGGCTTCGTCCCCTTCCAGCAGGCTGCGCGCCAGTTCGGCGGCCGCCGCCCCCGCAAAGGGGTCGCGGGCGGCCTGCAATTCCTGCAAACGGCCGTCCAGTTCGCCGCCGTCGCCGGGGCCCAGCAGGCTGCCCGCGTACATCAGCAGCGTATCTTCCAGACGGCGGCAGGCTTCGCCCGCTTCCCGCGCGTGCTGCACGGCGGCCTGGCCCAGACGCTGGTGGTCGGCGGTATCAAAGATCTGCCGCAGGATAGCGGCCCGGTCGGCGGACGGCGCGTTGAGCAGCCGCGTGAAGTCGTTCTGCGCCAGCATGGACACCTGCGCGAACTGGCGGGCGTCGATGCCCAGCAGCGCCGTGACCGCCAGCGTGACGGCGTGCGCGCCGCTGACGGGTTCCTCCGGTTCGCGGATCAGTTCGGCCCGGGGCGGGCTTTTGACGATGCCGCTGCCGCGCTTGGCGGCGCGCTGCTGTTCGGGCCAGCGGCGCGCCACATAGGTGCGGCCCCGGTGGCTGAAGGTCAGTTCCACAAAGGTCTCGGCTTCCGGCGCGGCAAAGTCGCTGCGCAGCATCGTGGTTTTGCGGTTTTCGCCGGTGGTCTCGCCGTACAGGGCAAAGGTGATGGCGTCGAACAGGGCGGTCTTGCCCGCGCCGGTATCGCCGCCGATCAAAAACAGACCGCTGCCGCCGAAGCGGGAAAAATCCAGTTCGGTGCGGCCCGCATAGGGGCCGAAGGCCGACAGGGTCAGGTAGAGCGGTTTCATCCTTTGGCGGCCTCCTCCCGCAGTGATTTGACGGCCCGCGCTTCCTCAATGGACAGCGGGCGGCCGTTCATCTGGGTGAAAAAGTCCTGGAACAGTTCGGCAAACGGTTTGCCGCGCACGGCCTGCGCCGCGCCCCCGGCGGCGTCCTGCACGCCGTGGGGCTGGTAGTCCAGCCGCATGGCGTTGGGGTAGGCGGCCCGCAGGGCGGCCATGGCGTCGGGCAGGGGCGTGGGGTCGGTCAGGGTGGCCCAGATGTAGTCCCCGGTATCAGTAGGGTGTTCCACCAGTTTTGCCAGCGGCCCGGTCAGGTGGCGCATGGCGCGGCGGGGCGTAAGGGGCAGCACGTCGATGTGTTCCACCCCGCGGCGGCCCAGCCGCACCAGCGTGGCGGATTTTTCCGCCCCACATTCGTCCAGGTGATAGCACAGCGGCGCGCCCGCGTAGCGGACGTTTTCCAGCCCTACCCGCTGGGCGCGGTGGATGTGCCCCAGCGCCGTGTAGGCAAAGCCCAAAAAGCGGGAAGAATCCACCGAATCCACGGTGCCCACGGTCAGGGGCGCGCTTTCGCTGCCCGCCATCTGGGGCGGGCAGATGCCGGCCACCACCATCTGGTGGGCCACCAGCACCCGCCGGGCCGCGGCGGGCTGGCAGGCGTTCAGGGCGGCGGCCACGGCGCTGTCATAGTCGGGCAGGTCGGCGTCGGGCATATAATGGCGCACGGTAGCGGCCCGCACAAAGGGCAGCAGCGTGAATTCCACAGGGCCGAAGCGGTCGTTGAGGACCACCTGCCGGGGCGCGCCGTTGAACCGCCCGGCCAGGTGTACCCCCTGCCCGGCCAGCAGGCCCGCGGCAAAGTCCAGCCGCTCGGCGCTGTCATGGTTGCCGGACACCGCCAGCACGGGGATCTGCCGCGCGGCCAGCCGGGTCAGGAACCAGTCCAGCAGCGTACAGGCCGCCGCGGGGGGCACAGGGGCGTCGTAAATATCACCGGCCAGCACCACGGCTTCGACGCCGTGCTGGTCGCACAGGGCCAGGATCTCCTCCAGGATATAACGCTGGTCCTCCAGCATGTCGAACCCGTTGACCCGTTTGCCCAGGTGCAGGTCCGCCAGATGCAAGAATTTCATGGGGTCATCTCCAAAGTTTTTCCCAGGTGGTCAGGTCCAGCGTCACGCCGGGCAAAAGCTCGGTGGGGACCGTCTCCGCCTTGCGGAAGCGGCATTTTTTGCAGAAGGCTTCGGCCTTCAGGTCACGGGCCCATACTTTCAGGTACAGGCGGCTGCGGCCGTCGCCCTCGGCCAGTTTTTGGGCATAGGCCACAATGGCGCGCCCGATGCCCTGCCCGCGGGCTTTTTCCAGCAGGAAGATGCGCCGCAGGCACAGCGCCCCCGCAGGCCCCAGGTCCAGGGCAAAATAGCCTACCGGCTCGGTGCCCAGGTAGACAAGGAAATAGTTGATGACGCCGCTGTGGATCTCGTCGTCGGTGACGACGTCGCTCTGGTAGCGTTCGGCCAGGGCGGCGGCCACCTTGGGCGTCAGTTTGGTGTAATGCTGCACAAAGATCTGCTGCGCCAGCTCGCTGACGAGCTGCACATAACGGGTCTTGGTCACTTGTTTGAATGTGGGTTTCATAGTTTTTCCTCAAATGATCGGTCGGTTCGTTTCCGGCGCGGCGGTCGCCCGCCGGGCGCGCCCTACGGCGCGGCTTCTATGCTCAGGCTGGCCTTTGCGGGCAGGCAGGCGGCCCAGTCGCCCTCCCGCCGCAGCGTGCCGAAGCCCTCGCAGTTATGGTCGGGGCAGGGGCTGTCCACAAAGGCGATGCCCCCGTCCGCCACCTGCAAGTGGATGGTATATACGCCGGTGTCGATGTCATACCGGGCGTCTTTCGTCAGGTCGATGACCTGTTCGGTCTGGGGGTCGCCGTACCGCAGCACGGCCACCGTGCCGGGGCCGCCGCGCGTCAGCGCGAACAGCGCCGCCGCCAGCGCCAGCAGCACGGCGGTGAACAGCAGGTCCCGGCGGTGCCCCTGCCAGAATTTTTTTATCATGCTTCTTTGTCAAACTCCAGTTCCAGCCGCATCCCGTCCTCCCCGGCCACGGCGGCGGGGTATTCCCCGCGGGCGGCGGCCAGTCCGGGGGCCGTGTCGGTCACAGCGGCGCTGTAATGGGTCAGCCACAGGCGGCGCGCCCCGGCCCGCGCCGCCAGCGCGCCGGTCTCCCGGCAGGTGGCATGGCCGTACAGCCGGGCTTTGGGCAGGTCGGCGTCCGTGGCATAGGTGGCGTCCATGCAGAGCAGGTCGGCGTCCCGCGCGGCGGCTTCCAGCGCCGGGCAGGGGCGGGTGTCGGTGGCGTAGACCACCCGCAGGCCCCGCCGGGGCGGCCCCAACACCTGATCGGGCGTGAAGCCCCCCGCCGCCTCGCCGCTTTGCAGCCGCTTCCACAGGGCCACCGGGATGCCCGCGGCCCGCGCCTTCTGGGGGTCGAACCGCCCGGCCCGCGGCAGGGCCAGCGCGTAGCCGCAGCAGGGCACCCGGTGTTCCAGTGGGAAGGCTTCAACCCGCAGGTCCCCCGCAGCCAAAGGCCCGGCCGCCTGCCACCGCACCGGGAAGGGCAGCGCCCCGGCCAGCGCCATGACGGCGGCGGCCACCGCCTGCTGCCCCTCGCCGGGGCCGGTCACGGTCAGGGGTTCGGTGCGGCCCAGGCTGGCCAGCGTTTGCAGCAGCCCCGGCAGCCCCAAAATATGGTCCCCGTGGTAGTGGGTCAGCAGCACGGCGTCCAGCCGGTAGGCGCTGACGCCCCACCGGCGCAGGGCGGTCTGGGTGCCCTCGCCGCAGTCCAGCAGCACGCCGCGCCCGGCGGCGAACACCGCCATGGCGGCCAGCGCCCGGCCGGGCAGCGGCTGTGTGCCGCCGGTGCCCAGCAGTGTGACGGTCAGCATGGCAAGCCCCCTTCCCCAACAGTACCCCAGTTTACGGAACCCATTATAACACATTTGGCAAGGAATAGAAAATCCGGGCGGCGCCGTCATGCAAATTTTACATTTTGCCAGTTTGCCTTTTATTCTTTTCTTGAAAGAAAAGAACCAAAAGAACTTTCCACCAAAAAGGCTGTGGGGCCGCGGCCCCCACAGCCTTTTTCTTTGGAGTTTCTTCGATTCCTTCTTTGCAAAGAAGGAATGACCCGCCCCATCGGCCGGGCACGCCGGGGCGGGGACGTTTCGCCGTTTTTCTTCTGCAAATTTTTTGGATAAAAACCGCCCCCGCCATGCAGGCAGATTTTACACGCGCCGGGCTGTGCCAAGATCTGGTAAAGTCTCCGTAAAGCCTTGCGCGAAAGCGTTGAAAGCGGCTTTTGCCTGTGGTATAGTCCGTTTTGGGCCCGGGGAAAGCCCCGGGCGGCCGCGCGGTCTGTCCGCCCGGTCGCCCGGCGCCCCCCAACAGATTCGGTTCACCGGGCGCGCGCCGGCCCGCCGGCAGCCCCCCGGTGACAACAGCGTTCGCTGCGGCGAGCGCCGTCAGTCAAAGGAAAGGAAGAAACAAGCCAATGCGGAAAAATGCCATCTCCCTCCTGCTCACCTGCGCCATGCTGACCAGCCTTCTGGCCGGCTGCGGCGCGAGCAGCTCCAGCGAAACCACGTCTGCCAGCGAAGCCGCCCCCTCCAGTGAAGCCGCTTCGTCGAGCGCCGCTTCCGGTGAAGAAACGGCCACCGCCGAGACCGGCGCGGTCTCGGTCTCGGCCCTGCCCGACCAGTACAACGACTCCAGCGTGACCGGCGCCGACTGGGACGCCTGGGTCGCGCAGTGGGATTCCGTTGCCACCGACTACACCAAAGTTTCGCTGACGCCCGGCGCGGACGAGACCCAGCTCAACTTTGCCTGGTACTCCAAGACCGCCGACGGCGCGGCCACTCCGGTCGTCCACTTTGGCACCGACCCGGACGCTTTGCAGGAATTCACCGGCGAGAGCGGCACGGTGGACCCCGAACTGACGGGCGGCGAAGCCTATGACTACAACCACGTCACCGTCACCGGCCTGACCGAGAACACCACCTACTACTACACCGTCGAGAAAAGCGGCGTCGAGACCGAGCCCGTCGAATACACGACCGGCAGCTTCTCGGACCTGAACCTGCTCTATGTCGGCGACCCGCAGATCGGCGCGTCCACCGGCAAGCCCCAGGGCGGTGAAGAACTGGTCAACGACAGCGGCGCGGCCAACACCGCCGCCCGCAACGACGGCTACGGCTGGAACCGCACGCTGGAGATCGCCGCCGAACAGAACCCCGACCTCAACTTCATCATCTCGGCCGGCGACCAGATCAACAAGACCGGCAAACCCAAAGAGGAAGAATATGCTTCCTACCTGAACCCCGAACTGCTGGCCGGTCTGCCCGTTGCCACCACCATCGGCAACCATGACTCGCTCAACCCGGATTACAGCTACCACTTCTACAACCCCAACCAGACCGAAAACGGCCTGACCGAAGCGGGCGGCGACTACTACTACAGCTACGGCCCGGCGGTTTTCATCGTGCTCAACACCAACAACTACAATGCGGCCGAACACCAGAAGACCGTGGAGGAAGCCATCGCCGCCTACCCCGACGCCACCTGGAGGATCGTCACGCTGCACCAGGACATCTACGGTTCCGGGTATGACCACTCCGACACCGACGGCATGATCCTGCGCACCCAGTTGACCCCGATCTTTGACGCGAACGACATCGACGTCGTGCTGCAGGGCCACGACCACACCTACAGCCGCACCAAGATGCTGTCCGGCGACGGGCAGACCCACGACAGCTATTCGATGCCGATGAACGAGGACGGCACCGACTACGACTGGGATCACGCGATGAACGCCGAGACCGGCGAACTCTACACCCTCTGGCCTGAGGAAGGCGACGCCGAGGGCGAAGCCTCCAAGCAGGCATTTGTGGACGGCAACGCCTGCTATACCATCGAGGACACCGACGGCAACGAACTGACCGACCCCGAAGGCATCCTTTACATGACCGCCAACTCGGCTTCCGGCTCCAAGTTCTACGAACTGCTGGGCACCCAGCAGGATTACGTCGCGGTGCGCAGCCAGAACTGGCTGCCCAGCTACAGCGTGCTGCACATCACGGACGACACCTTCTCGATCGACACCTACCAGATCACCGATGACGGCGCGGTGGAGCAGATCGACGATACCTTCACCATCCACAAGACCGTGTAAAAAGCCCTGCCCCCCTCCTGGCCTCGCCGCTGGCTTCTGCCCGGCGGGGCCTTTTGTATCCCCGCGGCCGGGTCCCCGGATGCGGCCCCCATGCCCATGAATAGGAGAAAAATCCATGCAGAAAAAGATCCTGTCCTTTATCCGCCGCTGGTGGCTGATCGCCGCCGTGCTGCTTTTGGCCGTCGTTGCGGCCGCCGCCCTGCACCATGTGCAAAAAACGCAGTTGATCAACCGCACCGGGCAGACCTTTGAAAAAGGCGTCGTCACCGCCGTCCTGCGGGACAATCTGGAACCGGACGGCAGCCGGGTGGGCGACCAGCTCGTGGCGGTGGAGATGACCACCGGCGTGCGCAAGGGGCAGACCATCGAGATGACGAGCAGTTCGGGCTATCTGTTCGGCGCCGCCTGCACCGAGGGCATGCACGTCGTCGTCATGCAGAGCGTGGCGGGCGACTCGACCGTTTCCAGCGTATATTCGCAGGACCGCGGCGGCATCCTGATTTTATTCGCGGTGCTGTACCTGGCGGCGCTGGTCCTCATCGGCGGCTGGCAGGGCTTCAAAGGCGCGCTGGGGCTGGCATTCGCCTTTCTGGCGCTGCTCTATCTGTATCTGCCGCTGGTGTACCTGGGCTGGCCGCCGCTGTGGACCTCGGTGCTGATCTGTGCCGTCACCACCGCCGTGACCATGTACCTGATCGGCGGCCCAACGCTCAAAACGCTGGTCGCCAGCGCGGGCACGGTGGCGGGCACGATGATCGCCGGGCTGGTGGCGACCGTTTTTGGCTGGGCCACCGGCATCTCCGGCTGGAATGTTTCGGACATTGAAACGCTCATCACGCTCTGGAACACCAACGGCATCAACGTGGGGGAACTGCTGTTTGCGGGGCTGCTGATCTCAAGCCTGGGCGCGGTGATGGACGTGGCCATGTCGGTCGCCAGTTCGATGGGCGAAGTGCTGGCCCAGAACCCGACTATCCGCCGCGGGGCGCTGTTTGCGTCGGGTATGCGCATCGGCCGCGACATGATGGGCACCGACAGCAACACCCTGATCCTGGCCTTTGCAGGCGGCAGCGTCAGCATGCTGCTTTTGAACTACGCCTACGACCTGCCCGCCCTGCAGATCCTCAACTCCAACAACATCGGCATTGCGGTCATGCAGGGGTTGGCGGGCAGCTTCGGCGTGGTGCTGGCGGTGCCGGTCACCGTCGCGCTCGCCACGCTGCTATACACCGCCCACCGCAAACCGGCTGCGGCCGAATGACGGTTTTTATTCTTTTCTTGAAAGAAAAGAACCAAAAGAACTTTACACCAAAAAGGCTATGGGGCCGCGGCCCCATAGCCTTTTTCTTTGGAGTTTCTTCGATTCCTTCTTTGCAAAGAAGGAATGATTCGTTCCCTCGGCTTTCCCGTCCCCATCGACGGACATGCGTTTCAGCGCACGGCGATGCACTCGATCTCGACCAGCGCGCCTTTGGGCAGCGCGGCCACCTGCACGCAGCTCCGGGCGGGCACCGTCTGCCCGAAGGCTTCGGCGTACACCTCGTTGACGGTGCCGAAGTCCCCCAGGTCCTGCACGAACACGGTGGTCTTGACCACGTCGGCCAGGGTCAGCCCGGCTTCGGCCAGCACGGCGCGCAGGTTCGCCAGCGACTGGCGGGTCTGGGCAGCCACACCCTCGGCCAGTGCGCCCGTGGCGGGGTCCAGCCCCAACTGGCCGCTGCAATAGACGGTGCTGCCGGTATCCACGGCCTGCACATAGGGGCCAAGGGCAGCGGGGGCTTTATCGGTAACGATACGTTTCATACAAAAACACTCCTTCCGGCGCGGACGCCCCCAGTGGGCGCCCATCCACTGTCCCTATTGTACCGCATCCCGCCGGAAAAAGCCAGTGCGTTGCGCGCCGGAAGGCCCGGTGATTCAGGCTTTCACCTCATTGGGCAGCGGTTCGCCGCGCTCGAAGGCGCGGGCGTTCTCCATGGTGGTGATGGCGATGCTTTGCAGCGCCGTCCGGGTGAAGAACGCCTGATGGCTGGTGATGACTACATTGGGGAAGCTGAGCAGCACGGGCACCACCTCGTTGCAAAGCACGTCGTTGGAAAAATCCTCAAACACCTGGCCGTCCTCGTCCTCGTAGACATCCAGCCCCACGCCCGCGAACTTGCGGCGGCGCAGCGCGTCGATCAGGGCGTCGGTGTCGATCAGCCCGCCCCGGCTGGTGTTCACCAGAATGGCGTGGTCCCGCATCAGGGCCAGCGTGCCCGCGTTGAGCAGGTGGTGGGTGTCGGCGGTCAGGGGACAGTGCAGGCTGACCAGATCGGCGGCGCGCAGCAGTTCGGGCAGTTCCACATAGCGGGCGATGCCTTCCAGCGCGGGGTTCTGGAACTGGTCGCATGCCAGCACGGTCATGCCGTAACCGTAGCAGATGCGTGCCATGGCCGCGCCGATGCGCCCGGTACCCACGATGCCCGCGCAGGCCCCGTAGAGGTTGTGGCCCAGCAGGCCGTCCAGCGCGAAGTTGTTGTTGCGCACCTTGATATAGGCTTTGCAGATGCGGCGGTTGGCGGCCTGGGCCAGCGCCATGGCGTGTTCGGCCACGGCTTCGGGGCTGTAGCCCGGCACGCGCAGCACCGTGATGCCCAGCCGCGCGGCGGCGGGCAGGTCTACGTTGTTGTACCCGGCGCAGCGCATCAGCAGCAGCCGGACCCCCGCAGCGGACAGTGCTTCCAGCACGGGGGCCGAACAATCGCTGTTCACGAAGGCACAGGCCGCGTCGCCGCCCCGCGCCAGGGGCGCGGTGTCCGCGTCCAGGTTGGCGGTCAGGAATTTGATGGTGCAGCCATAGTCAGGGTCAGCGGCCAGCGGGTCGAAATAGATATGGTCGTAGTCCCGCGCGCCGAAAAAGATGATCTTCATGGGGAGCCCTCCTTTTTGGGGAGAGTATGGCCCCCGCGCCGCCGCGTTATGCGGGGCAGGCGGGCGTCCTGATTTTTGCTGCCCATAAAGTTTCGGGCAGCGGAGACGCGGCGTGCCCCCCCCTGCTGCAACACGAAAAACAAGCCATATCGTTCCCGCCGGTCCCGTAGGGCGGGGTCTTGACCCCGCCGCGCGGCATCCCGGCAGGCGGGCGGCTCCGGGTTACAATACCCCTCAGGCCGCTGCGCGGCCAGCTCCCCTGAGAGGGGAGCCTTTTGGGTGGGTCACAACTCGAAAAGCGTCACCTAAAAAAGAAGTCTTTAAGAGGCAGTAGAGTAAATCCTCCCCTTCAGGGGCTGCGGAGTCGAGCGCCGCCTGCGGCGGATGTGGTAAGGCAAACTGCCTTTCCTGGCGTCATAGTCGCCTTTTCGGCGATTCAATACAGAGGTTCGCCCTTCGCTTATCGCTCCGGTCGTTGCCGCTTCGCGGCAAGGCAGCGGTCGCAGAATGCAAGCGCCGCGCCAAGGCGCGCAGCATGATGCGTTAACCGCAACCCGTGGGTGTCTGCGAAGCAGACGGAAGGTTTTTTGCACCTCCCGGAAGGCATGACATACCAGGAAATTTGCACGCTTTTCTTTTGTGTGTAGGGGCGGCCTGCAGGCCGCCCGTGGTTCTTTTCCATAGCCCCAAACCTTTGCAGGCAACAAAACCCCGGCGGCCGCCCCCCACAAAAATACCGCTTATGAAATACACCATACCGTTATTCCCCCAACGCCCGCCAAACAAAAACACCCCCGCGCCCGGCATGCCGGGCGCGGGGGGCGCGTTACTTTACGCGGTCAGGGATCAGTCCTTACCGTGGCGGCGCTTGCGCACCACCAGCAGCACCACGAGGGCCGCGGCCGCCGCTGCCGCTGCTGCGGTCAGCGCGCCGACAGGCATATCGTCGCTGGTCTGGGGAACCGTCGCCGCCGTGGGCGCCGCCGGAGCGGGCGCTTCGTTGGTGACGTTCACCGTCGTGGTTGTGAGTTTACGGGGAGAATGAAAAAACGGGTTTGAACGGCGGACGGGGCGGAGATGGAAGTGCAAGAAAGCGCAAAATGACGATTTTTAACCAAATAGCGAAAAATATTTTGAAGCGCGACTGGAAAACTGCGCACAAAAAATGCAAGCTCTTGAAAAAGGGCTTGCAATTTTTTTTGACCGTTTTTGCGGGTTTTGTGGAATCAAAAAGCGAATAAAGCAAACGCATTTAAGAACGTTTAAGAAGAAGCGGTCCGCGCTTGTACACGGGCGCAGTATATGACGATTCTGCGTGTATTAAATGCTTATTAAATTGCATTTATGACTTTCAAAAAGTGCGTTTAATTGAGTTCCCAGAAGGTGGCTTGCGTTGGGGCAACGAGACGAAATGACCGGACATTTTATGTCCGGTCATTTGCAGCATGTCCGATTCGATAACTACGCGGAATTCTTAAGATTTGCAGTAAAAAATGCGAGTTACAAAATGTCCGGTCAAGAAATACCTTTTATGGTACTTCCAATTATTTTGCGAATTAGAGAGGGTGTGTTGATTTGATTGGCTTTCAAATCATAAAATCGAATGTTTGTTGCGTCAAAAAGATTGCTGAAAAATAATCCAAAACGTTATTTTCTAACAAAAACAGGACGAAAAGAGTCTACCTGTGATACAGTACCCCTCAGAAATCGCTACCGCCACGGGGGTCGGGACTTGAAGGAAAGTAGCGACGCTGCGTTTCTACCAAATCCTCGCCTAACAGCTGCATATGGAAGTTATACACACCCGAAAAATCAACCGGCGAGCCGTCGTGTCGGTCGGCGGCAATCTGATAATTTCGGATATAGTCATAGGCAATCGTACAGAAATGCTGTAATAAAAATGCCGCACAGCGTTGAAATTCCGGGTCAGAAACATTCAACATGTTAGAAATACGCGCAAAAATCTCTCTCACATAGAATTGTGTTTCTGGTGTGGCACTCTGGTAATTTTCAAGTAGCCCTGGCAACATGTTTTTATCTACATCTTTGAGATCTTCAAGTATCAGAGAAGAGTCCCAGTAGGGTTGGCTTGGATCATCCGTTTCTCCACGAAGATAGGCTCCCGAGACGTTGAAGTATCTTTCAAGGCAAGCCATTGCCTTAGAGTTGGGTTCTCTCCGCCCTGATTCATAGCTATTGATTGAATGAACGGAAAGGCCAGTTTCACTTGCAAGCTGTGCCTGACTAAGCCCATGCGCCTTCCGAAGCTCCTTGATTCGACTGGATGCCATAGTTGTCTCCCATTGTATGAAATAGGGCCAATAAAAGCCGGATGCCTTAATTATACCATAAAAAGTACGAGTGTACACACATGAAAGCAAGAAAGCTGTTGACACGTACGATTGTACGAGTTATAATAAGCAAAAACAAGTACGTATGTACGAACGCAAAGAAGGTGCTGTTATGTTTGTTATCCCTAATGTTGAGGATTTACGACGACGCAGGTTAGAGCAAGGCCTGGATATGAAGGCTCTTTCTACCAAGGCTGGGCTGCCGGGGAACGCCATTCTTCGCATCGAAAAAGGTGAAAGTGCTAAGACCAACCACCTTCGTGCCCAAGCGATTGCAAAGGCTCTCGGCTGCCAAGTAGAAGACATTTTCACCATCCCCAGTCGTTCCGGCCAGAAGGCCGCTACTAATAAATAAGAATCCAGAAAGGAAATCACCATGAACGAATTGACAGTGTTTCAGAATCAGGAATTTGGCAGGCTGCGCACCGCCGAAATCAACGACGAGGTCTGGTTCGTTGGCAAGGACGTGGCGCGGGCGTTGGGGTACAGTAACCCACGGGATGCTATTTCGCGCCACGTTGACGCGGAAGACAAGGGGGTCGTGAAACACGACACCCATGGTGGCAACCAACCAATCACCGTCATCAATGAAAGCGGCCTGTACAGTCTGGTTCTGTCCAGCAAGCTGCCCGGTGCGAAGCGGTTCAAACATTGGGTCACGAGCGAGGTCCTGCCCAGCATCCGCAAGCATGGCGGGTACGGCAACGGGGTGAGCGCCGAGCAGATGGTCGAAATCGCCCAGCGCATGGCCGCCGCGATGGGGGCGGAGATGGTAAAACAGTTGAAAGATGTTCTGGCCCCGACAGCACCGACTGCGCAGGAGGAAGTCGTTTTGATGGACCCTGTACCCCAAAAGAGAAAACGTTACCACAGCGTCATCACCATGCTGGACCCCGAACTTCAGCGTGAGGTCGATGAGATGTTGGAAAACAGCCGCTATACCTACGTGGATATCGTTCAGTTTCTGAAAGAAAATGGGGTCGGTATTTCCGTCAGCAGTATCTGCCGCTACGCAAAGCGGTACTTTTACAATCGTTAAGCCGAAACCGCCAGCGATGGCGGTCTACCAGGAATGGCCGCCCGGCACTGATGATGGCAGGCCAGAAAGGAGGTGAACTGCATGGGCTACCAACTGGATCCCGATGAAGTGAAAATCGAAGCACTGTTTGCTCTGCCGATGGTGGAAGGACGGGAAGACATTGGCGAGTGCATACTCTGGTTCAAAGTCGACCCGTACAAGGTGACTATCTGTTACGACGATGCCGAGCACAATGAAAAAACCGAAGAGTTCCCCCTGGACAAGGTCAAACTCTCCGGTTTTCCGGCAGATTACTGGTTCAAGAAAGATTCACCCAAAGAGGACAGCCCCTCGCAATAAAAGCCCTGAAGCGCAAACCAGCCGAAACCGCCAGCGATGGCGGTCTGCCGGGGATGGCCGCCCGGTACTGATGAGGCAGGCCGACAAGGAGAAGGATATGCGCATCCTGGATGCCATACAAGAACAATATGGCCCCCGCTACGCCACGCTGGAGGACGCCCTGAACTGGTGGGCGTGGCCGGAGCACTGGCGGCGCGGCGCATGGGACAGTGATTTTGTGACAGGTATAAAGACCGTTGAAACGGCATTTAACCGCCCATTCAAAAAGGAGGAAAAACGGATGGAAAAGGCCATTTTGGAAGCATTGGAGGAAATGACCGGCGAAGAATGCGACACCATAGGGTGGGCGCTGGAGCATCACACCAGGCGGGAACTGCTGGACTACTGGATGCGGTACGAGGGCCTGATCGGCTACACGCGGACGATCCTGCATGTGATGGAGGCACTGGGGTATGACGTTGATACCGAACAATGACCGGGTGCCGGTGCAGAAGCTGGGCGACCCGCTGCTGGTGGGCGAGACCTACCCCAACGGCAAAAGCCTGTTCAAGGTGCTACGGATAGAAGGGTACTACGGGGACGCCTGGATACAGAACGTAAAAAGCGGCTGGGTCTGCAAGGTCCACCGCCCTGCCCTGTACCTGATGCCCGGCGGCCGGATCGAACTGAAATGGGACTACAGTACCGAAGGACACTTTGAAGCATAGCCGAAACGGCCCTGCGGGGGCCGTCTGCCGGGGATGGCCGCCCGGCACTGATGAGGCAGGCCGGAAGAAACTATACAAATCGGATATTTTTGGAAGGAGAAATACAGTATGGAAAATCAAAACAGCTATGATCCTACAGATTCCGGGAAGGTGATCTCCCCTGAATGGGCGGCCGTCGAAGCGCTGAAAAAGGGAATCAGCAAGTATGGGGTGCCCACGGGAATCTACATTGACACAGGTAAAGAATTCATTCGGGTGTTCGGTGAAGGCGAGGAATGCGTGAAGGAACGGATGCGCCGGGCACTACTGGAACAGCTTGACAGCCTGAGCGAGCATACAAACAGGCCGGATATACATGATAACCCGGCGGAACTGGCGCAGGCCACAGTGACTGTGGTGGAGACACTGAACAAGTTGGAGATGAGCAACCAAATGGAAGGGATGCTCAAGAAGCTGAACGACATGGGGCTGGGGCTCTGATTCCGGGAGGTTGGAACAGTATGGCAGAACACTGGATCGCCGTGAGTGACGAAGAGAACGAACTGATTCGGCTGCTGCGCAAACTTCCAGATTCGGCACCAAAAGAATGTATTTACAGTCTCAAAGTAAACCTCCGTATGAGAGAAATTCGGCAAAAGATGCAGGATGAGTATACAGCAGCGAAGACCGGTTACCAGAAACAGTGTGTCATTGTACGGCAGAATCTGGAGAGACGGCGCATACTCATCGAGTACGAAAGCGGCAGCGGAACAATCAGCCGCGAAGAATATGATGCTTGGAAATGGTTATAAACCATATAGCCGAAACGGCCCCGCGGGGCCGTCTGCCGGGAATGGCCGCCCGGTACTGATGAGGCAGGCCAAAAAATGAGGTGAATGGTTTGGAAGTGTTGCTGAAGGCGTCCGAAGTAGCTGGATTGATAGGAAAATCTGATAGACAGGTGAGGAGATTAGCGGACAGCGGAAAAATCCACTGCCAAAGGATACTAAATGCACAGGGAATATACGTTTATATGTTCCCGATTTCTTCACTTCCCCCTGAAGCACAGACTGAATACTACAAACGACATAGCCGGACCATACAGACCACCGTTGAGAAAAAGCTGGGCGGCAGGCTAAAACCTGCCCCCGCGGAAGCGCTGGATCACTTTACCGCAGCCGAACGGCAGGAAATCAGCTTTTGGCTGAAGACGGTGGAAGACTGGCAGGCATACCGAAACCAGTACGGCGACAAGGCCGCTGCGGATGAAGCGTTTGTGGCGCAGTTCAAACTCGATCATGCAGGGGTAGATATCAGTCGCCAGATCCTTTATAGACGCGGGCGTGCGGTAAAAGACAACAATCTGCGCGCCTTGACCGACAGCCGCGGCAAAGCCCGTACAGGAAGCAGCAAAATTGACGATACCCTATGGCAGGCATTTTTGTCCTTCTATCTGGATTACCGGGGGCTCTCCGTCAGGGAGTGTTACCGCCTTACTGAGCTTTGGGCTGAAGATGATTTTCCCGATTTACTGCCGCTCCCAAGTTATACGACTTTTTACCGGCATGTCACAACCGATGTTCAAAAAGCAGTCGCGACGCTGGCGCGGGAAGGTTACAAGAAAATGACTGACCGTTGTGCCCCCTACATACGCCGCGAATATGAGAACATGGAATCGAACGACTGCTGGTTTGCGGATAACCACACGTTTGATGTTATCACGGAAGGCGACGGCGGCAGCCGCCACCGGCTGTATTTGACGGCTTTCTTTGATGCGCGAAGCCAGATCTTTGTAGGAGCATACGTTACGGAAGCCCCCAGCAGCCAAGCGACCCTGATCGCACTGCGGCGGGCAATTCTGAAATACGGTATCCCCAAGCAGGTATGGTTGGACAACGGCCACGAATTCACGGCCTTTGACGTGGGCGGACCGGGTCACCATGCCAAGAAGAGCCAGCGGGGCCAGTTCGCGCCGCCGCCGATCTTCCAGCGGCTGGGCATCAAGGTGATCCACGCCAAGGTCCGAAACGCCCGCGCCAAGACCATAGAGCGAGCTTTCCTGGATGTAAAAAACCAGATCAGCCGGCTGTTTGAAACATTCTGCGGCGGAACTGTACTGGAAAAGCCGGAAATGCTGAAAACCAAGTTGAAAAATGGGCACGTTGTCCTGGATGGCGATTTCACCGCCTCCATCGAGACGCTGCTGGAGGGCTGGTTCAACGAGCGGGAATACGGCGGGGCCGTCATTGAGGATCGCGGCAAGCCGTGCATTGAGGTCTGGCACGACCGGCTGCAGGAAAAGAGGGTCCCGGCCGACGAAGAACAACTCAACCTGATGCTGATGCGCAGCACCAGAAAGCAAAAAGTCAAACGTGAGGGCGTGCGTCTGCTGATTCATGGCAAACCACTTTGGTATTACGACATGGACTTTGTGCTGGAGAATCAGGGCAAAGAAGTGTATCTGCGGTATGACCCAACCAGTCTGAAGGATGTGCGGGTCTATACCCTGGAAGACAAATTTATTTGCACATTGCCCGCCTTTGACGAGGTCGTTCTGAGGTACGACGCCAGTGCGGACGATATCGGCCGCGCCATGGCGATACAGAAGAGGTATGAAAAGGCGGTCAAGTCCGCGCTGGAATCCAAAACCGCTAAAATCATTGACACCTATGGTAAGCGCGATGCATTCGATTTGGTACTGGCAAAGGCTCGCCGTAATCAGCAGGCGCGCATTGTAAGCCAGGATGACAGCGATCCCAAGCTGGTTCGGCTGGTATATGCCGATGAAGATATGGATGAAACGCCGCTGCTCCGCGCAGCCAACGGCGAAAACACCATTGATTACGACAAACTGCTGCGCAATTGTGCAAAAAATCACGGAGGTGCTGAAGAATGAAAACTTACAACGAAGACCTGCGGCAGCGCATGATCGCGTACCGCGACAAGGCCAAAGCAGCAGGCGTCGCGCAGAACAAGATCGCTTCTGCCATTGGCATCAGCCAGACTCTGCTGAGCCAGTATTGCAACGGCAAGTATGAAGGCGACATTTCCGAAACTGAACGCAAAGTCGAGGAGTTCCTGAGAACCAGAGAACTCGCCGCCCAGACCCAGGAGCAGACGGCCCCTTACCGCCAGTCCGGCCAGTATGTGCCCATCACTGTAAGCGAGGACGTCTACCGTGCTATTCAGTTCTGCCAGATGGAACGGGGGCTGGCTGTCCTGTACGGGGATGCGGGCGTCGGCAAGACGATGGGAGCCAAAAAATTCGTGCGGGACCATCCACTGAATGCAGTATATTTTCGATCGGGGCCCATTGATGGTGGGCTGACGGCCACCATGCGTAATCTGGCCGAACATCTGAAGGTGCCGGACTGCCGCAACCGCCAGGATATGTTACGCGGGATCAAAGCCCGACTGCGGGGAACTGACAAAGTCATCATAATTGATGAAGCGCAGAACTTGAAATATGAGACACTGCAGCAGTTGTATCAGCTGACCGACGAGGATGATGAAACCGGAGAACCAGGGACCGGCATCTGCCTGATCGGGAATCAGGAAGTATATGACCGTATGCTGGGACGGCAGGAAGCTCAGTTTGCTCAGCAGTTTACCAGGGTAAAACTCCGCCGTTCCTATTCTATAGCCAAAATGACAAAGGAAGACTTTGCAAAGATCTTCCCCATGCTGGCCGATGATGAGCATAAGAAGGAACTGGATTTTCTGTTCAAAGTCGCGCGGGGGCGCTGGGGAATCCGTGGTGCCGTGAACATCTATAATAACGCTGCTAATACGGAGGACATCAGCGAAAAGAACCTGCGAGAGTGGACAATGAACATCGGCGTAGGTGTGCTGTGATAAGGAGGATGGCATGAATAAGCTGAAATTCGCCGCCATCTTTGGCGGGGGCCTGTTGGCCGGGGTGCTGGGGACCATGGCTGTACAGACCGCCATGGGCCGCAGCGGTGCCTACGGCGGGGAGGTCCTGCTGCTGCCGATGGTGCTGCTGCTCCTGTACGCCGGGTACTGCCTGGGGCGGAGCCGGGACGGCTTGCATCGGATGGTGCAGGAGGCCACAGGCGAGGCGGAAAGCCCCGAAAGTGCCGATTACTGGCACGGGTACGATGAGGGCTACACCGACGCCCTGGACACGATGGAATTTTCCCGGCCGCCGCGCAGACGGCCGACCAAGAAGCGGCGGCGCAAAGACCGGCAGGCCGTGCCGGAGCGCCGCCAGGGGGCGTAAAGCCCCCATCCTTAATGCAGCCGGGGCGATGCCCCGCCGGTCCCAAGCCCGGAACGATGCAGAGGGAGGATTTTTGCAGGAAGGAGACTCGATATGGAAAACGAAAAGGCACGCAATAAGCTACAGAATTCGATCGCTCAATTAGCAGCGCGTATGGTGGACCTCTTCATGCCCTGTAACGGTACTGGGATGATTCGGGGGTACGCTGCAATCCTTGTGTTGGAAAAGGCCATCCGGGAGGATATGCCACCTGAAGCTACGGAACTTGCCAAAGAACTGGCCGGTTCGATTAAGGCAGAAATGGAGGACAGGTAAATGGCAAGGCGAAAAGTGACCGCCGCGCCGGTGCTGGCCGACTGGGCCGCCGTGGACGGCGCGCTGCGGGACATCCGCGAGTGCGAACACGCCCTGACGGAACTGGGCGTGGACCGGGACCGTCGGATCGACGCCGTGAGGGATGAGTACAGAAAAATGGCGGAGCCCTTACAGAACCGCCTGAAAAAGCTGGGGGCCGATGTGGAAGCCTATGTGGATGCTCACCGGGCGGAACTGAGCGGAAAAAGCCGGAAGATGAACTTTGGTGTGGTGGGTTACAGGATCAGCAGCAAGCTGATGCTGCCCGCTGGCAAGGTCGCCGAGGCCATTGCCACACTGAAGGCCATGGGGCGGAAAGAGTTCATCAAGACAACGGAATCTTTGGACCGTGAGGCGTTGAAACGCCAGCCCGCAGAATTTTTGGAACAGATCGACGCCTATGTGCGGCAGCGGGATGAGTTCTATTATGATACAACGGACGAAGAACCGGAACTGACATAAGGAGGGCGTATGCAGGACGTTATCACGGTGCTGGACGCCGTTTGTGATAAGCTGGGCGTTGCGATCGACTGGAGCGCCGAAAATGTAGCCCCGAAGTTGGAAGCGTTCGTGGCGCGGTACAGTACTTACCTGATTGCGGTCCACATTCTCTATCTGGTGTTGGCATTGCTGGTCCTTGCCGGTGGCGTCACCGCCATGGTATTGACCTGGAGAAGCTACCGGAAAAGGGGCTGGGCATATGATGGCTACCTCGGCGGCACATCCATGGCATGCCAGTTGGCTGTGATGTTCAGCATTATGGCTGCAATCCTCGCCGCAATCTGCGCCGGTGCTATGATATCCACGCTGATCCAGCTGGCCACGGTGCCGGAGATCGCGGTGGCGAACGATATTTTGTCCATGATGGGCTGACATAAAAAGCAGAAAGGGCGGTGAAGGAAGATGCCGAGCACGATCAACAACTACCAAATACAGAAGATTTACGCCATCGGCGGGGCGCTGGGCATGAAAGGCACGGACCGGCAGGACGCCCTGCACGACTTGGTCCATAGTATGACCGGCAAGGCCAGCGTGAAGGAACTGACCTACTCCGAAGCCTGCCGGGTGATCGGAGAACTGGAAGCCCGCCAGGGCACCCCGCCGCCCCGCAAAGGCGGCCGCCCCCTGCGCAAGGCTGTGCCGGGGCGTGCCAGCGAGGGGCAGATCCGAAAGGTCCGGGCACTGATGTACCAGCTGGAAGAGGCCAGCCCCAGCAAGGCACGGCTGGACGACCGGCTGTGCGGGATCATCAAGAAGACGCTGGGGGTGGAAGCCTTCCCTTCAGCGCCCTTCGCGTGGGTGACCTATAAAGGGTGCAGCACGCTGATCGAGACGCTGAAGGGGTACGTGGCGACCGCGCGGAAAAAGGAGGGTGACGGGGATGAGCGAGTGGGACATCCGGGTTGAAGACCTGACCGACAAGCAGCGGGAGGTGGCCGACCTGATCGGCTTTGACAACTACTTGAAGCTGATCCAGTATTACGCGGCGGATACCATCTACATCCCCAAACCTGATAACTTTGAGCGGATCAGGCGGAACCAGAAAATTGTGGATGAATTTGACGGCAGCAACACCGCCGAGCTGGCCAGGCGCTACCATTTGACCCCGGTCACGATCCGGCGCATTGTGGATGAAAAGCGAAAAAGCCTGACGCTTGCCCCATTGGAGGGACAGATCAGCCTGTTTGACCTGTAATAGGAGGAACATAAAACTAATAAACGTTTATCCTTCCCCATGAATCAAGAAGTGAGTATCATTGATTGCAGAAATCAATGATACTCACTTCTTTTTTGGGGGAAAGCATGGAAGGTATGCAGTTTGACGCGGGGACCTGGTGGCTGGTGGTACTGTTGCTGGGAGCTGCGACCGGCTTGTTAGCCTGGCTGCTGAAGCGCAGCTACGATCGGGTAGAGAAGAAGGCCGACGGCGCTGTGCCGAAGGCCGAGTTCGACAAGCAGATGGATTCCTGCAGGGAGCAGATCAGGGCCATTCAAGAAACCTACACGCCCCGCACCGTCCATGATAAAGACATCGACGAATGCCGCAGGAAAATCAACAAGATCAGCGAGGTCTACCTTACCAAGGAAGATTTCTACCGGGAGCAGGCAAAGACCGAGCGGCGGCTTGAACAGCAAAATGAGAAGCTGGACCGAGTACTTGAAATTTTGATGCAGATGCAGCGGAAGGAGAAAGCATAATGGACCTGAAAGAGAGATTGCTGGCCGAGATGAAGCAGAATGACCTTGCCCGTGCAAATGGAAAGATCATGCGCGCACTGAACGCCCTGGCACCGAATTACAATAATCTGCGCAGTATCCAGAGGGCTCTGGTTGCCGATGACATCAGCGAAGGGCAATATGCCGCAAGCCTGGACTTCCTCGCGCTGGAGGGGTACATCATGCTGCGCACCGTTAAGGATCATGTGCCGGTGCCCGATCTGGCAGATCATAGCTGGACCGAGCTGGAGGGCAAGCTGGCCAGCAAGGGCACACGCGTACTTGAGGGCAATATCAAAGACGATCTGGTCGATTGAGGTGTGGCATGGGTTGGTCGTTTGGGAAAAAAGGCAACCGCAAGCACAGCAAGATCGACAGCCTGCCGCCTGAGATGAAAGCTACCGTTGAGGAGATGATCCTTGACGGCAGCGCTACGTATAACGAGATCGTGGATTACCTGCAGGAGCACGGCTACAGCCTGAGCGCGTCCAGCGTGTGCCGGTATGCCAGAGGATATGTGGAGAGCGTTCAGGTGTTACAGATCGCCCAACAGAATTTCAAAAATATGCTGGAACAGCTGGACCGCTACCCTGACCTTGACACCACCGAAGCGCTGGTGCGCATCGCCAGCCAGAACCTTATGAGCGCGCTGGCCAGCAAGAAGGACGAGGATTGGTCCAAGGTCAGCGTGGATAAGTTGATGAACCAAATCAGCGGCCTGACCCGCGCTGTTGCCTACAAGAAGCGTGTGGAGCTGCAGAACAAGAACGATCTGGAAGCCGGGGCCGACGATATCAAGACGGCGTTGTGGCGGGCCATGGAGAAGGAGCGGCCGGAACTGTACAAACAGGTTTCGTCGTATCTGGACCGCAAAGCCCAGGAGGGCGGCGCATGAGCATGTACGTCTTACAGGTCGTTACAGGGCGCGAGAAAGATATCTGCGGGCGGCTGCGCAAGGCAGGTATACCGGCTTACTGCCCATCCGCCATGCGCCAACTGCGCCGGGGCGGGCGGTGGCAGGAGCAGGAATACCTGCTGTACCCCGCCTACATCTTCGTCCAGTGCGAGAGCGTGGTCGATGTCTACTACGCGATCCGCCGAGAGGACGGGGTGCTGTACTGGCTGGGAGCCACGCGCGGCACGCCGGAGGCGCTGAGCAGGGACGAAGAAAGCAACATCCTGTGGCTGGCCGGGGACGGCCCCCTGCCGATGAGCAGGGCGGTCCGGCGTGAGGACGGCGGCCTGGACTTTACCAGCGGGCCGCTGAAACGGCTGGCCGAGCTGGAGGCTCTGCGCAGCGTACTGGTGCGGGAACGGCGCGCCACGGCGGCGCTGCCGTTACATGGTATAGAACACAAAATCAAACTCAGTTTTGAGCTTGAACAGGAAACCGGGAGTAGCGACGGGGCTGGTTCGCCCCCCGAAGCGAAAGCGGCGGATATACTTTGACTTCCGAGGAAAAACCGGCTGGTTTTGCCCCGGATGGCGAAGCATACCCGCCGCAAATCGCAGATATTTAGGAGCCTGTGCGCAGACCCCGTTTAAATCGCCCACAGGCCCGTTTAAATTCGTTTAAAGAAACGAGGACGGAAAACGGGCCGCTGGAAAACAGAATCAAAATTTGGCCCGTTTCTGCGGGCATTGGGGCGCTGGCAGCAGCGCCCTGAATTTTTGCCGAAAGGAGTATGGCGCATGCGGAGCAAAAACGCCTCGATCCGGGAGCTGGTCGCGGATATCCGAAAGAGCCGGGAGAAAGAAAGCTACGACCCCGCCGAGGATTTGAAGACCCTGCAAACACAATATAAACGCCTGGGAAAGCGGGAATTTGCCTTGCTGCTGGACGCCATGGTGGAAAAGTATACCGACGGCGAGTGGTCGGCCATCCATGCGGCGCTGGTGGAACGCGCCCGCTCCGGGGATGTGGACGCCATCCGAATGTACCGGGAGATGCAGACCAGCGGCGGAAGCAGTAAGGTGGTGATCGTGGATGACCTCTAACGATACGCAGACGATCCGCCTGCGGGACGTGATCGGCCCGGCGTTCAAGGAAACGCACCACCTGATCAACCAAGGCCTGATTGACGAAGCCGTCGAGAAGGGCGGCCGCGCGTCCCTGAAAAGCTCCTATGTGAGTGTGGAGGTGATCCTTCAGCTGCTCCGTCACCCGGACTGCCACGCGCTGGTCTGCCGACAGGTGGCCGACACGCTGCGGGACAGCGTGTACGCGCAGATCCTGTGGGCCATCGACAAGCTGGGGATGACGTCCGAATTCAAATGCACGCAGAGCCCGCTGCAGTGTACCTACCTGCCCACCGGGCAGTGCATCCTGTTCCGCGGTCTGGACGATACGCAGAAGATCAAGTCCATCAAGCTGCCGTTCGGCTACATCGGCGTGCTCTGGTTTGAAGAAGCCGACCAGATCAAGGGCGGTGAGGACGCGGTGCGAAACGTCCAGCAGTCCGCCCTGCGCGGCGGCGAGTTCGGCCTGACCTTTATCAGCTTCAACCCGCCTGCGGCGGCCCGGAACTGGGCCAACAAGTACGCAATGGAAACGCGCCCCGGCAAACGAGTCCACCACAGCAGCTACCTGGAAGCCCCGCCCGAATGGCTAGGACCGAAATTTCTGGCCCAAGCCGAATACATCAAAGAAACCAAGCCCACCAAGTATCGCCACGAATACCTGGGCGAGGCGGTGGGCAACGGCACCCAGGTGTTTGACAACATCCGCCTGGAGGAGATGAGCGCCAAGCGCATCCGCAGCCTGGGCGACGCCCTCAACGGCGTGGACTGGGGCTGGTACCCGGACCCCTGGGCGTTCAACCGCTGCGCCTATGACGCCCATGCCCGGACGCTGTACATCTTTGATGAGCTCACCCGCCTGAAGACCAACAACCAGGAGACGGCCCGGTTAGTATTACAGCACATTGAGGGCTGGGAGACCGTGACCGCGGACAGCGCCGAGCCGAAAAGCTGCGGCGACTACCGGGAAGCGGGCATCCGCTGCCGCGAGGCGGAGAAAGGCCCCGGCAGCGTGACACAGAGCATGAAGTGGCTGCAGGGGTTGACGGCCATCGTCATTGACCCCAAACGCTGCCCGGACACGGCGAAAGAATTTACCGAGTATGAGTACGAAACCGGCCGGGACGGTGAGGTGCTGCCGGGGTATGTGGATGCGGACAACCACCACATCGACGCCGTGCGCTACGCCACCAACCGGCTGTGGACAAGGAGAGGCGTGTAAGGCATGGTGCTGGAAAAGCTGATCGTGAGCACGAAGGACATCGTGCAGGGCGGGCTGTGGCGGCTGTTCCCTGTTATCAACGTGGATCGGTGTAAGGACATCCCCTGTGACTGGCCCGGCGCGATGGGCGTACCCATTACCTACTTGGACAAGCACGACCCCACGCGCTTTGAGATCCTGGACAAGCATATGGGACGGTTGGAATCCGGGCGAATTACCTACCAACGTATCGTGATCCGCAACCTGCGGCCGGAACTGCCCGCTGAAATCGACCTTGCGGCCTGGTTTGCCCGGATGGGGCTACCACTGGATGTGGACATCGGGCTCGTGGCAGAGCCGGAGAAAAGCCCAACCCAGTAAGCCCTACCTTATATAAAGTACAGCCTCTTCAGGGGCTGTATTTTTTACGCCCAAATTTGAGGAGGACGAAGATGAATCGCCTGAAGAAATGGCTGGTAGAGCAGTATCTCCCCGCCTATGCGCGGGAGGTACTGATGGAGGAAAACGAGCGGCTGCGGAAAGAACTGGACGCGACCCGCAGTGAACTGCGGGAGATGCAGCACTACGCCGCCGGGCTGGAATACGCGGTGCGGCATCTGCCTGCCATGACGGTGATGAACAACTATGAAAACAAAACGTGAACCGCCCTGTGCCCGCTGCCCGTGGCGCGGGCCGGAGCCCTACTGCCTGTGGCCGCGCTGCTGGCGCTGGCTGCGGGTGAAAACGAAAAAGCCGGGAAAGGAGGAAGACGCCCATGGGAGCGATGCTGCGCGCGCTGAACAGCCGCGGGTATGATGACATTGAGGCGGCACTGCATATGCGGGGCTGTACCAGTCAGGCCATGCGAGACGCCATCACCGGCTGGTTTGCGGCCTGGTTCGCGCAGGAGCCGGACAAAGGCCTGGAAATCGACCCCTGCCAGCGGCTGCCCTATGCCATTGTGAACAAGCTGTGCAAGGCCATTTTTGCCGAGTATGACAGCGGCCTGCAGGAAACCGGCACTCCTAAGCTCCAGTGGATGGACGGCGTGCGCCGGGCCTACGATGCCCAGCGCAGTCTGGCCATGCAGTGGGGCATGGTGGGCGGCGAGGTATGGATCAAGCCGGTCCCCGCCCTGGACGGCAGCCTGCAGTGGCAGCCAATCCGCCGCGATCACGTGCTGGTGCTGGGGCGCGCGCCTGATGGCGCTGTGACCGACCTTGCCACCTGCGAGACCTGCGTGGCAGCCGAGCGGCGGTATTACACGCTGGTGGAACGGCGCACAGCGGGCCTGGATGGCCGCCTGACCATCCAGAACCGGCTGTATGAATCCGACAGCGGCACTGTGCTGGGCAGTCCGGTGCCGCTGGACAGCCTGCCGCAGTATGCGGGCCTTGCCCCGGAGTACACCTACGCGACACCCATCGACGGCGTGGGGCTGGTTCATGTCCGTATGCCCGCCGCCAACACGGTGGACGGCAGCCCCGACGGAGTATCGGTGTATGAGCCTGCCATGGGCCTGATCCACAACATCGACCGCAACGAGTACCAGTTGGGGCGCGAGTTCGAGCTGGGGCGCATGCGGATCGCAGTGAGCGCCGACCTGCTGGCCCCGACCGTGCCGGGCAAATCGGGCCGAAAACGTCTGAAGGACGATCTCTTTGTGGGGATGGAGGAAAGTCCGGGCAACGTGGGCATCACGGCGTTTTCCCCTGCGCTGCGGGATGAGAATTACGAGCGCCGCCGTCAGGCTTACCTGAAGGCCATCGAGAACCTGCTGGGTATCAAGCGTGGCATTTTGAGTGACGCCGAAGCCACCGAGAAAACGGCGACGGAGATCACCTCCAGCGCCGGGGACTATTCCCTGTCCATCATCGACTTCCAGCGGCTGTGGTATGACAGTTTACAAGACGCCCTGCGGCTGGCCGACCAGATCGGGCAGGCGTACCGCCTGTGCGACGCCACGCCGTGGGACCCCGACACCCTGACCGTGACCTGGGGCAACGGCGTACTGTACGACGCCGACAAGGAGTGGGCCGAGCGCAAGGAGATGGTGCAGATGGGCCTGTTGCGCCCTGAACTGGCGCTGGCCTGGAAGTTCGACCTGCCCTGTGAGACCGACGCCGACCTGGCCGCCATCCGGCAGAAGTACATGCCGGAACTGGCCGACCTTGAGAGGTAACACGGCATGACACAAGAGCAGCGGGACGGGCTGAACGATGCGGCGCTGGCGCTGACCGAGCCGATCATCGACGAACTGCTGAAGGATATCAGCCGCAGGATCAAGAAGGCCGGGGCCATCACCGGCACCGCCGAATATGAGATCTACCGCGCCCAGGCCCTGGGCGAAAGCAAAAAGGCCATTGCCCAAGCCATTGCCCGGCAGACCGAGATCAACGCAGAAGTCATCGACGCGCTGCTGGACTATGTGGTGGACGCTTCAGCCCGGTTTGAGGATGATGCTTACCTGCAGCAACTGACCGAGGGCTATGCCGATGTGATGAAGACCCGGACCGCCGAGCAGGTGCAGAACTTGTGGGCGACGGCTCCTGACGGCAAGACGGTGCCTCTGCAGGACGCCTATGCCAGGGCGCTGGATTTTGCCTTCCGCCAGACGGCGACAGGCTCGCTGGATCTGAACACCGCCATCCGCCGGGCCGTGGGACCGCTGGCCCGGCGCGGGCTGCGAACCGTTGAGCAGAAGAACGGCCGCAGCGTGGGCATCGAATACGCCTGCCGCCGCTACCTGATGGACCAGATGGGCCAGCTTGACAACGCGATCCAGCAGCAGAACCATGACCGGCTGGGGTGCGACGGGTGGGAGATCAGCGCCCACGCCGCCTGCGCGCCGGACCATGAGCCCATCCAGGGGCGGCAGTACACAGACGAAGAGTTTGAAGTCCTCAACGCCAGCCTGCAGCGGCCCATCGGGCGGCTGAACTGCCGCCACGTGGCGGACCCCGTGCTGATCGGCGTGGACAAGCCGGTGTACAGCGAGGCGGAACTTGCAAAAATGGCCGCCGACAACGAGAAGGGCGTGACCTACACCGGCAAGCACTACACGCTGTACGGGGCCGGGCAGGAGCAGGCCGCCATTGAGAATGCCATCCGCCGGATGCGGCGGCAGGTGCTGGTGGACGAAGAGAGCGGCAGCGCCGACCTGCAGAAGAACCAGATCCGGCTGCGGGTGCTGCAGAGCGAGTACAGCCGGTTCTGCCGCGCCACTGGGCGGCGTACCCGCACAGAGCGGCTGTACACGGCGGGCTTTGGCCGAAGCCAGGCCAGCAAGGCAGTGTGGACGTATCGGCGCGGCAGCGTTTCCGACGTGGAGGTGCAGGGCCATACCCTGTACAGCGTGACGGAGGAGCGCATCAAGGCCGTTCCGAAGCCGTTCTTCCGCGGCCTGACCAACAATGAAAACGCCACGGCGCGCGGGTACGCACGGGAAGTACTGCGCCGGGTGCAGAAACTGGAACCGGGCACCGAGGCCATCGTGGACTTTACGGCGGACGGATACACCCGGTATACCATCGGCGCAAGCGGAGAGATGCAGGTGACGTCCCCGGAACTTTCAGGCCCGTATTACTCTTTACATAACCATGCCAGCAATGATATACTGAGTCCAGAGGATGTCCAGCGGCTTATCCGGCACCCCGACATGAAGGGCATCGGGGCCGTGGGACATGCCGGCGCCCTGTACACCTGCGAGAAGGTGTACGGGTATGACCAGGAGCGGGCGCGCGAGTGGTTTAAAGCCCTCAAGAAAAAGTACCCGCTGTACAAGGGCAACACCGACGATCTGGAAAAGGCGTTGGCCCAGCGGATCGCGTTTGCCGAGGAACTGCAAAGGGATGGTGAGAAGTATGGGCTCGTATTTCAAGCATCATCCGCCGACAGCCGAACAACTGGCTGAATGGCGGGCGGACCTTGCCGCCGCGTGGCCTTACACCGAGGACGACCCGGAACCGTCCTATTTTGACTGGATCCCCGACCCCGCCCGCAGCGATGCGACCGATGCCATGTATCTGCTGAAAGCCTCCGGCAACTGGACCGAGGAGGATGAGCGGATTGCCTTTGACCCCAGCAAGCCGCCGCCCCGGCCGTTCGAGGAGTTGGAAGCCGAACACCGCGAACTTGTAAAACAGTGGATGAAGACCGCCAAGATTTTGTAACTGATTAAAAATGCCGTTTGCACCCCGTTTTAGGGGTGCTTTTTTCGTGCTCAAATTCAGGAGGACCACATGGGTGAAGTCATCGAAGAATACAGCATCTTTTACCCTCTGGGCGGACGGGGCCGCGTACGGCTGAAGGTACAGCCCGCCAGGGGCAGGGCACGCGCTGCGCCCCGCTGCAAACCGCACCCGCACCGCAACCGTCCCCGCGACAAACTGAAGAACCGAAGCCAAGGCCCCGCAAGGGGCTTTTATGCTGCCCCAAAAGACAAAAAAGGAGGAAACACCCCATGCTTGAATGGCTGAAACCCATCCTTGGCGAGAGTTACACCGAGGATATCGACAAGAAGATCAGCGCGGAGATCAGCAAGAGCTTTGTGGCGAAAAGCGACTTTGACGCCGCCGACGAAGCCCGGAAGGCCGCCGAGACCCAGCTGACCGAGGCCAACAAGACCATCGCCGGGTACAAGGAGATGGACATCGACGCGATCCGGCAGTCTGCCGCAGACTGGCAGGCCAAGGCCGAGCAGGCGCAGAAGGACGCCGACGCCCGCGTGGCCGCCGTGCAGTTTGACGCCAAGCTGGACGGCGCGATCAGTAAGGCCCATGGCCGCAACGCCAAGGCCATCAAGGCGCTGCTGGATATGGACGCTCTGCGCGGCAGCAAGGACCAGGACAAGGACATCGGCGCGGCGCTGGACGCCCTGCAGAAGGACAGTGGGTATCTGTTCGAGTCCGCCGAGACCCCGCCGCCCTACGCTGCCGGGACCGGCAGCGGGACGGTCAGCCGTGCCGAAAAGACGGCCGACGGCGTGGAAACCGCCTTTGCCGCGCTCAACCCCAAACTGAAGTTCTGAGGAGGAAAAAACCATGGCACATGCAAATCAGGATCGCTACAGCAAGATGGTGGACGCGAAGCTGCGCGCCAATCTTGTGACCCGCGACAACTACATCTTCAACAACCGCCACGAGGGTGACCCCAAAGCCGGAAAGGTCAAGATCCCGGTGCGCGACACCGAGGTGGAGGTCAAAGCCTACGACAAGGCGAACGGCATCGACCCTGAGGCAGGGACGACTACCTATCTGGATCTGGACATCGACCAGGACGAGGCCGTGAACGAACTGATCGACGGTTTCGACGCCGAGAGCGTGCCCGACGGCATCGTGGCGGAACGGTTGGACAGCGCGGCCTACTCTTTGGCCCTGTCGATGGACAAGAAGTCCCTCAATGCGCTGGAGGCTGCTGGTACCGGCTCGGGCAGTGTGGCGGCAGGCACGCTTGCCAATGTTTCCACCAGCAAGACCGCCTGCACCGCGTCCAACGCCTACAAGGAAGCCCTGGCGGCCAAGCGCACGCTCTCCCGCATGGGCGTACCCAACGACGGGCAGCGCTGGATGATCGTCAGCCCCGAATACCTGGAAGTGCTGATGCAGGATTCCAACTTCGTCAAACAGGGCGACCTGGCGCAGGAGCTGGTGCAGGAAGGCGCTGTGGGCAAGATCGCGGGCTTTCTGGTCTTTGAGAGCGCCAATCTGGACTATGAATCCACCACCCGCGTGGCATCCAAAAAGACCACCACCGAGTTCATCGCCGGGCATCCCAACTGGTGCCACCGTGTACAGGAGTGGCAGGTAGCGCCCCATCTGCAGGACCTGAGTGGTTCCGGCAAGTATATCGGCGCATCTGCTGTACAGGGCCGCAAGGTGTACGGCGTGAAGGTGTCCAAGCCGCAGACGCTGTACATCAAGCGCATTGAAACAAATGCGACCTAAGGAGCCAGGATATGTATGCGGACTATACCTACTATCAGAGCACCTACCACGGAACGGCGCTGAGCGAGGCACAATGGCCCGCCGCAGCGCGGGAAGCCGACGCCTGGCTGGACCGCCTGACGCTGGGCCGCCTGCGGCGCGGCGCGCCGGTGGATGACGCGGTGCGCATGGCGGCCTGTGCCATGGCCGAGGTGGCGGGGCGCTACCAGACCGCCGCTGCCGGGCGCACGCCGGGGCTTGCCAGCGCCACAAACGACGGCTACAGCGAGAGCTACACGGGTACTGCCGCCGACCTGGTGGCGCAGGAGCAGACGGAGCTGCAGGCCGCTGCGGACCTGTACCTGCCCCGCACGCACCCGCTGCGCTACAGGGGGTGTGGCTGATATGCTGTGCTGCACCGAGACCGTGACGCTCTATCACCGCAGGTACGACCCGGCCAGCCGGTCCGACGTGTGGAGCCGGACGGTATACCCTGCCGCCAGCTGGTACGGCGGCCAGGCGGCCACCGTGAGCGACAACGGCCTGATGACTGCCGACGCTTACACGGTGCGCATCGACACCGACGCCGAGATCGACGCCGCTCCCGGCGACGTGCTGGTGCGCGGCGAGGTGGCGGACACCGTGACCGGCAGCACGGCCCTGACCCGCAAGTACCAGGGGCGCTGCATGGTATTGACCCATGTGCAGGACAACCGCCGCGGCGCGCGGCGGTTGCGGCACTGGAAGCTGGAGGGCAAGTAATGGCGCGCAGTAAGGGGCGGCGCATCGAGACGCCGCGGGGCAAACTGGTCCAGATCAAGTTCAAGGGCGGCAGGATATCCTGCCGCCTTACCTGGAACCGGGATTTTGGGCCACGGCGCACCAGGCAGCTCCAGACGGTGCAGGAGTATGTGGACGCGGCGGTGCTGCGGTACTGCCGCCCCTATGTGCCCATGCAGAGCGGTTTTTTGATGCGCAGCGGCGACCTGGGAACCGTGATCGGCTCCGGCGAGGTCAGCTACATCGCGCCCTATGCCCACCGTCTGTACTATGGCGTCAGTTTCCATTTCGACAAAAGTGCCCACCCCAGCGCGGGGGCGCTGTGGTTTGAACGCGCCATGATCGACCACAAAGCGGATATCCTGCGCGGAGCGGCCGCGCGGGCCGGAGGAGAAGCCCATGGAGTATAAGAGCATCGCCGAGGCGCTGCACCAGTATCTGCTGACCTGCCCCCTGCTGGGGGACCACCGGCTGGGGGTGGACTGGCTGCCGGA
>QAKI01000002.1 GCA_003343905.1 Subdoligranulum variabile
ACTCCTTGCTGGGCACACGGTACTGGTTGTTGTAGTAGCCCTGGTCGATGATGTATTCGGGGCGGAACTTGTAGCCCACTTCCTTCTCGAACTGTTCAAGGATGTAGGGGGACACGCTGGCAGAGTAGCCGTACCAGTCCACGTACTTTTCGCGCTTGAGTTCGTCGAACACCAGCGTGAACAGGTGGAAGAAGGTGGTGTAGCGCACCACGTTCACATAGGGGTGGCTCTCCAGGAAGCGGCGCAGGCGCTCCATGGTGTGCTTGCGGGTCTTGGGCTGGCGCACGTCGAAGGTGATCTGATGCTCCACATCCCAGCCGTTGACAACGGCGTTGTACATATGTACGGGGTCCCAGATCAGGTACGCCAGGAAGCTGACGGTGTACTCGTGGTAGGCGGCGGGGGCGTCGATGATGACGCAGCCGGTGGCCTCGTCATAGTGCCAGGCGTCGGGGGCCAGGGGCTGGCCGGTGGTGCGGTCCACCACTTCCCACCAGCGCTTGATGTCGTCGCGGGTGTTGGGTTGCAGCAGTTCGGGGCTGATGCCTTTCATCAGGGGGATGGAGAGCGCGCCGTCGGCGGCGGTGTAGAACGCCGTCATGATGTAGCACTGCTGGACCTCGTCGGGGTTGGCCTTGGCCCATTCGTTATCCTTGCGGGTGGTGTAGTAGGTGGCGTAGATCTTGGCGCCGGTGTCCTTGAGTTCCTGGGGGAAGTCGGTGCCGTCGCAGTCGCGGATGGCGTCGGCGCCCCAGCGGTCCAGCAGGCGCAGGGTCTCGGGGACCACGTCCATGTCGGTGGGAATGGTCACGCGGCCGCGGTTTTGCAGTTCGCTCATAGTAAGTTCTCCTTTCAGTGTAGGGGGATCAGGCCAGGCACAGGCCGCCCGGCGCGTCGTCGATGAACAGAAGGGCTTCGCCGTGGCCGGTGCAGCCGCCCGCGCCCAGCAGTGAGGAACTGTGGGGGCCGGGCGTGTGCTGCAGCAGCACGGTGTAGGTGTGGCGGCCGTCTTTCAGGCGCAGGGCCTGGGCCGCCGCCGCGGGCAGGGGATGCCCCCCGGCGTCATAGACCGTCAGGGGCGTGGCTTCCACGGGGCCGTCCCGCAGCACCAGCACCGTCAGCAGCACCGTGTCCCCCGCAAAGGGGGTGGTCAGCCGCAGGGCGGGGGTCTGCTGCAGGGTGTTGTAGCAGGGGGCGTTCCGGGTCTGGCTGAACGAAGCCTGACGGCCGCCGAACCAGAGCATCCGGGCGTCGGTCTTTTGGCCCTGCCAGCGCACGCCGCCGGGGATCTCGGTCAGGGTGCCGGGGCCGAAGTGGAAGTTCTGCTCGGCCGTGTGGGGCCGGGCGTCCGCCGTGTGGATGCGGTCGGCAATGACCACCCACCCGGCCTTGATGAATACGATCTTGCGCTGCACCATGCAGCCACGGTCCAGGTAGCCCAGGTGCCCGGCGCTGAGGTAGTCGGCCTCCGGCGTGGTGTTGAACACCGCGGGCAGCGGCTCGGCGGGGGATTCCCACCCCCAGGTGGAGGTGTAGCGCGTAAAGTCTGCGTCGTCCAGCCGCAGGGTGTTGTGGGCGGCGGGGCTTTTCAGTTCCCGGCGCAGCGCGCCCTCCACATAGGTGGCGCGGCCGGGGTTCACCAGCACGCCCTCGCCCCGGCGGTAGACGTCCAGGTGCAGCAGGTCGGCATGGCCGTGGCCGCCGCCCAAAGGCCCGGTGTGCATATGCAGGCAGAGGTCCTTCGGGTCCCACCCGGCGCGCAGCATGTAGTTGCCGCCCGCGGGCAGGGCGCGGCTGGGCGCGGCGGGCCGCTTTTTGGGCAGCTCGGCCAGCAGGTGGGGGGCTGCGGGGCCAAAGTCCCACAGCGTTTCTTCACACAGGGGGCCGTCCGCTGCGGCGGCCAGGGCGGCGTCGCTGAACAGCAGCGCGCCCTGGGCCAGCAGGTCCCCGGCGTCGATCACGTCGCTGTCGCTCTGGGGCAGCAGCAGGCGGCCGGGCATGACCCAGTCGGCCAGCGCCGTACACAGGGCATGGACTTTTGTTTCCAGCTCGGCGGGGACCGGCGTGCCGCAGTGCCGCGCCGTCATCAGGGTGTCGGCGGCGGCGTGCAGCACTTCACAGTGGTACATGGGGCTTTCTTCCCAGTGGGTGCCGTCGGGCAGCACGGCGTTGTGCAGGTTTTCGGTCAGGCGGTGCAGCGCCAGGCGCTGCCAGTCGCCCTCCCCAAAATAGACGCCCAGCAAGAACAGCCCGTGGTCCTGGATCGCGCCCCAGTTGCTCAACTGCTGGAAGGCCGCGTGCGCCGTGCACAGGTATTCCCCGTGGGCGCGCAGGCTCGCCTCGGCCCGTTCCAGCAGCGGCGCGGGCACGGCCCCGTCAAACAGGGCCAGGGCGCGCAGCCAGTTTTCGGCCCGCAGGCCCGCCTCCAGCGCGCGCCAGGTGGTCTGCTCGGATTCCGGCGTGTGGGGCACATGGTCGAGCCAGTCCTCCAGCAGCGCCAGGAAGGTATCGCGGTAGCGGGCTTCGCCGGTGTAGCGCCAGGCTTTGCCCAGGTTCAAAAAGATCGTGTGCCGGTTCAGGGCATAGATCCATTCGGGGTCGCCGTTGGGGCTTTCGGCCCAGTGCAGCGGCAGGGTGTAGGGGACGGCTTCGGGGGCGCGCTCCATCTCCCAGTGGTCCAGGAAGCGCAGTTCCCCGCGGCAGACCTCGTCGGCGCGGTCAATGGCCGCCTGCGCGGCCTCCGGGCAAAGCTGCCGCACCGCGGGCGCGGCCAGGGCCGGGTCGGCCCAAAGCATCGGTCGGTTCATGAGGCAGATCCCTCCTCCTGTGCGTTGGCAAAGCGGGCCCAGCGTCCGGCGCAGCACCAGACGGCGGCCAGGCTGATGAGGGCCATGGCCAGCCACAGCGCAAAGACGGCGCTCCAGCCCCAGGTGTCGGCAGCAACGCCGACGCCCCAGGTGGCGGCGGCCGCGCCCAGATAGGTCACGGCGTTGAGCATGCCCGACAGGGCCGCCGCACCGCCGGTGCGGCCGGCCCGTACCGGCATGACGTTGATGAACAGCGTGTTGATGCCCAGCATGGCGGCGGTGGTCACGGCCAGCAGCACCATGGCGGCGGCCAGGCTCCATTCCACGGCCAGCGGCAGCAGCGCCAGCGCCACCGACGCCGCCGCGAACAGCACGGCGCAGGTCTTCAGCTCATTGCGCAGCAGCCGGTCCAGCCAGCCCGCCAGGTACGCGCCGGACAGGTTCACCAGCGGCAGCACCATGGACACGGCGGCCGAAAGCGCCGGGGTCACGGCAAAGTTGGCCTGCACCATCGTGGGCACCCAGCTCGTCACGCCGTCCTTCAGCGCGCCGTGCAGGATGACCGGCACGGCCAGCCAGATCAGCCCGGCGGCCAGCAGCGGGCCCAGCACACCGGCCCTGGAGCGGTGCGCGGCCGGTTCGGCAGCCGCCGGTTCGGCCGGTTCCGCCGCGGTGGCGGGGGTGGCCCGGCGCAGCGGCACCGTGGCGAACACCCACACGCCCGCCATGACCAGCAGCACCAGCGCGCTGGTGGTAAAGGCCATCCGCCAGCCCGTCAGGGCCAGCAGCACGGCGCACAGCGCGTAGGAGATCAGCGTGCCCGCGGGGGTGGTGGAGTTGATGTTGATGCACGCGCCCTTCTGCTGGGGCAGCGGCATACATTCGGCGAACAGCCGCACGATGGGCGGCCAGATCATGGCCTGGAACAGGCCGTTGGCGGACCACAGCACCGCCATGGCGGCGGGCGGCGCCCAGCCCATGCCCAGGTTGCACAGGCCCGAAAGCGTCAGCCCCGCAAAGATCATGCTGTAGGGCGAAATACGCTGGCAGGCCAGCCCGCTGAGGATCTGCCCCAGCGCGTAGCAAAGGAAGTAACCCGTGGATATGGCGCCCGCCACCTGCAGGGTCAGCACCCCTTCGGCGGTCATGGCGCTCATCACGGCGGAGTAGTTGTACCGCCCCACATAGGCGGCGGCGTAGGCTGCCCAGCACAGCAGGAACAGCGCAGTGCCCTGCCGCGGCGTTTGCAGCCGGGTGTAAACGGAACGATTTGTCTGCATTACCAGTACGGGGTCCAGCTGCGGGTGCGGCGGACCAGTGCCTCCATATAAAAGTAGTCGCCCCACAGGTTGCATTCATCCACACCGTAGTCCTTCACGGTGTTGTAGGGGCTTGCCTTGCAGTAAACGCCGTGGGCCAGCACGCCGCCGCCCGGCACCGCGGGTGCGGCGCAGCGGGCGCACAGGGCGTCCAGCAGACGGTCGGCCGCCGCCCGCAGGGCCGGGCGCTCGGCCTCGGTCACCAGGGGCAGGGCCTCGTACAGGCCGCAGGCCGCGATGGCGGCCGCCGAGGAATCGCGCGGCTCGTCGCCCTCGGTAAAGATCAGGTCCCAGTAGGGCACGCCGTCGGCGGGCAGCCGTTCCAGGAAGAATTTGGCCGTGGCGCGGAACTTGTCCAGGTATTCGGCCTTGCCGGTGAACCGGCAGGCCAACGCCATGCCCAGCACGCCCCAGGCCTGGCCGCGGGCCCAGGCGCTGTCGGCCTTGTAGCCCTGGGCGGTCATCACATGGTCGGGCTTGCCGGTGGCCGGGTCCATAAAGCAGGTGTGGCTGGTGGAACCGTCGGCGCGGAACAGGGTGGCGGCGGCGGTCTCGGTGTGGGCGCGGGCGATGTCCGCATAGCGTTCGTCGCCGGTCTCTTTGGCCGCCCACCACAGCAGCGGCAGGTTCAGCAGGCAGTCGATGATGAGCCGGTACTCGGCGGGGTC
Organism: Subdoligranulum variabile; assembly: GCA_003343905.1. Lineage (GTDB taxonomy): Bacteria > Bacillota > Clostridia > Oscillospirales > Ruminococcaceae > Gemmiger > Gemmiger variabilis_C. The sequence goes on from QAKI01000002.1 coordinate 4,795, forward strand.
GTCGGTGCGGCCCCACGCCTGCAAAAAGCGTCCGGCGGGCTGGTAGCGGCGGGTCAGCCGTTCGGCGGCGTCCAGCGCCGCGCGGCGGGCGGTCTCGCTGCCGGTCAGCTTCCAGGCCGCCACGCAGGAGGGCGTGTACAGGAAGCCCAGGTCGTGGTGGTCCAGGTTCTCGTTGACGGCCAGGCGCTCGGCAAAGCTGTCCACCTGGCGCAGCGCGGCCTGCTTGAAGGTCTCGTCGCCGGTGGCTTCCCACGCCAGCCAGCATTCGCCGGTGAAAAAGCCGGTCGTCCAGTCGGTGTTGATGCCCGCGGGGTAGATCCCGCCCTCGGTGCAGGGCAGGGGGAAGGAATCCTCAAACAGCGGCAGGGTGCGGCGCACCTGGGCGGCGGCCGCCTGCAGCGCTTCGGCAAAACGGTCCATAGAGGGCTCCTTTCACAGCGTGTCCAGGAAGTAGGCGTTGGAGTAGGCGTGGCAGCCGTGGGCGTCGCGGCAGTCCACGCGCACATAGCCCTCGTCGCCGCGCAGCGGGAACACGGCCTCGCTCACGGTCTGGCCGGGCTCGGCCAGCTTCATCATGCAGCGGCGCCCCTCGGTGATGACGTAGATCTTCTCCACCGGGCTGCACTTGATGTGCAGGGCGTTGTCCTGGATGTAGAGTTCCTCCAGCGCGGGGCCGGTGGAGCAGTAGAAGTTGCCCTTGCGCAGCCCCTTGATGACGGAGGCATAGTCCAGCTTGTCCAGCTTGAGCATGGTCCACCCGCCGAAGGAGTCGCAGCGCGGGTCGCCGGGGGCGTAGCAGTCGTGGTTGTCGTCGGTCGCCACGCAGAACAGCCGGGTGCCGGCGCGCAGCATCTCGTCATACGCCTGGGGATGGTAGCCGTACAGGCCGTCCAGCTCGCAGCCGTGGTTGTAGATCTCCATGGCGAACACGCCGCACAGGTCCTTGTAGTCGGTGTAGTTCTGCAGCGACCAGTAGGGGTGGTTGTAGCAGGCCAGGAAGCCCTTCTCGTTCATTTCAAACAGGAACTGGTTCAGGCTGTGGATGTCGCCGTAACGCTGGGGCGGCTGCACGGCGGTAAAGCCGCCGCGCCCGGCGGGGTCGGTGTCGTAGAAGTTGATGTGGTAGGTGCGCACGCGCTGGAAGTCCCCCGGCTTGCGGAAAGGCTCGTTCAGGTCGCCCTCGTAGGCGGCCAGCGGCACAAAGGTGTCGTCCATCAGTTCGGGGTACCAGCCGTAGTGGCGGTGGTCGGTGTAAGCCACGATGGAGTAGCCGCGCTTCTGGTATTCGGCCTTGACCTGTTCCGGGGTCCAGTGACCGTCGGAGTTGATGGTGTGGCAGTGCAGGTTGGCCTTGTAAAAGCTGCCGCTGCGCGGCAGAAGTTCACGATCGTTCATGGGAAAAAACTCCTTTTCTGCATTTGTCTGCAATAAAGATGCGGGGAGCCGGGGGGTGACCCCTGCTCCCCGCGAACCATGGAACAATGATGGGGATGATTAGCCCTTGACCGCGCCGGAAGTGATGCCTTCGACGAAGTACTTCTGGCACAGGAAGAACGCGATGATAACGGGCACCAGTACCAGGGTGGCGCCGGCCATCTGGGCACCGTAGTCCTGCGCCTGGCCGGAAGCGAACAGCTTGATACCGACGGAGATCATCTGCTTGTTGATGTCGGAAATGTACAGGTAGGGACCCATGTAGTCGTTCCAGCTCCAGACGAAGCTGAACAGCAGCATGGTGGAGATCTGCGGCATGCACAGCGGCAGGATGATGCGGCGGTAGATCTTGAAGTGGCTGCAACCGTCAATGCGGGCGGCCTCGCTCAAAGCGTCGGGCACCGCAACGAAGGCCTGGCGCAGCAGGAAGACGAAGTAGACGTCCACCGCGGCGGGCAGGATCAGCGACCACATGGAGTTCAGGATGCCCAGCTGCTTGAACATGATGTACCGGGGCATGATCATGATGTCGCTGGGGATCATCAGGGCAGCCAGCAGTACCAGGAAGATGGCGTCGCGGCCGGGGAAGCGGATCTTCGCAAAGCCGTAGGCCGTGATGGTGATGATGAAGAACTTTAGGATCAGGGTCAGCGCCGTCATGACGATGGTGTTGCCGTACCACAGGAAGAAGTCGTAGAACTCGTTGTTGAACAACGTGTCGAAGTTCATCATCGTGAAGTTCTTCGGGATCAGCTGCAGCGGGGTGGAAAGAACGTCGCCGCTCGGCTTGAAGGAGGAAGACAGCATGAACAGGAACGGGTAGATGCAGGCAATGCCCAGAACCAGCATGATGATCGTCAGGATCCATTTGATCGTCAGTTGTTTTTTACGCATCGTTGGCCTCCTTTACTGGTCTGCCCATTTTTTCTGGCCGCGCCACTGGATCAGGGTGATGATCATGACGATGATGAACATGACCAGCGCCTGGGCACCGGCGTAGCTGGTGTCATACTGGACAAAGGCCGTATCGACGATATTGACCGACATAACGGTGGTCGCCTGGCCGGGGCCGCCGTCCGTCAAAGCCTGGATGATGGTGAAGTTCTGCAGGCTGGTGATGATGGAGCTGATGGTCAGGAAGAAGGTGGTGGGCGCCACGGCGGGGATCACCACGTTCTTGATCTGCTGCCACTTGGTGGCGCCGTCGATCTCGGCGGCTTCGATCAGGGCTTTGTCCACGCCCTGCAATGCGCCCAGGTAGACTAAGAAGTTCAGGCCGATGCCCTTCCACACGGCGATCAAAACCGTGGTGGGCAATGCCCAGGTCTGGTCCAGCAGCGGGATGACGGGGTTCTCTGCGCCGAAGAACTTCTGCAGCAGGTAGAAGGGACCGCGGGGGCCCAGCAGCAGCTGGAACACGACGGCCACGGCGACCGTGTTGGAAACGTAGGGCAGGAACACCATGGAACGGATGCCCTTGGACCAGAACACGCCCTTGTTCAGCAGGAAGGCCAGCGCAAAGCTGAGCATCATGATAACGGGCACATAGATCAGCGAGTAGATCACCGAACGTCCCAGGGCGGCCACATCTTCCGGGGTCTGGAAGAAGCGGATGAAGTTGTCAAGACCTACGAACTGCAGGTCGTCCAGACGGGAGATGAATTTGATGTTCACGAAGGACATCAGGAACGCCGAAACAAAGGGGATGCCGGTAAACAGTACGAAGGCGATCAGGTACGGGGTGATGAACAGGTACCCGGTCAGGGCTTCGTTTCGCTTGGACCGGCTGTGGAGTTTCGGGGTCTTTGCCATAATACACAGCCTCCTTGTGAAAAGAGCCGCCGCACGCGTGCGGCGGCTCCTGTTAACAGTAGAGTTCAGAGAAGGAGAGAAGAGAGGAAAAAAATCAGGTCAGACCCGATCAGGCGCCGGCCTCTTCGATAGCGGCGTTGGCGCGGTCGAGGATGTTCTGCATCGTGGTGTCGATGTCCTGCTGGCCCATGCCGTACAGCGGGGCTTCCTCGGTCCAGATCTGGCTCAGGGTGGTATCGGCAGTGCCGACGATCTTCTCAGACAGGATCTTGCGGTTGTCATCGAACCAGGCGGCCTTCAGGGCTTCGGCGGGGATGCCGTCGCACTCGGCGTAGGTGGGAACCATGTTGTTCTCGATGTAGTCGTTCTTCTGCTCGTCGGTCAGGTCCACACGGGCGGGAACACGGCCGTAGCCCAGGGTGTACTGGTTCTCGGCGATGCACTTCAGAGCCTCAAAGGCAGCTTCCTTGTTCTGGGAAGTGGAGGGGATGGCGTAGCAGCCGGTCACCGCGAAGGTGGAAGGCTCCTGGCCCTCCGGGTAAGGCATGGGCAGGATGGTGCAGGTCCAGTCGCGGGGATACTTCTCGGTATCCGGCAGCATGGAAGCGACCCAGCCGCCGCAGACGAACATGCCGAACTGGGCATTGTCGTAGCTGCCGTCCTCGTTGGCCACACCGGTGGTCACGAAGGCGTTCCAGGGGTAAACGCCGGCCATGTAGGTGGTGATGTCGGGCTGGATCTTCAGATCGTTGCCCAGGCTGTAGAAGAACTCAACGCTCTCCTTGAAGCGGGGATCGTCGTAGTTGGAGGTGCCGTCCTCTTTGTAGTGCTCAGCGCCGTTCTGCAGAGCGTACATGTAGTTGTAGGTGTCGTAGTCCAGCATCAGGGAGCCGTAGATCTCCTCATCCGCGTTGGTCAGCTTCTGAGCGGTCTCGACGTACTTCTCCCAGGTCCAGCCGTCGGCGGTGGGAACTTCCACACCGGCTTTCTCGAACACCTTGGTGTTGATGAAGGTGCACCAGATGTCGTTGTAAGCGGGCAGGCCGTAGGTCTGGCCGTCGTCGTACACAGCCAGGTTGTCGCCGAACACGGACTTCATGTCGTAGTTGGCGGCGGTGGCCAGCTCATCCAGCGGGGTCAGCACGCCAGCGTCGTAGAAGACCTTCAGCTGGGCGGTGGTGCCGTAGATCAGGTCCAGCTCGTCGCCGGCCTGCAGGCTGACCAGGCGCTTGTCCACTTCGCCGGTGGCAGCCTTGGGGATGATGGTGAACTCGATGTTGATGCCGGTCTTGTCCTTGACCATCTGGACCAGGTCCTGCATTTCAGGGCCGGTGGCCTCAGTGTCGGTGGCGGCATAGTGCAGCGTCACGCCAGCGTAGGGCTTGCTGGGGTCCGCGGCTTCCGCGGTGGCGGAAGTGCTGTCAGCGGCGGAGCTGGTCTCTTCCGCAGTGGAAGAGGAAGAGCCGCAGCCGGCCAGCAGAGAGGCGGTCATCGTGGCCGCCAGCGTCAGAGCCAGTGCTTTTTTCATGTCGAAACTCCTTCTTTGTGATTTGGTTGGGTGGGGAGTGCCCGCCCCGGATTGCGTTCCTATTTTACAGCGTGTCCAGCGGTTTTACCATAGGCGGTTTTTTATATTTATCCGCTTTTTTTGACTTAATGACAGAGTTATGACAAGGGCTGACTATGGACCGCAAAAAATGCGGATGTACATTTTGCGCAAAAATGTCTATACTGCTGCCATAAGCTGCCCCTATTACCCATAGAACGCGCCCCGGCCCGTACAAAAGTCCCTAAAAGGAGAGACCCCCTATGCAAAACCAGCCGCCTTTGACCGACGCGGTGCGCCGCGCCGCCAGCGTCACCCCCAGCCCGCGCCAACTGCGCTGGCAGGAACTGGAATTTTACGGCTTTATCCACTTCGGCATGAACACCTTCACAGGGCGGGAATGGGGCGATGGTACCGCCAGCCCCGCCCTGTTCGACCCGCAGGACCTGGACCCCGACCAGTGGGCGCAGGCGGCGGCCGCCGCCGGGATGCGCGGCCTGATCCTGACCTGCAAGCACCACGACGGCTTCTGCCTGTGGCCCAGCCGCTATACCGACTACACGGTGGCGGCCAGCCCGTGGCAGGGCGGCAAGGGCGACGTGGTGCGCCAGACCGCCGAAGCCTGCCGCCGGGCGGGCATCAGGTTCGGGGTCTACCTGTCCCCCTGGGACCGGCACGAGGCCACCTACGGCAGCGGCGAAGCCTACAACCGCTTCTATCTGAACCAGTTGACCGAGTTGCTGACCGGCTACGGCGAACTGTTCTGCGTCTGGCTGGACGGCGCCTGCGGCGAAGGGCCGGACGGCCGGGTGCAGCACTATGACTGGCAGGGCTGGTATGACGCGGTGCGCCGCTACCAGCCGGGGGCGGTGATCTGCGTCAGCGGGCCGGACGTGCGCTGGTGCGGCAACGAGGCGGGCCATACCCGCCCCGCCGAGTGGAGCGTGGTCCCCGCGGCGCTGCAGGACCCCGACTATACTGCGGCCCGCAGCCAGCAGGCCGACGACGGGAACTTTGCCCGCCATTTTGACGCGCAGGACGACGACCTGGGTTCCCGCGCGGCGCTGGAACACGCAGGCCCCCTGGCCTGGTACCCGGCCGAGGTGGACACATCGATCCGGCCGGGCTGGTTCTACCACCCGGAGGAGGACGCCCAGGTGCGCACGGCCGAGGAACTGTTCGGCCTGTATGTGCAGGCGGTGGGTGGCAACGCGTCGCTGCTGCTCAACCTGCCGCCCATGCCCACGGGCCGCCTGGCGGAGCCGGATCTGGCCAGCCTGCGGGAACTGGGGGCGCTGCTGCGCGCCCGCCTGGGCCGGGACCTGGCCCCCGCCGCCCATTTTGCCGCCGATACCGCCGCCCCCGGCCACGACGCCGGGCAGGCGCGCCCCGGCGAGCCCGGCTGGTGGCAGGCGGCCGCAGGGCAACAGACCGCCCGCCTGACGCTGCGGTTCGACGCGCCCACGCCGGTGCGGTATCTCTCGCTGCGGGAGGAACTGACCGTGGGCCAGCGCATCGAGGAAGGCCGCGTTCTGGCCGACGGGCGGGAAGCCGCGCGCTTCACGGTGGTGGGCGCGCGCCGCATCTGCGACCTGGGGCAGACGGTGACCTGCACCGAACTGACGATCTGCCTGGACGCCAGCCGCACCGAACCCACCCTGCGGGAGATCTGCGTCTATTGAGCGGACCCCCGCCCGGCGCAGCAAAATCGCAGACAATATACAGCAAGGCCCCAGACCTCTGCCGTGCGGCAGGGGTCTGGGGCCTGTTTGCGTTTTGCGGCGTGCCGGGCAGGGGGCAGGCGGGGACCGCCCGCGCGCGTCACTGGGGGTTGGCGTCCTGCCGGGACGGGTCCTCCACGCATTTGAGCAGTTCTTCGGCCGAAACATGGTACAGTTTCGCCAGCGCCATCAGGTTCGAGGTGTTGGGGTCGCTGGTGCCGTTCTCCCACTTGGACACAGCCTGCCGGCTGACGCCGAGCGTTTCAGCCACGAACTCCTGCGTCATCTGGCAGCGCAGACGGTGTTCTTTCAGGGCTTCGCCCAGCGAACGGGCGACCAGCTTCTTTTCCTCCCGCACCTCTTTGGAGTTGATGTATTTTTTCAGCGCCCGCACTACCAGAATGAACAGGTAGACGATGGCCCCGAATACGGCGGCCCAGAACAGCAGATAGAGCATAGCAAACATGAACGGCAAGAACGTTACGATGGATTTCATAAAAATATTCCTTTCGCGGGGGCCGGGGCGCGCCCCGGCGGTGTGGCTTTATTGTACAGGAAACGGGCGCAAATATCCAGTGCCGCCTGCGGCGGATGGCCGTGCCCGGCACAGCCCCGTTTTGCAGGTGCGCCGCTGTCCTGCTTGCAGGCCCAGTGTACCCCCAAAAGGCCGGTTGCCGCTACCAACTATCCCGCAAAAGTTGGTTGCGCAGCGGTTTACAGCGCCCAAACGCCGCCCAAAACCGCCGGAATAGCCAAAAAGTGGCTGCTGGGTAATATTGTTCTCTATGTGCAAATCCGCTATAATGGTATTAGTCTTTTTAGTGTTCTGTTGTACATTCCACCTGCGGTGGCTGCGCGCATGGAGAAAGCGAACATGAAGAAAAAATCCCGTTTGCAGAGCCGGTTCTGCTGGATGTATGCCCTATATTTCGGCGGCTATATGTCATTCTTTTCTTTTTATGGCGTACTGCTGCGCCAGCATGGGGCGGGGGCTGCCTCGCTGGGCGTTTTATCTGCCGGGACCGCGGCGGCCAATCTGCTTTCGCTGGTGGTTTCCGGCCATTTGGCAGACCGTATGCGGGCTTCCAAAAAGATATTGCTGGTCAGCGGGGGATTGTCGGCCGTATGGGGGCTTTTTCTTTTGGGAGCGATCCCGTCGCTTGCAGCTACATGGGCGGTAATCATCCCGGTCAGTTGTTTTGATTATGCGCTGATCGGTATGCTGGATGCCATGACTAATACCGCCGCACGCAGTGGTGCCGGTGTCCAGTATAGTTCCGCCCGCGCATGGGGGGCTTTGTCAGGCGCGGTGATCTCGATGGGGCTGGGGCAGCTTTTACATCGAATCGGCACAGAACAGATCGTCTGGTTCCATTTGGCATTTTATGTGGCGCTTCTTGTTGTGGCGTATCGGCTGCACCCGGTCGGGGAGCCGGTGCTGCAAAAGCAAAGCCGCCCGGAGAAGGGAAAAATATTCCCTGGATATGGACGGTTTGTCATGGCGGTCCTGCTTCTGTTTTTGGGGTGGCGTGCTTTGATGACCTACTTGCCCAGTATGGTCGTTGATTTTGGCGGCGACAGCCGGCAGCAGGGCTGGATCATGGCGGAACTGAGTTTTTGTTCCATGGCAGGGCTGTGGCTGTACCCCAAGCTGCGGCGATATGCCGGAGCCAAGCTGTTTCTGCTGGTGGGAGCGCTCTGTATGGTGATCCGGCTGGCGGCGATGGCATTCCTTTCCTCCCTGATGCCGCTGGCCCTGGTACAGGGGCTGGAATTGGTCTCGTACGGGCTGTTTCAGCCGGCAGCGATGGAGTACATCAGCACCCGTGTTTCATCGGGACAGCGCGCCACGGCGCTGAGTTTGTATACGGCTTTGCAGATGCCAGCCGGGACGATCCTTGCCAATGCGATCGCGGTTCCTGTGTTACAGGTCGGGAATACCCGGGAAATGTTTGGAATCTTTGCGCTGCTGGCGTTGGCGGGGTTGCTGCTGCTGGCTGTACAGATGAAAGAATCAAAACAGGTGGAAGGAATGGACCATGCGTGAATCGTTCAAGAAGATTACCATGACGGATGTTGCCCGCCGGGCGGGGGTGTCGCCGGCTGCTGTGTCCCGGTATTTCAACCATACCGGCTACCTTTCCCCGGAAAAACAGGACCAGATCCAGCGTGCGGTCCAGGAACTGGGATACACACTGGATGAGGAACATCGCAGCCGGTATGCGCAATGGAAAGTTTTTGCCATTATGATCCCGCCATTTACAGGGGCGCACTATTTCACCGAAATGGGAGCGCAGTTTGAAAAAAATGCCGACCAGCAAGGGTTTCACGCGTTGATCTACCGGCCGGATTTTTTTGGACATACGCTTTTGGAAAATCTCAAACAACTTTTACAGGAACGCCTGGCGGGAATTTTTATCGCCAGCCTTCCCGCACTGGCATTGACAGAGGAAGAACTCGACTTTATTGCCAACAGTGAGGTCCCGATCCTGTTGCTGTCGGAGTTCGTGCAACCTTACCCGCAGTTGAATTGCCTTTTGCTGCAAAACCGGCAGGCCGCTGATGAAGCGGTCCGGCACATGGCCGCAGCCGGCTGCCGCCGCCTGGCATTTCTTGGCCCGCCGGCATCCCAAAACAAGGCGGCGGCCCAGCGGAGCCGGGGATTTTTGGATGCCGCGCAGGGATCGGGGCTGACGGCGCAGGTGTTTGAAGAGCCGATCCTCCCAAGGTTGGAACCGGGGCTGGGGTGGAAAGCAGCCAGGAAAGCATTTTCCGAAGGGACAGAGTGGGACGGACTGCTGTGCTGGTCGGACGTCTATGCGGCGGGGGCGTTATGGTATTTGAACCAGACAGGGCGGGACGTGCCGCGCCAGGTCAAGATCATGGCGTTCAATGACGAATATGCACCATATCTGTGCCCGCCGGTAAGCACTATGTATATTGATCCCGATGAAGTGACCCGGCTGGCGGTAGAACAGTTGAGCCGCTTGCAGGACCCGGTGCAGCGGATGATTACAAAACAGGTCCCGGTGCCGCTTCGATTGATCCCACGTGCTTCAACGGCACAGCGATGGGGAGAGGAAAGCGCCGGTATCTGAAATTTTTCACAGGAAATTCTGATAAAAGCAGCCTGTCAGATTCGGGGATTCTGCGAATTGTCTTTTGCCGCAGATGCCCCTATAATAAAGAAAACAAAGAACGTTCTTCTATGGCTGCGCAGCCCTTCCGGGGGATATTCCCGCCCCATGTCTTGACTGACGGGAATTCCTCTATCTGAATTTACAGGAGGGCATGACAAAATGAAACGAAGTAAACGCGGTATTGTGCTGGCGGCGGCGATCGTTGTGTTTTTGATCAGCCTGTTTATGTTGCAGGCAACTTTGACTGGCGGATTCCAGGTCGAGCAGCGCAGTGTCAACTGGTACACAGATGAGGAAGTGAACCTTTCCGGCACGTTGTACGTCCCGGCCAATGCTACGGCAGAAACCCCGGCGGCAGCAATTTTGGTGGCGCCCGGCGGCAATACGCCGCATACATTCTATGCAAGCTACTGTATCGAGCTGGCGCGCAGAGGATATGTGGTGCTGGCGTACGATTATTATGGAACGGTGGCGTCGGATTTCTCCAACGACGGCAGTTCGGGTGCAATTGCCGCCATGAAGTACCTGACCAGTTTGTCTTTTGTGGACGCGGATCGTCTGGGAGCCACCGGGCATTCCAACGGCGGCGCGCAGGCTTCGGCTGCGATCACCAGTGAATATGCGGCCGGTGCAGCGAACCGCAGCGTTGTTTTCATTGGCTGTGGCATTTCCAGCGAGGACCTGACGGTGTATGACCATGTGAACCTTGCGGCGATCTGGGGCAAGCTGGATGAAGCGGGTCAGGGAACATTCTGGGATACGTATCATGAAGATGCTCTGAATTTCGGCAGTTTTGCGACGCTTGTCGGCGTGGACAGTTCTGAGGTCCAGGTCGGCAACTGGTATAAAGACCCGCAGACGGGTGCATCCCGCGTCGTCTATACTCCCAACACGTTCCACAGTATGTCGAACATTATGCCGGACTGCGTCAGCAATATCATCGCCTATTTTGACACGACGCTGGGCGGGAATGTGACAGGGCTGGACGCCGGCGACCATATTTATATGTGGCAGGAACTGGCTGTGCTGGCTATGGCTGTCAGCCTGTGCGTAATGATCTTCCCGGCGGGGGCGATTTTGCTGGATATGCCGTTTTTTGCCTCGCTCAAGCGGCCGGTGCCGAAAGCACGTGCCCGGGCGGATGGAAAGTTCTGGGTATTCCTGCTGGTTCCGGCGCTTTTGCAGACGCTGATCGTGGAGGCAACGGTCATTCAGGGGCAGGAGATCATGGGCCTGCTTCCCAACGTGTTCCAGGTGCAGAGTACCAACGGGTTTGTGTGGTGGTTCTTCCTTTCTGCACTGATCGCCATTGCATTCTTTGCCGTGCGAATGTTCGTGGATAAAACGATCGACCGCGGCGAGGCGCTGGCGCGTATGCGCACGACCCCGGTCAATCTTGGCAAAGCGATCCTGTTTGGTGCAGCGACCATCAGTGTACCGTATCTGTTTGCACTGCTGGGGGCTGGCCTGACCGGCGGCTGGTACGGACGGGTTTTTCAGACGTATTTTGCGCCGATCACCGCCAACCGTGTTCCGATGATCCCCGTCTATGCGATCCTTTTCGGGGTGTTGTTCTCGGTCTATGCCTGGCTGCAGGCGGACGGTTTCCGGCTGAAGAATGGCAGCCCTGCCGTGAACTATCTTCTGACATTGTTGGCAAACGCGCTGCCGGCACTGCTGTTCGTTGGGTATATCTTTGGCAGATTGCTCCTGACCCATGTCACGCCGATCTCCGGGCGCGAGATGTCCCGCGCCAACGGCGCTATGATGGGCATGCTTTTGCTCTACTTTGTGATCGCCAAGGTGGTTACTTACTTCTACAAAAAGACCGGCAATATTTATGTCTGTGCCATGGTGAATACGCTGTTTGTGGTCTGGTTGTCCATCAACACGCAGCAGTTGGTCGTTTGACCATTCAGAAATTTCCTGCAATATAAAATCAGGACCGGCGTCCACCCTTTGATCTGAAAAAGGGGGCGCCGGTCTTTTGCGTAAGGTTCCGCCTTGACGATATAAAGGCAATAAACAACCCCCGCCGCATATCTTCACGGATATGCGGCGGGGGTGAGGTTATGGTGCTGCGGGCCGTCCGGCGGGCGGCGGGGTCATTCGGCGCTGGGGGAGCCGGTGGGCCGCCAGGGCTGCACCAGCGTCACGCGGGTGCCCACGCCGGGCAGGCTCCACACGGTCAGGCTGCTCTGGCTGCCGGCGTACAGTTTCAGCCGGGCCTGGATGTTGTGCAGCCCGATGCCCGTGCTGCGGCGGTTCTTCTCGGCCCCCGGCGCGCGGCCGTGGGCGATCTGGTCCCGCAGCTTTTCCAGCGCGGCTTCGTCCATGCCCACGCCGTTGTCGGTCACCGAAAGTTCCAGCCAGTCCCCGCGCCGCCGCACGCTGATGCGGATGCGCAGGGTATGGTCCAGCCCTTCCATGCCGTAGAGCAGGCAGTTTTCCACAACGGGCTGCAAGACCAGCTTGAGCGTTTCCACCGCCGAGGCGTCGCAGCCGTGCAGCCGCACGTCCCAGGCCACCTGGCTGCCGTAGCGGCTCTGCTGGATGTTCATATACATCTGCACGTGCTGCAATTCCTGCTGCAGCGGCAGGAACAGCCCGCCCGCGATGCTCAGGCGGTACAGCTTGCCCAGGCTGGCGGCCAGCTTGCCGATGTCGGGGCGGCCGGCCTCGCCCGCCTTCCAGACGATGGTCTCCAGCGTGTTGTACAGGAAGTGGGGATTGATCTGGCTCATCAGGACCTGCATTTCCAGGTCCTGTTTGCGGCGCTGTAAGTCAAGCTGCTGGGCCAGCGTCACGCGGATGCTGTCCAGCATCGTGTTGTAGCTTTGCAGCATGTGGGTCAGTTCGTCGGGGCCTTTGGTCTTTACATAGGCGCGCAGGTCCCCGGCGTCCACCCGCAGGATGGACTGTTCCAGCATGGCCAGCGGCGCCATGAACCGGCGGTAGATCAGCAGCGCCAGCGCCGACGCCACCGCCATGCATACGCCGATGACGGCCAGAATTTGCAGGTAGAGTTCGGCGGTCTCCTGCGTCAGGGCGGCGGTGGGCACCATGACCAGCGTGGTCCAGCCGGTCTGGCTGCCCACGGCGCGGGCCATGCTGTAATCGCTCCCGTCCATGGGCAGGATGCCCACGCTGCCCTCCAGCGCGGACAGGCTCGCGGTCACATTGGCGGGGGCGGCGCAGCGCGCCACGGCCCCCTTGTCGGTGGAGGAGATCAGCCCCCCGTTGCTGTCTAAAACGTAGACCGACGCGCCGAACTGCGCCGCCTGCGCGGCATACAGGTCGTACAGGTCCTGTTCCGGCACCGCAAAAAGATGCACATAGGGGTAGCCGCTTTTCAGCGCCGAGTACACGCGGCGGCTGCCCAGCACCACGTGGTCCCGGCGGGTCTCGCCGTGGGTGCTGGTGGTCAGGAAGTTGGTCATCAGCGGGTACCAGTAGAACTGGCCCAGTTTTTCCCGGTCGTCGACGCCCAGCTCTTGCAGCTTTTCGATCAGCAGCGCCACGTCCTGGTTGGGGTCCAGAAAGTCGAACACGTCCTGCTTGTTGGGCAGGTAGATGGCGTCGATCGTCTTCTGCTGCAAAAGGCGGTTGTAACTTTCAAACAGCGAACTGTTGATGCGGACGATGGCCCACTGCTTGGCCAGCGGGTTGGCGCTGTAGTCCTTTTCCAGCATATTCACCAGCGTGGCGTCGGTGGAAAAGGCGTCCGACACGCCGTACACCCCGGCGGCGTAGCGGTCCAGCGCCAGGCTGATGTTCTGCGCGGTGTAGCGCAGGGACTCGCTCTGCGCTTTCTGCCGTTCGCGCAAAGCCTGGAAGAACAGCAGCGTGATGACCAGGATCATCGGGATGAAGCAGCCCAGAAGCATGGCGATCATGCGCCGCTTCAGGCTGGAACTGCGCGCCGTCACAGCGGACCGCCCTGCAGGGTGCGGTACTCGGCCGGGCTGACGCCGTAGAACCGTTTGAACACCCGGATAAAGTTGGAAGTGTCGGCATAGCCGCACTGCTGGGCGATGGCGTACACCTTGGCGTCGGGGTCGCGCAGGCACTCGGCGGCGCGGCGCATCCGGCGTTCGGTCAGGTAGTCGCTGAAATTGCAGCCCAGCTCATTCTTGAACACGCGGGAAACATAGGCCGGGGTCTTGTGTACATGGTCGGCCACCGTTTCCAGCGAGAGGGTGTTGGAACAGAACTCGGCGTCCACATATTCCCGCACCCGCATGGCGACGCTGCCCGCCGCGTGGCCGTGGGCGCGGCGGCGGCCCAGTTCCTGCTGGTAGGCGTACAGCAGCGCCAGCACGAAGGTGCGCTTGGTCTGCAAGGTGTCGCAGGCGTAGATGTCGGTGTAGGCGGCGCCCATGGAACGCATCACCTTCTCCATCGAAACGCCGTACCGCAGCCCCCACAGCGATACATGGAACAGCACCGACAGGCACAGCCGGTCCAGGTAGCGGTATTCCCGCATGGGGGTGTCGTAGGTAGCCATCACGCGGTCCACCTCGGCCCGGACGGCGGCGTAGTCCTGCGCCAGCAGGGCCTTTTCCAGCAGTTCGGTGTTGAAGTAGGCCAGGCTTTCCGGCTGTTCGGCGTTGAGCTGGTGGAACGCGAACACGCTGCCCGGGCCGGAGAACACGCTTTGCCGGGCGCAGCAGTTGGCCTGCTCATACGCCTGCGGCAGCATGCCCGGCTCGGTGCAGAGGTTGCTGATCCCGGCCGAAAGGGTGGCGCCCACGCTTTCGGCCGCGCGCTGGACGCCCGCCACCTCGTCGTGGATCTCCTGCGGCAGGATGTCCCGGCCGCTGCTGTAAAAGCCCACCATGGCCTCGTCCCCGTCCAGGAACAGCAGCCGGTGCAGCGGGCCGGGCGCGGCCGCCTGGGCGGCCTGCAGCACACGGCGCCAGCAGTGCATCAGGGCGGGTTTTTCCATGCCGCCGCCCCCGTCCAGCGTGAACAGCGCCACCACCAGGTTGTCCAGGTCGATGCCCTGTTCGTTGAGCATCGGCAGAAAACGCTCGGTGTCGTGTTCGGGGGCGGTGCCGCGCAGCAGTTCGCCCAGCCATTCCAGAAAATGGCGGTGCACGCTCTCGTTCAGTTCGGCGCTGCGCGCCCGTTCCCCGTCGATGGTCGCTTTCAGGCGGCGGAACACTTCCTCGAACTCGTCGATGTCGGTGGGCTTGAGCAGATACTCCGCCACCCGGTTGCGGATCGACATATTCAGATATTCAAAATCGCTGTAGCCGCTCAAGATCACGATCTTGATCTGCGGGTAGTCACGGTTCAGCCGTTGCATCAGTTCCACGCCGTCCATCCCCGGCATCCGTATGTCGGAAAGCACCACGTCGGGGCGGCATTCCGCCAGCCGGTCCAGCACTTCCTGGCCGCTGGCGCACAGCCCGCATACCTCGTAGCCCCAGTCCTGCCAGGGCAGGGTGTGGGCGATGCCGTTGCGGATGCTTTCCTCATCATCCGCGATCATGATCCGGTACAAAAGACCGCCTCCTGCCAAAATTTCCCCCATTATAGCATAAAAACCCGGCGTCCGCAAAGCCGCCGCCCCGTATCGGGGCAAAAAAGTTGGGCGCGCCGCTTTCCGCTATGCTGCAAAGGGGGCAACAGTCGCGCACTGGCACCGCAGTGCCGTGTCGCAGGCCAACCGCCGCGCTAGCGGCGGCACTTAGGCCGCAGACCGGCGGTGCCTGACGCTCCTGTTTAGCGGGTTGCGGTTCCCGCATCCCGCGGCGCGCCTTGGAGCGGCGCTTGCGTTCTGCGACCGCTGCCCCTGCTCCGCCTTGCTGTATCCGCCGCAGGCGGCGCGCGGCTCCGCAGCTCTTTGGATTCCCCTTCGACAAAATTTTGCGGCAAATCGCGCAATCGGCCTTTGGCCTCATACACAATTTACCGCAAAATTTCCCTGTATGTGTTGCCAGCGTCGGCACAATCTCCGGCCTAAGAGCCGGGCCTTACGGCCCGGTTGGCCTCCGAAACGCGCCTGCGAGCGCAGTGTCCGCCGCTGGCAACGAATTTTGAACTTTTTGGCAGTCTGCGCGCCGGGTCAGGCTTTGCGGCCCAGCGTGGTGTTGTCTTTGGTGCGGCTGCGCAGCGCGGGGATGGGGTTCTCGGCCGTTTCAAAACGGTAGTCCTGGCCGTTCTCCGCGATGGCGTCCTGAATGACCGTGTGGCTGGCGACCCCGGCCACCGGGGCGTTGACCATCTCCTGATAGCGGAAGAAATCGGCGTCGGGGGAAAGCTCGTCCACCGGGGCGTAGCCCTCGCCGCGGGCGGTCAGCGTGACGGTGTCCGCCAGCATGCCGCGGATATACTCGATGTTCGGCCCCAGTTCCAGCACATCGGGGAAGGTGCCGTCGGGGATGACCTGCTGCCACTGCTTGCCCTCGTACTTTTCCAGCAGGTGGGCCGCATGGTGCAGGTGGGCGATCTCCTGTTCCAGGTGCATCTCCCAGAGTTTCTTGACGGCGGGGCAGGTCTCGGTCTCAAAGGCGCTGTAATACAGGTAACATTCGGTGTATTCGTGCATCAGCAGGTTTTCCAGCCAGGTGCATTTCACGTCCAGCAGGCTGCCGTAGTGGGTCACATGCTGTTCCTCCACCATGCCGATCTCGGTGTACAGCCTGCGGCCCCGGTCGCTGGGGTAGAAGTTGCCCAGGTTCATATAATAGTTCATCGTCTGCTGCTCGGCCGCCGTGATGATGTTCACGTGCAGCTTGGTGAGCATCGACGCTTTTTTGCCCTGGATCGGCGTCTTGACCGAATCCGCGGGCCAGCGGTGGTGCGCGATGGTGGGCCGGGCGGGCATGATCTCGGTATAGCGGCCCACAAGGTCCTCGGCGTGTACGCCGTCGTCCATCTCCAGCAGGTCGGCGTAGCGGTACAGATGGTCGAAGTCCTCCAGCAGTGCAAAGTCCAGCGCCTGCTTCACATGGGCGTCCGGCTCGCACTGGGCCATGCGCGCCGTCAGGTCCACGGCAAGCTGCTCATACCCGATGGTGTGTTCCAGCACGTTCTCGTCCAGCGGTTTCAGCGCGGCGATGTGTTTTTGCTGCTGCTGTTCCTGCCGCCGCAGCACGGCCAGTTCCCGGCGCAGGTCGTTGTCCGGGCAGTGGCGGTGGAACTGGTGGCTGAACCAGACGGCCTCGAACTCGGTGCCGTTCATCAAAATGGTGCGCACGCGGGTGTAGGGGTCGGCTTCGCGCTTGTCGTAGGGTTTGGCGGCCAGCGTTTTCCAGTTCATGAAGCCCGCGTCCAGCGGTTGGGGCTTCTGTTCAAAAGGGTTCATCGGCATGGGGGTCCTCCTCTCGTTGCGGTAAAAGGCGCCGGGGCGCGGCGTTGAAAATGCCCCGGCCGGAAGATAGTATGCCCCGCCGCGCCGGAAAAAAGACGCGAAACCGCCCGCGCCCCGCAAAAAAAGTGCCCGGCCCCTTCGCGAAAAAAACAAAGTCTGTTGCGGGGAAGGGCTTTCCGGCGGACGCGGGCCGGGCCGAAACAAAAACGAAAACCGAGAAACGCGCCGCCCCGGCCAGGGAAAACCTGGAGCGGGGCGGCGCGTTTGCGGTACGATAGAAACAGGACCCGGTGAAAGAAAGGAGGGAAAAACCATCGCAACGACCGTTTACGGCTATATTCGCGTCAGCAGCAAAGACCAGAACGAGGACCGGCAGCGCATCGCCCTGCGGGAGATGGCGGTGCCGGAAAAGAACATTTATCTGGACAAGCGTTCCGGCAGGGACTTTGACCGGCCGCAGTACCGCAAACTGCTGCGCAGGATCAAAAAAGACGATCTGCTCTACATCAAGAGCATCGACCGTCTGGGGCGCAACTATGCGGAGATACTGGAACAATGGCGGGTGCTTACAAAGGAAAAAGGCGTCGACATCGTGGTGCTGGATATGCCGCTGCTGGATACCCGGTGCGGCAAGGACCTGATCGGTACGTTCATAGCCGATATCGTGCTGCAGCTATTGTCCTTTGTGGCAGAGAACGAGCGCGCCAACATCCGCCAGCGTCAGGCGGAAGGCATCGCGGCGGCGCGGGCGCGGGGCGTCCGGTTCGGGCGGCCTCCCAAGCCGCTGCCGGAAAATTTCCCGGCGGTCTATCGTCGCTGGAAAGCCGGCCAGATCACGGGCAAGGCGGCGGCCGCCGCCTGCGGTATGCCGCTGGCTACGTTCCGCTACCGGGCCGAACTTTACGAAAAGACCCTGTTATCGTGACCGGGCCTGTTACAGAAAGGTGTACCTTCCTGTAACAGGCCCGGTGAATTGATATGGGAAAAGTATAGCACACCTGTACGGAAAAAGCTATACGTTCCCCGCAAAAATCAGAATTTTCCGCCCCGCGGAAAGCCCTGTTTCCCCACTTACAAAAAAGTACACGTTTTCAATCAGACAAGGAGGAAAATCAAATGAAAAAAGTTATGGCAGGAATCACGGCGCTGGCAATGGCAGCCGCGTTGGCGGGGTGTGGAGGGGGTGCGCCTTCCACAGGGGAAGAACCCGCAAGCTCAGCAGCTCCGGCAGCTACGCAGACCCCGGAAATGATTTCGATGGATGATATTCCGTGGTCGGTGGAGGAAGGAATCGTGGATGGGGACCGCTATATGCTGGTGAGTTACACCAATCAATCCCCCTTTGTGATCACAGAATTTTCGCTACAGTTTACCCAAAAAGATACGGTCACAGAGGAACAAAAGACCGCCTTTTTGGATGAGCTTCAACAGAATTTTGAGTTTGATGATGCCTTGATGGATATGTTCCGGGATGATCCGATCGCGATGCACACCGACACGACGAAAATCGTAGAACCCGGGCAGACGATGGCACAGGACTATTGCTATTACTACGCAGGCTTGTATTATGTAAAAAACGCGGCACATTATGATTTGGTACAGCCGGATATTGCTACGGTGCGGTATATCCAAAACAACCAGCTCTGCACGGTCAGCTATGATTTCCGCTCCGGGAAGTATACGATGGACCCCGAGTTGCAGGAAGCTGTCCAATGGTCGGAAACGCCCCTGGGCGACCGTATTCCCAAACCGGATGCGCCCGTCATTGAAGTCGGCATAGACAATGAAAGCGTATTCTCGTTTGAAGCCTATGGTGTTTCCCTGGATGAGTTTGACGCTTATGTGGAGCAATGCCAAACGCTTGGCTACACAGTAGATCCCAATTCGTATGAAGGGCATTATTCGGCTACAAGTGCAGACCAGTATGAAATCAGACTGAGTTACTACGACAGCGACGAATCTATGGATGTCACGGTGAATGCGCCCGATGAACCGGTACAGCCGACAGAAGATGTATCGACATCCACCCCGACCGCAACGGCCGAACCGACGCCTACCCCCGCTGCATCGGACAGCACCGTGGCAGACAGCACCGCAGCCACAGGCATCCGCCCGGAATTTCAGCAGGCTATGGATAGCTACGAAGCGTTCATGGATGAATACTGCGCCTTTATGGAAAAGTACAGTGCTTCGGACGGCAGCGACATGAGCCTGCTGTCGGATTATGCCGACTTTATGGCTAAATACGCCGATACGATGCAGGATATGCAGTCCTGGAATGACGGGACCATGAGCAACGAAGAGACTGCCTACTATCTTGAGGTGCAGGACCGTATCAACGAGAAATTGCTGGATGCGGCAGGCTGACCCATAAAGTAGAAAGCCGACATAAAAAGGCCCCGTGCCGGAGAAATCTCCGGCACGGGGCCTTTTCTGTTTGCCGAATCCGCGAAGCAGCGCGCCCCGGCTTCACGCCCTGTACACGTCCGGGCGCACATGCGCGCGCAGCTCTTCCCGAAGCTGCGCAAAGTCCGGGTAATATTCATAGAGATACAGCGGCGGGTCGTCGACGGTGCAGGAAAGATAGGGCGTCTGTGCGTCCGGCGCCGGGTATTGCAGGACTTGATAGGCCCCGCACAGCGCCAGCCGGCCGGAACGCTCATCCGCCGTGATGCTGCGGATGTCCTCGTACCGCATCCGATATTCAATGTTCTCGCGGCGCAGGACAAACTCCTGCCCGGTGGGAACGCATTTCTCGCCCTGGGTCAGCAGCGCCTCCCGGCCGCCCGAAATGGCGGCCGCGTACACCAGACAGGCCGGGATGCTGAACAGCAGGATCACCGCGACGCCCAGCGGTATGTACTCCATGAATTGTTCCCGGCTGTTCAGCCGGGCCAGATGGGACGCTACCGTTGCCGCCATCGCCAGCAGGATCACAGCAAAGACCGCTATGCCGTATGCATAGCGCCGGTGCTTCTTCCGAAGGCGTTTGTACAGTTTCTTGCTCAGCTTTCTGCTGGCGACGTATTCTTTCATCGGGGACCGCCTTCCGCGGCGCCGGCCGCCTTGGCGGGCAGGCGCTTTTTGTACAGGATGATCTCGGGGTCCTTCCCGCAGCAGCCATACTGGCAGACCAGCAGAAAATCCTCCCCGCCGACCACGCCGTAGCACCGCTCGCAGCCGGGGACCTCGATCTGGTTGCCCAGATATACGTCGTTGTCCTTCAGGAACTTCGCGGTCTGGCCGCCGGGCAGCGGGTATTCCAGATTCACGAAGAAGCCGTTGAGCAGGTTCAGGTCGCTGACCGTCAGGCCCGGAATGCCCAGGGTGTTGATCTCGGCGATCAGGTCTTTCTTGAACTGTTGGAAGCCGGGCTGCCCGCCGCGCCCGATCTGTTCGGCGGCGATGCAGTTCCCGCCAAAGGGATGCCCGCCCGCCTTGCGGCAGCCGCCGCATTCTGCAAGGCGGGGGCATTGGGCGCAGCAGTCCATGCCGCAGATGGTATCCATGGTGATCCCTCCCCAAATTTGGCCGGGCGGCGCGTTACAGCGACAGATACCGCCAGGTATTGTAGAAGCTGATGAGGATGATGACGCCCATCAGCACAAGGAACAGTTTATCCACCGCGCGGCTGTCGATGTGCTTGTTGATGGCGCGCCCGGCGATGCCGCCGCCGATGCCGCCCGCCACCATCAGCAGCAGGACCGGCACGGTGAATTCCGGCACGCTGGCGGTGGCAAGGGTCGTCAGCAGGCTGGCGATCTGGCTGAACAAAATAATGTACAGGCTGTTCTGGGCCGCGGTCTTGGTGTCCATGCTGAAGAAGAAGAACAGCACCACCAGATTGATGGGCCCGCCGCCGATGCCCAGGAAGCTGGACATGATGCCCAGCAGCAGGCCGATGACGACGCAGAACAGCGGGTTGCGGATGTGCAGGCCGTGGATGCGCGCCTTGAACAGCGTATAGACGAAGGTGCCGATGGTGATGATCGCCAGGCAGATGGACTGCACGGCGCCCACGGTGTCGGGGTTGGGGAACAGGCCGGAGATGCCCTCAAACATCTGCTTGCCCACCACGCCGCCGACGGCGGCGCCCAGGGCCAGCGGGGTGGCCGTGCGGAAATCCACGCTGGTGTCCCGCGCAAGGACGCTGCGGCCCACGGTGTAGCAGCTCATGGACAGCACCGTGCAGCCCGAAAGAAAGCTGATGGTCGCCACCGCCGCCAGGCCGAACATATCCAGCACCGGCTTGATGATGACGCCGCCGCCGATGCCGCAGATGGCCCCGGCCACAGAGGCAAAGAAACTGACGCAAAGGTACAAGATGGATTCCATAGATAAAAGCCTTCCTCTCCCGCGCCTGCCGCACAGGCGCGCCTTGTGTGTGGTGGGGCCTCCCCCGGAAAAGGCAAACGACTCCCCCTCGGCGCCCGGGCGGGGGCGGCGGAACGCGCGCCCCGGCTGCGTTTCAGGAAAACCTTTGTCACTTTCTTATCATACCAGATTCCGCGGCGGAACGCAACGCCCGCGGCCCCGGCAAGGCACAGAAAAAAGCCGCTGCATCGCGTGCAGCGGCCTGTGCGGCAAAAGGGCAGGGGTCAGGGGGCGGCGTGCCAGCGCGCCAGCACCGGCACGGCGTCGCGCAGCGTGGGCACGCAGGCGTCCCACAGGCCGTCCGATTCGGGCGGGGCGGGGGTCAGGTCGGGCACGGCGATGGGGCGGCACCCGGCGGCGCGGGCGGCTTTCAGGCCGTTGGGGCTGTCCTCCAGCACCGCGCAGGCGGCGGGGTCCGCGCCCACGGCGGCCGCCGCTGCCAGAAAAATGTCCGGCGCGGGTTTGGGGCGGGGCATCTCCGGCCCGAACACGGCGGCGGAAAAGTAGTCCGCCACACCGGCCATGCGCAGGTAGTCCATCGCCAGTTCCCGCCGGGTGGAAGTAGCCAGCACCGCGGGGATGCCCTGCCCCCGCAGCCAGTCCAGCAGTTCGGTCAGGCCGGGTTTGACGGGCAGCCCCTCCCGGCGGATGGTTTCTTCGGCATAGCGCAGGCGCAGGGCGCGGGCTTCTTCGTAGCGGCCGCCGGGGATGGCGGCGTTGAACAGCGCGCGGGCTTCGTTGGTGCCGGTGCCCCGCATCGAGGCGATCAGCGTTTCGGGGATCGTCAGCCCCAGGCGGCGGGCGGCGTCCTGCCAGCCGTCGCGGCCGATGCGCTCGGTGTCGAACATCAGCCCGTCCATATCAAACAGTGCGCCTTGCAGCATGGTCACATCTCCAGTACGGACTGCCAGACTTCTTCAATGACCGGCACGCCCAGTTCTTTGTTTTCTTTGATGTTTTTCAGTTCGGGTTCGCCCGGATAGAGCACTTCTCCACCCTCCACGGCGGGCTCGCTGCTCTTGACGTCGGCCAGGATGGCGTCCACGATGGCGTCGGTCTGTTCCGGGGTGTTGAAGCGGTTGGGGTCGATGGCGATCATGATCTGGGTCAGGCCCACCTCGTCCCCGAAGGTGCCGATCTTCTGCACCGAGTTGCCGTTGGTCAGCACGGTGGCGATCAGGTCCAGCGCGATGGACAGGCCGCTGCCCTTCCAGTAGCCCATGGGCAGCACGCGCCAGGTCTTTTCGATCTCGGCGGGGTCGGTAGTCAGTTCGCCTTTTTCGTTGTAGCCGCCGGGCACCGGCAGCTGCACGCCGCGCAGGCGGCAGTCCTCGATCTTGCCGTAGCTGAACTGGCTCACGGCGCAGTCGATCATGGCGTGTTCGCCGTTGGAACGCGGCACCGCCAGGATCAGCGGGTTGTTGCCGATCTTGCGGTCCTTGCCGCCCCAGGCGGGCATGTTGGGCATGGTGTTGGACCAGCAGATGCCGATGCAGCCCTGGTCGGCGGCCAGCCAGCCGTAGGTGCCGCCGCGCATCCAGTGGTTGTTGTTGCCCAGGGCGACCACGCCCACGCCGTTTTGTTTAGCCAGTTCGCAGGCGCGGTCCATGGCGCGCTTGGCGTTCAGCGGGCCGAAGCCGCGGTGGCCGTCCCACCGTTCGAGAGAGCCGAAGGTCATCTCGCAGGTGGCGCGGGCGCCGGGGTCGATCTCGCCTTTTTCCAGGTAGCTGACTACACGGGGGAAGCGGTTCAGACCGTGGCTGAACACGCCGGCCAGACTGTTCTGGGCAAAGATGACGGCGGCGTCGCGGGCGTCGGCGGGGGTGAAGCCGTGCTTTTCGAGCACGCGGGCAAATTCGGATACCATGGTTTCATAGGGAACACGTTTCATCGTTGGCAGCTCCTTTGCTTCGTGGTGTGGGGGTTACAAAAATGTTTGTAAGCGTTTACTATAATTTTATTATAACAGGGAGGGTAAAAAAGTCAATAGCATGGAGATTGTTTGAGCGTTTTGGCAAAGGAGAACGAAATATTTTGTAAGGGCTTACAAGGCGAGGAGAATGAAACAAAAACAAAGATGGAGCCTGTAGGGGGCTGCGTTCGTGTTCCGTCAGGGGGCAGGCCGGGAAGAAAGACCCCTCAGGCCGCTGCGCGGCCTTGGCTGGGTTGCGGTTGACGCATCATGCTGCGCGCCTTGGTGCGGCGCTTGCATTCTGCGACCGCTGCCCCTGCTCCGTCTCGCTGCATCCGCCGCAGGCGGCGCTCGACTCCGCAGCCCCTAAAGGGGAGCCTTTGGCGGGTAGTAGAGTAAAGCCTCCCCTTTTAGGGGAGGTGTCTGCGAAGCAGACGGAGGGGGGGAACATCCTCCTAACCCGAAGCCGCGGTTGCGTTCCGGTAGGCGGGTGGCACTGGGGAACAAAACCCCTCAGTCTGTGCCTGCGGCGCATCCAGCTCCCCTGGAAGGGGAGCCTTTGACGGGCAGTAGAGTAAAGCCTCCCCTTTTAGGGGAGGTGTCTGCGAAGCAGACGGAAGGGTGGGAACATACCCATTGCCCAAAACCCTGCGGGCAAAGCAAAACGCGGCGGGGTCAAGACCCCGCCCTACGGGCCAGCCGGAAACAGACGGCCGGTTTACAAAGCCATGCTGCCGCCGTCAACGCCCGCGGGCCGCGTACACGCGGCCCCTACATCCTGCCGGAAAGTGAAAAATACAAAATACTGTGTTCGGCGGTTTGTAGGGCGGGGTCTTGACCCCGCCGTGCCCGCGCCCCGGCAGGCACGGCATAGCCGGGAAGGTTTCCTCGGTTTCTACGGTGAGCATGGCACCGGAAAAAAATCCGGGGTTCATTCATATAGAATGTAGGGGCGGCCTGTAGGCCGCCCGGGGAACCTGCCCATAGACCAGAAGGTTTCGGGTTGCGTAAAGCTCCCACCCTTCCGTCTGCCTGTGGCAGACACCTCCCCTGGGAGGGGAGGCTTTCCTCTACCACCCGTCAAAGGCTCCCTTTTAGAATCTGCTTTTCACGCTGCCACTCACCTAAAGGCTCCCCTCTTAGGGGCTGCGGAGTCGAGCGCCGCCTGCGGCGGATGCAGCGAGACGGAGCAGGGGCAGCGGTCGCAGAATGCAAGCGCCGCACCAAGGCGCGCAGCATGATGCGTCAACCGCAACCCGGCCAAGGCCGCGCAGCGGCCTGAGGGGTTCTACTGCCCGGCAGTGCTGTACCTTTCGGGACGCGCCCGGCACATTTCCCGGTTCATACCGCTATTACCGCCGCCCGTCAACGCCCCGCGCTCAGGTCGTGCCGCCGGGGACCAGTTCGGGCTGGACGGTCACGGTGGCGGCCGCGCCGCCCTGCTCGATGCAGTTTTCCAAAAGCTGCACACACAGCAGGGCCACCTGCTCGCCCTTGTTGTCCACGGTCGTCAGCACGGGTTCGCACAACCGGGCGTAGGCCGAAGCATTGTACCCCGTCACGGCCACCTGCCCCGGCACCGATACCCCCGCCCGCAGCAGGGCTTTCAGCACGCCCGCGGCGGTCAGGTCCTCGCCGCATACGATGGCGTCGCACGGCAGCGCCCCCTCCCGGATGGCGCGCACCGCCTGCATGGCGTCCTCCAGCGTGTCGCCCGTATGCACGACCCGCCCCGCCGGGTCCAGCCCGGCGCGCTCCATGGCCTGCAAAAAGCCCCGGCACTTTTCCTCGGCGCTACCGGTCTGCTTGTCCTGGATATAAAACAGTCCGCGCCGCCCGCGGCTTACCAGATGCTCCACCGCCAGCCCCACGCCCAGCCGGTCGTCCACCAGCACCGCGCTGGCGTTGGGCAGGTCCAGCTTGCCGTTGGCCAGCACCACCGGCACGCGGGCCAGCAGGCCGCGCAGTTCGTCCCGGCGGCAGATGGCGTTGAACACCGACCCCACCAGCACGATGCCGTCCACCTGCTTTTTCAGCACGGCACGCAGATAGCGCAGCACGGCGTCCGGGTCGCCGCCGGTGTTGCACAAAAGCACATCGTAGCCGCGGCGGCTGAACTCCCGCTCGATGGTATAGGCCGTGTTGGCGTAATGGGGGAAGCGGATGTCCACCGTCAGCACGGCCACCGTGCGCATGGACCGGCTGACCAGCCCCCGCGCGATGGCGCTGGGGGTGTAGTGGTGGCGGTCCAGCACCTGTTCCACCCGGGCGCGGGTGGCGGGGCTGACGGTGTTCTTATGGTTCAGCACGCGGGATACTGTGGCGATGGATACCCCCGCCTCCCGCGCAATGTCGTAGATATTCATGGCTGCGGCCCCTTTCGCGGCGCGCCCGGCGCGGGCGCTGTAAGTTCTTACATCTTCTTTCTGTAAGTTTACGCGCGGCGGGGGCGTTTGTCAATAAAAACGCCCGCCGCAGGCCGCGGCGGGAAGAAAGATCGTATAGAGAATAAAGATCGTATAGAGAATAAAGAAAAGATAATAGATAATAAATAAGGTGGACCGCGGGCCTATGGCCCGCTCAGAAAAGATCCCGTCAGGGCGGCGGCACATGAGCCTGCGGCCCGCTCAGAAAAACTTTCCCATGAGGCCCCTCGTCTGGTGTTCACCAGGAGAGTTCACCGTCCAATATGTTTGACAAACCTGCAAAACCGCCCGCCGCGGTCTGCGGCGGGCGCGGGGCGGCTTACCGGCCCACCATGATGTCCAGAATCTCGCAGTCGGTGCCGCGCATACCCTCGCGCGCAAGGCGGCCCACGTTGGCGATGGTGCTTTCCACGCCTTTCGTCACGATGCCGTCCCCGGCGTAGAACTGCAGCCCCTGCTGGTACAGCCGGTAGCCCAGCAGGCCGTTGTTCACGGCGGTGGCGATCTTGGCGGCGCAGGACGCCTTGGCGCCGTCGCATACCATGCCGGACAGGATCGCCAGCGCGTTGACGATGGTGTGGGCGATGACCTCATAATCGCCGCCGTCCAGCCAGGCGATGCCGCAGGCGGCCCCCACCCCGGCGCTGGTGGCCCCGCAGAAAGCCGAAAGCCGCCCGATGCCGGTCTTTTGGTGGATGGTGATGAGGTCAGACACCAGCAGCGCCCGCAGCAAAGCGTCGTGGGGCAGGCCCTTTTCGCGCGCATAGACGATGACCGGCACCGAAGCCGTCAGGCCCTGGTTGCCGCTGCCCGATACGATGGCCACCGGCAGTTCGCAGCCGCTCATGCGGGCGTCGCTGCCCGCGGCGGCCGCCGCGGCCGCATGGGTGTACAGGTCGCCGGGGGCGGACTTGAGCAGCGTGCGCCCCACCTGCGCGCCCCAGGGGTTGCGCAGCCCTTCGTCAGAGATCGCCATGTTGCATTCGATCTGCCGTTCCAGCAGGTCCCGCACATCGTCCAGGTCGGCCCCGGCGGCAAAGTCCAGAATGTCCTCCACCGTCATGGCGGTGCGGTCGGTCTGGGCCGCGGCCTGGGGCCGCGGCGCGGCGGAGGCGGGCAGGGGGCGGGGCGCGCCGTCCTGTTCCAGCACCGTCAGGTTGGTGTGGAAGTCCTCGATCACGGCGCGGGCCGTGCCGTGGTCGGAATCCAGCCGCACTTCAATATAAAAGACCTTGTCCCCCGCCGCGGGCCGGACCGTGAAGCGGCAGCTTTGCAGCAATGCGTGCATCCGCTGGCGGCCGGCGTCGTCCAGCCGGGCGATGACCTGCAGCCCGGCGCGCTCGTCCCCGCCCGCCAGCCCGGCGGCGGCTGCGGTCTCCAGCCCGCGGGCCCCGCCGGTGTTGGGCACCACGACGCTTTTGACGTTTTTGATGATGTTGCCGCTCACCAGCAGTTCGCAGCCGCGCAGGGCCGCGCCCGTGGGCAGCACGCTGCGGGCGGCGGCCACCGCATAGGCCACGGCCGCGGGCTCGGTGCAGCCCATGGCCAGCAGCAGTTCTTCGCGCAGGATCGCCAGGTACATGCCGTAGCGGGGATCGGTCTTGTTCATGGGACAGGCTCCTTTTTTGTAGAATACAGCCTTATCATAGCACATTTGCGCGCCCAGGGGAATATGGGGCCGCCTGCATGGCAAGATCCGCGCCGCTGTTTTGACAGGCCGCGGGCGCTGTGGTATCATGGGGCCAAATAGGCCCAACGGCAAAGGAGGACGAAACGATGGCACAGCGCATCCTGATCGTGGAGGACGACGCGGCCCTGGGCGAAGGGCTGCGCCTGACGCTGGAACGCTATGACTGCACGGTAGCGCCCACGCTGGCGGCGGCGCGGCAGGCATGGGCGGCGGGCGGCTGGGCGCTGGTGATCCTGGACCTGAACCTGCCCGACGGCAGCGGGCTGGACCTGCTGCGGGCGGTGCGGCGCGCCGGGGACCTGCCGGTGCTGATCCTGACGGCCAACGACCTGGAACTGGACCAGGTGCGCGGGCTGGAACTGGGGGCCGACGATTATGTGACGAAGCCTTTCTCGCTGGCGGTGCTGCGCGCGCGGGTCAAGAACCTGCTGCTGCGCGCCCGGGCCGGGGGGCAGGCGCCGGTCTTTCAGCAGGGGCCGTTCCTGTTTGATTTTGCCCGCATGGAGTTCCGGCGGGACGGGCAGGCGGTGGAACTTTCCCGCACCGAACAGCGGCTTTTGCGCCTGCTGGTGGAAAACCGCGGCCGCGTGCTGACCCGCGCCCAACTGCTGGACGCCGTGTGGGAAGGCGGCGACTTTGTGGAGGAGAACGCCCTCTCGGTCGCCATGCGGCGGCTGCGGAACAAGCTGCCGGGCCTGCCGGTGCGCACGGTCTACGGCGTGGGCTACGCCTGGCAGGCCGGGGAGGGCGGCGTATGATCCCGGTGCTGTTCTGCCTGCTGGGGCTGGCGGCGCTGGCCGTGGGCGGCTGGCTGTTCTGGCGGGCGCGGCGCACGATGCGCCGCCTGGACCGGATGCTGACCAGCGCCATTGACGGCGGCTTTGTGGAGGAACAGTATGCCGAGAGCGCGCTCTCGGCGCTGGAAAGCCGGATGGCGCGGCTGCTGCACGGCAGCGCGGCCGCTAACCGGGACCTGGCGCGGGAACAGGACGCCGTGCAAAGCCTGATCTCGGACATATCGCATCAGGCGCGCACGCCGATGGCGAACGTGCTGCTGTATGCGTCGCTGCTGGAGGAAAGCGGCCTGACCGAAGCGCAGCAGGCCCGCCTGACGCCGCTGCGCGCCCAGGCCGAAAAGCTGAATTTCCTGCTGGAGAACCTGATCCGCGCCTCCCGGCTGGAAACGGGGCTGCTGCAGCTTGCCCCCGCCGAGGGGCCGGTGGACGGGCTGCTGGAACGGGCGGCGGAACAGGCCGCCGCGGCTGCCGCGCAGAAAGGCGTGGCGCTGACCGTGCGCCCGGCGGAAGCGAACGCCTGGTTCGACCCGCGCTGGACGGCCGAAGCACTGTACAATCTGGTGGACAACGCCGTGAAATACACGCCGCCCGGCGGGCAGGTGACGGTATCGGCCGCGCTGCTGGAAAGTTTCTGCCGGGTGGATGTGGCCGACACCGGCCCCGGCATCCCGGAAAGCGAGCAGGGGGCCATCTTCCAGCGGTTCGCGCGGGGCGCCGCCGCCCGCAATACCGAGGGGCTGGGCATCGGGTTGTATCTGGCCCGGCAGATCGCCGCCGGGCAGGGCGGGTATATCCGGGTGCGCAGCGCGCCGGGGCAGGGCAGCGTGTTTTCGCTCTATTTGCCGCGGCGCTTTACGAAAGGGGCGGCGGACGCGCCCTGACGCCGGGACGTTTTTTGAAAAAATTGTACGATTCTTTCAAAACTGTCACTTTCTGGAGAGAGTGCCGCAAGATTGATGGTGTATCATGGGTATCGTAAAGGGGGAACAGCCCCGGAACGATACCCGTTTTTGTTCTTTCTTTGCTGCGGGCACAGCGGAGCCAGATCCCCGGCGCCGTCCTGTTCTACTGCCGGACCCACCCGCTGCGTCACTCGGCCTTGCCATACATACAGTATGCCTGCGGCCTCCTTCCTTGCGGCTGTGCCCGGCAGCGAATATTCCGGCACCGTTGCCTGGCCCGCTGCACCCGAGAAAGAACCAAAGAAATTTCAATAAAAATCGCATGTATATGCGATTTTGGCTAAAAGTTCTTTGCTTACTTTCTTTCAAGAAAGTAAGTAAACCAAGAAAAGGAGCGATACCATGACGATCTTACAGACCCATGCCCTGAAAAAATACTACGGCAGCGGCGACACGCTGGTCAAGGCGCTGGACGGCGTCGATCTCTCGGTGGAGGAAGGCGAGTTCGTCGCCATCGTGGGCACCTCCGGCAGCGGCAAAAGCACGCTGCTGCACATGCTGGGCGGGCTGGACCGCCCCACATCCGGCACCGTCACCGTGGACGGCAAAGAGATCTTCGCCCTCAAGGACGAAGCCCTGACGATCTTCCGCCGCCGCAAGATCGGCTTCGTGTTCCAGGCGTACAACCTGGTGCCGGTGCTGTCGGTGTATGACAACATCGTACTGCCCATCCAGCTCGACTGCGCGCGGGTGGATAAACGCCATATCAAGGGCATCATCCACGCCCTGGGCCTGGAAGAAAAACTTTCCAGCCTGCCGGGCCAGCTTTCGGGCGGGCAGCAGCAGCGCGTCGCCATCGCGCGGGCGCTGGCGACCAAACCCGCCATCCTGCTGGCCGACGAACCCACCGGCAACCTGGACTCCGCCACCAGCCAGGACGTTCTGAGCCTGATGAAGACCATGAGCCGCACCTTCCGGCAGACGATGGTCATGATCACCCATAACGAGGAGATCGCCCAGTTGGCCGACCGCATCGTCCGCATCGAGGACGGGCGCATCGCCGCCCGCTGAAAGGGGGAAGTCCTGCCATGATGAAAGTCGCCAACCGCGGCTGTATCCGCCGCTTGAGCCGCAAGGCCCTGGCCGCCGCCCGCACCCGCAATATCGTGGCGGTGCTGGCCATCGCCCTTACCAGTATCCTGTTCACCTCGCTGTTCACCATCACCACCGCCCTCAGCGCCAGTACCCGGCAGTATAACTTCCGTACCGCCGGGGGCGATGTCCACGCCTCGGTCAAAAACATCACCTGGGAACAGGTCGAGGAACTGCGCAGCGACCCCGAACCCGTCCAGGTGGGGGCGCGGCTGTTCCTCGGCTACCCCACCGACCCGCCCTTCAATAAAGCCCATGTGGAGGTCAGCTACATCGAACCCGAAGAAGCGCCCCACTACTTCTGCACCCCCACCACCGGCGCCCTGCCCGCCGAAGGCACCGACGAAGCCGCCTGCGACAAGCTGGTGCTGGACCTGCTGGGCGTGGAAGCCAAGGTCGGCACCCGGTTCACGCTGGACTTTTATATCGACAACGATACCGGGGACCCCACCCTCGTCAGCCGGACCTTCACCCTCTCCGGCTGGTGGGAACATGACCCTGTCTGTTCCGCCAGTCAGGTGCTGATCGCCCGCTCTGCCGCCGAGGAGATCGCGGCCCTGTCCAACGGGGACCCGGCTACCTCCACCGGCAAATGGACGGCGGGCGTCATGTTCAAAAGCGCCGCCCATATCGAGGATGACCTCAGCGCCCTGCTGGAACGCCACGGCATGCAGACCGCCGACCCCACCGCCGAAGGCTATGTGGACAGCGGCGTGAACTGGGGCTACCTGGGCGCGCAGGTGTCTGAAAGCGGCGATATCCAGACCACGCTGATGGCCGCGGGCATACTGGTGCTCATCCTCATCACCGGCTACCTCATCATCTATAACGTGTTCCAGATCTCGGTCGCCAACGATATCCGCTTTTACGGCCTGCTCAAGACCATCGGCACCACGGCGCGGCAGCTTCGGCGCATCCTGCTGTATCAGGCGCTGTGGCTGTCGCTGGTGGGCATCCCGCTGGGGCTGGTGCTGGGCTACGCCGCAGGCAACCTGATGGTGCCCTTCGCCGCCGCCACCGTCAACCCCGCCCTGCAGACCAGCGTCCAGTTTGAACCCTGGGCTTTCGTGGCCGCGGCGGTGTTCTCTCTGCTCACGGTGCTGCTCTCCTGCGCGCGGCCGGTGCGGCTGGCCGGGCGGGTCTCCCCGGTGGAAGCCCTGCGCTATACCGAGGCTTCGCCCCGCCGCCTGCACGCCAAAAAACGCCGGGCCGCCGGGGGCAAAGCGTTCCTGCCCGCCACGGCGTGGGCGAACCTGGGCCGCAGCAAGGGCCGCACCGCCGTCACCGCCATCAGCCTGGCGCTGGCCGTCGTGCTGCTCAATATGACCTGGACCTTCACCTCCGGTTTTGATATGGAAAAGTATATGCGGGACCGTTCCGCCGCGGATTATATCCTGGCTTCGGGGGACTACTTCCAGTCCAACTACCGTTTTGAGGAGAACGTCCTGCCCGAACAGGCCATCGAGGACGTGCAGGCCCAGGGTACGGTCACCGAGGGCGGCCGCGTCTACGGCAGCTTCAGCACCATCTGGGACGCCGTGGACGAGGACTGGTACCGCGATTCCTGGACCGCCGCCTATGCGGGCATCGGGCAGCTTGACCAGTTGGAACAGGAGATCGCCAACAAGCCCCGCAGTGAGGACGGCAAGCTGTACACACCCATCCAACTGTACGGCATGGAGGATTTCCCCCTTTCGCGCCTGAACGTGGTGAACGGGGACCTGGCCCCGCTGTACGACCCGGCGCAGAATGCCATCGCGGCTGTGTATGAAGAGGACGACTACGGCGAAGTGCGGCCCGAAAGCGCCTGGGGTAAAGTGGGCGATACCATCACCCTGCGCTATGTGGAAGCTACGCAATACTATTACACCGATACCGGCGAAACCATCCCCGACGACGCCGACTGGTCCGCTGTGGAAAACAACGGGCGGCCCTACTCGGTGCGCGCCACCGAATACCGCGACGTGACCTATACGGTCTGCGCCGAGGTGGTGGTGCCGTCCACCCTGTCTTTCCGCTATTACGGCGCGGACCAGTTCATTCTGAACGGCGACCGCTTCGTGCAGGATACCGGCACCGCGCCCACCATGTGCTATGCCTTCAACACTACGTCCGAAGGCAACGCCGCCATGGAACAGTATCTGGAAGAATATACAGGCAGCATCGACCCCACGCTGGATTTCGAGAGCAAGCAGAGCTATGAGGCCGAGTTCGAGGGCCTGCGCAGCATGTTCACGATCATCGGCGGCGCGCTGGCCTTTGTCATCGGGCTGGTGGGCGTGCTGAACTTCGTCAACGCCATCCTCACCGGCATCATCACCCGTCGGCGGGAGTTCGCGGTCCTGCAGTCCGTCGGCATGACGGGCCGCCAGCTCAAAACGCTGCTCATGCTGGAAGGCGTGGGCTACACGGTGCTGGCCATCGTGGGCGCGCTGGTGGTGTCGCTCATCGCCGGGCCGCTGGTCGGTCCCGCGGTGGAAAAACTGTTCTGGTTCTACAGCTACCATTTCACTGTGCTGCCCATTCTGGTGGTGTTGCCGGTGTTCCTGCTGCTGGGCTGTGTGGTGCCGCTGGCAAGCTACCGCGCCGCCGCCCGCCAGACCATCGTGGAGCGTCTGCGCGCGGTGGAGTGAGGGGAGGAGAGCAAAAGCCTCCCCGTCGGGCAGGACGTGCGACAAGAACATTCCCTTTCCGCGGGTTTGTAGGGCGGGGTCTTGACCCCGCCGCGGGCACGTCCCGGAAGGTGCTGCGCAGCCGGGAAGTAGGACCCCTCAGGCCGCTGCGCGTCCAGCTCCCCTATAAGGGGAGCCTTTGAGTGGGTTGCAACACAGGAACCCGCAGGCGGCGCTCGACTCCGCAGCCCCTAAAGGGGAGCCTTTGACGGGTTGTAGAGAAAAAGCCTCCCCTTTTAGGGGAGGTGTCTGCCGAAGGCAGACGGAAGGGTCTTGCACTTTCCGACAGGCACGGCGCGGCGGGGGGGGGGGGGAGAACCCC
>QAKI01000006.1 GCA_003343905.1 Subdoligranulum variabile
GGCACCGAGCGCGGCATCACCGAGCCCACCCCGACCTTCTCTGCCTGCTTCGGCCAGGCGTTCCTGGAACTGCATCCCACCAAGTATGCGGAGGAACTGGTCAAGCGCATGAAGGAGAGCGGCGCCAAGGCTTACCTGGTCAACACCGGCTGGAACGGCACCGGCAAGCGCATCTCCATCAAGGATACCCGCGGCATCATCGACGCCATCCTGGACGGCTCCATCAAGACCGCGCCCACCAAGACCATCCCCTACTTCAACTTTGAAGTTCCCACCGAGCTGCCCGGCGTGGACCCGAAGATCCTCGACCCGCGCGACACCTACGCCGACGCCGCCGAATGGGATGTCAAGGCCAAGGACCTGGCTTCCCGCTTCCAGAAGAACTTCGTCAAGTACGAGAGCAACGAGGCCGGCAAGGCCCTGGTCTCCGCTGGTCCCCAGCTGTAAGGCTGTGCCCGGCGTCCTGACGGACGGATAATACAAACGACCCCCGCCCTGCGCAAGCAGGGCGGGGGTTTTTGTATTTGCTTTTTGCTGGATGGCGCTCAGGGAACCTGTTCCGCTTCTTCTGTCGCCCACAGCAGGTGGTGGGCGGCCACGGTCGCGCCGTCCAGGCGGCGGGGGCGGCCGTCCCGGAAGCAGACGGTCAGGAACCGGCCGTCCCAGCCGGTCACGGTGCCGGGGCCAAAGACCGCGTGCTGCACGGCGGTGCCGGGGGCGGTCAGCGTTTCCAGCGGGACGGGCGGCAGGGCTTTGGGCGCGGGGGCGGCGGGCTTCGGCGGCTGCCCGGCCAGGCGGGCGGCCTCGGCGGCGCGGCGCTGCCGCTCGGCCTGGGCTTCCGGCAGGTGGAACAGCACTTCCTGCGTGAAGGCGGAAGGCTGGGCCGGGCAGTCGAACAGGATGAGCCGGTGGCGGGCGCGGGTCATGGCCACATAGTACAGGCGGCGGTCCTCCTCATACTGGCGGGTATCCTCCGGCGTGCGGCAGCACAGTTCCGGCAGGGCGGGCAGGATGCCATCGAACACATCCAGCAGCGCCACCGCGTCATATTCCAGCCCCTTGCTGCCGTGGATCGTCGAAAGCAGCAGCGGCGCGTCCGCGGGGCCGCTGCCGTCGCGCGCGGCCAGCAGGGCGCGCAGTTCCCCCAGCCGCGCCAGCAGCCGGGCGGGGCTGGGTTCCTGTTCGGCCAGCAGCCGCAGGATCGACAGTTTGCCCTTGTCCATGTGCTTCTGTTCCAGATAGGCCCCGTACCCCGCGTCGTCCCGCAGGGTGTCCAGCGCCTGGGCGGCCGTCTGGCCGGGCAGGCGGCGCAAAGCGTCCCACACGTCGCGCAGGCCGCTGCGCAGCCGGCGGGAAAGTTCGGGGCAGCGCAGCAGTTCTTCCGGGATGGGGCGGCCGCTGGCCCGGCTCTGGTCGCAGGCATACAGCGCGTGCCGCCGGGCGATGGCCAGCCCGAACTTGTAGTACAGCCGCAGGAACAGGTCGCTGCGGCGGGGATCGGCGGCAAATTCCAGAAAGTCCTGCACGTCCATCACAATCTTGTCGCTGAAAAACAGCAGGTCGTTTTTGTTGAAGCGGTAGCCCACCCCGTGGCGCTCGCACAGGTCCACCAGCGGCAGGGCGCTTTCGTTGTTGCGGAACAGCACCGCCAGCGGCCCGCCGCCCTGCTGCGCCTGGCGGAACAGCCAGGTGAACTGGTCCTCGCGCCGGGCGATCTTCACCACTTCCAGCGGGCCTTCGGGGCCGTGGTCCGCCCGCAGCACCTTGGGGCGGCGGTAGCGGCTGCGCGCCACAAAGTGGTTGGCCGCGTCCACGATCTCCCGGCTGGAACGGTAGTTCTGCTCCATCAAAAGCACCTGCGCGCCGGGCCAGGTCTTTTCAAACTCCATCAACGCCTGGGGCCAGGCGGCCCGGAAGCCGTAGATGCTCTGGTCCTCGTCCCCGACCAGGAACAGGTTGCGGTGCTCCCGCGCCAGCAGGGCGATGATCTCGTGCTGGATGCGGGAGGTATCCTGCGCTTCGTCCACGCAAAGGTAGCGGTACCGCTGCTGGAAGTACGCCCGCACCGGGGGCGCGGCCCGCAAAATTTGCAGGGCGAACACCATCTGGTCGTCGTAGTCCATCCAGCCGCGGCGCTTGAGTTCGGCCTGGTAGCGGCGGTAAAGCTGCGGCAGTTCGGGGATGTCGGTCTCCAGCGCGGCGATGCCTTCCTCGTCCAACAGGCTGTTTTTGATGTAGGTGATCAGGGTGCGCAGTTCTTTCAGCGTGCCTTCGGTGGGGTAGTCGCTGCTGACCGTCATGTACAACTGGGTCAGCAGCCGGGTCAGTTCGCCCTCGTTGGTGATGAGCTGGGGCTGGGGGCGGCCGTAGCGGCGGCTGTAGGTCTGCAGGATCACCGCCGACAGGCCGTTGATGGTGCGGAAGGTCATCCGCCCGGCCAGCGCCGCGCCAAAACGGGCGGCAAAGCGGGCGCGCATCTCGTGGGTGGCGGCCACGGTGTAGGTCATCGTCAGGATCTGTTCGGGCGGGATGCCGCAGCACTGGACCATATACCCCAGCCGGGTCACCAGCACGGTGGTCTTGCCGCTGCCCGGAACGGCCAGCAGCAGCACCGGGCCTTCCACGGTGGTCACCGCCGCCTGCTGCTGCGGGTTGAGGGTGGCCAGATGCTGCTGGGCAAAGGCTTCGTTTTCCAACGGGCGGGACCTCCTTTCGCGGTCATTTTTTCAGGATGAAGCAGGGCAGGGGGGCGGTGTCGGCCCAGTTGGCGAACCGGCATTCCAGCACCGTGTACTCCGTCAGCGGCAGCGCGCGGAAAAAGTCCAGCGCGGCCTGCTTTTCGCTGCTGCCGATGACCTGCCCGCTGTACAGCACCGCCGCCAGGATGCCGCGCGGTTTGAGGGTGTCCAGCGCGGCGCGCAGGGCGGGCAGGCTGCCTGCCGCGGTGGAATGGACATCGTGCGCGGCCCCCGGCAGCCAGCCGAAGTTGAACAGCACGCAGTCCGCGGAGCCGGGCGCGGCCAGCTCCCCCAGGCGCGCGTGGTCGTGGAGGACGGCGCGGCCGATGTCTGCCAGCCCCGCGGCGGCCAGCCGGGCGTTGGTGGCGGCCACGGCCTGCGGCTGGATGTCCAGCCCCAGCACCCGGCCCTGCGGCCCGGCCAGACGGCACAAAAATTCGGTGTCGTGCCCGTTGCCGCAGGTGGCGTCGATGTACAGCCCGCCCGGGGCCAGCCGGGCGGCCAGAAATTCGTGGCAGAAACCGACGGCGCTCCAGTCGGGCAGGCGGCGGCGCACAAGGCGGTTTTCTTCCGGCACAAAGCCGAACTTGGCGGCCAGCGCCCGCCCGGCGGCGTCCCCCGGCAGCGGGGCGGTGAAGCGGCTGGCCTGTTTGGGGTCCAGCCCGCCGTTCTGCCGCAGCAGTTCTTTGAGCAGATAGCTGCCGTAACCGCGCCGCCGCCAGGCGGGGTCGATCTCCACCCACAGCGCGCCGTCCGCCAGCCGCGCCGTGCCGATGGCCGCCCGCTCCTTATATAATGTGTACACGCAGCCGTCCCGGCGGATCTCCATGGCAAGCACCCCTTTCTTTCAACAGGATACAGGGCCGCGGGGGCGTTGTCAAGCGGCGTTTGCGGGGCGGCGGCAGATGCGCTATAATAGGACGCAGGGACCTGCCCGCCCGGTACGCCGTGCGGCGGGAAAAACTGCACGGGAGGGAACGTATGAACTATCTGATCTGCGGCGCGGGGACCATCGGGACGACCTATGCGTACCTGCTTTCGCGCGCGCACAACGTGGAACTTCTGGTAAAGCCGGAACAGGCGGAACGCCTGGCGGGCGGGGTGCCGATGGCGCTGAAAGACCTGACGAAACACGCCGGTACCTATGAGCGCCGGACCTTCCGTCCCCGCTGCGTGACCGAGATCGAAAAGCCCTACGACGGGGTGCTGGTGGCGGTCAACCGCTGCCAATTGCAAAGCCTGCTGCCGCGCCTGGCGCAGAAGCGGGCCTGCGCCGGGTACTTTGCGTTTATGCAGAACAACTGGGACCTGCGCAGCGAGGTGGAAGCCTGCCTGGGGGACGCCCCGTATGCGGTGGCGTTCCCCTCCAACGTGGGCGGCGGCCGGGACGAAACGGGCATCCAGGCGATCCTGTTTGACGAACCGGCGCGCCTGGGCGGGCCGTCCCGGTCTGCGGTGGAACAGCTGCGGCAGGGCTTCGAGGCCGCCGGGATCAGGACCTGCGAGGACCCGGCCATCTTTGACTGGCTGAAGGTGCATTACCTGCAACAGTCCATCACCGCGGGCGCCCTGCTGGAACGGGGCAGCTTTGCCGCCTTTGCGAAGGACTACCGGGCGGTGAAAACGATGGTCGCGGCCTTCCGGGAAGGCATCGCCGTCTGCGCGCGGCAGGGCGTCGATACCCGGCACGTGTTCCCGGCCAACCTGTTCCGGCTGCCCACGTTCCTGGTGGCCCACACGATGCAGCGGATGTTCTTGACGCAGGACACCCGCGAAATGGTGGAAAACCACAGCAAAAAGGGCCTGCCGGAATGGGCCGCCGGTTACCGGGAGGTGCTGGCCGCGGGCCGGGCGCTGGGCCTGCCCATGACGGCGTGGGCTTCCTATGAGGGCGCGGTGGAAGCATACCTGCGCGGCGGCCCGGCCTGAACAGCGCCGCCTGATTTGTCAAAAAAATGCTTGCGGCAGGGGGCGGGACTCTGCTATCATGGGGGCAGGGCGGCGCGCAGGAACGCGCGAAGAAAAAGGAGCGATGCACGATGATGGACCGTGAAGCTGTAAAACAAACGCTGTTCGCGCTGGGGGCCGACCTGTGCGGCATTGCCGGCATCGACCGCTTCGACGCCGCGCCGCCGGGCTACCACCCGCGGGACGTGCTGCCCACCTGCCGGTCGGTCATCTCCTTTGCGTGCCAGTTCCCGGTGGGGACGCTTTTCTGCAATACCGATGTGCCCTATACCCGCGTGCGCAACTCGATCACGCCGAAGATGGACGCCATCGCGCTGAATTTCTGCATCGAGATGGAAAAGCGCCAGATCGTCTGCGTCCCCATCCCCACCAACGAGAGCCAGTGGGATAAAAACACCGGCCGCTACCGCTCGATCATCTCGCAGAAGCACGCGGCCCAGGCGGCGGGTCTGGGCACCATCGGGCGGCACTCCTTGCTCATCACGCCGGAGTTCGGCAGCATGGTCTGGCTGGGGGCGGTCCTCTGCGAACAGGAATTTGAGCCGGACCCGCTGAAAGAGCCGGTCTGCAACGACTGCGGCCTGTGCGTGGCGGCCTGCCCCATCCACGCGCTGGACGGCCCCGAACTGCGCCAGCAGGCGTGCTGGAACTATGCCTTCGGGGACGATGAGGAAGCGCAGATCTGGAAGATCCGCTGCCATAAATGCCGGGACGCCTGCCCGTACAATTTCGGCAACCTGAACAGCTTCGCCCGGCGGGGCGGGGACTTGCCAAAAACCATCCCAAAATGATAAAATATGTGAAAATGAGGGGAAAACAGGCCCGAAAAGCCCCGTTTTTCACATTCTTTTCACCCGCTGACGAAACCTATTTCACAATTCGCGGGTATACTGTTAACCAGAGAAGGCGGAAAGCCCCCTCCAAAGTACGCAGAAAGGAAGGATCTGCATGAGCAACGAATACGATTACTCTGGTCTTTACAATCATACATCGGGCGACGGCACGCCCCAGAACAACACCCAGCCCCAGCAGCCTGCCGGGGAAGGCAGCCAGCCCCAGGGCAGCTACCCCAACGTGGGCAGCAGCGGCATGAACACCGCCAACACCGCCCGCACCGATTACTCCACCGCGGGGCAGGACGGCGCCACCGGTAATGCCAACACCGGCAGCACGGCGGGCACCAACCCTGCCAACACCGCCAACAGCGGCAGCGCGGCCAGCGGCAATCCGGGCAGCACCGGCAGTTATAACGGCTACAGCAACAGCTATAACAACAGCAATAACAATGGCTATACCAGCAGCTTCAGCGGCGGGAACAGCGGCAATGGCGGCAACGGCTACAATGGCTACAGCTACGCCAGCGCGCCCCAGCAGCCCCCCAAGCCCCCGCGCAAAGGCCGCCGCACCCTGCTGCGGGTGCTGGCCTGTGTGGGCGTGGTGGCCCTGGGCATCGGCGGCGGTATTGGCGGCGCCATGATCGCCAACTATACCGGCCTGGCCGGCAATCAGGTGGTGGTCCAGCAGGTGCAGCACAGCGACAGCAGCGCCAACAGCGCCGGCGGCGAATCCATGAGCCTGCAGCAGATCGCGTCGGTGGTGTCGCCCAGCGTGGTGGCCATCACTACCGAGCAGATGAGCGGCTCCCAGACCTGGTTCGGCGGCTACTATGTGCAGAGCGGCGCGGGTTCCGGCGTCATCATCAGCCAGGACGGCTATATCCTGACCTGCGCCCATGTGGTGGACGGCGCCACCAGCGTCAAAGTGCAGCTTCAGAACGGCGATTCCTATGACGCGACCATCGTCGGGTCGGACACGACCTCGGATATCGCGGTCATCAAGATCGAAGCCACCGGCCTGACCCCGGCGGTCATCGGCGACAGCGACGCCCTGGCCGTGGGCGAGACCGTGGTGGCCGTGGGCAACCCGCTGGGCACCCTGTCCAACACCGTCACCGACGGCATCATCAGCGCGCTGAACCGTGAAGTCACCGTCGAAGACAACGATATGACCCTGATGCAGACCAACGCTTCCATCAGCCCGGGCAACTCCGGCGGCGGCCTGTTCAACGCCAACGGCGAACTGATCGGCGTTGTCAACGCCAAGAGCAGCTATTCCGAGGCCGAGGGCATCGGCTTCGCCATCCCCATCGACTCCGCCATGGAGATCGCCCAGCAGCTTATCGAGAACGGCGCGGTCATCCGCCCGGCGCTGGGCGTCAAGATCCTCGACGTGATGGACGCCAACACGGCGGCCCAGATCGGCGTTAGCAGCACCGGCGTCTATGTGGTGGAAGTCACCCCGGGCGGCGGCGCCGAAGCTGCGGGCGTCAAGGCGGGCGACCGCATCATCGCCGTGGACGATACGGCGGTCAGCTCCAGCAACAGCGTCAAGAGCTATCTGGCCGACAAACAGGTGGGCGATACCGTCAACCTGCAGGTGGAGCGCGAAGGCAAGGTCCTGACCCTGGCCGTCACGCTGGGCAGCGGCCAGTAAAATAAGAGCGGTTCTATACAGAACAAAAACCGGACCCCCGCGGGCATTGCCCGCGGGGGTCCGGTTTGCTTTGTTTGAAGAAAAAACGATCAGAAATCGTGCTTTTCCAGCAGTTTGCGGCCCATCAGCACGCCCATGACCGAAGCCATCATCAGGCCGCGGGTCCAGCCGGAGGAATCGCCCAGGCAGTGCAGCCCGGCGATGTTGGTCTCCAGGTCGGTGTCCATCTTGACCTTGTTGGAGTAGAACTTCAGTTCGGGGCTGTAGAGCAGCGTTTCGGGGCTGGCGAAGCCCGGCACCACCTGGTCCACCATCTTGATGAATTCGATGATGTTGACCATGGCGCGGTAGGGCATGGCCGCGGTGATGTCCCCGGCCACGGCGTCCTTCAGGGTAGGGCGCACGTTGGCGCGGGCCAGTTCCTTGGCCCAGGTGCGCTTGCCGTCCAGAATGTCGCCGTAACGCTGCACCAGAATGTGCCCCGCGCCCAGCATGTTGGTCAGTTCGCCCACCTTCTGGGCGTAGGCGATGGGCTGGTTGAACGGCTCGGTGAAGTTGTGGCTGACCAGAAT
>QAKI01000066.1 GCA_003343905.1 Subdoligranulum variabile
ACCTCTCAGTCCGGCTACCAATCGTCGCCTTGGTGGGCCGTTACCTCACCAACTAGCTAATTGGACGCGAGTCCATCCTGAAGCGAATAAATCCTTTTCCCGCTATGCCATGCGGCACCGTGGGCTTATGCGGTATTAGCAGTCGTTTCCAACTGTTGTCCCCCACTCCAGGGCAGGTTACTCACGCGTTACTCACCCGTTCGCCACTAAGTTTGAAAAAGCAAGCTCTCTCAAACTCCGTTCGACTTGCATGTGTTAGGCGCGCCGCCAGCGTTCGTCCTGAGCCAGGATCAAACTCTTTATAAAATGGTATTAAATCACTTTATAAGTGTTTAATCTTGTAAATCACTCAGACACAATCGCTTGCGTCCTGTTTGAATTACTTGTAATTTTGGAATTGATTTCCGTGGGTTTCCAAACCCACGTTCAAGGTTCCACAAGTTTCAGTTTTGTTCAATTTTCAAGGTCCTGTTCGCTGTCCGCTCTCGCGTGACAGCCTAGTTATTATATCTCATTCAGTTCCGTTTGTCAAGAACTTTTTTGAGATTTTTTTGAAGTTTTTTTTCGTGAGCCGAAGCTCCCGAAATGCCTTCAAAGGCTGTCGTTATGCGGTTTTCAGCGGCCATCCGTGTCGCTCTCGCGCCGGACAGCTTGACTATAATACCACCCCCGACCTCATTTGTCAACACCTTTTTTCAGTTTTTTTCTACAAATTTTTCAAAGAAAAAGTAAAAGGCCGTTGCACCGTCGTTTCCCAGGTGGTAGGTGTATCATACCATAGAGATCCTATCCCTGTCAATACAAAAGTCACACTTTTGGTAAGACGCACAAAGCAAAGCTGCAAAAAGCGTACAGTATAACGAAGCACTTGTGCCATACCGTACGCTTACCTTCTATTCTATTATAACTGTTATAAAGCAACGTCCTCCCCCAGAAGCTGGCTGCGCATCCATTGCAGGACCTTTCGTTCCCGGCGCGACACCTGCACTTGTGTCGTTCCCAGCACACGGGCCGTTTCGCTCTGGGTCCGGCCGCCAAAAAAACGAAGCTGGATCATCTGCCGGTCAC
This sequence comes from Subdoligranulum variabile, assembly GCA_003343905.1. GTDB lineage: Bacteria > Bacillota > Clostridia > Oscillospirales > Ruminococcaceae > Gemmiger > Gemmiger variabilis_C. The sequence goes on from QAKI01000066.1 coordinate 1,069, forward strand.
GGGGCGGCAAACGCTCCATCACTTCGGCCAGGCCGATCCGATCCGAAAGGCTTTCCTCCGGGGAATCCACCGGGACATCCCATTCCCGCTGGCCGTCCTCATCATCGGTAGGCGTCAGGGACAGCACCGGCAGCGACGCACGGATCGCCAGCGCGATCTGTTCCGGTGTTGTCTGAAGCGTCTGTGCCAGTTGGGTCACGCCGGGTTCTTTGCCGGTCTTTTTCAAGCAGCGTTCCCGTTCGGCGCCGATCTTCAGGCTCAGTTCCTTGAGGGATCGGCTGACCTTCACGGTGCCGCCGTCCCGGAACAGCTTTTTGATCTCCCCCAGAATGACCGGGACTGCATAGGTGGAGAAACACACCCCGCGGCCGGTATCAAACCCGTCGCACGCCTTGACCAGTCCCAGGCACCCGGCCGCATACAGTTCCTCATATTCAATGCCGCGGCCCTTGAACCGCCCGGCACAGGCGTGGACCAGTCCCAGGTTCTTCTCGATAAATTCTGCACGCGGCAGCGTTTCGATGCTTTGTGCGGGCATAGTGATTCCCCCTTTGTGATTATGTAGGGGGTCAGGTGCGGGCTTCCAGCCGCTTGGTCAGGGTCACGCGGGTGCCCTTGCCCGGCGTAGAGGATACCCGGACCTTGTCCATAAAGCTCTGCATGACCGCAAAGCCCAGGCCCGCCCGTTCCGATGGGTCGCCGGTGGTGTACATCGGTTCCATCGCCTGGGCCACATCGGGGATGCCCACCCCGCGGTCACTGATCGTGATGCGCACCAGCCCGCCTTCATACAGGCCGGCGGTCATCGTGATGGGGCCGATCGTGCCCGGATAGGCGTGTACGATACAGTTGGTGACTGCCTCCGACACAGCGGTTTTCAGATCCGCCAGTTGGGGCACCGTGGGGTCCAACTGTACAAGGAATGCCGCCAGCGCCGCACGGGCGAAGCCCTCGTTGACAGAACGGCTGGCGAAAGTGATCTTGACCTGGTTCAGCATTTTCATGACGTTCTTCCTCTCAGGCATAGGTGATATGCGCCAGATCCAGCATACGGCGCACGGCGGGCGGTGGGTTCTGGATCGTCAGACGGCCGCCCAGCGAGACCACATGCCGGTCACGCCCCAGGATCAGCCCCACGCCGGAGGAATCCATAAAGGTAACGCCGGAGAAATCCAGCGTCAGCAGTTCGGGCAGGCGGTCATCCACCTGGGCGTCGATCTCCCGCCGCAGCGCCTGGGCCGCGTGGTGGTCGATCTCGCCGCTCAAATAGGCGGCCAGCGTGCCGCTGCCCGGCACAAAATATACCTTTGCCATAGAGGTCGTCCCCTTTTCCATCAGCATCCGGCGGCGGCAAGGCCCGCAGCCGCCGAAGCAGGCTTGTACAACAAAAAGCCTGTATCTTTACGATACAGGCTTTGCCGTAAATATTTTGTTGGAACAGGGCGGCAGAAATTATTTTTCTGCTTCTTTGAGGAGCCAGGGGCGCGCTTCGGCCGCAAGATAGAGCGAACCGCACACCACGACCCCGGCCAGGTTGTTCTCCTCCGCGTAGCGCACGGCGGCACGCAGGGCTTCCGGCACGCCGGGGGCCGCTTCGGCATCCATATGGAAACGCGCTTCTTTTTGCAGGTCTGCACCGCTCAATGCGCGCGGGCAGTCCGGGGTGACGGTATAGACCTTGGCAAAGGCGGGTGCCAGCACTTCCAGCATGGTCTTGTAGTCCTTGTCCGCCAGCATACCGAATACACCCACGAGATTTTCCTCGTAGCGGGCTTTTTGGAGGGTCTCGGCCAGCGCGCGGGCGCCGTCGGGGTTGTGGCAGCCGTCCAGCAGCAACAGCGGGCGGCGGCGCAACACTTCGATCCGGGCAGGCATACGCGCGGACGCCAACCCCTGCAGGATGGCATCATCCGAGATCTCATAGCCATATTCCCGCCAGAGCGCCAGCGCGATCTCCACCGCCATGGCGGCATGGTTGGCCTGATGTGCGCCGGGCAGACCCAGCGCCACCTGATACCCGCCGTAATCCACGCGGTTTTCCAGCCGTTTGCCCGGCAGACGGCGGATGTCGTCTTTTTCCGGCGTGATGATGCTGGTATGCGCTTCAGCTGCGGCGGTCAGGATCGGCCCCATAGCTTCCACAGGCTGGTCGGGGTAGCATACCACCGTGCAGCCTTCCTTGATGATACCGGCTTTTTCGGCCGCGATCTTATCCAGCGTATCGCCCAGCAATTCCATGTGGTCGTACCCGATGCGGGTGATGGCCGCCACCAGCGTGTGCGGAACGGCATTGGTCGCGTCAAAACGGCCGCCGAGACCGGTCTCCAGCACCACAAGGTCGCACTTTTCCCGCGCGAACCACAGCAGCGCCAGGGCGGTGATCACCTCAAACTGGACGGGGCTCTCGCCGCCCTCCTGCCGGATCTGTTCCACGGCGTCCAGCACCTTGCCGGTCAGCGACGCCAGGGTGCGCGGGGGGATCATCTCGCCGTCGATCTGGAAGCGTTCCCGGAAATCCACCACATAGGGGCTGATCGTCAGCCCCGTCTTGTACCCGGCTGCCGTCAGGATGGCCGCCGTCATGGCCGCCAGGCTGCCCTTGCCGTTGGTGCCTGCAATGTGGATGCATTGCAGTTCTGCCTCCGGGTTGCCCAGATGGGCCAGCAGGTTCTTCATGCGGTCCAGCCCCGGCTTGCCGCCGCCCAGGCGCGGCAGCGCGTGCAGTGCTTCGATTGCTTGTTGGGTCGTCATTCTTCGGTCTCCTCCTCGTCCTGCCGGGGTTCGGGATTCCCCATGGCCTCCTGTGCGCGGTGCGCCGCGCGGCGGGCCAGATATTCATGTTCCTGTTCCTGCCGGGCGCGCCGCAATTCTTCCCGCTCTGCGCGCAGGGCGCGGTTTTCCCGTTTGATGCGCGCAAACGCCATGACCACGCGCACGATCAGCAGGATGATAAGCGCCACCAGCAGACCGGCCACCACGCCCAGCATGTCGAGCCATACGTCGGTGACCATCGACGTGCGGTTGGGGATGAACAGCTGGATGGTCTCATCCATCAGCGCCGTGCACATACCGCCCAGCAGCGGCCAGCTCATGTGCCGCACGAAATGGGCGGTATAGACCCGCAGGCAGAGCATCAGCAGGAAGCCTTCGAGGGTAAATTCCAGAAAATGCGCCATCTTGCGGATGGTATGCTCGGAAAGCGGCCCCAGATGCAGGTGGCCCAGCGTTTCGTTGACGGCCTGCATGGCCGCCTGGCTGCGCAGCGAGGACTCGGCCCCCGTCTGCAGCGAGTTATGGAAAATATAGGCGATGCAGCCCAGCAGCGCCACGGTGAAAACGATCCGAAACAGGATCACCAACGGGCTTATTTTTTGTGTTTGCATACTGCTCCTTACTCTATGTTACTCCTCTATAACTTGATATTATAGCACCCGTACCGCCATACCGCAATAGAACCGGCGCAAAACCCGCCATGCGGGGGCTGCACTGGCAGCCGGGCGGGGTGGGACGAAGGGACGGTCTTCAAACGGCTGCCGCATACAGCCCTACCTATAATAGTATCCCCCTGCCGCAAATGGCAACGTCACGGCCGGCGAAGTTTCCGCCGCGCAGAGGATCCTACCCATCGCATATGCACAGGCTGCCGGGAAACACCGCCCTGCCTGTCCTCTCACGGCATATCTTCCCCAAAGCAGGCCCCCATCTTTTGCCACGAAATACTTGACAAGCCGTTGCGGGTGCGGTAGGATACATACTATAAAATGCAGCGAACAGGAGTGCGCTTTGCCCTGCCTTTGCAGAGAGCCGGCGTCGGGTGCAAGTCCGGCAGAGCAGGCAAAGAGGCTGTCGCCTGGGAGCAGGCGCGGTGAACGGGAGGGTTTCTTCCGCCAGCCGCGCACGGGTTTGCCGCCGTTATCCGGCAGGCGGGGGGTTCCCTGCCGCAAAGCGGCCTTTACCAAAAGGCAACTTGGGTGGTACCGCGACTTGAAACGTGTTTCAGGCCGTCCCATGATCGTTCATGGGGCGGCTTTTTTGTTTGCCGAAAAGGCAGCCCCACGGCACACCGCCCGGCCCGCCGGGCAAAAAAGCAGGAGGTTTTACTATGCCGAAAGAACTGGCCAAACAGTACGCGCCCCAGGGCGCCGAAGATCGCATCTATCAAAACTGGTGCGACAAAGGGTACTTCCATACCCGCATCGACCGCAGCAAAAAGCCCTTCACCATCGTGATGCCGCCGCCGAACGTCACCGGCCAGCTCCACATGGGCCACGCCATGGACGAGACCTGGCAGGACATCCTGATCCGCTACAAGCGCATGCAGGGCTACGCCGCCCTGTGGGTGCCCGGCACCGACCACGCTTCCATTGCCACCGAGGCCAAGGTCGTGGCGAAAATGCGGGAAGAGGGCCTGACCAAAGAGATGGTGGGCCGCGACGGCTTCCTGGAACGCGCCTGGGACTGGAAAAACACCTACGGCAACCGCATCGTCAGCCAGCTGAAGAAGCTGGGCTGCTCCTGCGACTGGCAGCGCGAGCGCTTCACGATGGACGAGGGCTGCTCCGATGCCGTCAAGGAAGTGTTCGTCCGCCTGTACGATCAGGGCCTGATCTACCGCGGCAACCGCATGGTCAACTGGTGCCCCCACTGCAACACCTCCATTTCGGACGCCGAGGTGGAGTATGAAGCCAAAGAGGGCAGCTTCTGGCACCTGCTGTACAAAGTCAAAGAGACCGGCGAAACGCTGGAACTGGCCACCACCCGCCCTGAGACCATGCTGGGCGACACCGCCGTAGCCATCAACCCCGAGGACCCGCGCTACGCCCACCTGCACGGCTGCCATGTGATCCTGCCGCTGCTGGGCCGGGAACTGCCCATCGTCTGCGACGAGCACGCCGACATGGAAAAGGGCACCGGCGTGGTCAAGATCACCCCCGCCCATGACCCCAACGACTTTGAGGTGGGCAAGCGCCACGACCTGCCCATGATCCGCGTGCTGACCTACGACGGCCACATGACCGGCGCAGCGGACAAGGCTGCCGCCGATGCCGAGCGCGCCGCGGGCCGCGCGGCCGCCGACGAGCCGGAAGTGCTGGACTGCGGCAAGTACGCGGGCATGACCGCCATGGAAGCACGCAAGGCGATCCTGGCCGACCTGGAAGCCTGCGGCGCCCTGAAAGAGACCGAGAGCATCACCCACGACGTGGGCACCTGCTACCGCTGCCATTCAGTCATTGAGCCGATGGTCTCCAAGCAGTGGTTCGTCAAGATGGAACCGCTGGCAAAGCCCGCCATCGAGAGCGTCGAAAAGGGCGACATCAAATTCGTGCCCGAACGCTTCACCAAGAACTATATCAACTGGATGAAGGGCGGCCGCGACTGGTGCATCAGCCGTCAGTTGTGGTGGGGCCACCAGATCCCGGCCTGGTACTGCGACGACTGCGGCGCCACCGTGGTCGCCAAGGAAGCCCCCGCCGTCTGCCCCAAGTGCGGCAGCGCGCACCTGACCCAGGACCCCGACACGCTGGACACCTGGTTCAGCTCCGCTCTGTGGCCCTTCTCCACGCTGGGCTGGCCCAAGGCGACCGAGGATTACGACTACTTCTACCCCACCAGCACGCTGGTGACCGGGTATGACATCATCGGCTTCTGGGTGTCGCGCATGATCTTCTCCGGCCTGGCCTACACCGGCAAGGCCCCCTTCGACACCGTGCTGATCCACGGCATCGTCCGGGACAGCCAGGGCCGCAAGATGTCCAAGAGCCTGGGCAACGGCATCGACCCGCTGGAAGTTATCGACCAGTACGGTGCCGACGCGCTGCGCATGATGCTGATCGTGGGTTCCACCGCCGGCAACGATATGCGCTACAGCGACGAGAAAGTCACCGCCAGCCGCAACTTTGCCAACAAGCTGTGGAACGCCGCCCGCTTTGTGCTGATGAACCTGCCGGAGGACTTTGCCCCCGGCATGCCCGACGAGGCGCTGCTGGACATGAGCGACAAGTGGGTGCTGTCCGAACTGGCGAAAGTAGCCGCCGAAGCCACCGCCAACCTGGACAAGTACGAACTGGGTCTGGCCGCCGAAAAGATCGAGGACTTCATCTGGGAAGTGTACTGCGACTGGTACATCGAGATCTGCAAGTCCCGCCTGAACAGCGAGGACGCCGCCCAGGCCGACACCGCCCGCAAGGTGCTGGTCTATGTGCTGGACAAGGCGCTCAAGCTGCTGCACCCCTTCATGCCCTTCGTCACCGAGGAGATCTACCAGGCCCTGCCCGGCAGCGGCGAGACCATCATGCTCGAGACCTGGCCCGGCAACCTGGATATGCCCGTCTGGGCCGACGAGTGCGCCGACTTTGAAAAGCTGATGGACTATATCAAGGCCGTGCGCGCCATGCGCAGCGAGATGAACGTCCACCCGGCGAAAAAGACCACCATGGTCATCGAGACTTCCGCCCCCGCGGCCTTCGAGAAAGGCGGCGCCTACCTGGCGCGGTTCGCCTTTGCCACCGACGTGACGCTGACCGCCCACTACGACGGCCCCACCGAGGGCATGGTGACGGTAGCCACCCCCGACGCCCGCGGCTTTATCCCGATGATGGAACTGATCGACCGGGAGAAAGAACTGGCCCGCCTGAACAAGGAACTGGCAAAGGCCGAAAAAGAGACCGCCATGTTCCAGAATCAGCTCAACAATCCCAAATTTGTGGAGAAAGCCCCCGCCAAGCTGGTGGAGGATACCCGCGCCAAGCTGGCCGCCGCCGAAGAAAAGGCTGCCAAGATCCGGCAGTCCATCGCGGCGCTGGGCTGATCCTGTACGCAGGAAAGGAGTTGTGCGATCATGGAAACCGGAATGACCCGCGCGCAGGCCTGGGACCTGCTGCGCCAATATAACGAGGAACCGTTCCACCTGCAGCACGCGCTGACGGTGGAAGCCGTGATGCGCTGGTTCGCCAACGAACTGGGCTACGGCGCGGACGCAGATTTCTGGGCCCTGTGCGGCCTGCTGCATGACGTGGACTTTGAGCGTTGGCCCGAACAGCACTGCGCCAAAGCCGCCGAACTGCTGCCCGCCGCCGGTGCCAGCGAAGCCCTGACCCATGCCGTCTGCTGCCATGGCTACGGCCTTTGCAGCGATGTGCGCCCCGAGCACGAGATGGAAAAGGTGCTGTTCGCCACCGACGAACTGACCGGCCTGATCGGCGCGGCTGCCAAGATGCGCCCCAGCAAAAGCTGCACCGATATGGAACTTTCCAGTCTGAAGAAGAAGTTCAAGGACAAGAAGTTCGCTGCCGGATGCTCCCGCGACGTGATCCGTCAGGGCGCCGAGATGCTGGGCTGGGAACTGGACACGCTGCTGGACCGCACGCTGCAGGCGATGCGCGCCAGCGAAGCGGACGTGCAGGCCGCCATGCAGGCGTTGTAATTCATCTTTTCACACACGACCGGGCGGCGCCCTGTACAGGGGCGCCGCCCGATTCGTTTATCCTTTCCAGATTTTTTGGAATAGTTTCTGCTTGGCGATCAGAAATCTTGGCCCCACCCGGCTGGTCATCAGTACGCCTACCAGCACAGTATCCCCAGCGCACTGCCCTGCCCCAGCCCGGCCATTGTCTGGCAAAAGACATTATCGCAATCTACCATTTGCAGCAACAAAGCCACTGCCAGGACGGCCGCACCGTAAACAAAACGGTGGTTCAACTGCCGCCACAGAAGCCGCTTCTCCTGTTCGGTGTAATCCACCACTTTTTTCATGGTCTCTTCCTCCCCGTTCCTCGTCCCGTTTTCACGGCGTTCGCCGTTCAGCAGCTCGTCCACCGTCACGCCGTACCGCTGCCCCAATTCCACCAGCAGCGCAAAATCCGGCATCGTGCGGGCCGTTTCCCACCGGCTGACCGTCCGGGCGTTGATGCCTAACTGTTCCGCCAGTTGTTCCTGCGTCAGGCCGTTTTCCTGGCGGAGCTGTTTCAAAAAGCGGCCAATCTTTTCCTGGTCCATCTGTGTTCCTGCCCCCTTTCACGTTTTATCCTACCACAGCGGACCACGCAGCGCCACGACACAAAGTGAGAATCCCGCTTTTTTGCCCGTACAGTCAAAAATCCCCGTGCCGCAGGGGCACGGGGATCACTCGTTCCAACACAAAAGCGCAGAGAGGGGAAATTCAACCGGCGGGCAGATTACTTGCGGCCCTTCCGGGTGGTCTTTTTGGACGCGGGCTTTTTGGCGGCGGGCTTCACCGCTTCGTTCACAGCCTTGACCGCTTCTTCCACCACGGGCTTGGCGGCTTTGACGGCTTCCTCGACCACCGGCTTGGCAGCCTTGACAGCCTCGTCGGCGGCGGGCTTGACAGCCTCGGTCACGGCCTTGACGGTCTCGTTGACTGTCTTGGCGGCCTTCTTGACGGCGGGCTTTTTGGCGGCTTTCTTCGCAGCCTTGACGACTTCCTCCGTAGCCTTGACCACTTCCTCGGCGGCATCCGCAGCCACGTCAGCCACGTTTTCGGCCGCAGCAGCGGCGGCAGCCTTGGCCTTGGCGGCGGTAGCCTTGGCGCTGGCCTTGGGCTTGCGGGTCACTTCGTCAATGATCCAGTACTGGCTGGTGCCGTTCACGTCACGCCAGATCTGCAGCGGGGTGCCGTTCTCGGTGCTCATGCCCACCACGTCCAGCAGTTTGCCTGCCAGATTGGACTTGATCTTGACGGTGCCGTCGTTGGAAGGCTCCACGACCCACAACTGGCTGGACGCCGGCGCGCCCTCCCACTGATGCACGCGGGTGCCGTCGCTGACGCCGCCGCAGTCCAGGTCCAGCATCTTGTTGGTGAAGCGGTTCTGGATGCGGTACACGCCGTCACCGGCGGGCACGAAATTCCACTGCTGCCACTCGGCGTTGACATTGTCCCACAGTTGGATCTTGGCGCCGTTGTCGATGTTATAATCCGCGACTTCCACGACCTTGCCGTTGGCAGTGCTGATGGTATAGAACTTACCTTCGGTAAGTACGGTTTGCGAAACTTTCTTTTTGGATACCATATTTGGATTCCTCCTAATACGTTTGGGCGGCTTTTCCCTGCCGGCCCCAGCCGCGCAGAGCTCCTCTGCCGCATATCGGCCGCACGGATCGGTGCGGTTCGCCTTCTATTATAGTCACTTTGAAGGCATTCGTCAACTTTTCGGCGCTGTTGCGGCATTTTGCACAAAAAAGCCGGGACTGCCCAAAGCCGTCCCGGCATTTTTTATTGATTCAACCTGGTTTTTCGCCGTTCTTGTGCATTTTCTGCCAAAAAACACCCGCTTTTTCGTTTTATTCGGGGGCCTTCATGCTCTCGACCATAGAAACTTTTTTGAGCGTGCGCTGCATGACCAGATTGACGATGGCGCTGAACAGCAGCGTCAGCAGCACCGCATACAGGAAACTGAGCGGCGCGATCTGGCGGCCGAACATGACCGCATCCACCTCCACCGTGACTACGATGAAATGGTGCAGCACGATGCCTGCGAACAATCCGAACAGAATGCCGATCAGCGTCAGGATGATGCTTTCGCGGTTGACGTAGGCGTTCACTTCCCGGTCATAGAAGCCCAGCACCTTGATGGTGGCGATCTCCTTGACGCGCTCGGCCACGTTGATGCTGGACAGGTTGTACAGCACCACAAAGGCCAGGCAGGCCGCGCAGACGATAATGAGCACGACCACCGAGTCGATGGATTGCAGCATATTCAGCACCTGGGTAAGGTTGTCCTCGGTGAAGTTCAGGCTGGCGACATCGTCCATTCCCAGCAGTTCCGCCGAGATGGCATCCCGCGCCGCCTGGCTGTCGTCCGTCAGCTTGCTGAGCACCGCGTTCCGGGGTGCCTCTTCCCCAAAGGCCGCCCGGTAGGTGGCCGGGCTCATATAGACGTAGTTGCTCACATAATGTTCGCACACGCCGCTGATCGTAAACGTGCCCTCCACATCGTCCTGATTTTTCAGGGTGATGGTATCCCCGGGCTGAACGCCGTAGATGGAGGCCAGTTTTTCGGTCATGACGATACCGTCCTCGCCCAGCGGCGTGGGTGCGCCGCCGATCCGTTCATGCAGGTCTGCGAAATCAGCAAACCGTTCCACATCCTGCGGGATCATCAGGTACACTTCGCTTTCGCCCTCGGGGCTTTCCTGGCGGGTGTTCTCGACCGAGACCGTCAGCGACTCCTCAATGTCCCCGCCGCCGAACAGATAGTCATGCACCGGCCCTTCGGCGGTGGCGTTCTCCTGTGTGACGATCGTCATCAGGTCGTAGTGGGATATTTCACTGTACTGTTTGGTGATGATGGCATTGAGCGAATCCGAGATACCGAACCCTGCCACCAGCAGCGCCGTGCACCCGGCCACGCCGATCACCGTCATCCAGAACCGCCGCTTATAGCGCAGCAGGTTCCGGCACGTCACCTTCCAGGAGAAGGGCAGGCGGCGCCACAGCGGTGTGATGCGTTCCAGCACGATGCGTTTGCCCGCCTTGGGGGCGCGGGGCAGCATCAGCGCCGCCGGGACTTCCCGCAGCGAGGCGCGGCAGGTCAGCGCCGTGACGCCGACGGTCAGCGCGATCAGCGTGCCGCCCGCAAACACGGCCTGAGCCGCACGCCACGGGGTCGAGATCGACGGCATATAGTACATCATCGCATAGGCCGACCAGATGATCTGCGGGAAAGCCACAAAACCGATGGTCAGCCCCACAAGGGTGCCCAGCGCCGCGGCGGCCAGCGCGTACCAGAGGTATTTCTGCATGATCTCGCCCCGGGCATAGCCCAGTGCTTTCAGGGTGCCGATCTGCAGGCGTTCTTCTTCCACCATGCGCGTCATGGTGGTGGAGACCACCAGCGCGGCCACCAGGAAGAAAAACAGCGGGAAGATCGTGGTAATAGCGGTCAGTTTGTCCACATTGGCCGCAAACGACGCATAACTCACGTTGCTGCTGCGGTCCCAGATATACCACTCCGGCTGTTCGATGTCATCCAGTTCCCGCTGGCCGTCCTCGATCTCGGCCCGGGCGTCCGCCAGTTCCTGGTCGGCTTCAGCTTTGCCATCCTCGTATTCGATCTCGCCGTCGCGCAGTTTCTGCACATTTTCCGCAATGGTCCGCCGGGCATCGTCCAGTTCGGTCCGGGCGTCCGCCAGTTGGGCCTTGGCGTCGGCCAACTGTACGCGGGCGTCGTCCAGTTCCAACTGCTTGTCCGTCTGGGTGGCCCAGCCCTCGTCGAGCTGGACGCGGGCGTCCTCCAGCTTTTGCCTGCCCGCTTCATATTCAGCCGCGCCCTGTTCATAGGCCGCCCAGCCTTCGTCCAGCAGGCGCCTGGCTTCTTCGAGCGCAGGCTTGCCCGCTTCCAACTGCTCGCGGCCGTCGGCCAGCTTCTGCGCATTTTCCTCATAAGCCGCCCAGGATTCGTCCAGCGTGCGGCGGCCGGTGACCATCTGGGCAAACCCGGCCACCAAAGGCCCGGTCTTTTCCTGTTCTGCCGCCAGATCGGTCAGGCCCTTTTCCACCATCTGCCGGAAGTCTTCCACGGGTTCCGGCAGCGGTTCGGGCTGCTCTTCCAGCCACGCCTGCGCGGCTTCCAGCACAGACTGCATCTGGGCGCGGTCCGCCATGATGATGGCGTTCAACTGCTGTTCCAGTTCTTCCCGCTGGGCGTCAGTCATCTCCGGGTCTTGAGGTGCCGGGGTCTCGTCCGGCGTTTCAGCGGGGACTTCGGGAGCCGCTTCGTTCCCCTGCGCAGGGGTCTGCGGTCCAGCTGATTCCAGCGGCTCGCTCGCGGCGTTTTCCATGTTTTCGATCGGGGCCGCCGGTTCGTCCGTCCAGGCGGCCGGCAGCGCGATCACGGTTTTCGGTTCGCCGTCCGACAATTCGCTGCTGTCCACGTCGGGAGCCGTTTCCGGCCCGGATTCCTGTTCCGGCGGGAGTGTTCCCGCATCCGTTTCCCCGTCCGGCTGTCCGGGTACCTCCGCGTTCTCTCCGGCAGGGGGGCCCGCAGGTTCAGACGGAACGGCGGGTGCGTCCCCTGCCGGGTCCGTTTCCTCGGCGGGCAGTTCTTCCGCCGGGGTATCTGCTTCTTCGGCGGGCGGTTCTTCCGTCACCATGTCCGCACGGTCCGTTTGCGTATCCTCCGGCTGTTGTTCCGACGGCCGCGTTTCGGCGGGCGGCGTTTCCTCTTCACCGCCTGCGGGCGGCTCCTTCTGCAGTTCTTCCAGCAGGTTCTGCGCCTGCTTTTGCAGGTCGCGCGCTGCCGAGGGCAGCATGCCGCTGATGGGGAACCCGATCGTTTCGCTGGCATAAGCTTCGAGCGCATCCAGCAGCGCGTCATAGCTGGCGGGCACTGTTCGCCCGTCCTCGTTCAGCCAGTCGATGAACCCCTGCACGTCCTCCGCGCCGATCTCGACCGGCAGCCAGGGCAGTTGCGCTTTCAGCAGTTCATTGATCTGCTCCGCTGCCTGTTCCACACCGGCCTGATAGGTTTTTTCCGCCTGATCCAGTTGGGTCTTGCCATCCGCCAACTGGCGCTCGCCTTCTTCGATCTGGGCCAGGCCGTCGTTGTACTGCTGCAGCCCGGCTTCATATTCCGCCTGGCCGTCTTCCAGCTTGCGCCTGGCCTGTTCCAGCGTGGGGGCGTTGGCCGCCAGTTCCGCTTCGCCGTCCTCCAGCTTCTGCTGGTTTTCCTGCAATAACTGCACGGCTTCCTGAAGCTGCGTCAGGCCGTCGTTCACAAGGGCTTCGTTGTCGGCGATCTCCTGCGCGCCCTCGGCGTATTCCCGTTCGCCGTCCTCATACTCCTGCTGGCCTTCGGCCAGTTCCCGGCGGCCATCCTCCAGTTCGGCTGCCGCGTCCGCCAATTCCTGCTCGGCTTCCGCTTCGGCATCGTAGTATTCCGCCCAGGCGTCATCGATCTCCTGCTGGGCTTCGGCGCGGATCTCCTCATAGCGCGCGTCGCAGCGCGCCTGCTGGATAGCTTCCACATTGGCCTGCACGGCTTCCACCGTGGCGGTGTATTCATCTTGCAGGCTGTTCTGTTCCAGCGCGCCTTCCGCCGTCACATAGACTTCGGTATAGGCTTCGTAGGCAAAATCTTCCGGCAGAAGGTACATCACCAGTTCCACTGTGCCGTTGCCCACGCTGGCGGGTTCCCGCTCAAAGCTGCAGTAGTTGGCGTTATGCACCACGCCCACCACCGTGTACTCCGTGCGTTCCAGTTTGGTATCCAGGTCCTCGTTGCCCGCGTCCACGGTCAGCTTGGTGCCCACGGGGAAGCTGGTGTTCGTCACGTTGGTGCTGGCTTCGACCACACATTCGCCGGGGGCTTCGGGCATCCGGCCGTCCGCCAGGACCAGCTGGTTGATGGCGTCCTCCCCTTCCGGCGGCAAGCTTTGCACGCGGGTGACGAGCACATCTTCCCCCGCGTCCACCAGAAGATCCGCCGAATAGGCCGGCTGTACCGCCTTGACGCCTTCCACCTCGCGCAGTGCTTCCACGTCGGCGTCAGTCAGCCCCAGCGTCGAAACGATGCGCAGATCATAAAAGTTTGCATCGTCCATGTAACGCTCCATGGACTCTTTCATGTCGATGGGCGTCGCGTTCAGCCCGGCCAGAAAGCCCACGCCCAGCGCGACGATCGAAAAGATCGCCACGAACCGGCCGCGTGCGCTTTTCAGCGTGCGTAGTATATTTTTACGGTAACTGCGCGTCATTTACCATTCGATCCTTTCCACCGGGGTGGGGTTGGGGTTGAGCGTTTCCTCGATCACGCGGCCGCTGTTGATGCGGATCAGTCGGTCCGCCATGGCGGCCAGCGCGCTGTTATGGGTAATGACGATGACGGTGCGGCCCTGCTTGCGGCAGGTCGCCTGCAACAGCGCCAACACCTGTTTGCCGGTCTTGTAATCCAGCGCGCCGGTCGGCTCGTCGCACAGCAGGATCTTGGGGTTTTTGGCCAGCGCACGAGCAATGGACACCCGCTGCTGTTCACCGCCGGAAAGCTGCGCGGGGAAGTTGTCGCGCCGGGCGGCCAGGCCCACTTCTTCCAGCACGGTGTCCGCGTCCAGCGGGTCGCGGCAGATCTCGGCGGCCAGTTCCACGTTTTCCCGCGCGGTAAGGTTCTGCACCAGATTGTAGAACTGGAACACGAACCCCACGTCATAGCGGCGGTAGGTGGTCAGCCGCTTCTGGTTGAAGTCGCTGACACACTCGCCGTCCAGCAGGATCTTCCCCTCGTCGCAGGTATCCATACCGCCCAGCATATTGAGCACCGTCGTTTTGCCCGCGCCCGAAGGCCCTAAAATGACGCAGAACTCCCCTTTCTCAATGGTAAAGCTCACATGGTCGGACGCTGCGATGCGCGTGTCCCCCATCTGGTAATATTTGCATACGTTGTCGAACACCACAAAAGGCGTCGTTTTCTTCTTTCCGTCGTCCATTTTTTCTTCTCCCGCCGGTTCTGGCATCTTATGGTTTCATTATACCAGATCGGTGTGAAAAATTCCCGTACTTTTTTTGAACAAACGTATAGAATTACGACGCCGTCACGCTTGTTTCCTCGGTCGCAGGCTGCGGCTCAATGCCCAGGTAGGGCAGCGCCTTGGCCAACACCTCGGCGCAGACCGGGCCCGAAAGCGTTCCGCCGCTGGTACTCCAGCTATGGGGTTCGTCCAGGCAGACCAGCACCGCCAGCCGCGGTTCTTCGATGGGTGCCACGGCCACAAAACTGCTGATACGCGCGCCCGCGTCCTCGCTGTCCAGTTTCTGGCTGGTGCCGCTCTTGCCACCCACGCGGTAGCCCTCCACCGCCGCGTTTTTGCCGGTGCCGTCGGTGACAACGCCTTCCATCAGTTCGCACATGGTCGCGCTCGTTTCCTCGCTGATGACCCGGCGTTTCACCGTGGGTTCGATCTCCCGCACCACCGTCCCGTCCGGCGCGGCGATGCGCTGCACCACATACGGCTGCATCAATTCGCCGCCGTTGACGATGGCGCAGACCGCCGTGAGCATCTGCAAATAGCTGACCTTGCTGCTCTGCCCGAAGGAACAGCTGGCCAGTTCGACCGGCCCCGCCCGGTACAGGATTTTGGACTATAGAATCATTTTCCTTTATCAGGCCATACATCTCACTGGTCTTGTGCAATCTTTTTGATAAAAACCATTTTCGATTTAGCTTTATCCGTATTTAACAATGTTGATGTAATTACGCTTTTAATTTCAAAATCACATGGCAGATACGGTCCACATCTTCCAGCGCCAAGCCTGCATAAAGGGGAAGCGTCAACACGCGCTCGGATACATAACGAGCCACAGGTGTTTCATCTACATTGTACTTATTATGGAAGCAAGCAAAAGTATTAGTTAATGGGTAAAAATATTTTCGCGCACAAATTCCCTGTTCTGCCAGTGCGTCAAATACCTCATTGCGGCTAGCACCAAACACCTTTTCATCAAATACTACCGGAAAGTATGCATAATTGTATTTCACGTCTGGCTGTTCCGCATTCAACTGTAGGCCTACAACGCCTTCCAAATGTTCACGGTAACGTTCTACAACCTTTTTGCGCTTGGCAATTTCTTCGTCTACATGCCGCAAATTACATAATCCCATGGCCGCACAGAATTCATTCATCTTGGCATTTGCACCTACGGCATCCACTTCTTCGGGGCCATGAATGCCAAAGTTCTTCAATTCATACAGCCGTTTTCCCAACTGTTCATTATGGTAACAGACCGCGCCGCCTTCAATCGTGTTGAATACTTTTGTAGCATGGAAACTAAAGCAGGAGACGTCACCATAGGAACCGATTCCCTTGCCCTTGTAGGTCTCTCCAAAGGTGTGCGCTGCATCATAAATTACTTTTAAGCCATATTTACAGGCAATACGCTCGATTTCTTCAATATTGCAGATGTTTCCGTAAACATGTACAGGCATGATCGCACAGGTACGATCCGTAATCAAGTCTTCCAGCTTTGCAACATCTATGGTATAAGTGACAGGGTCAATATCACAGAATACCGGCTCCAACCCATTGCGCACGATAGCGTGTGTGGTAGAAGCAAACGTGAAAGGGGTGGTAATCACTTCGCCTTGCAGGTTCAGGGCCTGCAAAGTCAATTCCAAGGCCATATGGCCATTGGTCAGCAACTCCACGTTTTCCACATCCATGTAGTCTTTCAGTTTTTGCTGCAATTCCCTGTGCTTAGGTCCCATATTGGTTAGCCAATGACTGTCCCAGATAGGGCGAATCTCCGCAATGTATTCTTCTAGTGGTGGCATGGATGAGCGGGTGACCAGAATATTATCCATCATAAACCTCAATCCCAATAATGCGTAAGCTTCACCAAATCATGATATTCCTCGGCCAAAATACCAACAACCACCAAGTCTCGATACGAGCCGTTTTTGAAAATATATTCTCTACGTACGCCTTCTTCTACCCATCCACATTTTGTATACATGGTTTTTGAGGCTATATTTTCTTTGAACCATGCGCCATCTAAGCGATGAAGTTGTAATTCATCAAATGCATAGCGCATAATGGCCATCACCGTATCTGTTCCAATCCCTTTTGAGCGACGTTCTTTTTTCGCCAGCTTAATGCCATGATTGGCGCTTCTGTTTTTCCAGTCGATATTGGTTAGGGTTGCAATTCCAACCGCTCCGTCCGCTTCTGTTTCAATTACAAAGCGGAAACTGGTGTTGTCTGCATAATGATTTTCAAACCATTTTTCTTGAGCATAACTAGAAAGAGGAAACGTCCAACCTACCACTAGATTTTCCATTTCCGGATCGTTAAACATTTCCCGAACCATCTCACAGTCTTTTTTCTCCATGGCTCGGAGAGTAACTTTTTTCCCCTTGATATTCACTGTGTACACCCTTCCTCATTTTCAACAATAGATACTATTTTCTCAATAGAATTCACAATACACATCATATCTTTTTCCCCATATCGCTGGTCAATAGGGAGCGGCAATATATTCTCGGCATATTTATATTCTACCATTTCCTCTGAACACCACTCTTTTACAGAGGGCCATAGAGTGGGTATATAAATTTTTTCTTGCTGCAATTTTTTACGGACTATTGCCCCGTTTTGAATCATAAAAGGATACATGAATGTTCCTTCATTTTCATTCAGGAAAAGTTGATTTTTATGTTCGAGTTTCCTATGCAAAAAAGCAAAATTTTTCCTTCTAATCTTCTCTATACTGGGGTAATCAATCCCTCGCAAAAAATTTTGTGTCAACCGGGACATTTTCTTCAAAGGCTCACTGTCAAAGAAATCGTTATTGGCCACATATTCCGAATAAAACTCACTAGCTGAACGTTCAAACCTTCCTAAAAGGAAATGCATTCGTTCATGGGACTCGTCCAGCTTCAGTAAGCGTTCAAGTTGTGTATCAGTATACAAGAAAGCTCCGTCTGCCACACCAAAATATTTTCGGCAGGTATACAAAGTATCTACCCCCTTAACTGGCATCTGAAAATAGCTCTGCGCATTATCCACAATTACTCGGTCATAACAGCTTTTCCATTTTGCAATTCTATCGTTACTGATTTGCCCGTAAAAATTAACCAAATAAAGCCACTCATGATTTCTCAACGTTTTTAAAAGTAACGGCTCAAATTGCCTTCCAATATGGTAAAACTCGTGTGCAATTCCCAATCTATCGCATAAATTCACAACCGAATCGCATATAAAATACGGCAAATAAACTTTCTCTATATGTTTTGCTTCGCATAAATAAGCCAAAGCATTCCGGCCGCAGTTTAAAGCTATTGCATCTTGGTGAAATAACTTCCCGTGATAATGTTCGAATTCAATGTATCCGCCAATTTCCCTCATTTTTTAGCATCACTTCCATATGATGATTTCTCATCATCTATTCTAAAGCATAACATTTATAAAATAGCATCAGTCCCACTTTTGTACACAGCCCACACTACATATAGCAAGTTCCCCCTTAACAAAAGCTTTTTTAAATCGACATTGATATGTCCCCAAGAAGCTTAACTTAATTAGTTTTGGGTAGAAAACAGCACTTTTATGGTCTGACTGGTGCGTAGAACTTGCTACTCAACCTAACTGAAGCTCGATTTTCACATGATCATCGATGTGATTCCACACATCAAGCAACGTGTTCTCATCATTGAATTTCAAAAACGCAACTCCCAGACAATTTGATGCATTTTCAAATTTTTCAACTTTATCTCCTTCTTTTTTATAAACGAACAACCGATAAATATGTTGCTGAATCTTTTCCGAAAACCAAATTCCTTTATAAATCCCATTTTCCCTACTGTGCAAGTTAATTGTTGTATAGCATCCCTCCGAAACAAGTGGGGCAAAATTAATTTTTTCTCCCATAGCTGCTTGGACGCACATTCGAGGAATGTCGATTTGAAAGATGTCCCCCAAAAAAACAGGAATCATATTTCCACCGCTACGAGGGCCTATATCTATAGGAAAAACATGATTATCACGATCTATAATTAATTCAACATTCATTGCTCCATTTTGAATGTTCAATTTTTCCACTAATTTTTTGAGAGTCACTTTAATTCGCTGCACATCTTCCTTCTCTAAAAGAAGGGGATAACTTTTACCTACCGGAACCAGTTGATTACCCTTAGGATCTCTATGACAATTTAACAGTCCCCATAGAATCACTTCGCCATTTTCAATAAAAATATCTCCACCAATAAGATACGGATGCTTTCTTTCAATAAACTCTTCTACTATAATGCGTTTTTTTCGAGAAAAATTAAACGCCTTTTTTAAAGCTTTTATTCCATTAATATCGTGAAGGACTGTTGTTCCTTTACTACCAGACGAATCTACTGGTTTAACTATAATCGGCAAATGAAATGCACCACTTTCTATATCATGGCATGCATTCTCAATACACGTATACCCTTTTGCCTTTGGAGCACAAAATCCATTGTCTTTAAGATAAGTACGGAATTTATCCTTATTGCACAAGACCTCTACTGAATCAAACGGATTGCCAGGAAGTCCCATTTTCTGTGCCACATATGCTGCGGTAGGCGCTGCCGGATCAGACGCATAGGCTAACACGCCTTGCACATTTTCTTGACGTGCCACCTGTAGAACCGCCTCTTTATCTGTCGTGCTTATTAAATAAAATTCATCTGCCTCATATTGCCCCGGATTATCCGGAAGGAAATCACACAATACCGTATAATATCCCAATCGTTTGGCAGTTTTGATAGCAACTACTTGCTGCGCGGCTCCCCCTAACAGCAAAATTTTTTTCATATTGCTGAATTCATCCTCTCTGTGCAAGTTCTCAGTAGACTTATTAACATTCACGACTGGAATTTTCCGTTTTCACTCTATTCTTCCGAGGCACTTTCAATTTGTTTTGCAATAAACCGCTTACAATATTCAATATCCACCCTGTGCGAATGTCGCTCACCAGTCTCAACGGCATTCAAATGTATAAAGTTTACATTTGCTATATATGCAATAGTTGAAAACACATTATCCTTCCAACCTTCAGGTTGTATGCACACAATATGCGTATTAGGGCCACCATACATTACATTGGAAAGCGCTGCCCCCTCATCTCCTACTACCCATTTAGCTTTATAAAACAGTCGTGCCTGTTGAAATATAGTATAATCTGATGGGTTGATAGATTTAAATCCATGGGCTATAAATAGGTCTTCAACTTGAGTCTCATTCTCTAATCGCACTACACATTTTCCTTTACCTCGGCTTAGGAAAATTTTTTCATATGTTTCATCTTCTTTTGTTTCCCTCAAGGCGCTCTGTAAAACGTTTTTCCTATACATATCAATCGCTTTTTTGGGTTTTGTATTATTCACGTAGCCTTCTGGTTTTGTTTTGGTATATACAGCTGTAAATGTGCACAAAGAGAAATAGTGCAAACGTTCGACTCGAATCAACTCGCCACGTGCCAAGAAGATAATCGGATGATTATACCGGTCCACTAACTTTAAAAGTTCCATATATGTAGAATGCATGGAAATAGTCACATCGACAATAAGCGGTACATCCTTAAGCTCCTCGAATTGATTGATGTAAGCCATTTTGGACAGTATATCAAAAGTCCAATGGTAGTAATTATTACTAGCAAGTCCAGTTAACGCTATTGCCTCTGGAACGACTTCCTTTCGTATTTTCCCATAAACCCTACATTTTCCCTGCCTGCTATATTTGATTATTGGCTCGGTTTCAAAATTTGCGTATGTAGCCAGTGGCATCAAAAAGCGGTCATTTAATAAATAACGGTCAACTATGACCGAATCGTTCATTGCACAAACATATACTTCATTCAAAATAGTATAGTAAACTTCAGGCGCAAGAATCTCCGATACCTTTGAGCCTTGTCCTTCAAAATAAGCCGCTTGATATTGAGGCCTTGTTTGCTCTTTTTCCAGAGTTACCTTCGTAATTTCATTTTCCTCACAATATTTTTTTACAGACGTCGCTTCCAGTTGAAACTCACTGTTTCCTAATGCTCTACCTCCCCATCTCAGAACCTCACTGTTTCGAAGAACACCTAAGTAGTAAGAATATATTTTCACCGCAGCTTTGTATAAAATTTGCTTTTTCTTTATTTCAGAAACAAATTTTCTCATGTACATAAGTTTTGTTCCACCTCGAACAATTTAATGCTTATCTAGCCGCTCTTTCAGTTGTTCTATCATCCATCGCCATTCTTCAGACCGCCCAAACACAACCCAGGAAATAGCAGAAATTGTGAGTATACATATACTGCCATTCACAACTAAAGCTACTACGCCTTCGCCTGGAGCCAAAGAGCATAGCCGATACGCGATTAAACACGTCAACATTGTAAAAGAAGCAAAAAAGATTTGTTGCCGCACATATTCCATAAATGTACGATGCATTTTTGAAAATACAATTTTTCCTTCAAACCAAAAAACAGTAAATAGTCTAGCAATTGCCGTTCCTAGTGGGATTCCCGCAAGCCCCATTAATTTTGCCAAAATGATCGAAGCCACAACATTAATTACCGCCATCAACGGATAGATTTTTCGCACTTCTATAAAAAGCCCCATTGTCTGTCGATACATTGAGACCACATTTGTAGCTTGTCCAAAATAAATCGATAGAAGGATTGCAATAACTAAATCCATATTTTTCAAATAATCAGCGCCAATCCAAATTTCAATAAAATCCTGAACCAAACACAGGTATCCAACAACGAAAAAAGCATTTAATAGCCCAAAAAACAACGACAACTTTTTGTACATACCAAAAGATTTCTCATCGTTATGTTCTGCATTCAAACTCCCAACACTTGCTTCCAAACTAGAATAAATTATACTGTATATGCTATTAATATACACAACGATCATATTGTAGTTTGTATAATAGCCAACTGCCACCACGCCTAAAAAGACTGAAATGATAATACTGTCTGTTTGGGTCAATACCACGTTGGAAACTCTGGCAATAAAAGTAGCCCGAACGTTCTTAAATATCTCCTGCACCTTTTCTGGAGCTAACCTTCTGGATGGTTTTTGTTTGAGATATGGGTACATCCGTGTAGCAATGATATGCAATATGACATTTTTAACAATTGTAAACACAACCTGTATGCACAAATACCCCACAAAATTTCTATACAAAACAAGAAAAACGCTTTGACAGATATACATAACTAACTTAGTTACAATATCAACAGTCTGTGTCACATAGCGTTTTTGGTCAGCCTCAATAACTGTGGTTCGATACACTACAAAATAGCTGCAAACCGAGTCCACCAAATACAATAGGTAATATCCAATCAAGTGTCCTTGATCTAGTGAACTGTTAGTGATCACTTTTAAGAAAGGTAATAGACAAATTCCTATCCCTAGTACTGCACAGATAACGACAAAATATATTTTTTGAAACAGCGCCACATACGCGCTAACAATTTCTTCATTTTTTTCCTGCAACGGTTGATACAATTCAAAAATCAACACGCTGCCCATACCAAGCTCCGCCAAGCTTAGAAAACTCAAAATATTGGTATATAGACTACTGATACCTGTATATTCAACTCCTAAGATCCGAATAAATAGTGTTCGAACCAGAAAAGTTGCTCCCAACAGTATGATTTTCCCCCCAGCTCCCACAAACAGATTTTTAGCGGCAGCAGCTGTCCTGCTTATATTCTGTTGGTTTTTCTGCATATTGCTAGTCCCCTGCCTGGCTATTTTATTTTTCTATTTGTCGATTTTCTTTAGTACGCTTACATACCATATTTAGCTTCTTAATCAATTTATGTATTCCCTCCTTGCGTAAAATCAAAAGCGCACGCTCAACTTTTCTCCACATTTGCACCAATGGATGACCCAATCCTAAGATACGCTTTACCTTCGCCTCATAGGCTAAATCTGCTATCACATAACGAGGATGAGCGAGTGGGAAATTCATTTCATATACTGGCATATTAAAAACTTGACGTATCCCACGTGGTAGCGCACTTAACTCTCCAGCATGAGCCGAGTCTTCAGTACTTCCAATATTAGAAATCATATTATATTTAGGAATAATTAATAGTTGATGTTGTCCGTAAGGCGCTAACCCCAAAAAAAACTCATTACCGGCAGGGTGCCCTTCATAACATTCGCTCTTTGCGTATGCTACAATCCGCTTCCACATAACCTTATCTTTTCGTGTTTCTTGTTTCAAACAGTTCATAACATACGGATCCTTTCCATAGGAGAAATCATTACTCTGCTCATAAGTTCTCTTCCACATTGCAATTCCCCATATAGAACCGACACGTGAGAAAAAATAATCCGAATTTACATTTTCAGATATCCCCAAATGATTCATGCCACATATCATATAAATCCGTAGATCATCTTTATATTTTTCCAACATTTCTGCACTAAAGCGGAAGAAACTAACACTTGGAATCTGGTCATCCTCTAAGAAAATACAACGATCCACTTTACTCCAAATAAAATTCTGGCGTAGCTTTCCCATGGCATACATTCCGTTATTTTTTTCTTCATACAGGCGATATACGACACAATCCCAATCTATTCCCCCTTCGTACAGTTGCCTATTTTTTCGAATCACTTCCCACTCGTGCCTATTTCGTCCTCCGTCCGAAGTAACAAACAAAACGCTAGGCCTCGCCTGCCTAATAACTTCAAACTGTTTTCTCTGGCATTCAGGCCGAATCCATATATTAACCGAAACTGGGACATCTACCAAATAGGATTTCATACGTCTTTGAGTCTCCCTTCAAATGATTTGTCACTTTGAATAGAATCCGCTTCATCACTCAACATAAGACATTATCACTATGCTTTTGCCCAATCTCAAGAAGATTCTTTATCAGCAATATTACTCTCAAAAGGATTGATTATACTAATCACAATACTCGCTGGATTATCCCGTCCATCCATGCGACGATATCATATTTGTCCATGCTAAACTCTGTTTTCACAAATGGTGTTTGGATAAACTCTGATAAATTATTGAGATGATCCACTCCAATCAAAAAAATATTTTTTCTGTTGGGAGCATAAAAGTCATAATGTTGTATTCCCAAATAATTGGTAACCAACTTTTTTGGGAGAAATAGTGCTTCTAACGGACGATATGTCAGCCCTTCATTATCAGTTCCAACAATATCTAAAATAGCTCTAGACTGTTTCATTCGCTGCAGGCACATTGTATACGGTATAGGATTCCGTGTTGTCATCGGTTGACCACGGTTCGAAACGATTGTAAAATCCGTTACCAAATGTTGGTGTTCTGCTTCATTTTTTATCAAAATAATATCTTGATATCTAGACTTTGCAGTACCAACAAAATACAAATCCGTTACTACTCTTTCTTGTGTTCCAGTACAAAAATCTTTATTCCAACATTGGGGCTGATAAAGCATTTTATATTTGTGAGCATCCTTCAGATTATATGTACAAATTATCAAGCCAGCATGGTCTCTGTTTTCCAATATATAATAATTCGTTTTGTTTACCTTATTGCGAAATAGAATTACTTGCTTTGGGGCAATCGGTTTTCGAAGAATATAATTTAAAGCATCCGGCGTAAGTTGATATTCAGGTATAATCGCCAGATCATATTTGCCTATGTCTGTGGAAGTATTCAAAACCTTGCTAACAGTGTATTGACCAGTACGGCGCAATATTTTAACAGCAATCAGTGGCAAGTCATTCCGCCATAACGGTTTCTGAATCACCTCAAATTGCTCTAATTTTCTTTTGCTATAGTCAAAAGTCAAATCATCATATATGTAAAGAACTATTTTCTTCATGTCAGCCCCCCCATTAAACGATACAGCATTAAATTTAAAAGGCTCAACATCCATCCTTATAAAGTAACGAATGTACACAAAACCGCCGGCATTGCACATAAAGCCAATTTCCCCATATCGTGCCATCGCCTTGTTCGATACATGTAAAAGCCCCCCCATATACCAAGTTCAGTGGGGATTATAAGAAACATAGTGGCCGCAATATTGCAGGCAGCTGCTCCCACAAAAAACAATGTAATCCAAAGTGCGCGTAAGAATAGTTCATTCGTTGTTTTCTCTATTTGAATCAATAACCATAGCACAAGCGGCACAACGATATTAAAAGATAGCGCTTTACCTGTCCATATGTTTACAAACAACCACCACTCACTACAGTTGCCTCCCATTTTTTCTGAAACGGCGAGAGCAAAGAAAATATAATACAAAAGTCCCAATAAGGCTTTTTCCTTTCCACAAGGGAAAAAACTCCGCAATAGCAGATAAATTATTCCTATAGCCGCAGGCAATTCAAATAGCGGCAAAATTGTTCTAAATATAATTGCCGGATGGATCCCTGAAAGTACCGATAGCATTGAACTATAGATTGGCCAACCCGCAATTACATACTTCTTATCGTAAAAAACGCCTCGCTCTGTCCCTGCATATGGTGCAATACGATTAACCTTATCGGATTCCCACGTACTAACAGCATTCGCACAATACGTTTGATCATCCCAATTCACGTAGGTCGTATTGAGCACTGTATTCAAGGTGATAGCGGCGGTAACGATTATAACTAACCCTAAAAGAAGCCATTCTGCTTTGCCGTACGAAACGGCTTTAACATTGCACGACTTTATTTTTTGCTTTATAAAGCCAATTATAGCAATCATTCCGCATATGCAACACCATAACAGAACCATTCCTCGAAAGCTTGTACCAGTAACATGAAATATCAACATTAAAATTTCAAAAAGAGTCAGACTAAATGAAAATCCACAAATAAACTGGATCAAACCCGGTTGTTTACCTAAAATTGCTTTTCCTATACCAAATGGTATAAACAGTAGGGAAAAGAAAAGCGTGCAACAAAGTCGCAAAATCATGAAACCGCCCCTTTCTCCCAGCGATAAAGAACATACTCTCTATCATACAAATCCTCGTCACTTTTAGGATTTACATCTATAGAATAGACTTCATGATAGCCAAAAGTCTCCAAACCTCCCACATAATCTCCTTCGCGTGGGATTACAATATATTTGTACTGTTCATCAGCAGATAGTTTAGAAATGAGATCTAGATCAATAGGATGACCTTCCGTCATATCCATTTCATGAGAAAGTTTTGGATTTTCCGCGCCAGTCCAAGAAAATGGCAAGTATATCTCCGACGTATACTGGCGAACCCAAAGATTCAGCGGGAAACAGCATGCGACACTTTTTTCGCTGTACGTATCGTCTGCCAAGATATAATCACACAAATCAATGACCACCGGCGGTATCTTGTACCAGTTGGGGGTAGTGTACTGCCAGTTAAGGCGTAAAATTGCCAGACCTCTGCCGGAAAAAAGCAGAATCGGGATAACCACAACTGCCGCAACAATTTTTAGCCAACGTCTGGGAATAAAGTCCAGTATCATAACAGTCGCAGCTGCGAGAAATAGACTGACCGGTACCAGCCAGAAAAATCGGAGTGACTGTGTTTCAACAGCCCTTGTCACGAGTATATGGGCGGAAACCGGATTCCCGAATGCCACAATCAGCAGAATCGCCGGGAGCGCAATTTTATTTTTTAACTGCAGTGCCGTTTGATTTCGTTTCCAATACGCCAACAGCAGCACAAGACAACAGCAGAATACGAAGTAGAGCACTCTTGGCTGATCTTTCCAGAAATAGGCAAAGAGACTTCGCATAGAGACCATACAATTCTTCCTTTCGCGCTGGGCCTTTGCTCATCTACGACTCGCGGAAAAAACGTAGTAATAACCATCTCGCCGATACGCTTTTCTATAATTATATTTGTTCAATACTATGCCACAAACGGGCGCGTTGACAAGTTCCATCTTTTCTTTCGCCAATAGCGCGCTCTCGATTGTTGTCTTTCCAACACTTGCAACCATCACAATCCCATTCGTCAGGCGACTCAAGATCACGGCGTCTGCTTCTATTGTTACGCTTGCAGTAGCGATAAGAATGATATCAAACTGCTTTCGTAGGCCTTCCAATAATATCTCAAACTGCGTTGAAGGAAAATCTTGTGCGAAGGCCTTCTCATAATTCCCGCAAGGCAGCACCGTACTCTCTAAGAACTCATTGTAGACCAAAACGGTATCTGAAGAAGCGTCCCCACTCAACAGTTCAATCAGCCCTACTGCTCCCGCCATACCAAGATGAGTGCTAACCTGTCCACAATGCAAATCGGCATCGATAAGTAATGTCTTTTTCCCCGTCTCAGCAAACGATTTTGCTATTTTTTCTGCCACCTGTGCATCAGAGTCTTTCGCGCTAATCCCCGCCACCAAAACTACCGGGCATGTTCCTGCAGGAAGGACACTTGCAAGGCTAACGCAAAGAGACCGATACGCTTGTTTGCTCGCATTTGTTTTAATCTTTTGATTTTCTATCGGAAGTACCCCCAGCGTTTTCATGCCGAGATAGTATGTAACATCTCCAGCATCACGAATCATATGATCGAACAGTTCAATGCCAACCAATACAAGCACACCGAGAACAATTCCTAAAAGGGCACCAACTACTCCAGCCTTCGTCAGACTCGGTTTGACTGCTTCGGTAATTTCCGCCGTAGATACTGCCTGTAATGTTCCAAGATTCGTCATATTCGCACTAGCATCCGGAGCGACTGCCAGGATCTCATTACAAATGCGCCCTGCCACTTCCGGATTCGAGCCTCGTACAACCAGCCGCATAAAAGAGCTGCTGCCAACAGATTCTACACTTACAAAATTTGCAAGTTGCGCTCCGTCCATGTCGAGCCCAAGATTATCCGAAACCGCATCCAAAACCTGCGAGCTTCTAAGCACGACACTGCTGAGATTTGTGATATTTGTATAAAATTCGAGTTGTTCTCCCAAGTCAGTTCGGGTTCCATCCGTTCCCGACTTCGTATCGAGGTAGAAAAGCGCAGACGCTTGATAGGGCAAAACATTTTTAGCCTTACACTGTGTTATTAACACAGCACATAATGCACCTGCAAACATGCAAATGATTAGGACTAATATATGCTGCCATAAATACAGCAAAATCTCCCTGATATCAAGTTCCCGCTCACGCATATTCATCCGCGGTGCTCATCCTTTCTGAAAAATACCAATCCGGAAGATTGATATACTTGTTTGGTACCAACCTGTATTGGTAAATTTCCTGCCTATTGAAAACTGAAACATAGGGGTATGTGGCTACCGTCACGTCTTGGACGTAGGGTCCTTGATCAATCGCAGCTTGGATATTTTTCACAGTCATAAATGTTTCAAATGCTACTAAGATGATGACCAAAAGATAGCGGCTTCCCCGGCGCATCTGCCGAATGCCATATATGAGAAGATAAACCTCAATAAAGCGCAACATGCTTGCCGTTCTGGATGCCACCAGGTCATTCCATAGCAGTCCTCCGTACAGAGCCATCGCCATGAGATAACAGGAATAGGCAAATCGAAATCTGTCACTGCACTTTCCAATTTTACACAATTTCAGATACAGCCAAGTAATGATTCCCGTAAACAGCAGCCTTTCCGCAATAGCAGCCAGATTGATGCTCGCTCCATTCTCGAGGTAGTAGTTTAGCTTTGAAATTCCCAAAGCCATAATCAACGATTGGCCTTCCCGCGTAGAAAGAATGCATCCTGCCAACCACGCAAGCGCTGTAAGGATTTGTAAAGTGGAGACTTTGCGTATTTTCATCGGAATCAAAAGTACCAAGAAGACTACCGATACAGTGTGAAATGTCATACACAATAATGTACCGACAATATACGCAAAATATCTCCTATTTTCAAGCAAAGGCAATAGAACACCAAGAAAAAACACTATGGCCAATCCCTGCCGCATACCGGAAGCAAGATAGGTCAAATATAGAGTTGGATATATCAGTAATAGTGCAAACGAATATGCAACCTTGTAGCGTTTCAGGAATACAAGCAAAAATCCCATCTGTAATATGGACATAAATGCTATAAATCCCTCAAACGGTATATGCAGAATTCGAAAAATATTACATACCAGCTGATAACCAGTCTCGCCATGCACATCATAATTGGGGAAAGTAATCGCCACATCGGAAATTTTATAATAATTATAACGGTATCCGAAGTAATCGCTCCCCTGACCATACCGAAAAACCAACATTCCTGTTAGGATTAAGAAACAAAACCAAAATTCAATTTTTTCAGCCGTTCTGGTTTCTTTTCCAACCGACTGTTTAAGGGTAAACAGGCAAAGCACTAGCCAAACCACAAGGTATATGCTCATCTCGCCTCTCCCAAGCTCGCTTTGTCATCGGCTTTTTGTTCCAGTCGAGCCTTTATGAGATCATATCTTCCAACGGGAACAAGATACGACTCTGGCGTCGTAATTGTTTCCCATGTTCCGCCCACATCATAAGCGATAACAGGCGTCCCACAGGCCTGGGCTTCCAGGTTTACGGTTGGATACGTTTCCTCATAAGATGTATTAATCAAATAATCCGCCGCAGTATATATTTCTGCCAGTTGGCTTGCATTCTCTGTACGCAGGATTCCCAGCGCTTGGGCCGGAAGTTCTTTTTTCTGTTCCTCTGAAACGCCAACCAACACCAAGCGATATGGTTCTCCCAGCGATTCAATGAGTGCTAACTGATCCTGAAGTCCCTTTCGTTTGCCCCATTTACTGGCTACTCCTAGTAAAACCGTTTTATTCTGTAAGCCATACTTTTCCCGAAAACCGCTTTGTGTTGGTTTGAACACTGTTGTTTCAATTTTATTATATACTACTTCTATCGGGTAATCGCTCAAAAAACTCTGGCGAACCTGATCTGCCAGCCAACGACAAGGAGCAACCAATGTAAGATCCGGGACACTAGTAAAGGCTTGCTTCTTACGGGCAAAATTTTGACGCACATCAGATAAACCCATACACTTCGGATATTCTTTAAGCTGTACACATTTGGAGCATTCTGTTTTCCACTGCTCACACCCCACATAACTAAAATGCGAACAATGTCCCGTAAAAGCCCAGCAGTCGTGCAGCGTCCAGCGGATTGTCTTTCCGCAAGTTTTCAAATAATTGAACAGCAATTCTATATTTAGATAGTAGCCATGAATGTTGTGCAACCAAATCACATCGGGATCATACTCTTTGACCCAGTACAGAAATTTCCGCGTTGCACATTTGGACCCAAACCCATGCAGATCAAACAACCGAGTCATCAATCCATGCACCCGGTAATCAAGTGATGTACCAATGCGGTGAGTCGTCACACCTTCACAGTTGCTCTCCCAGCGACCATAGGCCAGAACGCACTCATGTCCCTGCGCCTGTAGCTTCCGGCATTGCTCGGCAGCAATTCGACCGGTGCTACCACTGCCTGCTACAACGTTAATGAAGAGATACTTCATGAGCCCCCCTGCCAGCACAAACATATAGTTCTTGCTCCAGCGCATCCATAAAATGCTCGCGGGTAAAGTGCTGTTCATAATACGCCCGCGCGTTCAAACCCAATCGTTCGGGGTTCGGACATTCCAAGAACTTTCTCACTGCATCTGCCAAACCTTGAGCATCTTCCGCAGGAGCACAAAAACCACATTGTGCTTCTTGAATCACAAGCGGAATTTCTCCATTGCCGCAACCAATCACAGGCTTTCCGGCCGCCATATAGGTCTGCACCTTGCCGGGCAATGTCAGCGAGATAAATCTATCGGCCATCAAGGTCACCAGCATAGCATCCGCCTCCGCATAATACTGCGGCATTTCCTCAATTGGTTTTCGTCCATGAAAAATCACACAATCAAGATTCTTTTCGGTCGCCATCTTTTTCAAATGTTCCAGTTCAGAACCGTCCCCTACGATGTGCCAGCGCAGTTTCTTTATCTGCCGCAGCAACTCGGCAGCCTGCAACACGGTAGTCAAACTTTGGGCCGCTCCCACATTTCCCGCAAACATCAAATCTACCGTTTGTTTGTCAGAGTCCGCTTGCGGCATTTTGTCAAACTGTGTTGCAGTATATTGTGGCAAATACGCAATTTTTGTATCGTCAACACCATGCTGCTGCACAAGATATTCCCGGAACATACGAGACGTAATCAAAATGCGATTCGGTTTGTTATATAAGCGTTTTGATTCCCATCCAAAGAATCTATAAACAGGGGAACTTTCTCCAATCCCTCCCGCTGCCAGACAAGCAGGCCAAAGATCCATACAGTACATAACAACCTTTTTCCCATGCTTTTTAGCATAGGAAAAAGCAGCGCTGCTCATCATGACCGGAGAAGACTGGTTGGCAAACACAACATCATAGTCCATCTTCAAACGTCTTGCATACCAGGAGGAAGACAAAGCATAACTGTAGTAATTTAAAAGTCGAAAAACAGCATTATGTCTCCGGGCAACAGTAAAGGTACGGGTTATCTGTACGCCATTATGTCTTTCTCGACGGCGAGCACCGTTTTTATACCCCGGATAAGTAATTCCCATGGGATAATTGGGAACATCCGTAATTAGATCTACGGTATGCCCGCGGCGTACAAGTTCTTCGCAAATATCTGGCAACGGATATGGTTCCGGCCAATAATGCTGGCAGATTACCAGAATTTTCACGGTGTTCCTCTTTTCTTATCTTAGTTTAGACTATCGTTTCTTCTGATGACGAAAGGGCATCCTTTTCTTCCTCGAATCCCTCAGTACTCTCTGGCATAAACAGGATTTTGATGGTAGCAAAAATAATCTTCAGATCCGTCACAATGCTTTGTTCTGCAATATACATAAGATCCATTTGGAGTTTATCGTAGGGGCTGGTGTTTGCTTTCCCATAAACTTGTGCATAACCCGTCAGGCCGCTTTTTACCTG
This sequence comes from Subdoligranulum variabile, assembly GCA_003343905.1. Classification (GTDB taxonomy): domain Bacteria; phylum Bacillota; class Clostridia; order Oscillospirales; family Ruminococcaceae; genus Gemmiger; species Gemmiger variabilis_C. The sequence continues at coordinate 32,408 of QAKI01000066.1, forward strand.
TAAACGCAAACCGAATTCCGGCATTTCTTTCTCATACAGTTCAATGGTTTCCAAGCGTTCCGGGCGCGGCCCCACAATAGTCATATTACCAATAAGTATATCATACAGTTGCGGCAGTTCATCCAATCGACAAGCACGAATAATTTTGCCAACCGGCGTGATTCGGTCGTCATTTTGCAGTGTCACAATTCCTTTGCCGCCCTTATCAGCATCAATCTTCATGCTACGGAACTTGTGAATCACAAAAACACGACGGTCCAACGTCATTCTCTTTTGTGTAAAGAGAACAGGTCCTCCGTCATACGCTTTAATGGCAATTGCCGTTATCAGCATAAAAGGACTGGTAATTACTAGTGCAATACCAGACAGCACCAAATCCACTAACCGCTTGATAAACAAATAAAACAGGGACGGAGACGCCCGTTGACAAAGAAGCACCGGCAGATTATTCATACGGAAACTTTGTGCATTACTAATCAGTAAGTCTCCAATATTGGGCCGGACATACGCCAATACATCGTGATCAATGCAGTACTTCAAAATATCATTGCGCTTGCTGGATTGGATGCCACACAACAAAACCGCTTCAACGCCAACATTTTCCATCTTCTCAAAGATGTTTTCATTGGGCTGTGCTACGCAGACTTTGCCAATCAGCGCAAAACGGTTTTCGTATTTGTGCGCAATTTTCTCACCATTTTTGAAGGCTTCTGGATTATCATAAAGTAAGAGTGTTCGCTTGGGCGGGATGATTCGATCTGTCAACTGGTATGCAACATAGGACCATCCAGCGCTTAAAAAGCAACACGTCGCAAAGCAAAGCAACAGCGGTACCGGCGTCGGGATACTATTGCGCACCAGCATCCAAGTCACCATATACATAAAGAAATGCGTCATAATCAGCGCAATAAAATGAGAATACGCCAACTCCGTAATTCGACTTGTCAGTAAGTCAAATCCACCATATACATGGGCAAACGCCATATTGAGCGCAACGAACAATCCAATGACCATATAATTGCCATTTCCCTCGAAGCTCAAATACAAATGGTTCTCATAATAGGTGAACCAGCATACGGCGAAAGCAGTTCCATTCAGCAACAACAAGGCCACATACAATCCGAGCAGCCCCACATTCTGATACTGACTCTTTTTTGCCATTACAGACGGTCGTTTACTTGTCATTTTATCTTGCCCATTTCATTACAGTTTTTTAAACACAAAGAAGCTGTAAGCAAATCATTTTTTCCTTATTGGAAAATCAGCATCAAACTTCGCCTGTCCTCTTTTCACAATTTCTTACATCACATAAGACAATTGCAGCTTCTCATGGATAAAGATATTTTACCATACAATGTCCACTATTTCAAGAATACAACAATATTTAGCTACAGCCATTACAAAGTCCATTTCAGCTCTTTTCCCTTCACCATTTGGACGCCTTTCAATAACAATTGTATGCATAAAGTATCAGAGCACCGCTAATGTAAACGAATCCCGGAAAGCCTTGCGGGACAAGACTTTCCGGGCTTTGAGGGTAAATGGGAGTAGCTCCGCAGTTATTGTAAGTGGTGAAAATTTTAGGAAGATAAGCGGCTATTCATCAAAAGCGGATTATCTTTTTGTAGATAATTTGCCTGCGATATTTCGGTGCAAAGACAATATGATATTTGCATCTATACTTACTATGTGATAAACTTTTTACGTCATCCATTAACACGAACCTCCAGTGCTCCTTTTTGTGGTTGCCAGACCTCTTCTATTTTAGCACTGGAGGTTCTTTCTTGTTCTAAAGTGTTTTTACCGACCCCCAGTTTAACTGGGGGTTTTTATCTTGCCTATTCGGTGCCAACAAGGATAGAGCCATGCAGAAGGATTATCTTCTGCATGGCTCTATTTTGCAAGGAGAATATGTACCATAAACCTGTGCTAAGGATTTTCGCATTTCCAAAAATGTAGCCGAAGCACTAGTGACTTTGGCGGCGTCTGCAGACACTGTCATTATTACCAGTCTGAACGAAGACAACTGAGATGACCAGCCCCCCTGTGCGAAACATTGGCCTGCGTATGCTGCGGTGCCGAGATCCACCGCGATGACGTGTATTTTGTAGGTGAACAGCCTCTTTGCCGTGACTGTGCCGATGAAGAAACCTTCGTCTGTAACAACTGCGGTTTCCCCCCACCGGAACAGTGACAACTAGGGGGATGACCTTTGTCCCTCCTGCCGGGAAGAATACTTTGTAACCTGCACCGAGTGCGGCCGCCTGATTTCCAACAGCGAAGCATGGTATGCGGAAGATGATGACGACTCGCCGCCCTACTGTGAATCCTGTTACCGGGAGAAAGTAGGCGATGCACTGCATCCCTACAGCTACAAGTTTTCCCCTATCTTCTACGGCAACGCCCCGCTCTATCTGTGTGGTATGTGGGGGCTGGAAGCAGATGCGCTGAGCAAAGCGTTTTCCACACCCGCACGGCCTTGAACGTAATCAACCGCCGGGAAGAGTACTCCTACATGAAAACCAACGGCAACCTGGATGATGGTTTTGAACCGGCGCCCCATCCCTGCGCACTGGAAAAACACTGTACCAAGATTTCCTAGGCCAATATAGTAGCCGCTTTCTGAGAAATGCACTATAACAGCCACAACGCCGGGACCCGCGGATTGCGCGTCCATGTAAACCAGAACAGATTGGGTGAACACAGTACCACCCTGGATGAAACCATCTCTAAAATTCTTTATCTATTCGAGCGATTCTGGCAAGAGATCCTGCGTTTCAGCCTCCGCACCGAAAGCCAAATCGAATCATTGGACCGCCCGCTATGGGCTATAAGAGCAGCGCCAAGGAGGTTCTGGAACACGCCAAATATAGCTCAGGGAACGAGCGTTATGCCTGTGTCAGTCTGACAAACTACGACACCATTGAGTTCCGGGCTTTCCAGGGCATGCTCAAACTCAACACCCTGCAGTTTGTAGATTGCATCTGCCGGCTGGCTCTTGCTTTGTCTGAGAGTGAGATCAAAAATCTGAGCTGACCCGCCTTTGTGCTCCGTCTAACCGATGAAAGTGCCCCGGAATTGATCCAGTATCTGAAAGAGCGCCGCCTGTACATCAATGAGCCGGCAACGGCAGAATGGGAGATATAATCATATGTGGATTGTTTGGATTCAGTGCCCCTTCCCGCAACCTGACCCTACGGCAGGCCCGTCGACTTCTTCGTACCTTGTCGGTAATCAGTATGGTACGCGGTACCGACGCCACCGGCATTGCCTACAACAGCCATAACCGGCTGCACATCTACAAACGCCCGGGAGCAGCCAACAAGACACGGCTTTTGCCGTCCGCTTCTTCTCGCGTAGTCATGGGGCATGTGCGGATGACCACTCAGGGCAATGCACAGTCCAATTATAACATATAACAGCCATCCATTCCCCTGTAATCTGGATGGGTGCCTCTCAGACAACGGTCCTGACTTTGCCCTGACCCACAACGGCGTTCTGAACAACGGCCTGTTGCCTCGCCATCAGCTACATCTCCCCAAGACGCGGATTAAGACTGACAGTTACGTAGCCGTACAGATGCTGACATCTGCCGGGACACTGGATTTGACGTCTTTGGCCGGATTGCCGAACAACTGGAAGGCACCTTCACGCTGACCATCCTGAACAATCAGGACAACCTCTACTTTGTGCGGGGGCAATAGCCCCTCTGCCTGGTGGAGTTTCCCCGTATGGGATTATTCGTCTATACCAACACCTCCAACATCCCGCAGAATGCATTGTCCGTTCGGACTTTTACAGGTCCACCCCTTCTTCCGAATCTGGCTGGAGGATGGCAAGATTCTGCACCTGTCTGCCGCCGCACAGAAGAATACTTTCCAAAAATCTCTTGAATACTACCTGCAACCTAGGCTTTGAAGGGGATGACGTGATGATCTTACAGGGATGCGGATATTGCCCGGACGAAATCGAAAAACTCCTGCAGGATCCGAAACTGTTCCGAGCAGCCTCGCAGGAGTCTTACCATGTACCGAGGGGGGATTGGGTACGAAGATTGCTTATGTCCGTGTATCCACCGCCGAACAGAATGAGCAGCGCCGGATCAGCGCCCTGGCCAAGCACGATATCGAGCGTTGGTTCACTGAGAAAGTTTACGGCAAGGACACCAACCGCCCCCAGCTGCAGGCCATGCTGGAATTTGCCCGGGAGGGGGATACCACCTAACGTTCACGATTTCTGCCGCCTTCCCAGTAGCACTTCTGACTTACTTCAGATCGTGGAGCTGCTCCAGCGCAGGAAGGTTCATCTGGTCAGCAACAAGAAAAACATTGATACCTCCACTCCAACCGGGAAGCTGATGCTGAAGATAATCAGAGCTATCAATGAATTTGAGAGACAGAACATTCTGGAACGGCAGAAAGAAGGCATCGCCATCGCCAAAGCATGCGGCAGATACAAAGGCCGTACTCTCATCCAATTGGACTCCCAACATTTTGAAGCCGTCTACGCCCACTACTATACCCGGGAGATTAGCAAAAAGGAAGGATTCCCCATGGAAAATTTAATCAGCCAGAAAATGCGTACGCTGGCCCCGGAACTGGACCCGCTGCGGATCGGCACGGGCTGGAAGCCCGATGACCTCGCAAAGCCGCAGGTCATCATCGAAAGTACTGCCGGCGACAGCCATCCCGGCAGCGGCCATCTGGCGGAATTGGCGGAGGAAGTGCGCCGCGGTGTCACCGAAGCCGGGGGCCATGGCGCGCGCTATTACTGCACCGACATCTGCGACGGCGAAAGCCAGGGCACCGATGGCATCAACTACAGCCTGGCCAGCCGCGAGATGATCGCCAATATGATCGAGATCCACGCCAATGCCACGCCTTTTGACGCGGGCGTGTACCTGGCAAGCTGCGACAAAGGCATGCCCGCCAACCTGATGGGCTGTCTGCGGGTGGACATTCCTTCGGTGGTGGTGCCGGGCGGCACCATGAACGCCGGTCCCGAAATGCTCACGCTGGAACAGTTGGGCATGTACAGCGCCAAGTTTGAGCGCGGTGAGATCGACCAGGCCCGGCTGGACTGGGCCAAGCAGAACGCATGCCCCAGTTGTGGGGCTTGCAGTTTCATCGGTACTGCCTCCACCATGCAGATCATGGCCGAGGCGTTGGGTCTGGCACTGCCCGGCAGCGCGCTGATGCCCGCCACCAGCCCCGACCTGCTGGCCTATGCCCGGCAGGCCGGACGCCGTGCGGTGGAGATGGCCGGTCACGACGAAATGCGTCCCAGCCGTATTCTGACGATGGACAGCTTCGAGAACGCCATCCTTGTACACGCAGCCATCTCCGGCTCCACGAACTGCCTGCTGCACCTGCCCGCCATCGCCCACGAACTGGGCATCGAGATCACCGGCGATACTTTTGACCGGCTGCACCGGGGCGCCAAGTATCTGCTGGACGTGCGCCCCGCCGGGCGCTGGCCCGCCGAATGCTTCTACTACGCGGGCGGCGTTCCCGCCATCATGGAGGAGATCAAGGACTGCCTGCATCTGGATGTAATGACCGTCACCGGCAAGACTCTGGGCGAAAACCTGGCAGATCTCAAGGCCAACGGCTTCTATGAACGCTGCGAAGGCTGGCTGGCGCAGTTCAACGCCCGTTATGGCTGCCACATCACCCGGCAGGACATCATCCGTCCGGCGGACAAGGCCATCGGCACCGACGGTTCCATCGCTGTACTCAAGGGCAATCTGGCCCCGGAGGGCGCGGTCATCAAGCACACGGCCTGCCCCAAGGAGATGTTCCAGGCCGTTCTGCGTGCCCGTCCTTTCGACAGCGAAGAAGAGTGCCTTGACGCCGTGCTGCACCACAAAGTGCAGAAAGGCGACGCGGTGTTCATCCGTTACGAAGGTTCCAAAGGAAGCGGTATGCCTGAAATGTTCTACACTTCCGAAGCCATTTCCTCCGACAAGGAGTTGGGCCGTTCCATCGCCCTCATCACGGACGGCCGGTTCTCCGGCGCGTCCACTGGGCCGGCGATCGGCCATTGCAGCCCCGAGGCTGTGGACGGCGGCCCCATCGCGCTGGTGGAGGAAGGCGACCTGATCGAGATCGACATTCCCGCCCGCAAGCTGAACATCGTAGGCATCCAGGGTGAGCGCCGCACGCCCGAAGAGATCGACGCCGTACTGGCCCAGCGCCGCGCCAAGTGGAGCCCCAAGCCCCGCAAATACACCAAAGGCGTGTTGCGGCTGTTCAGTGAACTGGCCGCCAGCCCCATGAAGGGTGCCTACCTGGATTTCGGCAAACAGACCCATTAAACCTATCTGACAATGGCGAGAGCCGCCCCGTTCAAGGGGCGGCTCTCGCCGTTTTTCATACTTTTTCATATTATACTGCATGCGTTTAATTGCAGGAAAAAACAAAGGAATGAAGTTCCCCGCAAAGCGGATTCAGTTCCCATCGCCCCGCCTTGGGTCCGCGAATGCAAATTCGATCGTGATATGCTTTTCCCCATCCACCAGCACGCGCCGCACCAACTGCTGCAACTGCGATTTTTCCAGATGATCGAACCGCAAAAAAGCGCGAATCTGTTCCTCTATGCGGCGTTCCTGTTCCCCCGCGTCAGCTTCCCGGCAAAGGCGGTCCAGTTCCTTTTGGCTCTGTGTTTCCTCCCGCCGAAGTTCCTGCGTGATGTAGTCAAATTCCTCTGCCGTGAGCCGTCCCTCCGCCTTGTCTTTATAGGCGCACAGGCGCGTGCGGCGGGCGTTTTCCTGCCTGCATTCCAGTTTGCGGCGCAGGTTTTCGAGGTCCCGCCTTTTCCCCCGGCTGGCCGCACATCGGCGTGCCATTGCAGCCGGGTCCACCCGCCCCTGTGCCAGCGTGCGCAGGCTGTCCTGCACCGCCTGCAATACTGCGTCCTCCCGAATACTGTGGGATGTACACCGCCGGGCCGCAGGATCACGATAGTAACCGTAACAGTTCAGATACCAGTAGCCGCCCCGCTTTTTGGCGTACAGCGGACTGCCGCAGTCGGCGCAGCGGGCAACGCCGGTCAACAGGTGCGGCTGGCCGTGGGCTGCGTATGTACGCACCTGCAACATTGCCTGCGCCTGCGCAAAATCTTCGCGGCTCACCAGCGGTTCATGGGTTCCCTGCACCACGATCCAATCTTCGGGCCGGACACGGCGGCGCAGATGGACCTTGTAATTCACGATCCGGGTAAACTGCTGGGCCATATCGCCCTGATAGACCGGGTGGGACAGGATGCGCCGGATGCTCTCGGCATTCCAAAGGCCGGTGAAGCGGCGGCTGCTGTCCCTCATCTGCTTGCTGGCCGCCGGGGACGGGATCTGTTCGCTGTTGAGCATATGGGCGATCCGGGTACGGCTATTCCCACCCAGAAACAGCGAAAAGATGCGCTGTACCGTGGGTGCTGTTTCCTCATCCGGCAACAGATGATATCTGTCCGCCGGGTCAATGCGGTACCCATAGGGAGCCTGCCGCCCCAGGAATTTTCCCTGCCGTTTGAGGATGCCCAGCGAAGTCCGCACCTTGGCGCTGGCATCGGCGGCGTAAAGATCGTTGAATACGTTCTTGAACACCGCCATCTGCTGCGCGCTGTCGGTATTTCCGGACGAGTCGTACTGATCGTTGACCGCGATAAAGCGGACGCCCAGCCGTGGAAAAATCTGTTCCAGATAGCGCCCGGTTTCGGCATAGTTGCGCCCCAGGCGGGAAAGATCCTTGACGATCACGCACCGAACGCTGCCATTGAGCAGACAGTGCTCCAACGCCTGGAACCCCGGACGCTCAAAATCCGTACCTGTATGGCCATCGTCCACAAACTCCCGTTGGATCGAAAAACCGTGCTGCCCCGCCCACTCCCACAGGAAGGCGCGCTGGTTCTGGATAGAATCCGATTCCGCCGCCGGTCCGTCCGCCGATGACAGACGCAGATAGATGGCCGCCGCCACCATTCCCTGTGCTGTCTGCCCGCCGGGGCGCTTCATAAGGCAGGGTCCTCCGGCGTATTCCCGCTCAGATTGGCGACCAGCCGTTCCAGGCACGCTTCCAGTGTCGGGGCATCCTTTTCTTCTGCAAATCGAATCGTGACCGTCGGTGCATCCATCCCCTCATACGCCCCCGTTCCTCTTTCACTCCGGTCAATACTTATGCGGGACGCGCGCTGTATATTTCGCCGCGCTTCCTTTATGGGGCGTTTTGTTTTGCACGGGAGTTCGCCTGTTTGTACAATGATTCTTCTTTCTGTTTGGTGTTTCCTACAAAAATCGGCCCGTTCCCCGTTTTCCCGCCAGAAGTCCTGATTATAGCACACCTTTTGTGCTATACTGGGTCTAAAAGAAAACCAGTTCTCTGTGAAGGAGGTTTTTGAGCATGGAACACCCCGATGTTTTCCTCGCTCACATTTCAGAAGATGGCCTGCGCGCACAAAGCGTGAAGGAACATCTACAGGGTACCGCCGATTTAGCGGCAGAATTTGCAGCGCCTTTCGGCGGCCGCGAACAGGGCCGCCAGTCCGGCATGCTGCATGACATAGGTAAATTCAGCCACGAATTTCAAAAGCGGCTACACGGCGGCCCCAAAGTCGATCACGCCACCGCTGGCGCGGTGGAAGCCTTTTTTCATCTACGGCAATTTGAGACCGCCTTCGTTATAGCTGGTCACCACGGAGGTCTGCCCGATGGGGGCGCACAGACTGACGCCGCCGGTGCAGGGACATTGTTTGGACGGCTAAAGAAAACGGATCTGCCAGACGCAGCCGCCTGGCGCAAAGAAGTCCAGATCCCTGCCGCCGTTCATCCCCGGCAAATTCCCATCGATAATTTGTCCGAATCCTTTTATATTCGGATGCTGTATTCCTGTCTCGTGGACGCGGACTATCTGGATACCGAAACCTTTATGGCAGGCAGCGCCGCACCCCGCGGCAATTACGAGCCCCCAGCCCTTCTATTAGAAAAGTTGCAGCAGTACATTGCCCCCTGGTGGGATGCCAAAACCGAACTGAACCGCAAACGCTGCGATATTTTGCGCACCTGCCTGCAAACCGGCGGTTCCTGCCGCGCCGGCCTGTATACGCTGACCGTTCCTACCGGCGGCGGCAAGACGGTTTCCTCCCTGGCTTTCGCGCTGGCACACGCGGGAAAAAGCGGATCATCTATGTCATTCCCTACACATCCATCATTGACCAGACCGCCGATGTGTTCCGCAAAATTCTGGGAGACGAAAACGTGATCGAACATCACGCCGGTGTCGATTACTCTGTCCCGGAAGGCGATGTAGACCCGGCGCTGTACCGTAAAGCACTGGCCACCGAAAACTGGGACGCCCCTGTCATCGTCACCACTGCTGTACAGTTTTTTGAATCTCTGTACGGCAATCGTTCTTCCCGCTGCCGCAAATTGCATAACATCGCGGACAGTGTCGTTATTTTTGACGAAGCACAGACGCTCCCTGTCAGTTATCTGCGCCCCTGCGTGGCGGCTATTGGGCAGTTGGTGCAGTATTATGGCGTCACTGCGGTCCTGTGTACGGCCACCCAACCTGCGCTGCAACCGCTCTTTGCCGAATTAGCGCCTGCCCTTACCATGCAGGAGATCTGCCCGGGCACCCAAGCCTTGTACGATTTTTTCCGCCGCACCACCCTGCGCAATGCCGGGGAATTGACCGAAGCAGAGCTTGCCGCCCGCCTGAACGGCCTGCCGCAGACCCTCTGCGTTGTGAACCGCCGTGCCACCGCCCAACGGCTGTATGCCATGCTGGAACCGGAAGGCCGTTACTGCCTGACCACGCTGCTTTGCCCCGCTGACCGCAAACGGCTCTTGAAAGAGATCCGCTCCCGCCTGCTGCAAGGTCTGCCCTGCCGTGTAGTCTCCACCTCCCTGATCGAAGCGGGCGTCGACGTGGACTTCCCCTCCGCCTGGCGGGAGGAAGCCGGGTTGGATTCCATCCTGCAAACAGGCGGGCGCTGCAACCGGGAGGGAAAACGCCCGGTCGCTGAAAGTATTGTTACCATCTTCCGTCTGGAGGGGCAGCGCACGCCCGCCATGATCCGCCCCAATGTGGATTCCGCCCGCCATGTTCTGGATACCTTCCCCGATCCCGCGCAGCCCGAAGCCATTGAAAGCTATTTTTCCTTTTACCGTGCCGTAAAGGGAGACGCTTCGCTGGACCAGCACCAAATTCTGGACGCTTTCCGTACTGGTTTTGAAGGGCGCATGTTTCCCTTTGCTACCGTGGCGGAAATGTTCCATCTGATCGACACTGCCACGGTCACCGTATACTTGCCCGTAGATGAGGGGGCGGCCTTGGTGGAGCGCCTTCGCGCCGGGGACGTCAGCCGCAGCTTATACCGCCAGCTGGGGCAGTATGCCGTCAACATCTACCCGGAACACCTGAAAAAACTTCTGGCAGCCGGCGCCGCGGAACCCGCCGATACAGACAGCTACATTTTGACCGATCTTTCGCTGTATGACCGCCAGACCGGCCTGTCCCTGAACGTAGAGACCGGGAAAGGGATCTTTCAGTAAAAGAAAAGGGCGACAAGATGCACCCTTGCCGCCACAATTCTAAAACCGAAAACCATATACAATATTTTCTACCCACAGCTTTCGCTGACCGCTTTTATTATACCCAACCTGCCGGGAAAATACAACGTGCGAATGGATCTGCTTCTATACAAAGCGCCCAAAATCCCGGCATAAAATGCAGCACCCCTCCAAAAAGCAGTCGATTTGCATTTTTTTGTAAATTCATGATTGACTTTTCCCTCTTTGCAGCAGTATAATCATCTCACAGGAATATTTAAAACATATTCAATAGAAAAAAGTTATTGAAAGGAGTGGAACGCCTATGATCCAACTGGAAGTCTGGGGGCCTTATGCCCTCTGTTCGAGGCCGGAACTAAAAGTGGAAAGAGTATCCTATGATGTCCTCACGCCCTCCGCGGCGCGGGGCATCGTGGAGGCCGTCTATTTCCACCCCGGTCTTCGTTGGCACATCGACAAAATTTATGTTCTCAACCCCATTCGCTTTGTCAGTGTCCGCCGCAACGAGGTCGCCAGCAAAATTTCCAGCCGCAACGCCCGGCAGGCTGCGCAGGGCGGCGGGCAGCCGCTGTTTCTTGCCACCTCGCAGGAGATCGTCCAGCGGGCTTCGCTGCTGTTGCAGGATGTCCACTATGTGATCGAAGCCCATTTCGAGATGACGGACAAAGCCGCCCCCTCGGACAACCCCGGAAAGTTCCAGGACATCGTTACCCGCCGGATGGAACGCGGGCAGTGTTTCCATACCCCCTATTTCGGCTGCCGGGAATTTCCCGCCGCCTTCCAACGCTGGCCGGGCGGACCGATCCCCACCATCGAGGAAACCCGCGATTTGGGTCTGATGCTGTACGACTTCGACTACACAGACCACCAAAACATCACACCCACCTATTTCCGGGCCAAACTGGAACACGGGGTGCTGGACACACGGGATTGTGAGGTGTTCCGATGATTCTGCAAGCACTGACACAGTGTTACGAGGACCTGCTGGCCCAAGGCAAAGCCGACCGTCCCGGGTGGAGCCAGGCACGTGTAAGCTACGGCCTGGTGCTCAATGCGGACGGAGAATTGACGCAGTTACTTCATTTGCAGCAGGAAGAACCTCGCGGCAAAAAGACCGTTTTGGTCCCCCAGTCCCTCCTGGTTCCCTCCCCCGTCAAACGCAGTTCGGGTCCGCGCGCCAACTTTCTGTGCGACAACAGCAGTTATCTGCTGGGCGTGGACGCCAAAGGCAAGCCAACACGAACCGCCGAATGTTTTGCCGCCGCCCAAACACTGCACAGGGAACTGCTGCAAGACGCCGACACCCCCGCCGCACGGGCTGTCCTCCGCTTTTTTGAAACCTGGGCCCCAACGCAGGCCGCAGACCTTCCTGTTCTACAGGAAGACTGGGAGGACCTGCTGAAAGGCGGCAACCTGGTATTCTGGTATAACAATGCGCCGGTCACACAGGACCCTGTTATTGCAAATGCTTGGACACAGCACTACGAATCCAGCGATCAGGATGCCGAGCCAGTCCGCTGCTTGGTCACCGGCCGCCAGGGACCACTCGCCCGTCTGCACCCCGCCATCAAGGGGGTCGCCGGTGCGCAAAGCGTCGGCGCTTCGCTGGTTTCCTTCAATGCACAGTCCTTCTGCTCTTACGACCATGAGCAGGGCGCCAACGCCCCCGTCAGTGAATATGCGGCCTTTGCCTATACCACGGCGCTCAACGCCCTGTTGGCCGACCGGGATCATGTAAAACGGGTGGGCGATACCACCATCCTCTGCTGGGCGTCCGGCGGCGAAACCGCCTACCAGGATTGCTTCCTTGCGGGGCTGTTCAACGATTCCTATACGGAAAAAGACATTCTGAACGTATTTCACACACTGGCAAAAGGCGAACCTGTTGATTGGCAGGAGCATCGCCTGGATCCCGCCACACGCTTTTATGTACTCGGGCTGGCTCCCAACGCGGCACGTCTGTCGGTGCGCTTTTTCTGGCAAAACACCTTCGGCACGCTGGCCCGCAATGTGGCAAAACATTATAAAGAGCTGGAGATCATCCGCCCCTCTTATGACAAGTTTGCCACGCTCCCCATCTGGCGGCTGGTACAGGAAACCGTCCGCAAGCCCGCCCCCGGCGCACGCCCGCCAGAGCCCAATCCTCGTCTGGCTGGCGATCTGCTGCTTTGCGTGCTGAACGGCACACGTTATCCCGCCACGCTGCTGGACGGCGTTGTCCTGCGTATCCGCGCAGAGCATAACGTATCCCGCGGGCAGGCTGCCATTACCAAAGCATACTATCTGCGCAACAGCCAAAACGCGCAGATCAAGGAGGTCATGACCATGCAACTCAATGAACAAAGCACGTATCTTCCCTATGTGTTGGGGCGGTTGTTTGCTGTATTGGAAGGTTTGCAGCAAAGCGCCAATCCCGGCATCAACACCACCATCAAGGACCGTTATTTCAACTCCGCGTCCGCCACACCGGCCACGGTGTTCCCGCTGCTTATCAATCTGGCGCAAAAGCATCTGGGCAAGCTGGACGGCGGCCTTGCCAAATATTACAACGAGAAGATCACCGAACTCAACGGCCGCATCACCCAGACCCTGCCCGCCCGCATGAGCCTGCCGGAGCAAAGCGCCTTCCAGATCGGTTATTATCACGAGACCCAGGCCCGTTATACTGCCAAGAATAAGAAGGAGGAACAGTAACCATGTCTGAAGCTATCAAGAATCGCTATGATTTCGTTATTCTTTTCGACGTAATGAACGGAAATCCCAACGGCGACCCGGATGCCGGGAACATGCCCCGCATCGATCCCGAGACCGGCTATGGTCTGGTGACGGACGTCTGCCTCAAGCGCAAGATCCGCAACTATGTGGAGACCTCCAAAGAGGACGCCCCCGGCTACCGCATCTACATCAAGGATCAGGTTCCTTTGCAGCGCAGCGATGCCGAAGCCCTTACTTATTTAGGTGTAAATAAGGATCTGAAAACCGCCAAAAAGGACGATCCTGAACTGGACCGCAAAATCCGGGATTTCATGTGCCAGAATTTCTATGACATCCGTACTTTCGGTGCCGTAATGACCACCTTTGTAAAAGGAGCGTTGAACTGCGGCCAGGTCCGTGGCCCAGTCCAGATCGGTTTTGCACGCAGCATCGATCCCATCATGCCGCAGGAAATCACCATTACCCGCGTAGCCATCACCACTGAAGCCGATGCTGAGAAGAAGGGCACCGAAATGGGACGCAAGCATATCGTCCCCTACGCACTCTACCGTGCCGAAGGTTTCATTTCCGCCAACCTGGCCCGCAAAGTCACCGGTTTTTCGGAGGAGGACCTGCACCTGTTATGGCAGGCCATCCTGAATATGTTCGAGAATGACCACAGTGCCGCCCGTGGCCTGATGGCTGTCCGGGAACTGATTGTGTTCAAGCACGAAAGCGAATTGGGCAACGCCCCTGCCCACAAGCTGTTTGATGCGGTCCATGTAGACCATATGGAGGGCGTGACCACGCCGCGGAAATACAGCGACTACCATGTCTGGCTGGACAGTGACCTGCCCGCCGGCGTCACCTGCGAAAGGATGTCCTGATGGACCCCGACGACTATTTGATGATCTCCGGCTTGCAGCACTTCTGTTTCTGCCGCCGTCAGTGGGCACTGATCCACCTGGAACAGCAATGGTCCGAGAACCTGCGCACCACCGAGGGCCACCTGCTGCATGAGCGCTGCCATGATGAATCCCTGCGGGAAAAGCGCGGCAACTTACTGACGGTGCGCGGTATGCGGGTCGTCAGCCACCGGCTGCGGCTGTCCGGCGTCTGTGACGTCGTGGAATTTCACGCCGATCCGCAAGGGGTCCCGCTGCAGGGGCAGCAGGGGCTTTGGCTGCCCTTGCCGGTGGAATACAAGCACGGCGCGCCCAAGCAAAGCGACGCCGACCGCCTGCAACTCTGCGCCCAGGCAATGGCCCTTGAGGAGATGCTCGTCTGCGAAATTTCTCAAGGCGCTCTGTTTTACGCTGAAACGCACCGGCGCGAACTGGTGGACCTGACGCCCGAACTGCGCCAAAAGACCTTTGATGCCGCCCGGGAGATGAACGACTATTTTTCCCGCGGGTACACACCCAAGGTAAAGCCCGGCAAACACTGCAACGCCTGTTCGCTGAAAGAGCTTTGTCTCCCGGTTTTATGCCGCCGGGCAGACGCACCCGCTTATGTACAGGAACATCTGGAAGAATGCGGTCAGGAAGAAGGTGCGCTGGAATGAGGAAATTTCTCAACACCCTTTTTGTTCTCACAGAGGACAGTTACCTGTCCCTGGACGGCGAAAACGTCGTAGTCAGCCGGGAAAGGCAGGAAACTGCACGCTTCCCGCTGCACACGCTTGAAGGCATCCTCTGCTTTTCCTATCCGGGCGCGTCCCCTGCCTTGATGGGCGCCTGTGCGGAACGCGGCGTGGACCTCTCCTTTTTCTCTCCGCGCGGGGCTTTTTTAGCCCGTGCCACGGGGAAAATGCGGGGCAACGTACTGCTGCGCCAACAGCAATACCGCGCTGCCGATGACCCCTTCGCCAGTTGCCGCTATGCAAAGGGGTTCTTGCTTGGGAAGGTGTACAACTCCCGCTGGGTACTGGAGCGCGCCACCCGCGACCACCCACAGCGCGTTCCCGTGGAACGGCTCAAGTCCCTGTCCGCCCAGTTGGCTGCCGCTTTGCCCCTCATCGAAAACGCCATGACGGCAGAGGAACTTCGCGGGCTGGAGGGGGCCGCTGCCCAGCAGTATTTTGACGGTTTTGGCAGCCTGATCCTGCAACAGCAGGATACCTTTGCCTTTACCGTCCGCAGCCGACGCCCGCCCCTGGACCCGGTCAACGCTCTGCTTTCCTTTGCCTATACACTGCTGGCCCGTGACTGTGCCGCCGCACTTGAGGGCGTCGGTTTAGACCCGTATGTGGGGTTCCTGCACTGTCCGCGCCCCGGCCGCACCAGCCTTGCCCTGGACCTGATGGAAGAACTTCGCGCCGTCTGTGCGGATCGGTTCGTTATCACCTGCATCAATCAAAAAATTTTGACAGAAAAAGACTGCCAGCGTCAGGAAAATGGAGCCGTCCTCCTGACGGAAGAAGGGCGCAGGACCTTTCTCAAATTCTGGCAGCAGCGAAAGCAGCAGACGCTTCAGCATCCGTTCCTTGGAGAAAAGATCCCCTGGGGGCGGGTCCCCTATGTGCAGGCATTGCTTTTGGCCCGCACACTCCGCGGGGACATGGAACGCTATCCGCCTTTTTTCTGGAAATGACTGCACAAGGAGGTTGCCATGCTGGTGCTTATAACGTACGATGTCAACACTGAAACCGCCGCCGGGCGAAAACGTCTGCGTCAGGTAGCCAAAGTTTGTGTCGATCACGGGCAGCGAGTGCAGAACTCCGTGTTTGAATGCCTGCTGGATGCGGCTCAGTTTGCCGCTTTCAAAGCAAAGCTCACTTCGCTCATTGATCCAGAAACAGACAGCCTGCGCTTTTATCAGCTTGGAAATCATTACAAAAGTAAAGTGGAGCACATCGGCCGTGCGCCGCAATGGAGCCAGGACGATATCCTGCTCGTGTAGCGTCCTTTCGGCGGTCAAAACGCGCTTTTCTCAGGGCTATAGTGCGAACCGCGATCTGCCATTGTTTTGCCGGGAGGTTCGCACCGCAGAATACATAAGTTTTTGTTTGATTTTATGTAGGGGGAAGCGAATTTCGGAGAAAGGCCGCGTGATTTTAGGGAATTGTTCGGGTGTTTTCTCACTTTGCACAACAAACAAATGCAAACAGGGCATTTTTTTGCCATGTTTGCTGTCGCTCCCCACGCGGGGGCGTGGATAGAAATTTGCCAATGATGGCGCTTGCCTCGCTGGCCCCGAGTCGCTCCCCACGCGGGGGCGTGGATAGAAATACCAGTTGCTTGCAACTGGGTGGGACTTTGCGGTGGTCGCTCCCCACGCGGGGGCGTGGATAGAAATCTTGCCCATGTTCCACTCGATGCCCGGGGTGGTGTCGCTCCCCACGCGGGGGCGTGGATAGAAATGTCGAAGTCGTGCACTGTGTGTCCGTCGGCATGAAAGTCGCTCCCCACGCGGGGGCGTGGATAGAAATCTCAACCCACGTGTTGACCTGCGGCAATGCATCCGTCGCTCCCCACGCGGGGGCGTGGATAGAAATATATATAAATTGTGGTAATTACCACGCACAGTGGTCGCTCCCCACGCGGGGGCGTGGATAGAAATTTTAAAGTCATACTGTTTATCTCCTTAGGGTGAAGTCGCTCCCCACGCGGGGGCGTGGATAGAAATTATAACGCCCTTAACCATTACAAGCTGCGCCATGTCGCTCCCCACGCGGGGGCGTGGATAGAAATGAGGAAACCGCCAAAAAGCTACTGGCACCGAAAGTCGCTCCCCACGCGGGGGCGTGGATAGAAATCTCGCCCATCGGCGTACTAGTGTGCCCCTTGTACAGTCGCTCCCCACGCGGGGGCGTGGATAGAAATGAAATGGTCCCGTACTGGCAGCAGTACAGCCCCGGTCGCTCCCCACGCGGGGGCGTGGATAGAAATCACTGAAAAGGATTTGCGTATTTGATGGAGTTCGTCGCTCCCCACGCGGGGGCGTGGATAGAAATGGGGTCTGGACCACCTGCTGGTCCACACTCTGGCGTCGCTCCCCACGCGGGGGCGTGGATAGAAATACGGCCCACCGCAGGCAAGGGTTGTTGCCCCAGTGTCGCTCCCCACGCGGGGGCGTGGATAGAAATCCGTACTGCGGACCAGTCGCTGCTGTTATACCGTCGCTCCCCACGCGGGGGCGTGGATAGAAATGCTATGGCCGTGTAGGTGTGGTGTAAAAGGCAGGGTCGCTCCCCACGCGGGGGCGTGGATAGAAATGACGAGGGTCAAACTTAACATCCCCAGCGAAACGGTCGCTCCCCACGCGGGGGCGTGGATAGAAATCCGTACTGCGGACCAGTCGCTGCTGTTATACCGTCGCTCCCCACGCGGGGGCGTGGATAGAAATTGCCCGTGCTTGATCCACCGCTGCGGCTTGCAGGTCGCTCCCCACGCGGGGCGTGGATAGAAATGGTGTAAGGAGACGTTGGTGCATACTGCGAGGATGGTCGCTCCCCACGCGGGGGCGTGGATAGAAATAGCAGGGTGGGAAAAGCGCACTGCGGAATATTGGTCGCTCCCCACGCGAGGGCGTGGATAGAAATATGGCTGGTCGTATGCGTATCAGGACGGTCCCTCGTCGCTCCCCACGCGGGGGCGTGGATAGAAATCTCGTCTGCCGACGGGTGCAGGTTGCGCATCATAAGTCGCTCCCCATGCGGGGGGCGTGGATAGAAATGGCGATACCGCCCATAGCCATCTCCAGCACACTCTGTCGCTCCCCATGCGGGAGCGTGGATAGAAATTTTCCGGCGTCCCCACAGGCGTTGAAGATCTCGCCGGTCGCTCCCCACGCGGGAGCGTGGATAGAAATGTGCTGGAGCCCACACGCAGGATTGCATACTTGGTCGCTCCCCATGCGGGAGCGTGGATAGAAATTTCTCCATGTTATCCAGCATCTCATCGGCCAGCTGTCGATCCCCATGCGGGAGTGTGGATAGAAATTTTTCCCAAGTCCGCGATGGTATTGCTGCAAAGCGTCGCTCCCCATGCGGGGGGCGTGGATAGAAATTACAAGCCAATCGAGGTATTCGTCATCAAGACCGTGTCGCTCCCCATGCGGGGGGCGTGGATAGAAATATCAGTCAGCCGATGCGTGGCAAGACAGACGAAGGGTCGCTCCCCATGCGGGGGGCGTGGATAGAAATATCAGTCAGCCGATGCGTGGCAAGACAGACGAAGGTCGCTCCCCATGCGGGGGGCGTGGATAGAAATGCCGCATCCGCGTGTGTCCGATGTGCCAATGGCGGGTCGCTCCCCATGCGGGGGGCGTGGATAGAAATATGCCGGAGGCGGAAAGCATCCCGGGTCTCGACCCGTCGCTCCCCATGCGGGGGGCGTGGATAGAAATGAGTCAGATTTACGAGAAGAGATCGAAAAAGAAGGTCGCTCCCCATGCGGGGGGCGTGGATAGAAATCGGGGCCGACCGGCAAAAAGAAAGAGGGCCAACCCGTCGCTCCCCACGCGGGAGCGTGGATAGAAATTTCTCCCTCAGCCTGACGGTTATCCTCAAAGGGCGTCGCTCCCCACGTGGGGGCGTGGATAGAAATGCCTGGGTGGACTACAAAGGCGCAAACAAAGTGATGTTGCTCCCCACGCGGGAGCGTGGATAGAAATGCCAAGTGCCGCTATATGGATGAACTTACCAGCAGCCGTCGCTCCCCACACAGGCCTCCACCTCGCCCCCATCTATGTACACGCCCCTCCCCTCCAAATCCCATAGTTCAAAATCCTGCACCGGCCCCATCTGGTCGGCGGTATAATATTCGCTGCGCTTGATCTCGCCGGGGAGGTCGATGCCCGTGCCCTCCCGCAGGCCAAAAGCCGCAAAATAGTCGCAGAAATTTTCCTTGCCCAGACGCGCGCCGATTTGGATGAAGCAGGGGTTGCAGCTCACCGCCAACCCCTGGGCGAAGGTCTCGACGCCGTGGATATGGCCGTTGGCGCAGCGGAACCGGGTGCCCGCCACGTTGATCTTGCCCGCGCAGACAAAGGTATCGTCCGCTTTGCAGGCGCCGGTGTCCAATGCGGCTGCCGCCGTGATGAGTTTGAACACACTGCCCGGCTCGTACAGGTCGCTGATGGCCTTGTTGCGCCACTGGGCCTGCTGGGCTTCCTGCAAGGCTGCGCTGCGGGCGTCCCCGGTCAGGGCGTCTACCGCCGCGCGGCGCTCCTCGTCAATGAGCAGACGCGGCGTGTTGGGGTCGTAGTCCGGCTGGCTGGTCATAGCCAAAATCGCCCCGGTGTTCACATCCATCACGATGCCCACCCCGCGCTGCGCCACGTTATGTTCCCGCACGGCGGCGTCCATGGCGCTTTCCAGCCAGTGCTGGATGTTGGCGTCGATGGTCAGCGTCAGATCGCAGCCCGGCACCGCATCCACCAACGTCTGGTAATGGGTCGGCATATCATAGCCCCAGGCGTCCTTCGCGGTCAAAATTTTGCCGTTCTGGCCGGTCAGTTCCTTATCGTATTCCAGTTCCAGCCCCCAAAGCCCGGCGTTATCCACGTTGGTAAAGCCCAGGACCCCGCCCATGAAATCCCCCTGGGGATAGACGCGCTTGGTGTCCTGCCGGATCTGGATGCCCTCCGCGCCGTTTTCCCGGCACCAGTCGCGCACCGCGTCGGCCTTTTCCCGATCGACGCGGTGGCTGAGCAGACAGTCGTTGGAACTGCGCTGGTTCAGCTTTTCCAGCGTTTCTTCATAGTCGATCTCTAAAATTTCGCTCAATGCGCGGGCCGCTGGTTCCACCAGTTCGTCCGCCAGTTCCCGCGGCGCTGCGCGGATCGTCCAGCAGGTCTCGCTGGCGGCCAGCAGGGTGCCGTCCGAAGAAAATATCTCGCCCCGGGCCGCGGGCAGCGCGGCTTCCCGCAGTTGCTGGTCCGCCGCGCGCGCCGCATAGCCGTCCGGGTCCCGGATCTGCAGCCCGTACAGGCGCACCAGCAGTCCGCCAAAACAGACGACCGCAAGCACCGCCGCCAGAAAGCGCATCCGCCGCCGCATCAGGCGGCTCTGTTGTGGTGTTCGATATCGCATGCTCCCGCCCCTTTCCGGCGGCCAAACGCCGCCGCTGTTCCACCCTATGCCGCCGTTCGCGCCCACATGACCGCGCGCCCCGGCTTGACACAGCCAGTCTATCGTGATAGACTTTCCTTAGTCTATTTCGATGGACTTCTTTTATTTTCTGCTTTTTCCGCACTTCGCCCGCGCCGTCTGCAAGGAGGCCGCTCATGCATCGCTCCTCGTTCTTTTCTTCCGTCGCTCTGACGCTGGCCGCCGCTTTTCTGCTGGGGCCGGTGCTTGCGCTGCCCGCCCAGGCCGCCACCCAAAAGGAAAACCTGCAGGACCAGAAAGAACAGGCCCAGCAGGAATACGAGGATGCCCAGCAGGCGCTGGAAGACCTGCAGGGGCAGACCCAGCAGACCCAGGAACAGATCGAAAGCCTGCAGGGGAAAGCCGGCGACATCGCTTCGCAGTTGGATGATGTCTACGCCGCCCTGTAGGAAGCCCAGCGCATCCAGTTGGAACAGCAGGCCAAATATGAGGAAGCCGACACCGCCTTGCAGCAGACGCAGGCCGAATACGACGCCAGCCGGACCCGCTGCAAAGAGCAGTTGGGCGCCATGCAAAAGCTGGACGGCAGCGGCGCCATCGGTCTGCTGGCCCAGGCCAAAAGCCTGTACCAACTGCTGACCTTTACCGACGCGCTGCGCCAGATCAGCGCCAAAAACGACGAAGTATTGCGGGAACTGGCCGCCCGGAGCGCCGAACTGGAGCAGGCCCGGCAGGAAGCCGAGAACGCCCGCCGCGAAGCCGAGGAAGCCCAGGCGGCGCTGGAACAGCAGCAGGCCGCCCTGGACGGCACCCGTCAGGAATTACAGGACGCCCTGCAGGAAGCCAACAAGTCTTTGAGCGAACAGCAGGCCGCCGAACAGGCTCAGGAAGTGGTCACGGAAGCCGCCCGCAAAGCCTATGTGGCGGCCAGCGACGCCCTGGACGCCTATGTGCGCGCCCAAAGCGACCGCTATACCAATGATTCGCTGATCCTGACGAGTCTGGAGTTCCGCTGCCCGCTGGACAGCTACAGCAGCATCACGACCCAATTTTCCGAGCCTGACCCCTGGGGCATTCCCCACCGCGGCACAGACTTTGCCGCGCCCAACGGCACGCCGATCTATGCCATCGCATCCGGCGTAGTCAGCGCGGCCGGGCCGGTGAACAGCTACGGCAACTGCGTACAGGTCAGCCACGGCACCGCCAGCGACGGCAACCGCTATGACAGCCTGTACGCCCACATGAGCCGCATCGCCGTGAGCCAGGGCCAGCAGGTCCAGAAGGGCGACGTTCTGGGCTATGTGGGCAACACCGGGAACGTCTACGGCGCGAACGGCGGTTACCACCTGCATCTGGAACTGCGCATCAACGGCAGCCGTGTGAATCCGCTGGCCTATGTGCCGGCCTGACCGCCGCCATCAGGAAGGAGGCATTTTTTCCTTGCTTTCGGATCTTCTGCAAAGTTCCGTGGGGGACTTTCTATATTCTATATAATGTAGGCTTCTGGGTCGAGTACACCCTTGTGCGGCTGGTCCGCCGCCTGAAAAGCGTATGGCGCTGGCTGCTGCGCGCGCTGGGCGGCCTGCTGGTGCTGGCCCTGCGCCCGGTGGTGCTGGCCCTGCCGGGGATACGCGCCACCCTGCGCAGCCCCCGGCGGCTGGCCGGGCTGCTGCTGCCGTTGGCCGCGGCGGCAGGCGTGGCCTTTCTGGTCCACACGGTGCTGACGCTGCCCTATGTGCTGCGGGTGGAGGCCGACGGCCAGATCGTAGGGTATGTAGACAGCGAGACCGTCTTTGACAACGCCCGCGCCGACGTGCTGGCCCGCGTGCGCTCGGCCCAAAAGCTGCTGGCCGCCGACAGCCAGCAGTTGGACTGGGACATTGAGCCGACCTATACGCTGGCGATCCACGGCGACACCATGACCGAAAGCCAGATCGCCAACGGCATCCTGCGCATCAGCGGCAACGAGATCACCGAGGGCACGGCCGTATACATAGACGACGAGCTGCGCTATGTGACTACCGAGGGCGACCACCTGCGCAGCTACCTGAACCAGCTCAAGCGCCCCTGGGAGGACCCCAGCAGCCAGACCACCCGCGTCAGCTTTGCCCACGGGCTGCGGCTGGTGGACGGCGTCTATCTGACAGATTCCATCACCCCTTACGGCGATATTCTGTCGGCCCTGCAGGCCGACGGCGGCGCGCTGCAGACCGTACAGGTCAGCCGGACCACGACCGAGACCCAGGAGATCCCCTACGACACCCAGATCCAGGAGGACCCCAACATGGACTTCGGCAAGTCGGAGACGATCCAGGCGGGCGTGCCCGGCAGCCAGATGCTGGTCCACCAACTGCTCTATGAAAACGACGCGCTGATCGACGATCAGGTGGTTTCGGTGGAAGTCCAGCAGGCCCCCACGCCGGAGATCATCCGCCGCGGCACCCGGCTCAAGAGCGGCATGATCGGCAAGCTGGGCACCGGCACCTTCATCTGGCCGGTGCCGGACTACCGCAGCATCAGCCGTTGGGCTGACCCGAACCCCAACATTCCCGGCCACCACCGCGGCGTGGATATTGCTGCCCCCGCCGGAACGCCCATCTATGCTTCGGACTCCGGCACCGTGGTGGAGGTCGTACCCATGCACTCCAGTTGGGGCAACTATGTGAAGATCGACCACGGCAACGGTTATACAACACTGTACGCCCATATGAGCCGCTATATCGTGAGCGTGGGCGACACCGTGACCCAGGGCCAGGTCATCGGCTATGTAGGCAGCACCGGCAACTCTACCGGCAACCACTGCCACTTTGAGATGGCATACAACGAGGTGCTGTTCAGCGCCCGCGACGTATTCCCCGACATGCCCATAAAAAACACCGGGTGAACGGCCCGGCAGACGCAGAAAGCCCCGGATGGAAGGACCATCCGGGGCTTTCTGTTCGGATCGCAATATACGGGAGTATTCTGCGGCTGAAAATCTATTCAAATGGCGCGAAGCCTGATTGGTTGTCTGCGCCGGACCGGGGACTTTCCCCTCGCATGGTCCGACGGCAGTAGGAACGTCTTTGGTATATTTACCTTGACTTCCCCTACAGTATACAGGATGAATGTGTACGAGGTGTCACGTCATTTTGAACCTTTTATGAATTTACAGCCTCAGCGGCGCAGGCGCTTGTCGCAGCGCACCGCCAGCCGGGTGCCCACGCTTTGCAGGATCTGGACCAGCACCACCAGCAGCGCCGTGGCAAAAATCTCCAGGATGCCGTTGAAGCGGTAGTAACCGTAGTTGATGGCGATCTTGCCCAGACCGCCGCCGCCGATGATGCCCGCCATCGCGCCGTAACTCATGATGGTGGTGGTGGCGATGGTGACGTTCGCCACCAGGCTGGGCAGGCTTTCGGGGATCATGACCTTGACGATCGTTTGCAGCGGGGTCGCGCCCATGCTCTGGGCCGCTTCGATCACACCGGCGTCCACCTCCCGGATGCTGGTCTCCACCAGACGGGACACGAACGGGAACGACGCGATGACCAGCGGCACGATGGAAGCGGGCGTACCGATGGAAGTGCCCACCAACAGGCGGGACAGCGGGATCACAATGATCATCAAAATCAGGAACGGCACGCTGCGCAGCAGGTTGATGAACACATTGAGCAGCCGCATGAACCAGCGGGGCAGCGGCCGCACGCCGCCCTGTTCGCCGGTCACCAGGCAGACGCCCAGCGGCAGGCCGATGACCAGGGCCAGAAGGGTCGCCACGGCGGTGGACCAAATGGTTTCCCATGTCTCAAAGGGGATCGTGGGCAGGACCTGCAGGAAGTCCGTCCATTCCTTGCTTGCCAGAAATTCCGCCATCAGCCGTTCACCTCCTCATAGGTAATGCCGGGATAGTTGCGAATGTAGTCGATGGCACGTTCCGCGCCTTCCCCTTCCGGCAGGGCCAGCAGCATACTGCCCAGGGTCTGGCCGTTTACCACGCGGGTATCGGCCGCCAGGATCGAGGCCGGGACCCCGCACTGGATGGCAAGGCTGGCGACCAGCGGTTTATCGGTGGTCTGGGTGCCGTTGAAGGCCACGCGCACCATGCGGTGGCCGGGGATGGCTTCGGCCTTGGGCGCGCCCGCCGGGTAGACCAGCCGCCGCGCCGCGTCGGACGTGGGATGGCTGAAGATCTCCTGCACGCTGCCCTCCTCCGCTACCGTGCCTTCATCCAGAATGGCGACGCGGTTGCAGATCTCTTCAACAACGGTCATCTGGTGGGTGATGACCACCACCGTGATGCCCAGTTCGCGGTTGATCTTCTGGATCAACTGCAGGATGGCGTGGGTGGTGTTGGGGTCCAGCGCGCTGGTGGCTTCGTCGCACAGCAGCACCTTGGGGTCGGTCGCCAGGGCGCGGGCGATGGCGATGCGCTGTTTCTGCCCGCCCGAAAGCTGGGCCGGGTAGGCATCCGCCTTGTCCGGCAGGCCCACCAGTTCCAGCAGTTCCCGGGCGCGGGCTTCCGCCTTATCCTTCGGCGTTTTGGCCAGTTCCATCGGGAACATGATGTTGCGCAGGCAGGTGCGCTGCATCAGCAGGTTGAACTGCTGGAAGATCATCGTGATATCGCGGCGCGCCGCGCGCAGTTCCGCCGCACTGAGCTGCTGCATCTGGCGGCCGTCCACCACCACGCTGCCCTCGTCGGGGCGTTCCAGCATATTGATGCAGCGCACCAGCGTGGACTTGCCCGCGCCCGACATGCCGATGATGCCGTAGATGTCGCCGTCGCGGATCGTCAGGTTGATGTCGTTGAGCGCCACCACCGGGCCGCCCTTTGTGTCGAACCGCTTTGTCAGATGTTTGATCTCGATCATGGGTTTTCCCCCTCATTTTACAACCGGGAACGGGTCGTGTGTTCCCTTCCTGTTGATTGTACCGTACCAGCCGCAGCCTTGCAAGCCTTTATGCGTTTTTATCAGAAGAGGGGCACGACGGCGCCGTTATACGTGCTGTTGATGAAGTCCTTGACTTCCTGGCTTTCCAGCGCGCTCAGCAGCGCCTGGATGGCGGGGTCGTTCTCGCGCCCATCCTTGACGACCAGGACGTTGGCGTAGGTCTGGGCCGCTTCCGAAGCGGAGTCCTCGGTGGCGAGGGCATCCTCCCCGGCGGTGAAACCGGCTTCCAGCGCATAGTTGCCGTTGATGACCGCATAATCCACATCGGCCAGCGTGCGGGGAAGCTGGGCGGCTTCCAGTTCTTCGATCTCGACGTTATGGGGGTTCTCGGTGATGTCGTTGACGGTGGCGGTCAGCCCGGCGCCGTCACGGATGGTGATGATGCCCTCGGCAGCCAAAAGCTGCAGCGCGCGGGCCTCGTTGCTGGTGTCGTTGGGAACGGCGATCACCGCGCCGTCCGCGATCTCGTCCAGGCTGCTGCTCTTGCCCGGGTAGATGCCGAAGGGTTCGTAATGGATCGCGCCCACGCTGACAAGGTGGGTGCCGTTCTCCTCATTGAAGGAATCCAGGTACTGCTGGTGCTGGAAGTAGTTGGCGTCCACCTCGTCGTTTTCAGTGACCATGTTGGGCTGCACATAGTCGCTGAACTCGACGATCTCCAGCTTGATGCCCTGTTCGGCCAGAATGTCCTTGGCCACGTTCAGGATCTCGGCATGTGGCGTCGGGGAGGCGGCCACCTTGATGGTGGTCCCGGCCAGATCGCCGGATTCCGCCGTGGCGGCTTCGCCGGAGGAGGCGGCGGGCGCAGCGGAGGTAGTGGCGCCGCAGGCTGCCAGGCTCAGGGCCAGCGTGCCGGCCAGGATCGAAGAAATCAGCTTTTTCATGATGGGTAAACTCCTTTGTTATCAGTTTTTCATTTTTGTTCCGGTTCTGCGGGAGAAGGCGCGTTTTCCGCCGTCACATTCGCACACCGGGCTGTTTGTAAACAGAACCTCGTTCCATTTGCAGGTTTCCTCCTTCTCCCGATTGAAAGCCAAAACAAAAGCGGGGTGCCGAATCGCTTCGGCACCCCGCTGTGTTCCTTCGTTATGCGCCCAATTTTACGCACGTGAAAGCAAGCACAGGCTGCCGAAGCAAACTGCACATGCACATCATCATGCCAAAGTGCCGGTTGCAGGTCATGGGCCCCGCGCTCCTTTCGTTTCTGAATCGGGCAAGCCTGTCATGGCTTTCCTGGGTAAAAGTATAGCCTGATTGGGCCGCGCTGTCAACACTTTTTGCAGAAAAGAGCAGATTTTTTGGAATTTTATGCAATCTGTCGGAAAAATCCTCAGGGGGTTGCCAATTTCCTATAACTATGCTATGATACTGGCAGTTTGACTGACAGAAAGAGGAAAGCCGATGAAGTTTTCGACCCGTGACCGCTACGCGATGCGCCTGATGGCGGAGCTTGCCAGCCGCGGCGACGCGCTGGTGCCCTTAAAAGACATCAGCAGCGCCCAACAGATCAGCTTGAAATATTTGGAACAGATCATCACCCCGCTGGCCCGCGCGGGGCTGGTCGTGAGCGTGCGCGGCGCCCAGGGCGGCTATCGTCTGGCCCGCCCTGCGGACGAGATCACCGCCGGGGACGTGCTGCGCGCCGTGGAGGGGGAACTGACCGCGATCCCCTGCCTGGCCGCCCAGGCAGACTGCCCCCGCCGGGATCAATGCCTGACGCTGGAGTTCTGGTGTGGGCTTAACGACAGGATCAATCAGTACGTGGATCATGTGACGTTGGCCCAACTGCGCCCGGTTAAAGACCCGGCCACAAAAGATTAAAGAAACTAACAAGCAGGCCCGCTTCCCAATAGGGAAGCGGGCCTGTTTTGTTTTTGCCGTTATTGGCACCTATGTATGGGTGATAACGCCGTGCATCACTCTTCATTTTCCTGCGTTGCGGGTGGCGTAGGCTCTGTCTGTATTGGAGGATTCACTGGCGGTGTAGGTTCTTGTGCCGGGGTGGAGTCTGGTGTAGACGTCGGCTCCTCCGTAGGATCAGGCGTAGATACCGGCTCCTGCGTAGGCGTGGGCGTCGGCTCCTGTGTGGGTGTAGGCGTGGGTTCCGGCGTTGCCTCCGGGGGCGGTGTGGGCGCGGGGTCCGGCGTCGCTGCAGGAGGTGGCGTAGGCGTCGGTTCCGGGGTCGCCGCCGGGGGCGGTGTGGGTGTGGGGTCCGGTGTGGGCGTAGGCGTCACCACCACTTCCTCCGAAGAAGAAGCCGGTTCGCTCTCGCTGGTGACTGTGCTGCTGGACGGCGCGGTGTTGGTCACACTGGCCGCCGTCGTGGTCGAAACATCCTTATCCCCCACATGCTTGGCCACATTCTTGACGGTGGGACGGTCGTCCTCCGTGATATAGCTGTGGGTGCGCACATAGTCGAACAGTTCTTCCATGGCCGCCCTGGTCAGGTGGATGCCGTCGCTGCTCTCCACATAGCCGCTCTTGGCGTAGCCGGTGGCGGAATCCTTGAGCACCTCGGCGCTGTTCAGGAACTTCCAGCCTTTTTCCTGGCACATCTGCACCAGCGCCTTGTTGTATTCGTCCACCTGGCTCTGGGTCAGGTTCTGGTTGCTGTGCTTCTGCCCCAGGGGCGGGATGGAATTGACGATGATATCCACGCTGGGGTAGGCTTCGACGATGCTCTCGATGCCTTCCTGATAATTCTCCACAAAGCTCTCGGCCGAATAGTTGGGGCTCAGGTCGTTGGTACCGAAGGTCAGGATCACCCGCCGGGGCTGCATCAGCGCCACCGCCTTTGCCATCGTCACATAGCTGGAATACCCTTCCAGCTTGACGCAGGCATAGGTAGCGAGCGAACGCGCGCTCATGCCCACCGAACCGATGGCGTTGTCATAGGTACAGTAGTCGAACATACGGTACATACGGGCCGTGTTGCTGTCCCCCAGGAAAAGGGTCTCCTCCACGTATTCCTCGCCCGCGTCGTCGCTCTTTTCCAGAATGGTGGAGGAATACTCCTTCTCGTCGATGGTGTTCTGGTCCTTGTCGTAGCCGCTTTCCGTCACCATGGACTCACTTTCGGACGCCGGCTCCTCGCTGTCCGAAGCGCCCAGCCCGCCCACGAGCACGAACGAGATCGCCACGCTCACCAGCAGCATCAGGCTGCACAAGCCCATCACCAAATACATCTTGCTGCGCAGGTCCAAAGGTTTCCCGCCCGCTTTATCTTTTGATCTGCCCATTGCAGTTCCTTTCACGCAAAACCGTTCCGGTCGTTTGATACATACAGCCCCTATTTTACACCATTTTTAATAAGAACGCCAGTATTTTTTTAATTTTTACATTTTTTAGCAGACAAAAATTTCGGCGCCTTTCCTGCGTACCGCACAAAAAGGCCCCGCCTTCGCCGCCGTATGCGGGCCGCGAAAGCGGGGTCCTATTCTTTTTGCCGTGCCGGGCCTTACGATTCCTTCGGCAGCAGATGGGCGCGCCGCAGCGCCGGTTCCAGCGCCAGATACAGCAGCACCGCACAGGCGGTGGACAGCAGCGAGTTCACCAGCGTCACGCCGCCCGTCACCTTGACCAGAACGGAAGCCACTTCCACCGTCTGGCCGAAGATGAAGCGGTCCCGGAAATACCCCACCAGCGGGTCGGTAAAAACGTTTACGAACAGGCCGCTGAACGCCGCCGCCGTCACCCGGGCCACATACCCGGCGCCCGCCGTCCGGCCATGGCCCCGGTGCAGCAGCCGGTGGGCCGCTGCGCCGCACACCAGACCGATGATGAATTTGAGAAGGAAGGTCGTACACGCATATCCTGGGTCCCCGGCCAGCACATCGGCCAGCGCCAGCCCCACAGCCCCGGCCAGACCGCCGGACACGCCATCCAGCAGCATGGCGGTCAGCGCCGTGAAGGTGTTGCCCAGGTGGAAGGACGAGCCGCCCGCAAAGGGGATCCTGAAAAACGCGTAGGCCACAAAACTGAGCGCCGCCATCAGGCCGATCATACTGATCTTCTGCACCGTGAAGCGCGTATGGGTCAGCGCCGCCACCAGCAGCGCCAGTGCCACGACCCCAAACAGCAAAAGCCACATCATGGCTGTATCCATTGGTATCCACTCCCTTATCCCCGGCCGTAAACCGGTTGACAAATCGTTTCCCGCGGGGTATGCTCCTATTATAGCGTTTTCTGGCTCTAAATAAATGTTCAGTTTTTGATTTTTTTATAGGGCCAGTTGGAGGTGCGTTCTATGATCGCTCTGAACCCGGAAAGCCGGACCCCACTGTATGAACAACTGTATGCCGCCCTGGCGGACGAGATCCGCAGCGGCCGCCGCGCCCCCGGCACCGCGCTGCCGGGCCGCCGCACGATGGCCGCCCGGCAGGGCGTCAGCGTCAATACGGTGGACACGGCCTACCAGATGCTGGCCGCCGAGGGTTTGGCCGAAGCGCGGCCCCGCAGCGGCTTCTATGTGCAGAAAACCTACGGCATGCTGCACAGCCGCACGCCCGCCCGGCAGGCCGACGCCCCCCGCGCGGCCTCCGCGCAAGGGCAGGAAGTGCGGTTCGACCTTTCCACCGGCAGCGTGGACACCGACCTGTTCCCCGCCCGCAGTTGGGGGCGCATCCAACGGGAACTGCTGTACCAAAGCCCCGGCCTGCTGCAGCGGGGCGAGATGCAGGGCGACGAACCGCTGCGCGTACAGATTGCCCGGTATCTTTCGGCCTACCGCGGGGTGGACTGCACGCCGGAACAGATCGTGGTGGGCGCCGGGATCGAGTATCTGCTGGGCTGCCTGGCGCACCTGTTTGGCGGCGGGACCGCAGCCGTGGAAAACCCCGGCTACACCCGCACCCTGGCCGTTTTGCAGAACAACGGCATCCCCTGCACGCTGGTGGACATCGACGCCAGCGGCCTGCCCGCCCCGGCGCTGGAACGCAGCGGGGCCAACCTGTGCTACCTGACGCCCAGCCACCACTTTCCCACCGGCATCACGATGCCCGCCCCCCGCCGCGCCGAACTGCTGGCCTGGGCCTGCGCCCGGCCGGGACGCTATATTTTGGAGGACGACTACGATTCCGAGTTCCGCTTCGATATCCGGCCGCTGCCCAGCCTGCAGGGCATGGCGGGGCGGGACGGCCCGGTGGTCTACCTGACCACCTTCTCCAAGAGTCTGGCGCCCGGCATCCGCATCGCCTGCATGGTGCTGCCCCACGGCCTGCTGGAACGTTACCGGCGGGATTTTGCCCTGTATGCCAACACCGTGAGCCGGTTCGAACAGCAAACGCTGTGCAACTTTATGGCGGGCGGCTACTTCACCCGCCATCTGGCCCGGATGCGCCTGCGCTACAAGCGCCGCATGGAAGCCTTTGCCGCCGCCTTGCGGCAGGCGCTGCCGGGCGTGACGCTGGGCAGCGTACACAGTGGGCTGCACTTTCTGCTGACGCTGCCGGGGGCGGGCGGCGAACGCGCCATGGTGGCGGCCGCCGCCCGCGAGGGGGTGCGCCTGCGGGGCTTGAGTGAATACTATCTGGCCCGGCCGGAAAACTGCCCGCCCGACACCGTCGTGGCGGGCTACTCCGCCTTAAAAGAGGACGACATTCCCGCCGTGGCGGCGGCGCTGGCCCGCGCCTGGGGCCCCTGCCAGAAATAACAAAGACCGGGACGGCCAACGCCGTCCCGGTCTGTTTGCTGTATCTTTTGTTTTACTTGGCCGCGCCGCCGGAAATTTCCTGAATGGCCGCCACAGTGGCCGCCAGATTCTGCATATCGCTGGGCACGATGAGCTTGGTGGCCTTGCCGTCCGCCACCTTCTCCATGGCTTCCATGCTGCGCAGGGCCAGCATGCTCTGGGTGGGGTGTGCTTCGTTGATCATGCGGATGGCGTCCGCCTGGGCCTTCTGCACGGTCAGCAGGGCCTGGGCCTCGCCTTCCGCCTCCCGGATGCGCTGCTGCTTGACAGCCTCGGCGCGCAGGATGGCCGATTCCTTTTCGCCTTCGGCACGGGTGATGGCCGCCTGCTTTTCGCCTTCGGCCAGCAGGATGGAGGCGCGCTTCTCGCGGTCCGCCTTCATCTGCTTTTCCATCGCCTGCCGGATCTCCAGCGGCGGCTCGATGTTTTTCAGCTCCACGCGGTTGACCTTGATGCCCCAGCGGTCGGTGGACTCATCCAGGCTGGCCGTGATGCGGCCGTTGATGGTATCGCGGCTGGTCAGCGTTTCGTCCAGCGTCATGGAACCGATGATGTCACGCAGGGTCGTGGCAGACAGGTTCTCGATCGCCTGGATCGGGCGGTTTACGCCGTAGGTATACAGCTTCGCATCAAACACCTGGAAGAACACCACGGTGTCGATCATCATGGTGACGTTGTCGCGGGTGATGACGGGCTGGGGCTGGAAATCTGCGGCTTCTTCCTTGAGGGAAACGCGGCGGGCGACCCGTTCCACAAACGGCACGCGCAGATGCAGGCCCGCACCCCAGGTATCCTTATAGACGCCCAACCATTCCACGACGTAGGCGTTGGACTGGGGCACGATGACGATGCACCGCACCAGCACGATCAGAATCAGGATCAGGATGATTACAAATGCCAGGATCATAATAGGGACCTCCTTTTTTCACCGGGGAATCAAACGGTGGCTGTGTCGGCAGTCACCGGGCACACGATCAGAACCGCGCCATCCACATCGGTCACTTTGCAGGGCGTGCCCTTGGGCATGGGGATCTCGGCGCGCGCCTGCCAGTCCAGGCCGTCCACATGGACGCGGCCCAGGTAACCGGGCTGGATATCCGCCAGCACATAGCCCTGTTTGCCGATGGTCAGCGGCGAACCGTTGGTCACCGGCGGCTTGTTCTGCCGGCGGCGCTTAGCCAGCGTGGGCACCATGATGCACAGCGCAATGGCAGAGACCACGGCAAACACCAGCGCCTGTACCGTCAGGGAATCGGTCAGGAAGCTGGCGACCAGCGCGGCCACCGCGCCAGCGGCGAACCAGATGGACACCAGCGCCGTGGTGCAGGCTTCCAGCACCACGAATGCGGCGGCTGCGATCAGCCAAAATACAGTTGCGGCAGTCATAACAGAATACCTCCTTTCACAGGGTTCCTGTTTGGAAACACTTTAACACGTCAAAGCGCGGCTGTCAAGTTTTTTCATGTAAAATTTCGGCGTCTTTTCTTCCATTTCTGTACATTTTGCCAAAATCCGCCACTTGGCAAGGCCGCGCGCTTACGATCCAGAAGATGCGCGCCCGCAGCAAAAAATGCCCCTCCTGCGGCGGGACAGAGCTTGTCGTGAAACTCGACAAGCTCCAAAAGGGGCAACAGTCGCGCACGGCGATGCCTGACGCTCCTGCTTCCCCCTTTGGATTCCCCTTCGACAAAATTTTGCGGCAAATCGCGCAATCGGCCTGTGGCCTCATACACAATTTGCCGCAAAATTTCCCTGTATGTGTTGCCAGCGTCGGCGCAGGTCCGCCGCTGGCAACAAATTTTGAATCTTTTTCGACAGTATGATACCCCGCCTGCGGCGGGGCATTGGGAAAGCGCAAATTATCAGTAGATCGAAAAATAACCCACATGTTCGGGGGCGTTGTCCTCCACCAGTACGGTGAAGCCGCCGGGGTTGACCTCGGCCGATTTGCCGAAGGCAGTCTCCGCCAGCAGGTGCGGGCCGCGGTTGAGAATGATCTCAGCCGTCTGGGTCCTGCCGACGCGGCGGTAGTGCAGCACGTCCCCCTCGGCGCGCACGATCTCCATGCGGCCGCCGTCGAAAGCGTCGCAGGTCCTGCGCAGCCGGGCCAGGTTGCGCAGCGGGCCGCGCAGCCGTTCCTCGGTGGAATTCCAGTCGAAGTAGGCGCGGTTGAAGGGGTCGCGGTAGCCCTGCATACCGATCTCGTCCCCGTAATACACACTGGGAACGCCCGGCAGCGTGAAGATCATCGCGTAGCCCAGCAGCATTTTGCGCAGCCCGTCATCCACCTTCCAGGGGGCCACGCGGCGGCCGCTCTGCCAGTAGCGGTCCCGGCCGTTGGCGGGCTCGCCCGCGATGGCCGTCAGCGCGCGCTCGGTGTCATGGGTGGAGAGGAAATTCATCAAACAGTGCAGCGCCGGGGGCGGGTAATGCTCGCAGATGGTCATGATCTGCTCGCTGACGGACGCCGCGCTCTCGCCGCCCAGGTAGGCCAGCACCGCGTTGCGGAAGGGGTAGTTCATCACAGCGTCCAGTCCCCTGCCCCGCAGGTAGGTGCGGCGCACGCCGAACGCTTCCTTGGTCGTGGCGTCCTCCCACACTTCCCCGATGAGCAGCTTGTCCTCGCCG
The DNA here is from genome assembly GCA_003343905.1 of Subdoligranulum variabile. Taxonomy (GTDB): domain Bacteria; phylum Bacillota; class Clostridia; order Oscillospirales; family Ruminococcaceae; genus Gemmiger; species Gemmiger variabilis_C. The sequence continues at coordinate 65,971 of QAKI01000066.1, forward strand.
TGGGCCTTGACGGCCTGGCGGATCTTTTCAATAAAGGAATCCGGCAGTTCGTCGGCCACGTCCAGCCGGAAGCCCGACGCCCCCAGGTTCAGCCAGGTGTCGATCACGCCGCCGGGGCCGCAGACGAATTCCTCGTAGGAAGGCGAATCCTCCTGCACTTCGGGCAGCGTTTCAAAGCCCCACCAGCAGCGGTAGCCGCTGGGATAGCCGGAATCGAAGTCATACCAACTGCGGTACGGCGAATGGCGGTCGCGGTACGCGCCGCCCGGACCATACCGGCCTTCCCGGTTGAAGTAGCGGGAATCGGACCCCGTATGGCTGAACACACCGTCCAGAATGATGCGGATGCCCTCTTTCGCCGCGGCGGCGCACAGGGCGGCGAAGTCCTCGTTGGTGCCCAGCAGCGGGTCCGCCTTGAGGTAATCCGCCGTATTGTAACGGTGGTTGGCGTGGGCTTCAAAGATGGGGTTCAGATAGATGCAGGTCACGCCCAGGTCCCGCAGGTAGGGCAGTTTTTGCTGGATGCCCGCGAAGTCCCCGCCGTAGTAGTCCATGTTCAGGTAGCCGTCGTCCTGTTCCGTGGGCCAGAAGTAGGGTTCCCCTGTCTTGTCGGCCCGGTAGATCCGGTCGGCAAAGGGCATGGGTTTGTTGGGCACGCCCTCACAGAAGCGGTCGGGGAAGATCTGGTACATGGTGCCGTTGCGGAACCAGTCCGGCGTGGTGAACTCCGGCTCATAGACCGTGAGCTGCCAGCAGTCCCCGCCGGTCCAGCTCAGGGTCCCTTCGCCGCCGGGACCGCGGTAGATCTTGCGGAAGTCGGTATATAAATCAAAATAATAGAAGTACAGCCCCGATGTAGTGGGCGCGATGGTAAAGGTGAAATGGTTGACCTGGGGCGTCTGGCCGTCGAACGTCATGCGGTAGTGGACGGGGTCCTCCCGGTCTTTGGTCAGTACCAGGTGGGGGTCCACATAGCCCAGTTCTTCCGGGACGGTCAGGTGGAAGGTCACCGCCTGCCCGGCCGGCACGGCGCCGAAGGGCGTCTTGCAGGCGGGGTCCAGGCTGTTGAAATAGGTATGCGGCATGCAAAGCCTCCCGCTGTAATAATAAAAGCTGCCGCGGTCGGGCGGCCGCGGCAGCAGATCCACACAGGAAAATTATTTGACCGGCGTAGCGCCCCAAATATCGCGCGCGTAATCCATGATGGAACGGTCCGCGCTGAAGATGCCGGAATTGGCAATGTTCATCAGGCTCATGCGGTTCCATTTCCGCTTATCGCTGTACAGCTCCTGGACCGTCTTCTGGGCGCGGCGGTAATCCTTGAAGTCCGCCATGACCATATAGGGGTCAGAGTTGCGCAGGTTGCTGGTGATCTCGCTGAAGTTTTCGCCGTTCCAGCCGCGTTCCAGCAGGTCCAGCACCGCCATGGCGGTATTGTCGCCGGAGATGAAGGCCGACGGATGGTAGCCCATGCCCTTGAGGGCGTTCACTTCGGGCGTCAGCATACCGAAGATGATCTCGTTCTCATGGCCGGCGGCGTCAGCGATCTCGACGTTGGCGCCGTCCAGGGTGCCCAGCGTGATGGCGCCGTTGAGCATGAACTTCATGTTGCCGGTGCCGGAAGCCTCAGTGCCCGCCAGGGAGATCTGCTCCGACACTTCGGAAGCGGGCATCAGCCGCTCGGACAGGGTGACGCAGTAGTCCTCCAGGTAGACGATGCGCAGTTTTTCACGCACGGCGGGATCTTCGTCGATCATCTTGCCCAGCTTGCAGATCATGCGGATCATCTGCTTGGCCATATAGTAGCCGGGGGCCGCCTTGGCGCCAAAGATATAGGTCTTGGGCGTGAACTCGGCGTTGGGGTTGTTCTTGAGGTAGAGGTACTCCGCCGCGATGTTCAGCGCGTTCAGGTGCTGGCGCTTGTACTCGTGCATGCGCTTGACCTGGCAGTCAAAGATGGAGTTGGGGTCGATGACCTGGCCGGTAGCCTTTTCCAGATAATTGGCGAACGCCACCTTGTTCTCGTACTTGACCTTGCCCAGCTTTTCGAGCATGGCGCTGTCGTCGGCGTACTTTTCAAACTTCTTCAGCTCGGCGGCGTTCTGCTTGAAGCCGTCGCCGATGGCCTCTTCCAGCAGGCCGGTCAGGCCGGGGTTGGAAGCCAGCAGCCAGCGGCGGTAGGCGATGCCGTTGGTGACGTTCTTGAACGCCTTGGGCTTGAACAGGTAGTAGTCGTGGAACACGCTGTCCTTGATGATCTCGCTGTGCAGCTTGGAAACGCCGTTGATGGCGTGGCAGACATAGGCGCAGATGTTGGCGGTGCGCACCTGGTTGTCGCCCAGGATCGCCATATAGTTGATCTTGCCGTAGTCGCCGGGGAAAGCCTTCTCCAGTTCCATGCGGCAGCGGCGGTCCAGCTCGCAGACGATCTGCCAGATGCGCGGCAGGGTGCTGCGGAAGATATCGGCGTTCCACTTTTCCAGCGCCTCGCTCATGACCGTGTGGTTGGTGTAGGCAAAGACCTTGCGGCAGATGTCGAAAGCGGTATCCCAGTCATAGCTGCACTCATCCAGCAAAATGCGCATCATTTCGGGGATGGCGACGGTGGGATGGGTGTCGTTGAGCTGGATGGCGACCTTTTCGGGCAGGTTGTCGAGGGTGCCGTACTGGTTCAGGTGGTTCTGCAGGATATCCGCGATGGAAGCGGCCGAGAAGAAATACTGCTGGCGCAGGCGCAGGATCTTGCCCTCGGTATGGTTGTCGTTGGGGTACAGGATCTTGGAGATCAGTTCCGCCGAAGCCGACTGGCTGATGGCCGTGTTGTAGTTGCCGGCGTTGAAGCTGCTCATATCGAAGCTGGGCGCCTTGGCCTGCCACAGGCGCAGCTTGGAAACGCCCTGGCTGCCGTAACCGGCCACATACATATCGTTGGGCACGGCAATGACCGAATTGTAGTTCTCGTACTTCACATGGTGGAAGCCGCCCTCCCAGGTCTCGATGGCCTGGCCGTCAAAGCGGATCTCCTGCGCCTGGTCGGGGTGGGACTTGATCCACACCTGGCCGCCGGGCAGCCAGTTATCGGCCGTTTCCTGCTGCCAGCCGTCCACGATCTTCTGCTTGAAGATGCCGTACTCGTACAGGATGGAGTAGCCGGTGCCGGGGATGCAGTCGGTGGCCATGCCGTCCAGGTAGCAGGCCGCCAGACGGCCCAGGCCGCCGTTGCCCAGGCCCGCGTCGGGTTCGCGGTCGTAGATGGTGTCGATCTTGATGTCGGCGTCAGCCAGCACGCTCTCGGCCACTTCGTTCAGCCCCAGGTTGAACAGGCTGGTGCGCAGGCTGCGGCCCATCAGGAACTCCATGCACAGGTAGTAGACCTGCTTTTTGCCCTCGCCCAGGACCTTGGCCTGGAACTTCTTCTGCCGGTCGGACATGATCTGGCGGGTGATGGCCGCCAGGCAGCGGTAGATCTGGTCGGCAGAGGCCATGTCCAGCGTGACATTGCACTCGCTCATCAGGGTGTCCTTCAGCAGCTTTTCAAATTCGTGCTTCGTATATTTCAAAACCGTTCTCTCCTTGCTTTTTATTTTATGGGATCACTGATTTCGTTGTACTGGTTTAACCGATCAAATGGCTGTCAGTCTTGCCGTACTTGATTATAGCCAAAATTGAACGTGTTCGCAAGGGATTTTTACTGATTCCCCCGGTCTTTTTCTACTTTTCCACAAAAAGGGCTTTTTCCGGCGGCTTTTTTGTATTATAATATAGGTAAAAAACACCCCCGGCCCTGCCCCGGGCGGAAAATAAGCAGATAAGAAGGAGAACATTTTTATGGGAATGGCTACCTCTAAGGTGCGGTTGAACATCTGCGGGTCCAGCTATGTCGTCAACACCAGTGAGAGCGAGGACTACATGCAGAATCTGGCCGACCGGCTGAATCTGGATATGAACGAGATGATGGCGTCCTCCAACTCGGTGTCCATCACCACCGCGGCCGTGATGACGGCGCTGAACTACCGCGACGAGCTGGAAAAGGCCAGCGGCAGCGCCGACAATATGCGCCGCCAGATCAAGGATTACCTGGAGGACGCCGCCAGCGCCAAGATGGCCGCCGAGGAAGTGCGCCGCGAAAACGCCGCCCTCAAGCGCCGCATCGACGATCTGGAGCGCCGCCTGCGCCGCGCAGAGAACAGCAAGGAGATGCCGTGAGCCGCCCGCTGGAGATCCTGGCCCCGGCCGGCAACCGTGAAATGCTCGGCGCCGCTGTTTTCAGCGGCGCTGATGCTGTTTATCTGGGCCTTACAGGATTCAACGCCCGCCGCACTGCCGGCAACTTTACCCCCGAAGAACTGCGGGAGGCCGTGGCCTTCTGCCATGGGCGCGGCGTGCGCGTGCATGTGACGCTGAATACGCTGGTTTACGCCCAGGAACTGGACGGCCTGGCCGCCGCGGTGCGCGCCGTGGCCGAAGCCGGGGCGGATGCCGTCATCGCGGACGATCTGGCCACGGCCCGGCTTGTCAAGGCCATCGCCCCTACCCTGCACCTGCACGGTTCCACACAGATGAGCGTGCACACCCCCGCCGGGGCGCAGGAATTGGCCGCGCTGGGCTATGACCGGGTAATCCTGGCGCGGGAACTCTCGCTGGACGAGATCCGGGCGGTCTGCGCCGCCAGCCCCATCGAATGTGAAGTGTTCATCCACGGGGCGCTGTGCATGAGCGTCAGCGGCCAGTGCATGATGAGCGCCTTTTTGGGCGGGCGCAGCGGCAACCGGGGCTCCTGTGCAGGCCCCTGCCGCCTGCCCTTTGACGCCACGCCGGGGCAGGCGCCGGGAAAGCCCGGCCGCGCCTGCCATTTGAGCCTGAAAGACATGGACCACATCCCCTATCTGCGCCAGCTGATGGACGCGGGGGTGGCCAGCGTCAAGATCGAAGGACGGCTGCGCACGCCGGAGTATGCCGCCGCCGTTGTGACCGCCTGCCGCGCCGCGCGCAGCGGGCAGCCCTATGACGAGGGGCTGGTGCGGGACATCTTCTCCCGTTCCGGCTTCACCGACGGCTACCTGACCGGCAAAAACGACGGGGCCATGTTCGGCGTGCGCACCGAAGCCGACGCCGCCGCCACCCGCGCCGCCACGCCCAAAGCCCGCGAGCTTTTCCGCCGGGAACTGCCGCGCGTGCCCGTGGATTTTACCGTGGCCTTTGAAGAGGAAGGCGTCAAGCTGGCCGCGGCGGACGCGGACGGCCGCAAGGCGATCGTCTACAGCCAGCAGCAGCCGCAGCCCGCCCAGAAGGACCAGGTCCCCGCCATTGAACGGGCGCTGGGCAAGACCGGCGGCACGCCGTTTTTCTGCAACCGTGTATCCGTCGCCGGCGAACCGGGCTTCCTGCCCGGCAGCGTCTGGAACGACCTGCGCCGGGAGGCGCTGGACAAGCTGCTCGCCAAGCGCATGGAGGCCGCGCCCCACGCGGTGCAGCCCTATGCCGCGCCGTCCTTCCCCGTCCATACCGCCGGGGACGTTCCCGCGCTGGCGGCCCGCTTCGGGACGGTGGCCCAGTGCCCGCCGGAAGCCGCGGAGCGCCTGCGCTGGCTGATCTTCCCCATCGAGGAAGCCGAGAAGATCCCCGCCGCCTGGCGCGAACGCACGCTGCTGGAACTGCCGCGGGTGATGTTCGGCCGCAAAGAAGCCGACACCGCCCGCCGCCTGGACGCCCTGCGGGACGCCGGGTTTGCGGGGGCCGTGGCCAACAACATCGCCCACCTGAAACTGGCCGAAGGCTGGCCCCTGTATGGCGGGCTGGGCCTGAACATCACCAACCCCCTGGCCGCCGCCCGCTATACCGAACTGGGCCTGCGCGGCCTGCTGCTGCACCCCGAAACTTCCCTGCCCGCCATGCGGGAAGTCGCCCCCGGCGTGCCCACGGCGGCGCTGTGTTACGGCCATATCCCGCTGATGCTGACCCGCGCCTGCCCCCTGCGCAACGTGCGTAACTGCGCCCAGTGCCCGGGCGGCGGCGCCCTGCGGGACCGCAAGGGCCGGGATTTCACCGTGACCTGCTCGGCCCCCGGCGGCGCAGGCGTGCGCACGGTCTACAACCCGGTGCCGCTGTACATGGGCGACCGCCTGCGGGAACTGCCCGTGGACATAGCGGTGGCCGCCTTTACCACCGAATCCCCCGCCCGCACCGCCCAGATCTTGGAAGGGATTTTGGCGGGCCGCGCGTTTGACAGCGAATTCACCCGCGGGTTATACTATAATGACCCGTCGAAACGGTGATCCATCTATTTTTCCCACATTGCGGCCCTGCGCCGCATAAGGAGGACCCATGAACGAAAAACAAAAATCCGGCCTGATCCTGGGCCTTATCGGCGTGGCGCTGGCCGTCGTGGCCATCCGCCCGCCCAAACTGCTGGTGCGCCTTTACCTGGCTTTTGAGCAGGTGGTAGCCGTGCTGCTGGGCGTGTTGCTGGCCGTTGCCGGCATCGCCACCCTGCTGGAGAAAGCCCCTGCCCGCGCGGCGGCCGAACCGGACTATACCATCGAGTACGACGATTGCCACGTTGAAACCAACGAGTAAACCTATCGTCAAACATATTAATTAGCAGGAGTCAGCAATGGATAAATTAAGGCAGTATATCCCCGAGTCCTTATTGAAGCGTTTTGAATTTCAAAACTACGGACACGCACTGGAAATCCTAAGTGAAGCATTTCCAAATGAATGGGAAGATCTCCAAAAATGTCTATCCCATCTTTCAATATCAGCCGATGAACTCCAAGCTGCCGGAGGAAATGAAACTGCCATCCCCAAAAAATTTGACGACATTCTTTATCCTTTAGGTTGGCGAGAAATTCGTATTACCGGCGATCTTTTGGTAAAGCTATACCCACGCAGGGCAAACCAGCGCGGACGTTTTTCTAGTGAACCTTTTGATGAGAAAGTAATTGAAGGATATATTGATGGGCATAATATTGATTTTGTAAAAGGGAAGGTTGCCTTTGACTTGGAATGGAACAGCAAAGACCAAACATTCGACCGCGATTTACTCGCCATGCGTACTTACTTCGATTGTGGTTTAATTGAAGTTGGCGTTATTGTAACACGTTCACGTGAACTTAATGACATCTTTAAAAATCTTACAGATAAAAATGGTCATTCTCTCATTTCCAAATACGGCGCCAGCACGACTTGGATGGGAAAACTAGAATACCGTTTAAAGTCTCGTCGGAACGGTGGCTGCCCAATTTTGGCAATAGGTATTAAAAAGCCTTGTGTAGAGGGATATGAATTATGACAGATCATACTGAAACTAGTTGCCTTTATCAGACTATCGAAAATTTACGGCTATTCACAAAAGGGAAAAAATACAAAACGATATATGCAGACCCCCCGTGGCAGTTCCAAAACAGAACCGGGAAAGTAGCCCCGGAACATCGACGCTTATCACGTTACAACACGATGAAGTTATCTGAAATCAAGCAACTGCCTATCAGTGAATTAACAGCGGAAAAGTGTCATCTATATCTCTGGGTTCCTAACGCGCTCCTTCCTGAAGGGTTAGAAGTCATGAAAAGTTGGGGATTTGAATATAAAACCAATATAATTTGGGAAAAAGTCAGAAAAGATGGTATGCCTGACGGACGTGGCGTCGGTTTTTATTTTAGAAATGTTACTGAAATTTTACTTTTTGGAATAAAAGGTGACAAAAATCGCACCCTTGACCCCGGTCGTTCTCAAGTAAACCTTATACGGGCAATCAAAAGGGAACATTCCCGAAAACCTGATGAGTTTGTTTCTTTGATTGAACACTGCTCACCCGGTCCGTATCTAGAGCTTTTCGCTCGAGGTGACAGACACAATTGGGATATGTGGGGAAATCAAGCAACCGAAGAATATGAACCCACATGGAACACTTATGCCAATCATACTGTTGCACCGCACACACCATACCAAGCTAAATAAAATTCCAACTTAATTTAAGAGGAGCATATGGAAGTCAAAATCAAAACCGTCCGCTGCAAGCGGCTGGACCCCCGCGCCAAAATGCCGGTGTACGCCACCCCCGGCGCGGCGGCCGCCGACCTGTGCGCCCTGCTGGACGAACCCCTGACCATCGCCCCCATGCAGCGGGTGCTGGTGCCCACGGGCCTTGCCATTGAACTGCCCGGCCCCGACTGCGTGGCGCTGGTCTACGCCCGCAGCGGCCTTTCCATCAAGCACGGGCTGTGCATGGCGAACGGCGTGGGCGTTATCGACAGCGACTACCGCGGCGAACTGCGCGCGCCGATGGTCAACCTTTCGGACGCGCCCTACACGGTGCAGCCCGGCGAACGGGTGGCGCAGCTCTGCATCGCCCCCGTATGGCAGGCGGCCTTTGTTCCCGCCGAAACGCTGAGCGATACCGACCGCGGCGCCGGGGGCTTTGGTTCCACCGGCACCGTATAAGGACAAGCCTTTTCCAAAATTTTCCAGTCTCGTGCCGCTGCGGCAGATTTCGACCGGCACGCCTCACTATAATAAAGCACGAAAGGACCCCGCCATGGCTCTGATCCTCGCCTCCGGCAGCCCGCGCCGCCGGGAATTGATGACGCTTATCACCCCGGATTACACCGTTGTGACCAGCGATGTGGACGAAAGCAAGATCGCGGCCGACACCCCTGCCCATCTGGCGCAGGCGCTGGCGACCGCCAAGGCCCGCGCCGTTGCCGCGCTGCACCCGCAGGACACCGTATGCGGTTTTGACACCGTGGTGGACTGCGGCGGCGAAGTGTTCGGCAAACCGCGGGACGAAGCGGACGCGCTGCGGATGCTGCGCGCGCTTTCCGGCCGCGCGCACAAAGTCCACACCGGCGTGTGCATCTGCCAGGGCACACAGGCTGCCGCCACGGTGGAAACGACGCTGGTGCATTTTTCCGCCATAGAGGAGGAGGACCTGCTGGCCTATGTCCGCACGCCCGAACCGTACGACAAAGCGGGCGCGTATGCGATCCAGGGCCACGCGGCGCTGTGGTGCGCGGGCATTGCGGGGTGCTATTACAACATCATGGGGCTGCCGGTGCACCGCACGGCGCAGTTGCTGCGCCGCTTCGGCTGATCTGCGGCGCGCAGCCCCCAAGTGAGGGAGCTGTGCATGAACCGCGTACAAGACTTTTTCAAACGTATTTTCAGGAGAATTCGCGCTATGTTTACCAAAGACATCGGCATCGACCTGGGCACCGCCAACACGCTGGTGTACATGAAGGGCCGCGGCATCATCATGCGGGAACCCAGCGTGGTGGCCGTGGACCCGCGCAGCGACGAACTGCGGGTGCGCAGCGTCGGGCATGAGGCCAAGGCCGTGATCGGCCGCGCGCCGGGTTCCATCGTGGCGGTGCGCCCGCTCAAGGACGGCGTCATCGCTGATTTTGACATCACCGCCGCCATGCTGCAGAGCTTTATCCGCCAGGCCTGCGGCCGCAGCCTGTTCGCCCGGCCCCGGGTGGTCATCTGCGTGCCGTCCGGCGTGACCGAGGTGGAGCGCCGCGCCGTGCGGCAGGCCGCCGCCAAGGCGGGCGCCCGGCAGGTCACGGTGATCGAGGAACCGATGGCCGCCGCCATCGGCGCGGGGCTGCCCACCACCGAGGCGCTGGGCAGCATGATCGTGGACATCGGCGGCGGCACGGCAGAGGTGGCGGTCATCAGCCTTTCGGGCATCGTGACCAGCCGCAGCGTGCGCTGCGCCGGGGATACGCTGGACCAGAGCATCATCGCCTATATCAAACGCAAATACAACCTGCTGGTGGGCGAGCGCACCGCCGAACAGATCAAGATCGAGATCGGTTCCGCCTGCCCCCAGGACCCGGAGACCAGCATGGAGATCAAGGGCCGCAACCTGGTGGACGGCCTGCCCAAGGACATCCTGATCCGCTCGGAGGAAGTGCGGGAGGCCATGAACGAAAGCCTGCTGCGCATCGTGGACGCCATCAAGGACACCCTGGAATGCACGCCGCCGGAACTTTCCAGCGACATCATCGACCGGGGCATCATGCTTTCGGGCGGCGGCGCGCTGCTGCGCGGGCTGGACACCCTGATCCAGAACGAGACCGGCATCACCGTCCATGTGGCCGAAAGCCCGCTGGACTGCGTGGTGCTGGGCGCGGGCGCCGTGCTGGATAACCCCGACCTGGCGGGCCGCCGCAAAGAAGAACTCAGCTATCTCTAAACGATCCGTCGCCCCGGGGCGGCAGCCATCTGGCTGCCGCCCTGTTTTTGTGCCCGCCGGGCGGTTTCCGGGCAAAGAAAAAGCAGGAGACCGCAAGCGGTCTCCTGCCCTGCCGCCGGTGCAGGCGGCGGATATTTCATCAGCCCTCAAAATCCTTGTGACGATAGAATGCTTCTATTGCCTGGGCGAAAAATTCGGAAGCGCCCTTGCCATATCGTTCATCCATCATCGTCTTTACTTTTTCATCGCGGTAGTATTGCGCATGTGCCAGCATCATCCCTTCTTCATTCTTTACCTGTGTAAACTGCTTCATGACAAAGCCAAATTCTCCGACCACTTCTTTCACTTCAAAGCTGTCTACATCGCATCCCCTCTTGGCGGCCAGTTTTTGCAAAACCGCTTCCATCCGTTTATTATAGCTTTCTGCAACTTCTGTGCTGACAGGATGGTTGGCGGCAGACAGGAAGTTTTCTTTCCCGCCGTACCACTCAACGACCTTTGCGTAGTTTTTCTGCATCTTCTCCGAGGAAACCGCTTCCATATAATGCTTTTTCCATTCTGCAACGCTCCCGAATTCTTTTACCGCAAGCGTTCTTATGTTTTCGGGCATATGGTCAAGCATCGTTTGAAACAGTTCTTCCATTTCCGTTTTGCTGAAAACTGCAAAATCCATTTTGTTTTCTCCTTTCAAAATGTCGTCAATGCTGGAAATCAGACGTTCCATACGTTCCTTTTTGGCAACCAGCATTTTTCGCTGCATTTGCAAGATCTGATTTCTTTCAAGAGCCGGGTCGTTCATAACCGCTTTGATTTCTTTCAGGGGAATATCGAATTCACGGAAAAACAAGATCTGCTGTAATGTTTCCAGTGCTTTATCGTCATAAAGCCGGTATCCCGCTTCACTTTTCTCCGTCGGCTTCAACAGCCCGATCTCGTCATAATAGTGGAGCGTGCGCACGCTGATACCTGTCACATCCGATATTTCCTTTACTGTCCTCATCGCGGTCTGCCTCCTGCTCTTGCTGTATTCACTTTACTCTATGACGCTCCGTGAGGGTCAATAGGCAATTTCAAATTTTTTCTTTGAATATACCATTTTTTCGCCCGCTTTGGAATAGACCGCGCAGGCGTATCCCCCGCCGGGCGTCAAACCGCCTGCCATGCAGGGAATTTCCACGCGGCAGACGCAGTCCCCCGGCAGACGGGCGTCCCAATCGACTGCCGCCATGCCCCGGCCCGGAAGCGGCGCACTTTTCTCTTGCCGCATACGGGCAAATGCAGTATAATAACAATGTATTTTTGTAAGTATCTGCCGCTTTTGTGCGGCTTTGTGAAAGGAAGGCATGCTGTATGTCCGCATTTATCCCCCTTTCCGTTCCCAACTTCGGCGCGCGGGAAGCGGAACTCGCCGGGGAGGCCATCACCTCCGGCTGGGTGTCCACCAGCGGCGGCAAAGTCACCGAATTTGAAGCGTCCCTGGCCCGTTACCTGGGCGTGGAGCGCGCCGTGGCCTGCAACGCCGGGTCCAGCGCGCTGCATCTGGCCGCCATGGCCGCCGGTATCACCCGCGGCGACGAGGTCATCGTCCCCACCCTGACGTTTATTGCCGCCGTCAGCCCGCTGACCCGCTATGTGGGTGCCGAGCCGGTGTTCATCGGCTGCGACGATTCCCTGTGCATCGACCCCGACGGGGTGGACGAGTTCTGCCGCACCCGCTGCGAAATGCGGGACGGCAAGCTGTACAACAAAGCGACCGGCGCCCATGTGAAGGCGCTGGAAGTGGTGCACGTGTTCGGCAACATGGCCGACATGGCCCGCCTGACCGAGATCGCCCGCCGCTACGGCCTGATCCTGATCGAAGACGCCACCGAGGCCCTGGGCACCCGCTATACCGGCGGCCCCTTTGCCGGGAAATACGCCGGTACCATCGGGGACATCGGCTGCTACAGCTTCAACGGCAACAAGATCATCACCACCGGCGCGGGCGGCGCGGTGGTGTCCAACCACCCCGACTGGCTCGAACACGCCAAACACCTTTCCACCCAGGCCAAGACCGACCTGCTGCAGTTCCTGCATGACGAGGTGGGCTACAACTACCGCATGACCAACGTGCAGGCCTGCCTGGGCCTGGCCCAGTTGGAACGGCTGGAAGGCTTTATCGAGCACAAAAAAGCCCTGTACGACCACTATGTGGCCCGTCTGGACGGCATGAAAGGGCTGCGCATCCTGCCCTTCCGCACCGGGGACGTGCGCCCCAACCGCTGGTTCTTCAGCCTGTACCTGAAGGACTCCAGCCTGGACCGCGATGCGGTGATTGAAGCGCTGCAGGCCCAGGACATCCAGACCCGGCCGGTCTGGGCGCTGATCCATGAACAGGCGGACTACCCGCGCAACGAGGCGTACTGCCTGGACAAAGCCGAGGATTACCGCCGCCATATCGTCAACCTGCCCTGCTCCACCAACCTGACTCTGGAGGATTGCGAGCGGGTCTGCCAGGCCGTGCTGAGCCTGTGACATCACGAGAGGGGGATCACCCTTTGATCCAAGTAGAAGAGTTGTTCCTGGCGCCGGACGCCACCGTGCTGGAAGCCCTGCGCAAGCTGGACCAGACCGGCCAGCGCATCCTGTTCATTGCGCCCCAGGGCCGGCTGGAAGCCGCCCTGACCGACGGGGATATCCGCAAGTTTTTCCTGCGCGGGGGCACGCCGGACCAGCCGGTGCAGCAGGCCGCCAACTATCACCCGCTGAGCCTGCCCATTGCCGAGCGCGGCCGCGCCCGGGAAATTCTGGAGCGCCACTGCATCGACGCGCTGCCCATTCTGGACAAGCGCGGCATCATTACCGACATCGTCTTTGCCCGCGGGCTGGATGTGGACAACCGCAAACACACCGACATCCCGGTGGTCATGATGGCGGGCGGCCTGGGCACCCGGCTGTACCCCTACACCAAGATCCTGCCCAAGCCGCTGATCCCCGTGGGCGAACAGCCCATCGCGGAACTGATCATGAACCGCTTCCGGGATTTCGGTTGCCGGGATTTCACGATGATCGTCAACTACAAGCGCGGCATGATCAAGTCCTATTTTTCGGAACTGGAAAAGGACTATACGATCCACTTTGCCGACGAGGACGTGTTCATGGGCACCGGCGGCGGGCTTTGCCTGCTCAAAGACAAGATCCATACCCCCTTCTTCTTCACCAACTGCGACACGCTGCTGGACGTGGACTTCGGCGACCTGTACGAGTTCCACAGGAAAAATGGCAACCTGGTCACGATGGTCTGCGCCTTCAAGCACTACACTGTGCCCTACGGCGTGGTGGAACTGGGGCAGGACGGCAGCATCGCCGCCATGCGGGAAAAGCCGGAACTGGATTTTCTGACCAACACCGGCGTGTATGTCGTGGAGCCCCGCGTGGTGGACGAGATGCGGGACGGCGAAGTGATCGGCTTCCCCGATGTGATCGACCGCTACCGCGCCGCCGGGGAGAAGATCGGCGTCTATCCCATTGGGGAAAGCAGTTGGATGGATATGGGACAGATGGAAGAACTGGAAAAAATGCGCCGCAAGCTGGAAGGTCAGTCCTGACCCGCGGAAAGGAGAATACCATGCCCGTTACGATTATTGCCGAAGCCGGCGTCAACCACAACGGCGACCTGGAGATGGCCAAAGCGATGGCCCGCACCGCCAAGGAGTGCGGCGCCGATATCGTGAAGTTCCAGACTGCCGTGCCCGAACTGGTGGTGAGCAAATTTGCCGAGAAGGCGGAATACCAGAAGCAGACCACCGGCGCCGCCGAGAGCCAGTTGGAGATGATCCGCAAGCTGCACTTCTCCTTTGAAGCGCACCGGGAACTGAAAGAATACTGCGATTCCATCGGCATCCAGTATCTGTCGGCCCCCTTCGACATTCCCAGCGTGCGGTTTCTGGGCACGCTGGACCTGCCGCTGCTGAAGATCCCTTCGGGCGAGATCACCAACCTGCCCTACCTGGAAGAAGTCGCCAAACTGCACACGCCGGTGCTGCTTTCCACCGGCATGAGCACCCTCAACGAGATCACCGACGCCCTGGGCATTCTGGACGACGGCGGCTGCCCCGAAGCCACCGTGCTGCACTGCAACACCCAGTACCCCACCCCCTACGAGGACGCCAACCTGACCGCCATGCTGGAACTGTTCGACCAGTTCGGGCTGCCGGTGGGGCTTTCGGACCACACGCCGGGGTGGGAGTGCGACGTGGCCGCCGCCGTGCTGGGGGCCACCGTCATCGAGAAGCACTTCACGCTGGACAAAAACCTGCCCGGCCCCGACCAGAAAGCCAGCCTGGACCCCGCCGAGTTCAAGGCCATGGTGGACGCGGTGCGCCATGTGGAAGCCGCGCTGGGCGACGGCCACAAGCACATGACCGCCAGCGAAGCCCCCAACCGCGCTGTGGCCCGCAAGAGCATCGTGGCGGCGCGGCCCATCACCGCCGGGGAGGTATTCACGGCGGACAACCTGACCACCAAGCGCCCCGGCGACGGCATCAGCCCCATGCGCTGGTACGACGTGCTGGGCAAGACCGCCAAGCGCGACTTTGCCGAGGACGAGAAGATCGAATTATAAGTGTGTATGTTCCTTTCTTGTAAGAAAGGAACCAAAGAACTTTTTGCCGAAACCGCGCTCCGGCGCGGTTTCCATAGAGTATTTTGAGGGGAAGGCAGGAAATTTCGCCTATGTCGCAACGAACGATCTGTGTCGTGACCGCCACGCGGGCGGAATACGGGCTGCTTCGGCCGGTCATCCGCAAGATCGCGGCTGATGCCGAACTGCGCCTGCAACTGGCCGTGACCGGCGCGCACCTCTGCGCGCGGCTGGGTTCGACGGTCAGCGAGATCGAAGCCGACGGTGTGCCCATCGCGGCGCGGCTGCCGGTCTTTGCCGAGACCGACGGCGAGCCGGTGGTGCAGGCCATCGCCCGCACGCTGACCGTCTTTGACGAATATTTTGCCGCCCACCGCCCCGACGCCGTACTGCTGCTGGGCGATCGGTTCGAGATCTTTGCCGTAGCCACAGCCGCGGCGGGGCGGCATATCCCCATCGCCCATATTTCCGGCGGCGACGTAACGCTGGGCGCCGCCGACGAATACTACCGCCACTGCATCAGCAAGATGGCGGCTTTGCATTTTCCCTCCTGCGCCGACAGCGCCGCCCGGCTGGTCCGCATGGGCGAGGAACCGGGCCGGGTCTTTTGCGTGGGCGGCCTGGGGGACGAGAACATCCGCACCCTGCCCAAGATGACCCGGCAGGAACTGTGCGCGTCCACCGGCTTTGACCTGACGCAGCCCTTCGCCCTCGTCACCTACCACCCCGAGACCAGCGCGGGCGCGCCGGACCCGGCGGTGCAGGCCGACGCCCTGTGTGCCGCCATGGCGGCGGTGCCGGGGGTGTTCTGGCTCATCACGGGTTCCAACGCCGACGCGGGCGGGCATATCTGCACCCGCAAAATGCAGGAATTTGCCGCCGCCCACCCGGGCCGCGCCGGGTTCATCCAAAGCCTGGGGCTGCGGCGCTACCTTTCGGCCATGCAGCACGCCGCGCTGGTGGCGGGCAATTCCTCCTCCGGCGTGGTCGAAACGCCGACCTTCGGCGTGCCCACGGTCAACATCGGCCAGCGGCAGGCCGGGCGGCTGCTCTGCGCCAACGTGCTGTGCTGCCCGGCCGAAGCCCCCGCCATTGAGGAAGCCCTGCGCAGCGCCCTGACGCCGGAATTTCTGGCAAAGGCCCACGCCGCGCGCAGCCCCTACAACGGCGGCGACACCAGCGGCAAGATCTGCGCGCTGCTGCGCCGCTTCGATTTTGCCCCCATCAAAACTTTCTACGACGGACCCGTGCCGGACTTTGACCCCGCCGCGCCCGTCTGACCGCTTTTCAGCCTTTTTGAGGTGACTGCCTATGTGCGCCATGTCGAATCCTCTTGAACACAAAACGGTGACGTCCCCCCGCGGGACCACCCATTACTGGATCGCCAAACATGACGATCCCGCCGCGCCGGTCCTGGTCTTTCTGCCGGGCCTGAGCGCCGACCACCGCCTGTTCGACGAACAGACGGCCCATTTTGCCCCGCACTGCACCGTGCTGGTGTGGGACGCCCCCGCCCACGGCCTGTCCCGCCCGTATCAGGATTTCAGCTACCGCAACCTGGCCGGGGAACTGCTGCGCATTCTGGATGCGGAAGCCCTGCCCCGCGCCGTGCTGGTGGGGCAGAGCGCGGGCGGCTTTGTGGCCCAGTCTTTGATCGCCCACAGCCCGCAGCGCGTCGCCGGGCTGTTCACCATCGGCACCTGCCCGTATGACCCCGTCTACTACAGCCGGTCCGACCTGTTCTGGCTGCGGCAGACCCGGTGGATGTTCGGGTTATTCCCGGAAAAGACGCTGCGCAGCGCCATGGCCGACGCCTGCGCCGTGACGGCGCCCGCCCGGCAGAATATGCTGGATATGCAGCGCGTCTACAACAAAAAGGAGCTTTGCCGCCTGATGTATCTGGGGCTGGCGGGCTTTATCCCCGAAATGCAGGTCATCGACTTCCCCTGCCCGGTCATGCTCACCGTGGGCGAGCACGACCGCACCGGTAAGGTGCGCCAGTATAACGAAGCATGGCACCGCCGTGCCGGGTATCCGCTGCACATCATTCCCGGCGCGTCCCACAATGCGAACGCCGACCGCCCAGACCTGGTGGACAGCCTGCTGGAAGGGTTCCTGGCGGAACTGCCCCGCTGAACGGCCGGGGCGGTGCCCTATTTTTACCGTATGAGAAAGGATGGTTCCCTGATGAACCTTTTGATCGTTGGCCTTGGCAGCATGGGCAAACGCCGCGCCCGGCTGGCCAAGGGCATAGACGCCGGCTTGCAGATCTTCGGCGTGGACAGCGCCGAAGCGCGCCGCACCGAAGCCAAAGCCCTGGGCCTTGTGCAGGACGCCTGGGCCACCATTGGCGAGGCGGCAGCCGCCGCCCGGCCCGACGCGGCGCTGGTCTGCACGGCGCCGCTGTCCCACGCGGGGATCATCCGCGAACTGCTGGAACATGACCTGCCGGTGTTCACCGAACTGAATCTGGTGCGCGACGGCTACGACGAAAACATGGCCCTGGCCCGCAGCAAGGGCCTGCCGCTGTTCCTTTCTTCCACCATGCTGTACCGGCGGGAGACCCAGTACATCAAGCAGGCCGTGCAGCAGTTCGGGCGGCCGGTGCATTACATCTACCATATCGGCCAATACCTGCCCGACTGGCACCCGTGGGAGAACTACAAGAACTTTTTTGTGGGCAACGCCCGCACCGGCGGCGTGCGCGAGATTTTGGGCATCGACCTGCCCTGGCTGCTGGACGCCTTCGGCCCGGTGGAACAGATGACCGTGCAAACCGATTCCATCAGCGACCTGGGCCTGCCCTACCCCGACTGCGCCACCCTGCTGCTGCGCCACAAGGGCGGCGCGCTGGGCGTGCTGGCGGCGGACGTAGTCTCCCGCAAGGCGGTACGCAACTTTGAGTGCTTCGGCGACGGGCTGCACCTGTTCTGGGAGGGCAACCCCAAGGCGCTGTATGCCTTCCGGGACGGCGAAAAGCAGTTCGTGGACACCTACCAGAGCTTTGAACACGACAGCCGCTACAGCGACAACATCGTGGAGAACGCCTATGTGGACGAACTTGCCAACTTCTTCGGCGTGCTCAAAGGGGCCGAGTGCCCCCGCTGGAGCTTTGAGAAAGATCTGGCCGCCATTGACCTGATGGACCGGGTCCAGGCCGCCGGGGAACGATAAGGAGGGAGCGCCCATGTCCGCAGAACGCATGGATCTGGAACAGTGGCCGCGGCGGGAAGTCTACCGCTTTTTCTCCGAGGTGCAGAACCCCTTTTACATGGTCACGTTCCAGGTGGACGTGACCGCCCTGCGCGCCTACACCAAGCGCAGCGGGCTTTCCTTTTATTATGCGCTGGTCTACCTGTGCACCGCGGCCTGCAACGAGGTGGACGCCTTCCGCCTGACACTGCGCGGGGGCGAAGTGTGGCGGCTGGACCGCCGCGACCCCAGCTTTACCGACCTGCCTGCCGGCAGCGAGGTGTTCCATATCGTCACGCTGCCCGCCGGGGACGACCTGGCGGACTTCTGCCGTGCCGCGGCCGTCAAGAGCCGGGCGCAGACCGCTTTCATCAACCATGGGGCGGAAAATGACGCCCTGATCTATTTTTCCTGCCTGCCGTGGGTGGAACTGACCGCCCTGACCAACGAGCGCAACACCGACCCCGACGACGCGGTGCCCCGCATCGCCTGGGGCCGCTATGTGGAGCGGGAAGGCAGGCTGATGCTGGGGCTTTCGCTGGAGGTGAACCACCGCCTGATCGACGGGGTACACATCGGCCAGTTTGCCCAGGCGCTGGAACGGCGCATCGCCGCCCTGGCCGCTCTGTGACCGGCCGCCTGTTTTGACCAAAGGGAAGGATCTTGTTTATGCAGACTTTGACCGCGCTGTTCGTGGGGCTGGGCTCCATCGGAACACGCCATCTGAACAATCTGGCCGCCCTGTGTGCGGGGCGCGGCTGGACCCTGCAGGCCGACGCGCTGCGCAGCGACCGCAACCGCCCGCTGCGCCCCGGCGCAGCGGAACTGCTCCGCGCCCAGTATGACAACGCTGCGGACCTGCCCCCGCACTATGACCTGATCTTCATCACCAACCCCACCAGCCTGCACGCCGACGCGCTGCGCACAGTCTACGGGCGCGGCGGCGCGCTGTTCATCGAGAAGCCGATCTTCTCGGCCGAACAGACGGGACTGGATCTGGGCACGCTGCTGCCCGCCGGGCAAAAAGCCTATGTGGCCGCCCCCATGCGCTGGTGCGGCGCCATGCTGGCGCTGAAAAAGCTGCTGCCCACGCTGCACCCCTACTGCGCGCGGGTCATATGTTCCAGCTATCTGCCCGACTGGCGGCCCGGCGTAGACTACCGCACGGTGTACAGCGCCCACAAGGCGCTGGGCGGCGGCGTGACCATCGACCTGATCCACGAATGGGACTATCTGGTGGACCTGTTCGGCGTGCCGCAGGAACTCTACAACCTGCGGGGGACCTATTCGGAGCTGGAGATCGACTCCGACGATCTTTCGGTCTACATCGCGCGGTATCCTTCCCTGCTGGCGGAAGTCCACCTCGACTACTTCGGCCGGGGCTACCGCCGCTCCATCGAACTGTTCTGCCGCGACGGCAGCGTGGTGGCCGATTTCGGCGCCGGCACGCTGACGATGCCAAACGGCACCGTGCAGTCCTTTAAGGAGCCGGTGAACCGCCGCTATGAGCGGGAGATGGAATACTTTGTGGACTACGCGCTGGGGGATGCCCCCGCAAGCTGCAACCCGCCGGAACTGGCCTTGCAGGTATTACAACTGACGTTGGGAGAGAAATGATATGGACCGTCTGCTCATCACCATCTGCGGCCGTGCCGGCAGCAAGGGGTTCAAAAACAAGAACCTGAAAGTTTTCTGCGGCCAGCCGCTCGTCTACTATTCCCTCAGCGCGGCAGAACTGTTCTGCCGCGCCCACCCCGAACTGCACGTCGATCTGGCCCTGAACACCGACAGCGAGGACCTGGCCCGGCTGGTGGCCGACCGCTACCCGGAGGTGGTCTACCTGCCGCGCGGCGCGGAACTGGGCGGCGACCGCGTGCCCAAGATGGCCGTCTACCAGGACAGCCTGCGCCGCATGGAGGAACGCACCGGCCAGCCCTATGACTGGCATATGGACCTGGACATCACCAGCCCCCTGCGCACCGCCGCCGACATCGAGAACGCCTTCGCGCTCAAGCAGTCGCGCCCGGACCTGGATCTGGTGTTCAGCGTCTGCGAAGCCCGCCGTAACCCCTGGTTCAACATGGTCAAGACCGTGGGCGACCATGTGGAGCAGGTCAACCAGAGCGAATTCACTGGCCGCCAGCAGGCGCCCGAATGCTTTGACGTCAACGCTTCGATCTATGTGTTCCGCCGGGATTTTCTGGCCGCCAACACCGACGGGCTGCTCTGGCACGGCAAGATCGGCGCCAGCGTCATGATGGACACCGGCATCATCGACATCGACTCCGAGCATGACTACCGCCTGATGGAAGCCATCGCCGCCCATCTCTACGAGCATTACCCGGAATTTGCGGCGGTGCGGGACAACATCCGCCCTGCGGAGGCAGTATGAGCCAGACCACCACTTTCCGCAGGCGGCAGCGGCAAAACCTGCTGCTGGCGTTCGCGCTCTCGCTGGCCGTCGTGCTGGGGAGCTATGCCCTGCTGGGGTTCCTGCCTTTCGGGGACGGCACCCTGCTCACCGGCGACCTGAACGGCCTGTATGTGAACTACATCACCGATATGTGGCACCGGGTCCGGCAGGGCGGCTTCGGCTACAGCTTCTCGAAGCTGGCGGGCGGCAGCACGCTGGGGCTGTTCGCCTACTACATGAACAGCCCGTTCAATCTGCTGTACCTGCTGCTGCCGGTGCGTGCCGTGCCGCTGGCGGTGCAGTTGATGTTCGCGCTGCGCACGGCGCTGACCGGCGTGACCGCCTGCTTCTATCTGGGCCGCCATTTAGAAAGCGACTCCCGCCTGCTGCCCGCCCTGAGCCTGGGCTACAGCCTGTGCGCCTTCTGTGTGGTGTACAGCCAGAACATCATCTGGATGGATGTGGTGCTGCTGGCCCCGCTGCTGCTGTGGGCCGTGGACGAACTGATCCGCCGGGGCCGCCACTGGCCGCTGACTTTTCTGGTGCTGGCGGCGGTGCTGCTCAACTTCTACACCGCGTGGGAAGTCTGCCTGTTCTGCCTGCTGTACTTCTTCTGGCAGTGGGCGGCGAGCCCGCGCACCGGCAGCCTGCCGCGCCGCTTCGGCCTGTTTGCCGCGTCGGGCGCGCTAGGGGCCGGGCTGGCCGCCTGCCTGCTGGTTCCCGCTTTGCTGGAAGTGGAGGAGAGCAAGGGCGGGCTGTTCGCCATGGACTTTTCCCTGACGCCCCTGTTCGATCTGGCGCAGCTCCCCTACCGGCTGTTCTTCGGCAACTTCTTCTGGAACGACGTGACCGGCACGCTGCCCAACCTCTACTGCGGCGTTTTCTGCGTGGCGCTGGCCGTGCTGTATTTTGCCGGGCGGTTCCCTGTGCGGGAGAAGATCGACTCGGCGCTGGTGCTGGCGGTCCTGTTGCTGAGCTGCTGGGTCGAGGGTCTGAATCTGATCTGGCACGGCTTCAAAACGCCGGTCTGGTTCCCCTGCCGGTTCAGCTTCCTCATCAGCCTGTTCCTGCTGGTGCTGGCGGGGCGGGCGCTGCTGGCCGCGCCGGATAAGGCAGGCGGCAAAACGCTGGCCTTTACCGCGGCGCTGGGGCTTGTATGGTGCGCCGGATACCGCCTGGTATCGGGCGAAACATTCTCGCTGTTCAAGCTGGCGGCGGCGCTGGGGGTGTTCGCAGCCACGCTGGGCGCGTTTTTGCTGCTGCGTTCGGGCCGCCGGATGCTGGCCCTGGGCGGCGCAGCGGCTTTCACGCTGGTGTGCGCGGCTGATATGGGGGCCAACACCGTGCTGGCCCTGCGCAAGTTCGAGAGTTATACCGCCAGCGGGTTTGAGCAGTTCTACGACCAGAACACCGCCGCCGTGGCGGCCATCCGCGCGCAGGACAGCGGGCTTTACCGCATCGAGAAAAACTTCCGCCGCACCCTCAACGACCCCATGCTGCTGGGGTACTGGGGCATCAGCCACTATTCTTCCACCAAGGCCAGCACCGCCAAGGAACTGCTGGAATCCCTGGGGTATGTCAATTCTTCTATCTACGGCTGGGGTTCCACCGCCGTGGCGGACAGCCTGCTGGGCATCCGCTACCTGTACAGCGACGGCAGCCGCCCGGTGCCGGGGCATTATGTCCCGCTGGATACCGGCACGGAACTGGCCGTCTATGAGAACCCCTACGCGCTGCCGCTGGCCTTTGTGGGCAGCAGCGACGCCCTGACGGTCAGCCTGCCCGATGGGGATGAGGCCGAAAACACCTTTGCCCTGCAAAACCGCATGATCACCGCGCTGGCCCCGGGCAGCCGCGAACCGCTGCAGGCGGCGCAGATTGCTTTTGCCGACGGCAGCCAGGGCATCACCCTGACCTTCACCCCGGCCTGCGACGGCCCCTGCTACCTGGCCATTCCCGGTCTGGACGAGGTGCTCCCGGCCGATGTGCGGGTCAATGACGAACTGATCGGGGAATACTTCACGATCGACTCCCTGGGCGGCGTGATGCCCCTGGGCACCTTTACTGCCGGGGAACCCGTCACCCTCTACCTGGGCTTTGCCGACAGCGCTGAAGCCCGCGCGGCCATCCAGATCTACAGCCTGGACGGGGACGCCCTGGCCGCCGCTGCCGACACGCTGCGCACCGGCGCGCCCACCGACCTGACCATTGAGGAAGGCGGCCGCATCGACTGCACCGCCGCCGGCACGGCGGACCGCGACCTGCTGGTGCTGCCCTTCGCCTGGGAGGACGCGGACCACTGGAAGCTGACGGTGGACGGCGCCAACGCCCCGCTGGAGCGGGTGTTCGGCGGCATGATGGGTGTGCGCCTGACGGAAGGCAGCCACACCATTTCCCTCCGTTACCATCACCCGGGCGTCGGGGCCGGGCTGGCTGTGACCGGCCTTTGCGCGGCGGCCGCCGTGGGCTGGGCTTTTGCGGAACGCCGCAGAAAGGAGGCCCGGACATGAAAGACAACGCTATGGAACTGGTCGTCAACGCCGGGCAGACCCTGCTTGAAAACGGCGGCGAAGTGTTCCGCGCCCAACAGACCATGGAGATCATGGCCCATCACTTGGGCGTGCAGGAATTCCACGTCTATGTGTTGACCAACGGCATCTTTGCTTCCGGCCGCAGCGGCGACGGCGACTGTGTCAATCTGGTGCGCCATGTGCCGCGCGTCACGATCCACCTGGGGCGTGTGGAAGCCGTCAACGAGCTTTCCCGCCAGGTGGCTGCCGGGCAGTTGGATCTGGCCGGGGCGCAGCAGCGGCTGCTGCAGGTGCGCCGGATGGAGGCCCCCTCCCCCCGGTCGGAGCGTTTGGCCTGTGTGACCGGCTGCGCCTGCTTCGCCTTCCTGTTCGGCGGCGCGCTGCCGGAGATCCTGACCGCTGCGGCCGCCGGGCTGGTGGAGTCGCTGACCTGCCAGCAGTTCGGCAAGCGGCGCATCAACCGCATTTTTACCGACATCGTCGCCGCGTTCCTGGCCACGTCGCTGGCGCTGTGCGTCCGCTGCGTGGTCCCGGTGCTGGACGTGAACACCAGCACCATCGGCGCGCTGATGGTGCTGACGCCCGGCGTTTCGCTGACGATGGGCATTCGTGATATTCTGAACGCGGATTATCTTTCGGGGGCGATCCGCCTGCTGGACGCCGTGCTGATCGCAGGCAGTCTGGCCTGCGGCGTGGCGCTGGCCTGGCTGGCCGCCCGCGGATGGGGGGTGCTGCTATGACGGATTCTTTCCTGCTGAACGCCGGGATGCAGTTTTTGGCCGCCATGGCCGCCACCGTCAGCTTTGGGCTGACCTTCCGCGTGCCGACCCGGCATTATCTGGCCTGCGGCCTGACCGGCGCGGTGGGCTGGCTGACCTATGTGGTCTGCTCTACCCTGTTCGCAATGAGCGCCCCGGTGGCCACGCTGGTGGCCGCCCTGCCGCTGACGATCTGCGCACGGCTGTTCGCGGTGCGCCACAAAGCGCCTATCTCGCTGTTTCTTCTGTGCGGCATCTTCCCGCTGGTCCCCGGCGCCGGTATCTACTACACGGCCTACTACTTCCTGCGCGATGACCGCACCCTCTTTGTCAACAAGGGCGTCGAAACGCTGAAAATCGCAGTAGCCCTGGCACTGGGCATCACGCTGGTGTGCAGTATCCCCCGCAGGCACCGCCGTTCCTGATGTTTTCCGGCAGCCGGGTCCATAGCGGCCCGCCTTTTCCGTTTTCCCGCCGCTGCACGGCACAGCAAACAGGTCCCCGCCCGAACCACCGGGCAGGGACCTGTTTTTGGTTGCCGCTTGCGCGCACCGCTCATTCCGTCGGGTATTCCAGTTCCGTTTCCACTGCGGCGGCCTGGGTATCCGCCTGGCTGCCGCTCTCGGCCGGGGCGGGCGTTTCCCCCGCCGGTTCCTCATTTGCGGCGCTTTCTGCCTCCCCGGTGCTTTCCGCCTGACCAGCGGCCTCCGCCCCGGTCTTGGCCGCCGTCACCAGGCCCGTGACCTCACCGGACGGCTTTTGCAGCAGGTAGGCCCCCACCGCCTTGGCTTTGTACACCAGCAGCACACAGTAGGTATCCTGCTCGCCGGTGGAAAGTTCCGGGCAGAGCAGCGTCCATTTTTCCACCGTCTTGCCCTTGTAGTCCGAAAGGTCCAGGTCACTTTCCTGCACGACCTGGTTGAAGGCCGTAAAGCTGTCGTCCCACTTTTTGGGGATCTTGACCTTATCGACCGTCGCTGTGGAGAGGTCTGTTTCAAACCCGTAGCCGGTAAAGTAGGTGCCGATGTCCTGCGTCGTTTCGATCCCCGGCGCAGCTTCCGCGCTGGCCGTGACCGCCCCGCCGGTAAAGTGCGCTGCGGCCGCGACCGTGCCGCCAAGGCATACCGCACACAGGGCAAGCGCGCCCGCCTGCCGCAGACCGGGTTTTGTGACCGTGAATAAAAACATAAGCGCAGCCCCCTTGTCTTTGTTCCATGTAACCTTATGCGGCAGCCGCGCGCGCTATGCGGCCGGGCGGCCCGGCTGGTAAATTTTATAGTTTTTTTCAAAAGTTTTCACAATTTCGTCACGGCGGCGGGGTATTGTGGTACAATAAGAAGTGTGAAAAAGGAGGCCGACTTTATGGCAAATATCCTGATCGTAGATGACGAACCGCGGATCCGGGATCTGATCCGCGAACATTTGCAGCACGCCGGGTTTACCTGCGAGGAGGCGGGCGACGGCACCGCCGCGTTGAGCGCGCTTTCCCAGGGCGGATTCGACCTTGTGATTCTGGACATCATGATGCCGTTCATGGACGGCATGACCTGCCTGCGCGAGATGCGCACCCGCAAGATCTTAACGCCGGTCATCATGCTGACGGCCCGCAGCGAGGAATACGACAAACTGGCCGGGCTGGAGGGCGGCGCGGACGACTATGTGGTCAAGCCTTTCTCCCCCCGGGAACTGGTGGCCCGCGTCAAGGCGGTGCTGGGCCGCACCATGCCCAAGGAGAGCGACCAGCAGGGGCGCTATGTCTTTGGCGACCTGAGCATCGACACCGCCAGCCACACCGTCAAGGTGGCCGGGAAGGAAGCGCCCCTGACCCCCAAGGAGTTCGATCTGCTGGTTTTCCTCGTCAGCAACAAGGGCATTGCCCTGAGCCGCGAGAAGATCCTGCAAAAGGTCTGGAATTACGACTACTACGGCGAGGACCGCACGGTGGACACCCACATCAAGATGCTGCGCGGCCATCTGGGGGTCTGCCGCAACTACATCGTGACGGTCTGGGGCATCGGCTATAAATTCGACCCCGACGCCCTGTGAAAAGGAGTGCGAAACCCTTGAAGCAGTGGTTGCAGAAAAAGGCCGCCCGGCACGGCAAAAACGGCCTTGTGCTGGGCATCCGCGGGCAGTTGATGCTGTTCATCGTGGGCATCACCCTGCTGACGCTGGCGCTGGTCTGGGGCGTCATCACCTACGCACTGGCCCCCCAGTACAACCGTATCCTGCGGGACCGGCTCTCGGACCGGGCACAGGCCATCGTGGGGATGATCGACGCCAGCGACGCGCCCATCTCCAGCCGGGACTTCGGCCTGCTGATCCTCAACAACGACTTCTGGCAGAGCGTCAGCGACGCGTTCCAGAACCACATCATCAACGTGGACGGCTGCTGCGTGGATTTCAGCGATTCCACGCTGCGCAGCCTGAAAGCCTACGAAAGTATGTACCCCTGCCTGCTGCATGAAAGCACCGGCGCTTTCGGCGGGGAGTTCGGGTATAATATCGACACGCCGCTCATCATACAGATGCGGCAGAAGCTGTTCGAGCAGGGGTATCTGTTCGAGATCGTCCGCGCGGGCACCAGCCAGCAGATGCTGGTGGGCAGCCTTTCCGCCGACGGGCAGTACGGGGTGATCGTATCCACCAGCATGGCGCAGATTTCCACCGCCGCCGAGGTCATGCGTTCGATCCTGTTGCCCATGGCGCTGGTGCTGCTGGTGCTGGACGTGCTGTTCGCCATGCTGTTCAGCCGTTGGTTCACCCGCCCGGTGGAGAAACTTTCCGCCGGGGCGCAGCAGATCGCCGCGGGCAACTACGACGTGCAGATCCAGGTAGTGCACCGGGATGAGATCGGCCAACTGGCCCAGGATTTCAACCACATGGCCGCCGAGGTCAAGCGCAGCGCCCAGTTGGAGAAGGACATCCTGGCCAACGTCAGCCACGACCTGCGCACGCCGCTGACCCTTATCAAAGGCTATGCCGAAACGGTGCGCGACCTGACCGGCGACGACGACGCCAAACGCACCGAACAGTGCAACATCATCGTGGACGAGACTGACCGCCTGACGGCCCTGGTAAACAGCGTGATGGAACTGAGCAAGGTGCAGAACGGCTCCGAAAAGCCCAACCCCGTTGACTTTGACATGAGCCAGCTCTGCTTTGAGGTGGCGGGCCGGTACGACGCCCTGTGCGACCAGAACCACTGGACGCTGCAGCTCGAAGCCGACCACGCCGCGCCCGTGCGCGCGGACCCCGCCATGATGGAACGGGTGCTGCACAACCTGCTGGGCAACGCCTTCCACCACATCGGCGCGGACGGCGTGGTGGTGCTGCGGGTGCTGCCCCAGGCCAAGGGCTGCCGCGTGGAGGTGGAGGACCACGGCCCCGGCATCCCGCCGGAGGACCTGCCCTACCTGTTCGACCGCTATTACCGCGCCCGCCAGGACGCCGGCAAGACCGGCACCGGGCTGGGGCTTTCGATCACCAAGGCGATCCTGCAGCAGCATGGTTTCGCGTTTGGCGTCAACAGCGCCGTGGGCCGTGGTTCCACTTTCTGGTTCGAGATGTGTGACACCCGGCACCAGACCGCCCCCTGACAGACTGGAGGAGTATTATGACCGACCGCGGCCACAAGATGGATGAACAACTGGAAAAGCGGGTGGCCGATCTGGCCGCCCACAACGACGAGACCGGCGATGGCCGCCTGGACGCCGCCGACCTGAAAGCCCAACTCAACCGGCTGGAAGCCCAGTTGGAACTGCAGGACCAGCAGAACCGGCGGATCATGCGCAACCAGCGCCTGCGCATGATGATGAGCATTGCCATCACCATCCTTTTGCTGGTGGCGCTGGGCGCGTTCTGGTATTATTCCCACATCGCCTACACCCAGGTGATGGACGCCACCACCCACGTGAACGAACTGGCCGCCACCTTGCAGGCCAGCCTGGATTCCGTGGACCCCGAGGCGCTGGATTCCATGATGCAGGACCTGCCGGAGATCACCGAGCAGCTCAAGCGCATCGACGTGGACGCCTTGAACGCCGTGCTGGACGGCCTGCCCGCCCTGATGGACAATGTGGAGCAAATGCAGGAGCGGCTGGAATCCCTGGGGGCGCTGTTCGGCAACCTGGGCGATCTGTTCCGATCCTAAGACAAGTCAGAACCCCCGGCAAAGCCGGGGGCTTGGGTTAGCCCTAGAAGGGCATAATACGGACAACGCCCCTCAAGGGGCCACGAATGGGTCGGCCAACTGCATTGCTGACTCATGGCGGCCCCTTAAGGGGCTGTTTTTATGCCTTGGTATTCTTGCTACCCGTAAACGGGTCTACGAACTCCTTCATGCTCATTTGGTCTGCTATTTGATCTTCTGCCAACTGCTGCTTGATGTACTCTTGTATCTGCTTTTTATTTCTTCCGACCGTGTCTACATAGTATCCTCGTGCCCAAAAATGTCTATCCCCATACTTGTACTTCAAATTTGCATGCCGGTCAAATATCATTAAGCTGCTTTTCCCTTTGAGATATCCCATGATCTGTGATACACTATATTTGGGTGGAATACTGACCAGCATATGAATGTGATCCGGGCACGCTTCTGCTTGTATGATCTCTACTCCCTTTTGCTCACACAATTTTCTGAGGATCTGTCCTATATCTTTTTTGATTTTCCCATATACCACCATTCTGCGGTACTTAGGGGCAAACACTATATGATATTGGCATCTCCATGTTGTGTGTTGTAAACTTGCTATGTCTTTTTCCATCTTTTGGAACCTCCTGGTATTTTTATTGCAGTTGGCCGACCGCAATTCTATTATACCAGGAGGTTTTTTCTCTAGGTTTTTTCACTATATAATTTTTTTACACTCCCCGGCAGAGCCGGGGGTTGTCTTTGCGCTAAAGCTAACAAAACACCGGCCGGGGCGCAGGGAACTTCTTCCCTGTGTCCCGGCCGGGTGCGTTGCGGCACTGTGTCAGCGCTGGCGGTAGCTCTGGCAGTAGTGGGGGTTCTCGATCCCCTCGCAGCCGTTGGCGCAGTGTTCGGTGATCTTGATCTGCTCCAGGTTGCACTTGCAGCCGTTCTCATTGTACGCACAGGTGCAGACGTCGCAAACAACATTGGCGTTATCCATCTTTGCTCACCTCCTTGTACCCGTTAGTATGGCCCCCTTCCCGCGGTTTATGCAGCGCGCCTTGCGCCCCCGGCTGCGATATGCTATACTAAAAGCACGGGGCGGTCCGTTCCGCCCGATGGAGGGACTACGATATGACCATTCAAAGCATTATCGTGCTGGCGATCATTTTTGTACTGCTGGCACTGGCGATCCTGTTCATCTGCCAGCACGGCGGCTGGCAGGGCGGCTGCGGCGGCAACTGCGCAAGCTGCCACCAGAAATGCGCATCGCCGAAAGAGAACCAAAATAAGCGTTCCTGAGGCAGGGCGGCTTCCCCATGGGGGAAGCCGCCTTTTCCGTTCCCTGTGCCGCCGATGCAAAAAGGCCCCGGCTATGCCGGGGCCTTTTGCCATTTTATCAGGTTTTTACAGTTCGCAGGGCTTGAAGCCGTCCTTGCCCAACACCAGCACCTTGGTGTAGCCCAGCGCCTTGAGCTGGGCGGCGGCTTCCTCAAAGCCGAAGGTCAGCGCCCGCGCGTCGTGGGCGTCGCCCGTGATGACCACGTTGCCGGACAGGGCCAGCCAATCCTTCAGCAACTCCTGCGTGGGGAAGAAATCCTTGCGGAAGCCGCGGAACACCGAGGAGGTGTTGACTTCCAGCACGCAGCGGTTGCGGGCCGCCGCCATCAGGGCGGTGTTGGCCGCGGCCTTGTAGCGGGGGTCCTGTTCATCGAAGAACTTGCCGTCGCCGTTGATCTTCTTGATCAGGTCGAAGTGGCCCAGGATCGTGGGCTTTTTCTCCGCCACTTTGGCCACGTTGGCAAAGTAGGCTTCCACCACGGCCAGGCCGTCGCCGTCAAAATCATCCGCGATGCAGGCGGCCAGGTCGCTCTCCCGCCAGTCGATCTCGTAGTATTTGCCGGTCTTGGGGCCCTGCACATAGTGGGTGCTGCCGATGAAGTAATCGTAGCCGTGGGGGTCCTCATCGCTGAAAAGATCCCATTCCAAACCGCAGAGAATATCCATCTTGCCAGCGTAGCGTTCTTTCAGCTTGGCGATCTGCGCCTTATAGAGCGCCGTGCGGCTGGCGGTCATGCAATATTCCAGGTCGCAGGGGGTATGGCTGTGGCCGCTGAAGCCCAGCGTCTGCAAACCGGCGCGCCATGCGGTGACCGCCATTTCCTCCAGTGTATTTTTTCCGTCGCACAGCTTGGAATGTACGTGGACGGAACTTTTCAGATATTCGCCCGCCATAGTGTTACTGCATCCTTTCCTGTTTCACTTTGTGATCGATCACATGCCGTTTTTCCAGTTCTTTGGTAATGTCTTCCACCGAGATGCCCAGTTCGATCATCAGCACCATTACATGGTACGCCAGGTCGCTGATTTCATAAATCGTTTCTTCCCGGTCACGCTTGGCCCCCGCGATGATGACTTCGGTGGATTCCTCGCCCACCTTTTTCAGGATCTTTTCCAGCCCTTTGTCGAACAGATAGCTGGTGTAGCTGCCCTCCTGCGGGTCGGTCTTGCGGCCTTCGATCAGCGCATACAGCCCCTGCCAGGTGAACTGCTTGAGTTCGTCCGACACATACACCGGGTTGAAGAAGCAGCTTTCGGCCCCCGTATGGCAGGCCGGGCCGGACTTGATCACGTCGATGACCAGCGCGTCCTTGTCGCAGTCCGCCGTGATGGACACCACCCGCTGCACATTGCCGGAACTTTCGCCCTTGCGCCAGATCTCCTGACGGCTGCGGGACCAGAACACCGTGCGGCCCTCGGCAATGGTCAGCGCCAGCGTTTCGGCGTTCATATAGGCCAGTGTCAGCACTTCCTTGGTGTAGTGATCCTGTACGATGGCCGGGATCAAGCCATGGGAATCAAAACGAAGCGATCGGGAATTTTGGGTGATTTCCATCGGGGCAACCTCCTGCACGATCCGATTTTGCACGGGTCCCGAACCGGGTCCCGCTGGGGAAAACATATTTATAGTGTACCTGTTTTTATGCCGTTTTGCAAGGGGTCAAAGGCGCATTTCGATGCCGTTTTGGCGCAAATACCGTTTGAGCGCGCCGATCTCCACCTGCCTGGTGTGGAAGATGGACGCCGCCAGCCCGGCGTCCACCGCCGGGTGGTCCCGGAACAGGGTAAGGAAGTCCTCCTCCCTACCCGCGCCGCCCGAAGCGACGATGGGCACCGGGCAGCGGGCCGCCACCGCGTCCAGCAGTTCCAGATCGAACCCCTGTTTGACGCCGTCGGTGTCGATGGAGTTGACCACCAGTTCCCCGGCGCCGTTCTTCACGCCCTGTTCCAGCCAGTCCAGCGCGTCGATGCCGGTATTTTCCCGGCCGCCTTTGGCGAACAGCATAAAGCGGCCGTCCACCCGCTTGACATCGGCCGAAAGCACCACGCACTGGTCGCCGTACTTGCGGGCGGCCGCCGGGATCAGGGACGGGTCCGCGATGGCGCCCGAATTGACGCTGACCTTATCGGCCCCGCATTTGAGCACCCGGTCAAAATCGTCCAGCGTGCGGATGCCGCCGCCCACCGTCAGCGGGATGAAGATCTGCCCGGCCACTTCGCGCAGGATCTCGGTGAAGAGGCCGCGGCCCTCCACGCTGGCGGTGATGTCGTAGAACACCAGTTCGTCCGCGCCGGCGGCGTTGTAATAGCGGGCCATCTCCACCGGGTCCGCCATATCCTGCAGGCCCTCAAAGTTGACGCCCTTGACGACGCGGCCGTTCTTCACGTCCAGGCAGGGAATGATTCGTTTGGTGATCATGGCTGCTCCCCCTCCTTACTGCGGATAGCGGCGCACCGCCCGTGCCAGGTCGATGGCGCCGGTGTAGATGGACTTGCCCAGGATCGCCCCATGGCAGCCCATGGCCTGCAGTTCCTCCAGTTCCTCCATGCGGGCGATCCCGCCCGACGCCGTGACCTGGATGTTCGGGATCTTCAGCAGTTCCCGGTACAGCGCCATATTGGTGCCCTGCAGCGTGCCGTCGCGGGAGATATCGGTGGCGATGATGCCCCGCACCCCGGCCCGGGCGCAGCGGCGGCAGAACTCCACGCCGGATTCCGGCGTCAGTTCTTTCCAGCCGTTGACCGCCACAAAGCCGTCCCGCATATCCACGCCCACGGCGATGCGCGGCCCGTAGCGGCGGGCCATCTGCGCGGCAAAGGCAAAGTTCTTGACCGCGACGGTGCCCAGGATGCAGCGGTCCACCCCCAGTTCCAGATAGCGCCGGATGCGTTCCTCGTCCCGGATGCCGCCGCCCACTTCGATCTTGAGCAGCCCCAGTTCCGCAATGGCCGCAATGGTCGCCATGTTGGCGGTGGTATCGTCCTTGGCGCCGTCCAGGTCCACCACATGCAGGTAGCGCGCCCCGGCCTTCCAGAATTCGCGGGCCTGGGCCACCGGGTCGGCGCTGTAGACGGTCATTTTATCATAGTCGCCCTGATACAGGCGCACCGCCTGGCCGCCCCGCAGGTCGATGGCAGGATACAGTTTCATTCCACTTCCTCCTTACAATTCCACAAAGGCTTTGAGCAGCCGCAGGCCGGTATTGCCGGATTTTTCGGGGTGGAACTGCGTGCCGTACACCAGCCCGCTGCGCACCGCCCCCGTCACCGGGATGCTGTACTCGCTGACCGCCAGCGTGGAGGCGGCGCATTCCTTGGCATAGTAGCTGTGGACATAATAGACGTATTCGCCGCTGCGCAGGTAGTGGAACAGCGGGTCGTCCTCCCGCCCCGGCACGATCTGCAGGGCGTTCCAGCCGATGTGCGGCACTTTCAGCGCGGGGTCGCGCAGGTCGTCCGCCAGCGGGCAGACCGCGCCGGGGATCAGCCCCAGCCCGGCGTGTTCGCCGTACTCGTAGCTTTTTTCAAACAAAAGCTGCATACCCAGGCAGATGCCCAGCAGCGGCTTGCAGGCGGCCTGTTCCCGGATCACGGGGATCAGGCCGGTGGCTTCCAGTTTGGTCATGGCGTCGGCAAAAGCGCCCACGCCGGGCAGCAGGATATGGCTGGCCGCCCGCAGGTCCTGCGCCCGGCCGGTGACGCAGACTTCCGCGCCCAAACTCCGCACGCTGGACGAAAGGCTGAACAAATTGCCCACCCCGTAATCCACGATCGCGATCATGTTGTCCTCCTTTTCCCGTTTCCGTCATGCCTGCGGCGGCAGGATGCGGTCCAGCACTTGCAGCAGGCCCTGCATCTGTTCCGGCGAGCCGATGGTGATGCGCAGCCAGTCGCGCAGGCGCGGCGTATCGAAATGGCGCACCAGCACGCCCTGCTCTTTCAGGCGGCGGTAGAGTTCCCCGCCGGGGGCGCGCGGGTGGCGGGCAAAGACGAAGTTGGCGCTGGAATCCAGCACCGTGAAGCCACGCTGCCGCAGCCTCGCGGTGGCCTGCTCCCGTGTGGCGCAAATGGCCGCGCAGTTCTGTTCAAAATAGGCGCGGTCGGCCAGCGCGGCGATACCGGCGGCCTCGGTCATGCGGTTGACGTTGTACGGGTTCATGCTGTACTTGACCCTCTTGAGGTCAGCGGTCAGTTCCTCCGGCGCCACACACAGGCCCAGCCGCCCGCCCGCCAGGCTGCGGGACTTGGAGAAGGTCTGCACCACCATCAGGTTGGCGGGTTCCCCGCGGCGGACGAAGGGGACGCAGCTCTCGCCGCCGAAATCCACATAGGCTTCGTCCACGATCACCACGGCGTCCGGGTTGCGGCGGGCGATCTCGGCCAGGGCTTCGGCGGGCAGGGCCAGCCCGGTGGGGGCGTTGGGGTTGGCGATGACGATGGCCCCCACGTTCCGGCTCTGGTCCAGGCCGTAATAGTCCGCCGGGTCCAGCGTGAAATCCTCTTTCAGCGGCAGCACCACCTGCGGGATGCCAAATAGCTGGCACCAGACGGGATAAAACCCGTAGGTCACATCGGCAAAGGCCAGTGGGCGGTCCTTGCTGCAAAAGGCGCGGATGGCCAGCATCAGGTTTTCGTCGCTGCCGTTGCCGCACAGGATGTCGCCCGGCTTTACGCCGAACCATGCGGCGGCAGCGTTGACCAACGCGCCACTTTCGGGGTCGGAATACAGCGCCAGCCTGCCCGCGGCCTGCGCCACGGCAGCCGCCACGCCGGGGGCGGGCGGATAGGGGCTTTCGTTGGTGTTCAGTTTGATGTACTGCCGGTTCTGGGGCTGTTCGCCGGGGGTGTAGGGTTCCAAAGCGGACAGTTCCGGCGTAAAATAGCGGCTCATTGTCCGTCCTCCTCAAAGCGGATGGTCACGCTGCGGGCGTGCGCGTGCAGGCCCTCGTGTTCGGCAAAATTGGCGATACGGTCCTGCACCTTGCCCAGCGCGTCCCGCGTGTAATAGATGAAGCTGGATTTTTTGACGAAATCATCCACGCCCAGCGGGCTGCTGAAGCGGGCGGTGCCGCTGGTGGGCAGCGTGTGGTTGGGCCCGGCGAAATAGTCGCCCAGAGCTTCGGGCACGTTCTTGCCCAGGAAGATGCTGCCCGCGTTCTCGATCCGGCCCAGCACGGCGAAAGGATCGTCCACGCAGATTTCCAGATGTTCCGGCGCGATGATATTGACGGCCTCGATGGCCTTGTCCATATCCGAGGCAATGACGATCTTGCCGTTGGCGTCCACACTAGCCCGTGCGATGGCCGCGCGGGGCAGCTGCGGGATCTGCACTTCCAGTTCCTGCTGCACGGCCAGCGCCAGTTCGCGGCTGTCGGTGACCAGCACCGGGCTGGCCAGCCGGTCGTGTTCGGCCTGACTGAGCAGGTCCGCCGCCACCCAGGCCGGGTTGCAGGTGCCGTCGGCCAGCACCAGGATCTCCGAAGGCCCGGCGATCATATCAATGCCCACCTTGCCGAACACCTTGCGCTTGGCCGTAGCCACATAGATGTTGCCGGGGCCGACGATCTTATCCACGGCGGGCACGCTCTCGGTGCCGTAAGCCAGGGCCGCCACCGCCTGCGCGCCGCCCGCCTTGATGATGCAGTCGATCCCCGCAATGGACGCCGCCGCCAGAATGCCCGCGTTGACCTTGCCGCCGGGCCCCGCCGGGGTGGTCATGACGATCTGGCGCACGCCCGCCACCTTGGCGGGGATCACATCCATCAGCACGGTGGAGGGGTAAGCCGCCGTGCCGCCGGGCACATAGACGCCCGCGCGGCGGATCGGTGTGTATTTCTGGCCCAGCACCACGCCGGGCCGGTCGGTGAGGATCAGGTCCTTGTGGAGCTGCTGCTCATGGAAATGGCGGATATTTTCGGCCGCCATCCTGAGGGTGGTGATGAATTCGGGATCCTGGGCTTCCAGTTCCGCAAAGGCGTCTTCGATCTCCTTTGCAGTGACCCTGACCGCGGTGAGTTCCGCATGGTCGAACCGGGCGGCGTAGTCGATCAGCGCCGCGTCCCCCCGCTCGCGCACGTCCGCAATGATCCGGTCAACGGTTTCTTCCACGTCCGCTTCGGCGCGGATGTCGCGGTTCAGGATCTCTTCGGGTCTTACCTCGTCAAAATTGTACAGTCGGATCATAATGCAAGGGCCTCCTTCATCCTGGTGAGCAGTTCGGTGATCGGCGCATATTTGAATTTGTAGCTGGCTTTGTTGGCGATGAACCGCGCCGAGATCGGCATAAACTCCTCCAGCACGGCCAGATCGTTCTCCCGCAGGGTCGTCCCGGTCTCGACGATGTCCACGATCACATCGGACAGGCCCAGAATGGGCGCCAGTTCGATGGACCCGTTGAGTTTGATGATATCGATGTCCCGGCCGCTGCGCTCATAGTGGTCGCGGGCGATGTTCACGAACTTGGTCGCCACCCGCAGGGCGCGGCTCTCGTCGTCGGTGAAGGTGCGCGGCCCCGCCACGCACATGCGGCATTTTCCCAGCCCGGTATCCATCAGCTCATAGACATCGGCGCCGGATTCCGCCAGAATGTCCTTGCCCACGATGCCGATGTCCGCCGCCCCGTGTTCCACATAGATCGCCACGTCGCTGGGCTTTACCAAAAAATAGCGCACCCCGGCTTCGGGGTTTTCCACCACCAGTTTGCGGGTGGCGTTGTAGTCCTCGGTGGCGCGGTAGCCGGCCTGGGCCAACAGGCCGTAGGCCTTGTCCCCCAGGCGGCCCTTGGGCAGCGCGATGTTCAGCCAGGCACGGCCGCTTTCCGGCTGGTCGCCGCGCCCGTTCCGGCGGTCCAGTTCGTCCAGATACAGGGCAAAGCCGATGGCCTTTGCGCCGGGGGTGAACCGCTGCATCAGGTAGTCATACCGGCCGCCCTTGAGCACCGCCCGGGGCGCGCCGGCCACATAGCCGGTAAAGACCAGACCGTTATAGTATTCCATCTCATCGGCCAGGCTCAGGTCCAGCCGGACGGCGCTGCCCGCCGCGCCCAGGCGTTCCTGCAGCGCCTGCAGTTCCTCCAGCGCCTGCCGCTGGGCTGCGCTGCGGCAGGCCGTCCGGGCCGACGCAAGCGTCGCTTCCATCGGGCCGTGGAGTTCCAGCAGCCCGCACAGGGCCGCGGCCCCCGCCGTGTCCAGTCCGGCCGCCTGCGCGGCAGCCCTGAGTTCATGGGCGTTCTTGCCGTTCAGCAGTTCCAGCAGGCGGCCGCGGGCCGGCGCCGGGACTTCCAGGGCGTCCAGCAGGCCAGTGACGAAGCCCATGTGGCTGACTTCCAGCACCGTGGGCACTTCCAGCGCGGCCAGACTTTCCAGCGCCAGCCGCACCACCTCCGCCTGCGCGGCGGCGTCCACCGCGCCCATACATTCCAGCCCCATCTGGTGGATGGTCTGGAAGGTATGGCTTTCCCGGCTGGGGCGGCAGACTTCCTCATGGTAATAAAAGCGCCGGCACTCCCCTGCCGCGGGCTGGGCCGTCTTGGCGATGGAAAGGGTCACGTCCGGCTTGATGGCCCGCAGCTTACCGTCCAGGTCGGTGAACGTGACCACCTGGGGGTCCGGCAGAAAACGCTGGTATTCCTGATACAGCGCGTATTCTTCAAAGCGGGAGCAGCGGTATTTGCGGTAGCCCGCGCCCTCGTACAAAGCGCGCAGGCGCAGCGTGGCCTGCTCGGCCGGGGTAAAGTTGTGCAACTCGATCTGCATGGTTTTTTCCTGCCCTCCTTTATGAATGCCCGCGGCGCCGCCCAAACAGCGCCGGTTATGAAAAAAGGCGCACCTTTGCCATGACAAAGATGCGCCTGAAGCGTTTGGTTATCAGCCCTTGCAGCCCTGCTCGTCCCAGTCACCAAAATCCGCCGGGTCGGCGATCTTGGTGGCGTCATACTTGCCGTCTGCCGTCTTGGGCACTTCCACAGCCCCCAGTTCCACCGGGTTGGCGTTGGGTGTATCCTCCGTCGGTGCGGGGTGCGCAGCCACGGGCGGCTGGTAAACGGCATCCGTTTGCGGGAACGCGGCGGCAGAGGGTTCTTCCTCCACAGACGCATCGGTTTCGGGCTCGGAAGATGCGGCTTCACCCTCGCCTTCCGGGCCCACGATATGCTCGTATTCCTCGCCGTGCTCATGCTTTTGCAGCACATACAGAACAGCGCCCACAGCGGCGGCACCTGCGGCCAGACCAACCAGTTTCTTCAGCAAAGACATCTCAAACCCTCTTTTCTCTTTCCCTGTATGGATATGGGGTTAGTATACCACGTTCCGCCGGAAAATACAAGGGCATTGCCCTTTTTCCACACATTTTCCGGCCGGAAGGGCGGCGGGATGCAAAACGGGATACAAAAAAGGGCGGCATCCCGAAGGATGCCGTCCTCTATCATGACAAATGGCCGCGGCGGTCAGGCGCTGCGCTTGCGGGCCATGGCGCGCTGGCAGGCCTTGACGATCTCGACGATGGGGATGACCAGCACCGCCAGCAGCAGGGCTACCATATATTCGGGCAGGTCCACCGGGGTGAAGCCGAAAGCGTTGGCCAGGAAGGGCACTTCCAGCACCAGCGTGGTCAGGACCAGGCTGCCGATCATGGCGGCCCACAGCACACGGTTATGGCTGTGCAGGGTGAACACGCTCTTGCGCTGGCTGCGCATATTGAAGCTGTGGAAAATTTCGCACATGCTCATAGTCAGGAAGGCCATCGTCATGCCGTCGTTGGAAACGCCCTGCGGCATCTCGAAGCGGCCCACCTCCATGCAGTGGCCCAGAATGTAGCTGGCCAGCGTGATGATGGTGATGACGATGCCCTGATAGGCCACGTCCACGCCCAGGCCGCCGGCAAAGATGCCGTCGCTGGTCTTGCGGGGCGGGCGGTTCATGACGTCGGGCTCGGCCTTTTCCATGCCCAGCGCCAGCGCCGGGAAGCAGTCGGTGATCAGGTTGATGAACAGCAGGTGCACGGGCTGCAGCAGCGTGAAGCCCAGCAGCGTGGCGAAGAACACGCCCAGCACCTCGCTCATATTGGACGCCAGCAGGAACTGGATGGCCTTGCGGATGTTATCGTAGATGCGGCGGCCTTCGCCCACAGCGCCCACGATGGTGGCAAAGTTGTCATCGGCCAGCACCATGTCGGCCACGTTCTTGGTGACGTCGGTGCCGGTGATGCCCATGCCCACGCCGATATCGGCGGTCTTGATGGAAGGCGCGTCGTTGACGCCGTCGCCGGTCATGGCGGTGACGCAGCCGGCCTTCTTCCAGGCGGTGACGATACGGACCTTATGCTCAGGCTGCACGCGGGCATAGACGCCGTATTTCTTGATGTTTTTGTCCAGTTCCTCGTCGGACATCTCGTTCAGGTCGGCGCCGGTGATGGCCTCGTCGGCGCTGTGGATGATGCCCAGCTCGGTGGCGATGGCCACGGCGGTGTCCTTGTGGTCGCCGGTGATCATGACCGGGCGGATACCGGCGCTGCGGCATTCCACGATGGCGTCCTTGACTTCGGGGCGCACCGGGTCGATCATGCCGGTCAGGCCGATGAAGCAGAGATCCTGCTCCAGGAAGGCGGGTTCGTCGCTTTCAGGCTTATGGTCCCAGTTGCGGAAGGAAGCGGCCAGCACGCGCAGGGCGCGGTCCGCCAGGCCCTTGTTGTCGGCCAGGATGGCGGCGCGCTTTTCCTCGGTCATGGGCAGGGCCTTGCCGCCCTCCCAGTAGGTGGTGCAGCGGCGCAGGATCTCGTCCGGGGCGCCCTTGGTGTACTGCACCCAGCCCGCGGCGGTCTTGTGCACGGTGGACATCATCTTGCGGCCGGAATCAAAGGGCGCTTCGTCCACGCGGGGCGCGTCGGCTTCCAGCCGGTCTTTGGGCAGTTCCAGCTTGGCGGCGTAGGCGACCAGAGCGGCCTCGGTGGGTTCGCCCTCGGCCTCGCCCTTCTCGTTCAGGTGGGCGTCGCTGCACAGGGCCATGGCGGTGGCCAGCAGCTTTTCGTCGGTGCCGGTGTGGTCCACCACGGTCATCTTGTTCTGGGTCAGGGTGCCGGTCTTATCCGAGCAGATGACCTGGGCGCAGCCCAGCGTTTCGACGGCGGTCAGCTTGCGGATCACGGCGTTGCGCTTGGACATATTGGTGACGCCGATGGACAGCACCACCGTGACGACGGTCGCCAGACCTTCGGGGATGGCGGCGACGGCCAGCGAAACGGCGACCATGAAGGTGGAGAGCACGGTATCCAGATCAAACCGGCCCGCGGAGATCAGGTTGAACACGAAGATGAA
Organism: Subdoligranulum variabile; assembly: GCA_003343905.1. Taxonomy (GTDB): domain Bacteria; phylum Bacillota; class Clostridia; order Oscillospirales; family Ruminococcaceae; genus Gemmiger; species Gemmiger variabilis_C. The sequence continues at coordinate 105,469 of QAKI01000066.1, forward strand.
CACGCAGATGCCCAGCACCAGCTTGGACAGGGTCTTGCCCAACTGGTCCAGCTTTTTCTGCAGCGGGGTCTGTTCCTCCACAGTGGAAGCCAGCGCACCGGCGATCTTGCCCATCTCGGTATCCATGCCGGTGCGGGTGATCAGCGCCCGGCCGCGGCCATACACCACGGTGGAGCCCATGTAGCACATATTCTTGCGGTCGCCCAGGGGCACGTCCTTCTTGCCGTCCAGGTCCAGCGCGTCGATGACTTTGTGGACGGGGACGCTCTCGCCCGTCAGGGCCGCTTCCTCGATCTGCAGGCTGGCGCTTTCCAGCAGGCGGCCGTCGGCGGGCACAGCGTCGCCGGCTTCCAGGACCACCACGTCGCCGGGCACCAGTTCATCGGAGTGGAGCATCACCTGCTTGCCGTCGCGCAGCACCTTGCTGGTGGCGGCAGTCATGGTCTGCAACGCTTCGATGGCGGCTTCGGCCTTGCTCTCCTGGTACACGCCCAGGATCGCGTTGAGCAGGACCACGATCAGGATGATAAATACTTCCGCAAAGCCTTCGCCGGAGAAGTAGTTGGTCACCGCGGAAACGGCAGCCGCCACCATCAGGATGATGAGCATCGGGTCCTTGAGCTGCTCAATGAACCGCTGCAACAGCGTGGGTTTGGGGGCTTCTTTCAGGCGGTTGGGGCCGTACTTTTGCAGGCGTTCAGCGGCTTGCGCACCGCTCAGGCCCTGCCCGCTGGTGTCGAATTGCCGTAAAAGCTCTTCGGCTGACTGGGTGTATTCCTGTTTCATTCGTAAGTCGTTCCTTTCCAAAAAATATTCGTCGGGATAAAAAAAGACCCATGCACAAGACCCCTGTGCATGAGTCTCATTCTAACAGGCGGTCCGGGCCGCAAGGCCGGGTATGGCGAACGCGCCGCATACCATAAGGTACGGAATTACTCCCTCATGATCCTATACTATTATTATAGGCGGCCGTCCGGGATTAGTCAAGGATAAACACCCCTGGCTCAGGCGGTTTTCTCCACCGTGATGCCCGTGACGGTCACCGGGGTGTCATCCAGTGTATGCACGGCGGTGCGCCAGTAATACAGCGGTGCGCCGGTGCTGAAGGTGAAGGTCATCCGGTCCGGCGCGATGTCCGTGAATTCCACTTCCATCTTGTAGGTCTCCTGATTAATCAGGCCGTGCCGCGCGTAGATGTAGCTGTGGTCGAACCCGCTGCCCGTCAGCGTGACGCTGTACGTTCCGGGGAACAGCATCCACGCGCCGGTCAGCATCTGCCCGCCGGAACCAAGCTGCACGCCGTCCCGCGTGTTCTCGCCGTTGGTCACGCTGCACAGGGTCAGGTCCATCGCGCGGGCGTCGGCCGCCGGGGCCGGTTCTTCGGGGTACGGCAGCGGTTCCACGCTGCCCACCAGAATGCCGTCCAGCCGGTAGTAATGCAGGGCGAAGGTATCGCGAGCCAGTTCGTCCTCATCCACAAAGACGTAGAGCGTATCGGGCGAAAGTTCGTTCATCTCCCCGGCCAGCGTCACCGCCGCCAGGTTGCCGTCCATGTGGCCCATATAGAAGCTGTTGGAGGTCCAGCCGTGGTCGGCGGCAAACGCCGCCAGATCCCAGAATTCATCGTGTTCAAAATCAAAGCTGGCAAACGCCATATGTTGGAACTGCCCGCTGGCCGCCAGTTCTTCCCAGGCGGGGTCCTGCAGGGCCGACGTGTCGGCGTAGGTCTCGGCTTCGTGGTATTTGACAAAGCGGTTGCCCAGTTCCTGCCGCATACCGTACACCTGCGCCAGCGCGCAGACCGCCAGCAGCGCGGCGGCCACGCGGCCGTTCCACAGGCGCAGCAGCACGCCGCAGGCCAGCAGGGTCAGCAGTATACCGGCCAGCCAGGCCAGCCGCGCGCAGGAGGAGAACATCGCCCACGCATCCATCAAAAACTGGGGGATCGGGATCGTGAACAGCGTCTGCCCGCCCAGCGTGACGGCGTTGCCCACGGCAGCCGCCGCATCCAGCACCAGCACCACGCCCAGCACCGCGATGCAGCCCCGGCGCTGCCGCAGGAAGGACCGCACCCGGCCCCCCTGCCCGCGCACGCAGGCCACAAGGACCGAACCGGCGGCCAGCACACAGGCCAGCACACCGCCAAGGCCGATGTAGACATCCTGTTCCCAACTGGCGGCCAGACCCGGCACGAACAGATTGGCAAGGTCCGCGCCGTTCAGGTAGCCGTTGGAGTAACCGGCAAAGTTTGCCGCAAAAGCGCCCAGCAGTACCAGTTCCGCCAGCGCCGCCGCGCAGTAGGCCGCCACCGGCGCCAGAACGGCCGCCGGGCCGCGTTTTTGCAACGCCCGGCGCAGGGCGTACCCCACCAGCACGATGCCCACCATGGGCAGGTAATACAGGTGGATGCCCGCGCACAGCAGGCCCATCAGGCCCCAGGCCACGCAGGCCCGACCGGTGGTGGGCAGCAGCGCGTCGCTTTTGAGCAACAGCCAGATGGCCAGCAGCACCAGCCAGTTGGCCGCCAGCGCCGTGTGGGCGAACATACGGATCGTCAGCGCCGGGAAGAACACCAGCAGCCCCGCACCGGCCACCGTGGCCCAGTTCCGGGCCGTCTGGCCGGGCCGGACGCCGCCCAGCCGCGCCAGGATGGACTGGGCCAGACCGCCCTGCAGGGCGTAGCACAGCAGCCCCCACCAGCCGAAATACTGGAACCGGACCGGCAGCAGCGGGCTGAACAGTTTGCCCGCCAGCGCCAGCAGCGGGATGGAATCCGTAAACAGGATGCTGGTGCGGAAGGGGTAGATCACGCTGTAGTTGGCGCCCAGATACGGCAGGCGCACCGCGCTGTTTCGGTAAAAGGCCCAGCCCAGATAATGCTGGGAGGGGTCCGGGCTGGGGTTATTCAGGATCCAGTCCACGCAGGTGGGGTCCAGGACCCGGAAGCCGTACAGCACCACAAAGACCAGCGCGCCCAACAGCGCGCCGGTCATCGGCCAGCGGTATTTTTTGCCAAAGGCTTTGATCGAAGGCATACGCGCTCTACCTCAGCGCACAAAGGTCGTGGACAGCGTGGTGGACCAGCTTTCGCCGCGCTTGAGCGACGCCGCGCAGGGGCGCTGTTCCCATTCCAGGGGGCCGTTTTCCTCGCCCGGCAGGCTGTGCCACGGTTCGATGCACAGGAAGTGCAGCGGCTTTTTCGCCATCGACCAGATCAGCACATAGGGGTAGCCCTCCACGTTGCAGATCACGCTGCGGCCGGTGTCCTTCTCCACCAGAGAGACGTGCTTGGTGCGCAGGTTGACCATGCAGTGGCTGTCGCTGTCGAACAGATCGTCGGTCAGGGGGATGGCCTCCACGTTGCGGGCCAGGTAGTAGCTCTGGCCGTTGAGCAGGCCGTTGGGCTGGGCGCTGACGCACAGCGGGGATTCCACGCCGTCGAAGCGGATCTCGTAATCCTCGGTGGTATGGCGGTCGTCAAACGGCAGGGTGAAGCCGGGGTGGAAGCCGATGCCGAAGCGCAGTTGTTCTTCCACCGGGTTTTCGACGGTCAGCGTGTGGTGGACGGTCTCCCCCTCCAGCACATAAGTAGAGCGCAGCACGAAGGCGTAGGGCCACATGGGCAGCGTTTCGGCATTGGCATGCAGCTCAAACTCCAGCGTATCCGCGGTTTGGCGGGTCAGGGTGTGTTCCACGTCGCGGGCAAAGCCGTGCTGGGGGCCCTGGTATTCCACGCCCTTGGCGATCATCTTGCCGCCGGTCAGCTTGCCCGTGTACGGGAACAGGATCGGCGCCTGGCGCGGCCAGACCTCCGGGTCGCCGTTCCAGAGCATCTCGGCCCCGGTGGGCTTGTGGATGACGCTGACCGCCTCCGCGCCCAGGCTTTCGACCGTCAGGCGCAGGATGTCGTTTTCGATGGTATAGCGCATAGTTGTTACCTCCTATATTCTGAGCGGCCCTGTATGGCAGGGCCGTCGTTTCGGATCAGAAGCCCACGATCTGCAGCAGCATACCGGCCGCCGCGCCCAGGCCCCACAGCAGCCCCGTCATGAACAGGTTCTGCTTCCAACTGGGGTTGACGCGCCACAGCACCGCCAGCCCCACGCCGGCCCCCGCGGTCAGCCCGGCAAACAGGCTGCCGAAGGTGATGGCGCCTTCCATATACAACTGGGCCAGCAGCACGCTGGCCGCGCAGTTGGGCACCAGGCCCACCAGCGCCGTCAGCATCGGCTGCAGCACGCCCATACCCGCCAGCGCGGCGGTGATGGTATCCTCCCCGACCCATTCAAACGCCAGCCCGATCAGCAGGCTGAACAGCAGAATGAACAGGAAGATCTCCACCGTATGGCGCAGCGCAGCCAGCCAGATGCCGCTGTGTTCCTCGTGCTTTTCATGGCAGTCCACCTCGTCGGCATGGCCCGCATACCCGCCGTAGAGCGACGCGGGCAGCACCCGGCGCAGCGGCACGTCCAGCAGCGCGCCGCCCACCATGCCGAACACGGCCTTGCAGACGATCAGCACCACCAGACTGCCCCACTGGGACGGTTCGGCCGCCATCAGGGGGATGGCCTCGTCACTGGTGGCGATAAAGACCGCCAGCAGCGTGCCGGGGGTGATGACCCGGCTTGCATACAGGTTGGACGCCACCGCGCTGAACCCGCACTGGGGCACGCAGCCCAGCGCCGCGCCGGGCACGAAGCCCCAGCGCCCGCCGCCTGCCAACGCCTGTTCGATCCGCGCGCCGTGATGCCGTTCGAGCCATTCGATCAGCAGGTAAGCCAGGTACAAAAACGGCAGCATTTTGACGCTGTCGCCCCAGGCGTGCGACAGTGCGTGGAGAAAAATTTCCATTCAAACCTCTCTAACTTCACATCTATACTCAAGGGTTCAGGCCGCCGCTCAGCAAAAGCTGTGCAGCAGGCGGACCGCCGGGCGCACCTCCCGGTCGGGGATGCGTTCCCGGAAGCGCGCGACCGTGCGCGCCGAAAACGGGAGCTGGTCGCTGAACGTTTCCAGCCCCAGAAAATATTGCAGATAGGGGCTTTCCCGCACCAGTGCGACGACCTCCCGGTCCGAGGCGCGGTAATGCAGTTGGATCACGCGGCACCCAAAGGCGATGCGCGCCGGGATGGCCGTTTTGCCGATGGGCGCAAACAGCGCACTGTACGACTGTTCAAAACGGTCCCAGTCGAGCGCCTCCGCCAGGCGGACCCAGCGGTTCTGACCGCAGAGTTCCCCATGGTAGGGCGGCAGATAATCATAGATCGACATTTGCTTTTCGCGGGCACGATACACAAGAAAAGCCCCTTTCCCCGCGGGGCCGCCCACGGGCAGCCCGCTTGAATCAATACTGCTGCAGCAGCGGGAAGATCAGCGCCAGCACACACCAGGCCGCCTGATACAGGACCAGGGCCGCCAGCGGCAGCGCCGTCAGGCCGCCGGTGATGCTGAGCAGCAGGCCCAGCACACAGCCGAACAGCGCCGACGCCGCCACCAGCATCGAAGCCTTATGCTCCCCTTCCGCCGCGCCGGCCGCCGCTTCCAGACCGCCGACAAAGCTGGCAAAGCTGCCCAGATGCAGCATATTGCCCTCGCTTTCCGGCAGCCAGGCGATGGCCGGGTCCAGCGTTTTGCGTTCCTGCCCGTTGAGCACCTTCACAGAGCCCGACGGCAGGCTGTAGGCCGTTTCCAGCAGAGAAACGTCGCAGTTGAAATCGTCGCAGTCCACCACCAGGGACATCCCCGTGCGGCTCAGCCCGTCCAGGACGGCCGCCGTGTCGGGGTCGCGCTGGTAGGCGACCTGGAACATGGCGAACATCTTGCCGGACACCGCCAGATAGATCACCCGGCGCTGGTTCACCGTATGGTGCTGTTCATACTCCAGGCTGGGCACTTTGATGCCGTAGTCCTGCATCAGGGCGCGGTTGCCCACCAGCACCCGGCGCTTTTTGATCCAGCCCACATAGCCCTTGCCGTAGACCGTTTCCCGGTCCTCCACTTCGGCCAGCAGGTCCTTGTTGCCGCCCAGCATACCCAAAAAGACCTCGCGCAGCGTCGGTCCGGCATCGGCCAGGATGGACGCCGCATACACGATGGCCAGGTCGATATGCTTGGGGTTGACCGGCTTGATGCCGGACAGGCTCACACATCCGCTGGGGAACAGATCCCGGGACGTGACCTGAATGACGTTGATACGGCCCAACTGGCGGATGTCCCGCCAGCCGGGGATGACCGCGCCCACCTGCGCCGCGCTGCGCTGCATCATGCGCGCCGGCAGCGCCGAGAGCAGGGTGCCCGCCAGCGGCGCGCCCAGGCACAGCACGCTGGCCAGGACCATCGTGCTGGCCGCGCTGTCCTTGGTACGGATCAGCGTGATCAGCATGGCGCCCAGCGCACAGGCGCCCGCCAGCCAGGCAAGCTGCTGCTGGTTTTTATCGCTGGTGCCGGAAGCGGCACTGTTGGTCAGGAAGCTGCGCAGGATCTGCGTGGGCCGGTTGACCAGCACGCAGGGATGGGTCTGGGTCAGGCCGCTGGTGACGGCGCGCAGCGCCCCGGCGTCCTTGAGCCGGTACGCCACCGAATGGTCCACCTTGGCGCTGACCAGACGGAAGTTGTTTTCCACCGTGCGGGCGTTCATCCGCTTGCCGATGGTATTCAGGCAGAGCACCAGCACCGCCGGGCCTGCCAGCAGCGTGACATCCTGCGTATAGTTCTGGGCCACCAGCAGCACGATGCACTGGATGACCGCGCCCAGCAGCGGCAGCACCGCCAGGCTGTCCGGCGTGGGGCGGCCCACCAGGCCCACCATGCCGGACAGGAAGGTGCGCCAGCAGACGCCGCCCGCCACCACCAGCAGCACCAGCGCCACCGCGGGGTAGACGTTCTGGTCCGCCAGCGGGCCGGGCAGCGACGGCATCATCGCCGCCATCAGGCCCAGCCCCAGCAGGACCAGCGCAACGGCCCCGGTCACGAAAGAGGCCGTCGTTTCATACAACACCTGACGGCTGACTTCGCGGCGCACCGTGGGGGCGTCCTCCGCCCGCTCATAGTCATGCCGGTGCGCCGGCGGGAACTCCGCAGACGCAAACGGGTGGGACGCGGCGTCCTTCTTCTCGTCCTCCGCGCGGCCGCCAAAGCGCAGGCCGCCCGCGCCGAAGCGCGTATGCCCGCGGGACGGCCGTTCCTCCGCTTCTTCTTCCAGCGAACGGGTCAGCCGGGCGGCAGCCGCATGGAAGCGGTCATCCTCCGCAGCATCGCCGGTATTGATCGCCTGGGCGATGTCCTTTACAAAGGTAGCGGTCCCCGGTTCGGCCTGACCGCCCGCGGCCAGATCCTGCGTGAAGCCGGTCTTGGGGGCGGGCGTTCCCGCCAGGTCCTGCGTAAAGCCGCTATGGGCCGGGGGCACCTGCCCGCCGCCCAGATCCTGCGTAAAGCCGCTGTGGGCCGGGGCCTCCGGCACAGCGTTCAGGTCCTGGGTAAAGCCGGTATGCGCGGGCGCAGCCGGGGCGTTCGCGCTCAGATCCTGCGTGAACCCGCTGTGTTCCGGGGCTTCCGGCGTCAGGCGGATGCGCCCCGTCAGGGTATCCACCAGCCGGTCCACCTCATCGGGTTCCCGGCGCGACAAAAGATCCTGCTTGGGCAGCCCTACCACCTGCGTATCGGCATAGGGGTCGCGGCCGGGGACGGCAGGTTCCGGCTCCGCCTGCGGGGCGGCCGGTTCCACGGCGGGCGCCGCAGGCTGCGGCGCGGGCGCGGGCGCGGGTTCCTGCACGACCGGGGCCGGGGCAGCAGGCGCCGGAGTGGGCGCGGGCGCAGGGCGCACCGCGTCGTAGGCCGCCATAAAGTCCCGCGTGCTGTCCAGCGGGGCGGTATCCACCGCCCCCAACTGCATCGTAAAGCCCGTATGGGCCGCCGGGGCCTGCGGCAGATGGATGGGTTCCCCCACCGGCTCCCCGGCCGGAGGTTCCGGCATCGCCTGGACCGGCGGCACGGTGCGCACCTTCTGCCCGGGCGTAAATTCAACGGTATCCCGCTTTTTGCGGTAGATCGTGCCGGTAGCGCCCAGCGCATCCGGCTGGGACTGCGTGCCCTGCGCGGCGGGGTCTGCCGGGGTCTGGCGCGTGTACTTGCTGTGCCAGACATTTTCCACCGTATCCTCCTGCGGCGGTTCTTCTGCCTGCCCGCTGTGGTAGACCGTCTGGGGTTCTTCCTGGCGGGCTTCCGGGATCACGATCTCCTCGGTAGCGCCGGTGCGCCCGCCGAACAGCCCCCCCAGCAGCCCGCGCTTTTTGGCCGGGCGGGACGCGGTTTCTTCCGGTTCCTCCCGGTCGGGGAAGTATTCTCCCTCCGGTTCCTCAGGCTCCTGGCGCGGCTGGGACGAACCGCCCAGCGACACGTTGATGGGAACGAACTCGTCGGTATCCTCGGCGGATTTCAGCCCGAACAGGCCACGCTTTTTTCGCGAGGGGTCGCGGATCTTTCCGTTGGCGTCGGGCACGACAGCCACCGAGTCCCGGAAAAATTTCTGGAACTGATTTTTCCCCTGATTCAACGCCTGGGTGTCGGCTTCGTCGGCGTCCGGGGCCATTTTGAGCAGGAATCCTTTGATAATGCCGGTGCGCGTGGTATCCCCCAGCGTCCCGGTGTCCTCCGCCGTTTTCTGCGGCTGCGCGGGGGCAGCCGTCACCGCGGGGGGAACCGACGCGGCGGGCGCGGCCGGGCGCGCCGCCTGGGGCGGTTCAGCCGGGCGGGACGCCGTCTGCCGGGGCGCGGGCGCCGTTTCCTGCGGCGTCGGGCGGACCGGGGCCTGCGGCACGGACCAGCCGTCCGCCGGGTCATCCAGTCCCGCAAAAGCGATCCGATGATCCTGTTCCGGGGTGCCGTGCAGCGGCGCGGTGGAGATCCCCACGCTGCGCAGGATCTCATCCACCTGATGGTCGGTCACCGTGTCCTGCACGCCGGCCGCCGTCTGCTGCTGGTTGAGTTCCTCCAGGATGCGGTCCACGGAGTCATTGGTACGTTTGCTTGGCATCGTTGATTGCTCCCTTTGCGATAAAGGTCAGTTTCACTTTTCACTGCGGCGGCGCAGTACATCATAGCACAGGATACCAGCCGCAACGCTGACGTTGTAGCTGTCCACGCCGGTGGCCTGGCCGGGCGCCATCTCCAGCGTGACGGCGGCGTCGCACAGTTTGCGCGTCAGCGCGCCGGGGCCGCCGCCTTCGCTGCCCAGGACCAGCGCCACCGGGCCCGAAAGGTCGGTGCGCGCCAGCGGCGCGCCGCCCAGGTCCGCGCAGTACACAAAAATATTCTCTTCCTTGATGGTACGGATCGCCTGCGCCAGATTGGTCACGCGGGCTACCGGCAGGCGGGCCGCCGCCCCGGCGCTGGCTTTCATGACGGTGCCGGTCACGCCGACGCCGCCGCGCTTGGGGATCACGACGCCGTGCGCCCCGCACAGGTAGGCCGAACGGATGATGGCGCCCAGATTATGGGGGTCCTCCACCCCGTCGCACAGCACGAGGAAGGGCGGTTCGCCCTTTTCCTTCGCTGCGGCGAACAGTTCCTCCAGCGTGGCGTAATGCACTTCGGCTGCGCGGGCCGCGACCCCCTGATGGTCGGCAGTGCCGCACATCTTCTGCAGCTTGTGGGCAGGCGCCCGCTTGACGACGGCGCCCCCCTGCTTGGCCAGGGCCGTATAGTACCCCGCCACAGCCTGGGGCAATGAGTCGGCCAGATAGACTGTATCCACCGCGTCCCCGCTTTTCAGCAGTTCCGTCACCGGGTTTTTGCCCCACACCAGGGTGTCCGGGCGCTGTTCCGCCTGCTTGCTGCCTGCCTTTTCCATCGTGTTCCTCCCGCGGGGGTCCTTTGCCCCCTCTTTGTATATCCTGCCCCGCTGCGCGGGGCTGCTGATAGCAACAGTTACTTATACAGATTACAGTATAGCACAGTTCCCGCCGGTTTGTCATCTTTTTTTGCCATTTTTATCGCAGCGCGTTTCTCCCCGTGATCGTGCGCCAAAAGTGCAAAGTTTGCCGCAGGCCCCTTCGGCCTGCGCCATTATACAGTTTGTAGAGCGTTTTCCACTTTCCCCATGTTGAAAACCCGGTGGAAAATGTTCAAAAGTCGCATTGCCATCCACTTTTCCACTATTTTCCTGCCCGGTTTTGCACCGGCCGTTGAAAAGTTTTCCCCATAACAGCCTGGATAACCGCCCCCTGAAAATTGGCAGAGCCGTCCAACCCCCGGCAAAAATCCGCCGAAATTTACCACAATTTCACCAAAGCCCCTTTTTTGCCGTTTTCTCCCCCGGCCATGAACGAAAAGTGCATTTTTCCCGTCAAAAAATGCTGTTGCTTTTTTGACAAAGTCAGGGTATAATGAAAGCAACGGCACATCGGGGTCGGTGTGCCCTTTTCCGACAAATCAAGTGGAGGTATGTGATATGCTGGTAAATGCTACCAATATGCTGCTGAAAGCGCGCGACGGCCACTACGCCGTGGGCCAGTTCAACATCAACAATCTGGAGTGGACCAAGAGCATCCTGCTGACCGCGCAGGAACTCAACTCCCCCGTCATCCTGGGTGTTTCCGAGGGTGCCGGCAAATATATGACCGGTTTCAAGACCGTGGCCGCCATGGTCAAGGCCATGGACGAGAGCCTGGGCATCACGGTGCCCGTGGCCCTGCACCTGGACCACGGCACCTATGAGGGCGCCAAGGCCTGCGTCGCCGCCGGCTTCACCTCCATCATGTTCGATGGCAGCCACTACGACATCGAAGAGAACGTGGCCAAGACCACCGAGCTGGTGGCGCTGGCCCATGACCACGGCCTGTCCATCGAGGCCGAGGTCGGTTCCATCGGCGGCGAGGAAGACGGCGTCGTCGGCATGGGCGAGATTGCCGATCCCGCGCAGTGCGCCAAGATCGCCGGCCTGGGCATCGACTTCCTGGCTGCCGGCATCGGCAACATCCACGGCAAGTACCCCGCCAACTGGAAGGGCCTGGACTTCGACGCGCTGGACAAGATCCACGCTTCCACCAACAACATCCCGCTGGTCCTGCACGGCGGCACGGGCATTCCTGAGGACATGATCAAGAAGGCCATCAGCCTGGGCGTTTCCAAGATCAACGTCAACACCGAATGCCAGCTCAGCTTTGCGGACGCCACCCGCAAGTACATCGAGGCCGGCAAGGATCTGCAGGGCAAGGGCTTTGACCCGCGCAAGCTGCTGGCTCCCGGCGCCGAGGCCATCAAGGCCACCGTGCGCGAGAAGATCGAGCTGTTCGGCTCCGCCAACAAGGCCTGATCGTTCCTGGCATAAAATCGCATAGAAAGGCCCGGCAGGTTCGCCTGCCGGGCCTTTGGTTTTGGGCACCTCCTACCCCGCCGCGGCATAGCGTGTGGGAAGGAGGTGTTTGTATGTCCAACAATCCCTTGACGAGTCAAATGTTCTCTCACGCTTCGATCTCAACGTAAGAGTCAATCTTCAGCGGCACACCTTCGACAGCAAAGCCGCCATACAGTCATAACCTCGTCTTTACATCTGGCGCATGTACGCAAGGTCCGCCTGGGCGCAGGAAAGGATCACCTCATCCCTCAGCAACGCCACGTCAGGATGCCGCTGATGCAACCAAGAACACAACGGCGCATAATCCATCTGGCCTTTCCCCAAGGCCGCAGGTAGTTGCTTTCCCTTCGGCTGGAAGATCACGTCCTTCACATGAACGGCAGCCAGATGGTCGCCAATGACCTCGCACCATGCAGGCCAGAAACGATCCTGATTGGAAACGTCACGGATCGTCAATACATTTACAGGATCGAATATGATTTTGAAATGGAGTGGGTCCGCCACCTGTTCCAATAATGTCCGCACCTTTTCCAGCGTACCCACGGTGTGCACAAATACCGGCTCCAACGCAAACACGCCATCCACAGCTGCGGCTTTTTCCACAATGCGCAGCACGCTGTCCGTAAGTAATGGAAATGTAGCATCCTTCTGTTCCTCAGTCAGAACGCCGAAAGAACTTTCGCTCCCCACTGCACAAGCACCCAAAGCGTTTTGGTAAGCCAACGTCTGGCAGACATCATTGACAGCAGCCCTGCGCACATGGTCATCAGGGTTGCTCAGATCCCGGTAACAGCTCAAAATCGTGATTTCAATGTGGTGGCGCTCAAAAGCAGTCCGCACAGCCTCCTGCATATGCGGAGAAACATCGTCTACGCTCCTGATGCCGCAGATGGCTTTCGGGAGCGCAAGTTGCGCAGCGTTATAACCATTGCTTTGCAGGATCTCTGCCAGATCTTCGGGCGAGTGACAGCCATAATCATGGGCACGGCAGCCGTATTTCATACCGGTAAACCTCCTTGGTACTATCTTCGTTATCTTCATAGCGCATAGTGCCCGTAATACAGCCATTGCCGGGCACCACATCACTGTTCCCTGTAAACCGTAAGGACATTTTTTGATACATAATTACTATTGCTTAAAGTACGTTGCTTTTTCCTTCACACCTCCCCCGATTTCATTTAAACCATTCCCTGCTTCGGATGAACAAGCACATCCATATGCAGAAAATTCAAACCGCCGACAAAGTCATTTACACAAGGCAGCTCGCTTTGTACTCATCGATCTTTTTCCCCGTTTAGTACCTTATTTTTTTCCGCCACATAGGTGTATAGACTGGCTTTCAGCTGGCGTGTGGCCGGGTCCGGCTGGTCCAGGTCGAACCCGCAGAAAAGCAGCAGTGCTTTGCCCCGGCGTATCAGCGCCAACGGCGAAGTGGGCGTATTGTCATAAAAGTTGGGGACCATTTCCACCACCGCTTCCGCACTGCCGTCACGGGGCAGCGGGAAGCTGACCGCCCGTTCCAGCAAGTCCTTCCACTGGTAATCGCCGTATGGCCCGGTGGGGAATCCCCGCAGCGCCGGGTGGCTGGCGTCGATCATGACGCCGCAGGCCGCCTTGCTTGGGAAAAACACCGGTGACCAGAACACCGGGATGAAATTGCAGGGGAATTGCCGGTCAAAGCAGGCCCGTGTCACCAGGGCGCAGCCGCCCGTGCGGCCTATTTCTTCCAGGGCTTCGGGGGTCGAAACCACGGGTGCCTGCGGAACCGGGGCCGGTGCAAATGCAAATACCCGCCAACTGTTGCTGTATCCCGCGACCGTGATCGTCACATCCAGCCGGGCTGACTGTTTCAGGCCGCACAGAGGTGCTGCGATCCGGGGAGTGCGTGTCTTTGTGTGGTAGAATAACCGTCCATCACAGCGGATGTCCACCTCATACACCGGATCGTCAAGAGGGACCGGCCCATGATCGTACAAAGCCAGCTCGGCTTCCAACGTTTCATCGGTCGTGAAGATCCGTTTTGCTTTGAACAGCGGCACCACCGGGCCCGCAAAGCAGCGGAACTGCGCCGGGGTCACCAGGCCCTTGCTGCGGCCCTCTACATCCAGCAACCCGATCGTGGCGGTCTTTTGCCCGGTGTAATCCGTCAGCCCCAGCAGTTCGAAGCCGCCCAGCCCCTCGGTACGCAGGGCGGCTTCGATTTCTTCTTTATATAGACGGGCGGCCAGCACGCCGGAGGCCTGTACATACTGCGCCCGCTTTTCGTATACGCCGCTGCGCTGCATAAGCAGGCGGATGGCCTCAAAGTTTACCGGGCGCATGGCCCCGGTATAGTCCGCGATGATGTCCACATCCGGGTAGACGCAGTACTGCCCTACCTCAAAGGTGACGACGGGCTTTTCCACCGCGGCCACAGCGCCGGCATAGTCCAGCGCGGTGTCCTGCGCGGCCCGGTCCTGGCAATGCTGCAGCCGCACGGGATGGCCTGCCGCCTGAAACGCGCAAAGATAATCCTCACAGGGCAGCAGCGGGTGGTCAAAGTTGGAGGTAACGGTATAAAGACGCCGCGGGTCGATGGCCTTGACGGCGGTGGTGATCTCTTCCAGCAAAGAGAAATCACCCAGGTTCTCGTTGCCGTTCGAGAAAAACAGAAAGGACGGATGGTTGCCGTAGCTTCGGGAGATGCGCAGCGCCTCCTGCAAAAAGAAGCTGCCGTGGACCGGGTCCTGCCCAAATTCCAATGGCTGCACATCCAGGTTGAGCCAAAGCGGCATTTCGACGGTCAGGTAAAGCCCCAGTTCGTCAGCAGCCTCAAAGGCGACCTGAGGCGGGCACCAGGCGTGAAACCGTACATGGTTGAGTCCGTATTCCTTTGCCACCCCCAAACGCGCGAGCCAATCCGCTTTTGTCATGGGCGGGTAACCGGTCTGAGGGGTCAGGGCGCAGTCGTTGGTCCCTCTGAGCGAAAGCGGGCGTCCGTTCAGAATGAATTGCCTGCCCTCGGCAGTCAAACATCGCATGCCAAAGGTCAGTGTACGCTGGTCAACGCATCCTTCACAGGAGAACTCAGCAGTCAACGTGTAGAGGGCGGGGTCAAATTCCTGCCACCAGCGGATATTCTGTAACGGCAGGGTGAAACGGTCCACTTGACGGGAGGTATACAAAGTCACGTCGAAATCTTCCTGAGCGGCCACGCTCCCGTCAGGCGCCGTCACCCGCAAAGCAATGGTGCCCCGCTGCCGCTGTTCCGGCTTGTGCACGGTACAGGCTTCCACCACCCGCACCTGCACCCCGTCGGGCTGCGGATAGATCTGCACATCCGCCAGGTGGCACAGCGGCCGGGCCTGCAGCTCGATGCGGCCGATGACGCCGTTCCAGTGTCCCTGGGTATCCAGACTGTAGCCGCTGGCCATATCCCCCAGGCCAACGCAGTCCCGGTTGTCGATGCAGAGGGTCAGACGGTGGCGGCCGGGGGTCAGGCGGCCGGTCAGGTCGTACACATGCGGGGCCGAAAGCGTGACGATGGGACGCCCGACCGCAGCCCCGTCCACCCACAGACGGCTGCAAACGCTGACCCGTTCCAGAAACAGGCAGATGTTCTTTCCGGCAAAAGTCTCCGGCACTTCGATCTCCCGCTGCAGCCACAGCGGGCCGGTATATTCGTACCGTTCCCGCGGTGCGCGCAAGGTGTCGGGGTCAGTCTCCCCGTTCCATTGAAGCGGGGTGCCGATGCGGTTCTCACAGGCAGACCCCGGCAGTACGAAAGGTTCGCCCTGCCAGCACTGCCCGGAAAATGGAAAGGTGGCGTCCGGGTCCGGCTTGCAGCGCCATACACCGTGCAGGGACAGCGTTTCCATGGGCGTTTCCCTCCTTTACCATTCCCGGTAAAAATCATCCTTCATCTCGGACAAAAACAAATAGCACTCCCGGCCATACAGCAGGCTGGCAGGCAGTCGCCAGGGCAGGCCGTCGTAATAATGGTCGGCGACCAGTTTGCCGTCGGCGTAGAGCTGGGCAGCGTCGCAGGGCTCCGTGATCTCCACAAAGCCTTCCGCTGTGGTGACGGTCAATCTCCGGCAGGTGATGCGGCAGGGGCCGCCCAATTCCAGTTCCTCGCGGTACGGCGGGTCGAAAGGCAGTTCTTTCATCGGTTCGGCGTGCAGCTGCGCCGGATGGAACGGCTGCTGAACGCTTTGCCGCACAAAACGGTCCTTCTCCCACAGGCAGTAAGCGTAATCCCCCGGCTGGACGGCGCAATACGTTCCGTCCGCCCGGTAGAGATCGCAGCCTTCGCCCAGCAGTACCCGGCCGTCCAGCTTGCGCAGGTAGAGCGCCTGCGCCATGGGCAGCGTGACCAGCCGCACGCCGTCCACGGCCGTCACATCGGGCAGTGCGCCGGGGCGCAGCACACGCCCGTTTACGCAAAACGCCGGTTCCACCCCGTCCACGGCGGCGAAAAAGAAGGTATTTCCATCCCGGCAAAGCAGCTGCGCCGTGGCCCAGTCCAGCCGCACGCCGTCCAGATCCAGCCCGAACGGAAGGATAAACGACGCGCCGCCGCGCACCGTAATGGGCGGGAACTGCACGGTGCCGGTATCAAGCACCACATTTTCCACCGTCTGCATGGCGCGCAGGCGCTGGTACTGGTTCACGAATACAAACCCGGAAACGCCGTCGCTGCGCATGGCGTACCGCAGGGCGGCGGTATCGTCCGGGGGCGCCGTTTGGGCCGCCGCCACATAGGGCAGCGGGGCCAGCAGGCTGCCGAAATCCTGCACGAACAGATGCAGCAGGTTCAGCAGGCGGTAGGTGTCCCCCGTTTCGCCGTAGGGGGACAGCGCCGTATGCGGAAAATACTCCAGGATGGGGCAGTCGTTGGGGTAGCCGGAAGCACGGCTTTCATTCAGTGTGCTGTGCCGCCCGATCTTATTGATGCCGCCGTGGTACATATAGTAGCCCACCAGGTTGTTGCCGCTGCCCAGCTTGACCAGCGAAAGGGCGTAGGCATCCTGCGGCGACACCACCACCCGGCGATGGTGGGTGGATTGCAGCCCCGCCCCCAACTCGCAGGTGGCGAACGGATAACGCTCATACGGCAGCAGCCAACCATTGTCCGGCGCGGGCGCGATCTGGTCCATGCCGATGGCGGAGTCATTGCGCACCGGGTCGAACACATAGTGCGGCGTAGGGGGCAGCGGGTCCCGCGTGTCGGCCCAGGGGGCGTCCACATAAGCGCCGAACACCGGCAGCACGTCGTCCACCGGGATTTCCGCCCCGTAGCGGCTGTTCCAGCCGGTGACGGTGTACAGCGGCACATCGTAGCCGACCTCCTGCGCCAAATGCTTCAGGTCCAGCAGATGGGGCGCGTTGTCGGTCAGCTCGTTTTCCAACTGGATGCCGATGACCGGCCCGCCGTCCTTGTAAAACAGGCCCTGCACTTCCTCAAAAATGCGGCTGTACCACCGGCGCACCAGCGCCATATAGCCGGGGTTGGAATCCCGCAAGGGGAAGGGCTTTTGCAGCAGCCAGTCCGGGAAACCGCCGTTGCGGCACTCCCCGTGCGCCCAGGGGCCGATGCGCAGGATCACGTCGAGCCCCGCCTTCTGCGCCGCCAGCACAAAAGCGCGGATGTCCCGGTCCCCGGTGAAGTCAAAAACGCCCTCGTCCTCCTCGTGATAGATCCAGAAGAGGTAGGTGGCTGCGATGTTTACGCCGCCGGCTTTCATCTTGCACAGTTCCCGGTACCAGTTTTCCCGCCGGTCCCGCGCGAAGTGGTATTCCCCCATCACGGGCAGGACGGGCTTCCCGCCCCGCTCGATGTAGCGGCTGGTGACATCGATGCGCTCCCCCACCGGGTTCGCGCCGCCAAGATGCAGATGGCCCCGCAAAAGCGGCGCCGGGGCGGCAGGTAAAAATGTATAGGTCATAGAAATCTTCTATCCTTTCCTGTTTTGTAACGCCAATTTTCTTCACACAACGGACAAACCGTTCCGCATTTTTCACAAGATCAAGCTTCTTTGCGCACAAACGGTTTCAAAGCGCAGGTCAAGCTATCGGCGGCGGCGATATGCGCTGCCGCTCCGGGATGATTATTGGAACCCAGCTGTTCCGGCAGGAACTGCGGCACCAAAATCAGCGGGACATCCTCGCGGGCCGCTTTTTGATAGCGTTCCAACCCGTCCTGGATGGCCGGAAGCATGGTATGCCCCAACATCCCGTACACCCAGACCAGCTGTGCACGCGGATTGCAGCGGCGCAGGGTATGCAGGAACCTTTCCACCGCGCCGCTCACGCAGCGCCGGGTCTCGGCGCACGGGCCTCCCGTCGCGTCCCGGCGCAGTTTATACACCGTGCCGTCCGGTGCGGTGTAAGCCGGGCCGTCCATGGCAAAACAATCATTGTGCCCCAGATGGGCCACCACAATATCCGGCTGCCAGGAAGAAAAGTCCTGCAAGCACAGACCCTGCGGCAAAGCCATTTGTGCCCCGCAGACCTGCTCATAAACGGCAGGCAGTGTGTGCCGGGGATCGTTGTCCCACCCTACAGAAACGCCCCATCCGCTTTGTGCGATAATGCGGAAGTCGGCGTTCAACCGGCGGGCTGTTTCCACAGCATAGTGCCCCTGTGTGGAGAACACGGCAGAAACTCCATCCCGCATACTGGGGCCGCCGCCCAGCCCCTCACCGGTGGAAAGGCTGTCCCCTACAAATTCGATCTTGCAGGCAGGGGCCGGGGATGGATACAGGTTCCCGTCACAGCAGATCCCCCGCAACAGCAAAAAGGACTGCGGATCGCGCAGCATCGGCTGGACCTCTTTGAAAAGCCGCACCCGGTGGCGTGCGGCCGAGGCCATCTCCCGCCAGACCCAAAGGCGGCTTTGCCCTTTGGGCAATGGCGTGCGCAGCATCGGCGCGCCGTCCACCTCTACACGGACCCACTGTTCGCGTGTAGTAAAATCGGTTTCCAAGTCAAAAGCCAAGGCAGTGGCGTCTGTCACAAAATCCACCCCCGCGCCGGTCCAGAAAAGCGGCAGCGGGTCCCGCGCAACCGTCCGGCCGCAGATACGCACCGCCGGTTCCAACGCAGAATGGACGCTCAAACTCATACGGTATCCTCCGTGCGCAGGTTTTCCAGCGTCAGGCCCCGGCAGCGGGCAACGCGCAGCACAGCATCCGGCGGCAGGGTCAAATCTTTGCACACAACGTCCTGCACCTCGTGCCCTGCGGCGGCAAAGCCGCAGATCTCCAGCGGGTCCACCACGTCTTCAGCGCCATGTTCCAGTCGCCGCCCGGTCAGGCGCAGCCGCTCAAAACGGAAGTTTTGGAACACCGGCGGCTGCGGCGCGGGCACGCCGTCATCGTTGTACGGCACGGCATGGATCAGCAGCCGGGGAAAACTGCTATCCCGCACCGTCACCCCGCGCACATATCCGCCGCGTTTGGGGGTCCCCTTGATCTCTATCCCGTTGGAAGAACGGGCAATATCGCAGTCCCAGATCTGTACGTCCTCCACACCGCCGCTCATCTCGCTGCCGATGCAGATCCCATGACCGCCCAAACTCTTGCAGTCAAACACACGGATATGCTTTGTGGGGCGGGCAATTTCGTTGCCCTGGGGGTTCTTGCCCGATTTGATGGCGACCGAGTCATCCTCCGTGTCAAAGGTCGTGGCAAACAGCGTGCAGTTTGTGGAGGAATCCGGGTCCCAGCCGTCACCGTTCCAGATGCCTGCGGAACGCAACATGCAGTGGTCGGTCACAATGTCGTCGCAGTAGACCATGTGGACGTTCCAGCTTGCCCCATTCTGCAGGGTCAGGCCGGTGATGCGCACATGCGCACAGTTGCTCAGGTTGATGAGCCGCCCGCGCACCCGGCCGGGGATGGTGCGCTCGTTTTCGCAGGTGGCCACCAGCGCGGCATGGGCCGCCAGGTACTCTTTCAGTGCTTCGCGTTCGGATTCGATCATGCGTTCGGCCAGTACCCGCCCGCCGCCGCTGATGGTCCCCTGGCCATACAGCAGGATATTCCGGCAGTTCGGCCCGGCCGTGTGATCCAGCGTGCCGGCATTGAGCAGGCTGCGGTAACATTCCTGTTCTATCCCCTCGAAGCGCGACCAGATGCGCGGGGTATAATCCGCCGGGTCCTCGCTGCCCTGCAATACAGCGTCCTTTTCCAGATACAGAGCCATATCACTGTGCAGGTCCAGCGCCCCTGTGCGATAGACCCCGGCAGGCAGATAGACTTCCTCATCGGGGCTGCAGCGGTCGATTGCCGCCTGCAGGGCAGCGGTGTTCAGGGTCTTGCCGTCGCCTACTGCGCCGAAATCCACTACGTTGCGCCGTTTGAACCGCGGGCGCGTTTTCACCTGTACCCGACCTATTTCTGTTTCCGCCTGGCAGACCGTCACATCATAAACTGTATCCGGCTGCAAGTCCGTCAGGGTACAGTGCGTGTGGAACACTTCCGCACGCAAGCAGCTATCAGCCCAAACCTCATAAACACCCTGCCCGGCAGGCGCCCCTGTTTTATCCCAATATAACGTAATAGTTTCTGCTGTGGTACAAGCAGACAAAGCTCCCGAATTCATCATGCACTCCTTGTCAAAACATTCTTTGTTCGGTTTATCCATACCGGCGCTCCTGATCCCTCTCCGCCTTACCACGGTCCCTGCGTACGGGGGCAGTGCTGGTCCCGGCGGGCAGCACGCATCTCTACATAGCAGCCACAGATCCGGCAAGTGGCATTTTCCAGCGCATCACACTGCCGGCAGGCCGCCAGGCGCAGCGCATACTCCTCGTCCGGGGTCCGCAGCTTTTGGGGCATAGTGGCACGGTAGCGCAGCACGCTTTGGTAATAGTCATTCTCGTCCGCCATATCCTGCAGCAGGCAGCGGCGGCAGAGTTTGGGGGTTGCCATAGCCTACAACTCTCCTTTGCTATATTTTTTATCACGTCAAGAAGTCGTGCAAACAGGGACCGCAACCCCCTCTCTGTGTCAGGAGGGGCGGCAAGCGTCCCAAGTAGCGTATTCTTTGCTCAAGTATTTTCCGCCGCGTTTTCCCATTGGATATCCGCGCACCGGCAGTCTTCCAACTGCGTCAACTGACCGTTCCAGGCCGTTCCGCCACCGTCGTGCAGAACCGCATGGCGCAAAATCAAACGCTGTACACTGCGGGCATACAGTGCCGGAATCGTATGCGCATACACCCCGCGGGCACTGGGTTGTTCATCAAAAAGTCCTCCGGGCTGGGTACCCTGTTTCGCAAGCGTCAGGTCCAGGTCGCTGATGCGCACATTCTTGATCGGGCAGTCCGCTTCCCCACCCAAAAACAAGCCGCTTTCGGCAGTGAGCGTCAGGTGGTCAAAGCTGATGTTGCGAATCACACCGGGGAAATTTTCTTTACCCGGCCGCCGGGTCGCGCTGATAAAAACCGGCTCGCCCTTGCCCCACCAGCCCGGCGCGCCGGGCACAGCATAACGGTCTGCATAGCGGCGCACCGCGCCCGTGATGTGGTGGACCTGCACATTTTCTACTGTACCGCCATCCCGCACCCAAATTCCCACTGCGCGGGAACAGTCCTTCACCACACAGTCAGACAAAATGATGTTGCGGATCACGCCGTGGGTCTCGGTGCCGATCTTCAACGCTGAATCGCGGGAATGAAGCACGCACCCGGTGATGAGGATATTCTCGCTGGGTCCGTAGCGGCGCGCCATAGGGGCGGTGGATTTGACCACCACCGCATCGTCCCCTGTATGGATAAAACAGTTGCGGATCGTTACATCCTGGCAGCTATCCGGGTCTATCCCATCGTTGTTGCCGCCCCGGTCATCATTGTCAATATATATCCCCTCGATGTGTACCCGGCGGCAACCCGCCAGATGCAGCGTCCAGAAAGCCGCGTTGCGCAACGTAACGTCCCGTATCGTCAGATCCGCCACGTCTTCAAACAGCAGCATCCGGGGGCGGAAATCAGCACAGGCTTTCGGGCATTCGTGGAAGCCGTTATCCTCGTTTGCATCAAAAAAGACTTTATCACCCTGTCCGTCAATGACCCCCGGCCCGGTGATCGCCACATCCCGCGCGCCCTGCGCCCCTACAAAAAAGCCGCCTGCCCAGCCGTCCACCTCATCATTTCCCGCCGCTGTGCGGAAGGGTTCGATCTGGGCCGGGTCCAAGCTGCTGCGCAGCACCGCCCCTGGCTCCAGGTGAAGCGTCACATGGCTCTTCAACCGCACGCTGCCGCAAAGATAGTCCCCCTGCGGCACCACTACCCGGCCACCGCCCGCAGCCGCCGCCGCGTCGATAGCCCGCTGCACAGCCGAAGCGCAGTTTTTCCCGCCCGGCTGTGCCCCGTAGGCTGTAATGTTATACTCTGCCATGATTTCCCTACTCCTTTCGCTCCGTTGGGGTATAATCGTATCCTCTTACAAAGTTCACCGCGTTTTCTTCAAACATCCCGCGGCGGGGTCAGCCAGCCGGAATACTGCAGGATTGCCGTCTTGCGGTTGTTGCCCTCGGTACGGCGCCAATGGCTGGGCGTTTCCCCCATTTCCGCCAGAAAATGGCGGTTGAAGCTGGACAGCGACTGAAAGCCCACCCGCTCCGAGATCGTCAGGATCGAATCGTCACTGACGCGCATCAGGGAGCATGCCTGCAACACGCGGATACGGTTCAGGTGTTCCAGTGGGCCAACGCCCAGCAATTCCTTGAAGGTCTTGCGGAAGTGGGACTGGCTCAGCCCGCACAGGGCAGCCAGCTTTTCGATGGGAAAAGACTCCATATAATGGGTGCTGATGTAATCCAGCGCCGGGGCAACGGTGATCGTGCCCGCCATGCTCACATGGCTGTCCCGACCATCCATACTGTTCAGGCGCATCAGCTGAATATTCAGGGAAAGATAAAGCGCCCGAACGCTGATCTGATAACCGGTACGTTTTTCCTGCATTTCGCGCATGATGGCCCGCACCAGCCCCGCCACATCAGGATAGCGGGACTCTGGCAGGATGTAATAATGCCCCTGCAGAGCCTTTCTCTGCCATTCAACATCGGGCAGATACTCCGACGGGAAGAACAGATGCAGCAATTCGATGGGGTCCAGGTGCAGCCAGCTCCACTTGCTGGCCGTGCCGGGGTCGCTCCAGGTCGTGTGGAGCACGTCCCCGGCAATGATCGTCACATCCCCCGCCTGGAAATGCCGTTTTTCCCCCTGGAATGCCAGGGTGCCGCCGTCCGTTTCACATAGGCCGATCTCCAGACAGTTATGGAAGTGCAGCACCCCCGCAGGTTTATCGGAAATGCGCCATTCCTCGCCGGAAAGCAGTTGGATCGGGAACTCCGGCGGCAATGGATAGTTGCGGTACTCTACAACAGTATGCGGCTGGCGCGGCATAGGCGGTCTCCCCCTTTTTATTGCTGGCAATTCAACATTTCCATACGGGCACAGTGGCCGGAGCATCCAGGCCCGCGGTAATTCTTTTTATTATCGTTCATTTTTCAGTTTAGTGCATGCCTTGCGGCCATACAAATCCGCTTTGTACCGCCTGGCGGGGCATGCAGCAAACCGGCTTAAATCCAAATGTAACGTGGGCCGGTATTTCCTGCGGCCACCTGTGCCCCATTATACCCCTTTCCATTGAAAAGCGCCAGTGCAACTTGGCAAAAACGGCGATATATGTGCAACGTTCACAAAAATTCAATATAATTTATGTGCCATCCGCTGGTTTTTAATGAAAAATACGCTCATTTTATGGATTTTTGCCCCCCCCCTGCACATTTTTTGCAATTTTGTAAGATGATAATAATCGTTTTTGCACAGTTTTTATCCAAGGATGCAGAGAAGTGAACGTCGTAAAACTGCATAATAAATTTAGATTTCAACAACTGATTTTGTTAATTTTATCCCCATTGCGGAAGCGGCGACCAGCGCAACGTTATATAACACTTTATCAGAACAGGAGGAACCTAAATGACACACGCCAAAACCAAATTGGCTGCCAATGACCTGACCATCCGCAAAAAGGGCATTGGCTTCTACTTAAAACGGGACTGGCAACTTTATCTTTTGATGTTGCTTCCCATGCTGTTCATTCTCGTTTTCAAATATCTGGCCTATACCGGCCTGTCGGTCTCATTCCTGGACTACAAAGTAGCCAAAGGCTATTCCGGCAGCGAATTCGTGGGGCTGGAGATTTTTGAAAAAGTCTTTACCCACCGGGATTTCGGCAAAGCTGTATTCAACACCCTGCTGCTGAACATTCTGGATCTGGTGTTCAGCTTCCCGATGCCCATTATTCTGGCGCTGCTGCTCAACGAGATCCGCGTCAGATGGTTCAAGCGCACGACGCAAACCCTGCTGTACCTGCCGCACTTCCTCTCCTGGGTCGTCATCGGCGCGACCGCTTACCAGATGTTCACCACCGGCACCGGCATCATCAACGTCCTGATCACCAACGCCGGCGGGTCAGACATCCCCTTCCTGCAATCGGACGGCTGGTGGCTGTTCACTTATGTAGTCATCGGCGTCTGGCAGACCATGGGCTGGGGCTCCATTATTTATCTGGCAGCCATCACCAACGTCAATGCGGAACTGTATGAAGCCGCCAAGGTAGACGGCGCCAACCGCTGGCAGCAATGCCTGCATGTAACGCTGCCCTGCATCCGGCCCACCATCGTCATCATGCTCATCATGCAGCTTGGCAAGTTGATGGGCGGCAGTTTCGAACGTATCCTGGCATTGTCCAATGCCGCTGTGACCGAATACACTACGACCATCCCCGTTCTGGTCTACCGTTGGTTCCAGGCCAACAAATTCAGCGAGTCCACTGCGCTGGGCCTGTTCCAGTCCGTCATCGGCCTGGCGCTGGTGCTGGGCGCCGACTATGTAGCCAAGAAACTGGGCGAGGACGGCCTGCTGTGAGAAAGGAGGACCCCCTATGCAAACCCCTGCCGTAGAAACCATTCCGGTCCACAAGAAAAAGTGGACCAAGAACCGCGTCATCAATCTGATCGTGGATGCGGTGTGCATTCTGTTCGTGGGGCTGGCCTCGCTGACCTGCATTCTGCCGTTCATCAACATCCTGGCAAAGAGCCTTTCGGACAATGCGTATGTATCCGCGCACAAAGTCGTCCTGTGGCCCATAAGCGACACCGGCATCAATCTGGAAGCCTACAACCGGGTGTTCCACGATTCCACCATCATCACTTCACTTTGGGTAACGATCGAAGTGACTGTGATCTTCACGCTGATCGGCATGTTCCTGACCATCTGCGCCGCCTACGTGCTGACCCGCCCGGAACTGAAAGGGCGCAAGGTCATGACGTTCATGATCATGTTCACCATGTACTTTACCGCCGGTACGATCCCCGATTACTTACTGATGAACAATATGCACATGCTGGATACCATCTGGTGCCTGATCCTGCCCCTGTGCTTTGCCCCGTATAACCTGCTCATCATGAAAAACAACTTCCAGGGCTCTATCCCGGAAAGTCTGATCGAATCCGCCCGGTTGGACGGTGCTTCCCACTTTACGATCCTGCGGCGCATCGTGGTGCCGCTCTCCAAGCCCATCATCGCCACCATCGCCCTGTTCTATGCCGTAGGCCGCTGGAATGCCTATTCCGACGCGCTGTACTACATCAAACAGAACGTGGAACTGCGCCCGCTGCAGTTGAAGCTGTACTACCTGATCGTAGCCGCTACCGAGAGTTTCCAGTCCGAGGGCGTTTCCGCTACCATCATGACCAACCCCGACGTGCTGCAGGCCGCCTGCATCATCTTCGCCGCGGTCCCCATCATCTGTGTCTACCCCTTCGTGCAGAAATATTTCGTGCAGGGCACCATGGTCGGTGCCGTGAAGGGCTGATATCCGTTCTTTTGTACCTGCCGGATCATTCCCGGTACCTATACACATCCGTATCTTATTTCCTACAAGGAGGGAAACCATGAAAAAACAATTGAAGAAAACCGCTGCTGCCGCCATGGCGGCAGCCATAGCCACCACCCTGCTGGCCGGTTGCGGCGGAGGCACGTCCAGCGCCGCGCCGTCCTCCTCGGACGTTGCTTCCAGCGGTGCGACCAGCGAAGCCGCTTCCAGCGGCAACTACACCGACTACTCTGCCGGCTTCCCTGAGCGGGTCACCATCGAGATCCCGGTCTATGACCGTGGTTTTGAAGGTTGGAACGTTTCCGACAACTACTACACCCGCTGGATACAGCAGGAATTTGGCGAGAAGTACAACGTCGATGTAAAATACGTCGGCATCTCCCGCACCAATGAAGTCACCGACTTCATGCAGATGATCGCCGCCGGCACCGCCCCCGACATCATCTTCCACTACGATATGCCCGCCGCCGTAGCCTACTATGACGAAGGCGCCATGCAGGACATCGACTACGACGAGCTGGCTTTCTATGCCCCTGATTACTGGGCCAAGATGCAGGACACCATCAAGACCTACGGCAATATCGACGGCCATCAGGCATTCATCTTTGCCGAACGTGATCCCATCTATTACAACTGGGTCACTCTTGTCCGCAAGGACTGGCTGGACCAGGTCAATATGGAAGTTCCCACCACAGCGGAAGAAGTGACCGCCATGGGCGAAGCCTGGAAGGCCGCCGGTCTGGGCAGCATTGGTCATCAGCTTCTGACCAAGAGTTTCAACTACTTCTATGGCTGGATCAAGCCCGGCACCAGCCAGGAAGAAATGGCCCTGTATCTGGACCTGAACGTAGCGCCCTTTACCTGGCAGGCTACCGAGGATTACCTGCGTCATATGAACGACCAGTACAACAAGGGCGCACTGGACCCCAACTTCTACCTGACTACTGATGACGCCGCGGCCAAGAGCAAGTTCGTCAGCGGTGAAGTCGGCACCTACGGCTTCTATATGTCCAACGGCACTGATGTCTTTGCCAGCCTGCTGGCCAACGATCCCAATGCGGAGGTCGCCGTTCTGCAATCCACACCCGGCCTGGTTGCCGAAGGCTATGAACCCTATTACTACGAGTATCCCAGCTACGGCATGATCATGGGCATCAACAGTGCCTCCAGCGATGAAGAGCGCGCCGCCGTTTACATGTTCCTGAACTGGATGATGCAGCCCGAGAACCTCACCTTCCTGCAGTTTGGTCCTGAAGGCGAAACGTACACTTCCACCGAGGACGGCATCAACGTCCTGGATACCAGCTACACCGGCGAAGCCGCCCTGTCCCAGAACCAGAACAAGGACTACTGGTGCCTGGTGGCCGAGAGCGTCACCTATGGCGACGAGGCCAAGGATCTGGAATCCAACAAGCTGACCCTGGCGCCCGAAGGTTATTCCGACCTGATCCAGACCAGCTATGATATGTGCAAAGCCGTTGAGGACAAGGGCATCATCAGCCCCATCTTCACCAAGCCCGTGGAATCCAGCACCGAGTACAGCGCCGACCTGAACAGCCTGTGGCAGGAAGCCTATGTTGCCTGCATCCAGGCCGCGCCGGAAGAATTCGACGCCCTGTATGACGAATACTGCCAGGAATACCTGGACGCCGGCTACCAGGAGATTCTGGACGAGAAGCAGGCTCTGATCGACGAAGGTTCCGTCATTTACCCGGAATGATCGCCGCCACGATTCACTGAACTGCACCGTTTGCATCAGCATACGCTGCGCGCGGGGCTGCTGTACAGCGGCCCCGCGCTTTTTCTTTTGATTCTCCCCTTCCTCTAAGGGCATCCCCGGCACAGCGCACAGGAGTCTGTGCTTTTTTCAAAACTTCGGTTATTCCCTTACAAAACACATGGCAAACGGCACTTGCAGGGGCCACGGGCACCTTTTATAATAAGGGCAAGATCAAGGCGACCGGCCTTCCCCCGCAGCCAGTTTGCACACGATAAGGAGCGTTTTTATTATGGCAGGTTTGGTATATGACAAGCAACAGGTCGAGCGGGCGGTGGACGCCATTGTGGAGCGTACCATGCGCATGGATATGACCTGGGACTGGCCTTGTGGCGTAGCCTATTACGGCATCTGCGAAGCCTATGAAGTGACCAAGAACGAACGGTACTTGCAGTTGGTCAAGGACCGGGTGGACGAATACATCCAGCTGGGGCTCCCCAGTTGGACGGTGAACACCTGTTCCATGGGCCACTGCCTGATCACCCTGTACGAACATACCGGCGACGAGCGTTATCTGGATATTGCCAAAAGCAAAGTGGATTACCTGGAGAAGGAAGCTCTTCGCTTTGGGGATAATGTACTACAGCATACCGTTTCCGTAAACAACGACTTCCCCGAACAGGCCTGGGCCGACACCCTGTTCATGGCGGCTTTCTTCCTGCTGCGCATGGGCGTGCTGCTGAACGACCAGACCCTCATTGACGATGCCCTGAACCAGTACTACTGGCACATCAAATATTTGCAGGACCCTGCTACCGGGTTGTATTACCACGGTTACAACAACATCACTGGGGACCATATGTCCGGCATGTTTTGGGGCCGCGCCAACGCCTGGGCCGCCTATACCATGTCCCAGGTGGGCCGCCGTCTGCCGGAATGCTATCTGTACCCCAAATTCCTGGATGTGGTGGGCAGCCTGAATGAACAGCTGGCCGCGCTGAAACTCTACCAGACGGATGCCGGGCTGTGGCGCACCATCATCGACGATCCCGAAAGTTATGAGGAGATCAGCGCCAGCGCCGGTATTGCCGCAGCCATGATCGCCAAGGGCAATCCGCTGCACATCAAGTATATCAACAAGTCCATTCCCGGCCTGCTGGCCAACGTCAGCCCCGACGGCCGTGTGATGAATGTTTCCGGCGGCACCGCCGTCATGAAGGACCGGGAAGGATACCGGGGCATCAGCCGGGACTGGATCCAGGGCTGGGGCCAGGGGTTGGCGCTGGCTTTCTTTGCCGGCGTACTGGATTACGAAAATACCCGCAGCGACGGTGCGCTGTAAGCGGCACTGCGCCTAAAAATCTGCAAGGGAGCGTTCGTCATGGATTTTCACCTGACTGTAGACTGCCTGACCCCGTCGGGCACAGCCCTGTGGCAGGGCCCCGGCAGCAACGGCTTTATCACCGATGCCGTTCAGATGCACTGGCCGGATCTGCAGGTTCCTCTGCATCATGCCGGATGGCAGCCCCTGTGGTGGCTGCACCGGCCCATCAGTGGCCTGCACTGCACCCCCGAAGGGGTGTTTGCCCAGCCTGCCCCCGACCTGACCGCCGCGGATCTGGATGGCCGCGCCCTGCCCCTGTGGTACAAAGCGGCCGTCCCCGCTGAAGGGATGTATACGGGCACTGTCACCCTCTGTGGTACTGGCGGCGAAGCACTGGTCTTTGTGGGGCGCCGCCGTCTTGCCTGGCGCGGCACGCTGGCTGCGGGTACGGTACAGCAGGTACCGTTCACGGTAGATGCCGTACCGCTGATCTCCGAAGGAGACAGTGCGCCCTATCTAAATTTGGCGGTGGATGTTTCCCTCGTGGGGGCCGGGCTGCAGCGGTTGGAACTGCAAACAGCGCCCGCCCACACCCGCCGGGTGTTCCTGATGGGGGACTCCACCGTGACCGACCAGAGCGCCGCCGTCCCCTATGCCCCCGGCACCAGCTATGCCGGTTGGGGCGAGATGCTGCCCTGGTTTTTACCGGACGGGTTCTGTGTGTCCAACCATGCACATTCCGGTCTGACCACTGAAAGTTTCACGGCCGAAGGTCACTGGGCTCTGTTGGAACAGCGGCTGCGCCCGGGCGATCTTGTCCTGATGCAGTTCGGCCACAACGACCAAAAGCGCCCCCACCTGGATGCCCGCGGCGGCTACACACAACGGCTGCGCGAATACCTGACAGCCGTGCGGGCCAAAGGCGCTGTCCCGTTGCTGGTGACGCCGCTGGCTCGAAACAGTTGGACGCCGGAAGGGCTTTATAATGACCTGCTGGCCGATTATGCAGAAGCAATGCAGCACCTTGGACAGCAGACGCATACCCCCGTGATCGATCTGCACAAATTCACGATGGATCAAATCGTACGTGCCGGGCGGGAGGCCAGCAAACGGTGGTTCTACTCCGGTGATTACACGCACACCAACGACTTCGGCGCGTTCGCAGCGGCCGCCTTTGTGGCGGGGGCCCTGTCCCCTGCACTGGCCGTTCCCACCCTGGAACGCGCCCCCTGGTCCCCTGCCGGGCCCTGCACACCGCTGGCCCCGCCCCCAGGGCTGCCCTCCCCCGAAGGCGATCCTTATGCCGCCTTTGATCATGACGGGCCCCTGACCCGCGGCGACACCGTTCAACTGGTTACGGCAGCACTGCACTTGTTCCCCGTCAACGGCTACTGCAGCCCCTTTGCGGACGTAGTGGGCGAAACACCTCTGGGTATCGCCGTGCAATGTGCGGTACAGTGCGGCCTGCTGCCGGATAGTTGGGCCTGTGACGGCTGCCTGCACCCGGCCGCCCCTGTGACGCTGGACGAGTTCTTGGCCGTTCTGCTGCCGGGTTACACCACCCGCTGCCCACTGCCTGACGGTCCCGATCTCATGGCCCGTGCCCGGTCGGCCGGGCTGCTGCCTGAGGGGCCGTTCCCCACTCCTGACACCCCGCTGCGGCGCGATCAGGCAGTCGCGATCTGCCGCCGGGTCCACATTTGACATTCAACAAAATGCCGGTGCCCTGCCCGGCCTGCACCCTGCCCTTTTGCGGCAAGAAAGGTTAGAAATATCATGACGACGCACACCAAAGGCGGCTTTACCCTGCCGGGCGAAGCCGGTTGTGAAGACTTGACCCTGCAACTGGCCCAACGTTGGGGGGCCGATGTCATCCGCGACAGCGACGGCACCCAACTTTCGGACGAAATTCTGAATGCCGGGTATGACATTTATTCCACCATCTGCATCATCCGCGGCCACAATCAATGGGCCAAAGCCCACCCCAACTGCCTGCAGCAGACTTTTTTATCCACCAGTCCGCGCCCGGCTGAGGGCGGCGCGCTGCAAATTTCGTTGCTGGCCGAATTTTTTCACCAGCAGTTCAAAGTCAACGACGGCCCCCGCGCCCTGCCCTACTGGCAGGTGTGGGACCGCACAAGCAACACCCTTCTTTCGCCCGATGCCTGGCATTGGGATAAAGACAGCGGCTGTGTCATCATCGACGCCCCCATCCCGTGGCACCTGTACACCGTCAGCTTCCTGGCCTACCGCCTGTGGGAAGAGATCTCCATGTACAACCACGTGACCAACCATTGGGACAGCGAACACCTGATGCCGGTCGATCCCCGCACGCCGGAAGCCCGGGCCTATCTGACCCAATGGCTGCGCCAGTGGTGCGAAGATCACCCCCATACCAATGTGGTGCGCTTCACCAGCATGTTTTACAACTTTGTGTGGATCTGGGGCGCAGACACACGCAACCAAAGCCTGTTCACTGACTGGGGCAGCTATGACTTTACCGTGTCGGAGCAGGCCCTGGAAGATTTCAAGGCCGAGACCGGCTATGCCCTGACGGCGGAAGATTTCATCAACAAGGGCAACTTGCAGGTGACTCACATGCCCCCCAGCCCCCACAAGCGGGATTACATGGCGTTCACCCAGCGGTTCGTGGCCGGATTTGGCAAAGAGCTGGTAGACCTGGTCCATCAGTACGGCAAGAAAGCCTATGTATTCTACGACGACAGTTGGGTCGGGGTAGAGCCTTATGGCCCTTACTTCTCTCAATTCGGCTTCGACGGCATCATCAAGTGCGTATTCTCCGGCTATGAAGCCCGGATGTGCGCCGGGGTAAAGGCCGATGTGCATGAACTGCGCCTTCACCCCTACCTGTTCCCCGTTGGCCTGGGGGGTGCCCCCACCTTTGCACCCGGCGGCGATCCCACACGGGACGCCCGGGATTACTGGCTGCATGTGCGCCGGGCGCTTCTGCGTGACAAGATCGACCGCATCGGCCTGGGCGGTTACCTGCACCTGCTGAAAGATTATCCCGATTTCGTGGAATATATCGCCAATGTAGCGAATGAGTTTCGCACCTTGCGCGATCTGCACGATACCGGCCGCGTGTATACCATGCCGCTGACCGTGGCGGTGCTGCACAGTTGGGGCAGCCTGCGGCCCTGGACATTGTCTGGCCATTTCCACGAGACCTATATGTTCGATCTGATCCACATCAACGAGGCTTTGGCCGGGTTGCCGGTGAACACCCGCTTTTTGAGCTTTGAGGACGTGCTGGACGGCAAGTTGGAGGGCGTGGATGTCATCATCAACGCCGGACCGGCCGGTACTGCCTGGAGCGGCGGTGATGCCTGGCACAATGCCGATCTGGTAGCCCGGCTGCACCAGTGGGTAGCCGAGGGCGGTGTTTTCCTGGGTGTAAACGAACCTTCGGCCGTGGCCGGGTACGGCGATTACTTCCGCATGGCACGGGTGCTGGGCGTGGACGAGGACACCGGCGCACGTGTCTGCCACGGCCGCTGGCCGGTGAACGTCCACTCCGTGGCCGGCCTGCTGCCGGAGGGCTGCACGGTCAAGAGCCGCAGCGGGCTCTACCTTACGGACGGTGACACGCACGTCCTCGCTGCTTCAGACGGACAGCCGGCCATCGCCGCCCATACTTTCGGCAAAGGCTGCGGTGTGTATATGGGCGGGTTTGCATACAGCCCCGTCAACGCCCGTATGCTGCTGAATCTGTTGCTGTGGGCCACGGGACGTCCCCTGACCTGCGACTATCTGCCCGACATGCCCCAGGTGGAATGCGCCGCCTGGCCTGAAGAAGGCAAACTGGTGCTCATCAACAACGGCGAGACCGACGTGGAAACGACCATCCCCACCCCCAAGGGGGATGTGACCGCCCGCCTTTTCCCCTATCAGACGCTGATTTTGGATCAATAACTTTGATTTTTGGGTGCAGGCCCGCTTTGCCAAGGCCCATCAAAATGGAGGTTTTTTCATGGCCTTTCTCTTCGTCAATGCCAACCGCTCGGTAGGCACCATCAATAAAAACATCTACGGCCAGTTTTCCGAACATCTGGGCCGCTGCATCTACAACGGTCTGCTGGACGAAAACGGCACTTTGTGCCCCGATGTGCTCCACGCCCTGCAGGCCCTGCACATTCCGGTGCTGCGCTGGCCCGGCGGCTGTTTTGCCGATACTTACCACTGGCAAGACGGCATCGGCCCCCAGGCCGGCCGCAAGACCATCGTCAACACCAACTGGGGCGGCGTGACGGAGGACAATTCCTTCGGCACCCACGAGTTCATCGACCTGTGCCGCAAGCTGGGATGTGAACCCTATTTTTCCGGCAACGTAGGCAGCGGCACCGTACAGGAATTTTCCGACTGGGTGGAGTACTGCAACATGGGCGGCGTTTCCCCCATGGCGGATCTTCGCCGCAAAAACGGTGCTGAAGAACCGTTCTATGTGCAGTACTGGGGCATCGGCAACGAAGCATGGGGCTGCGGCGGCAACATGCGGGCGGAATATTATGCCGACCTTTGCCGCCAGTATTCCACCTATCTGCGCAGCTACGACCCGGCCCATCCACTGTACAAAATCGCATCCGGTGCCAACGTGGACGACTACCATTGGACCCGCACGGTGGTAGAGCAGTCCGGGCACGTCATCGATGCCGTGAGCCTGCACTACTACACGATCCCCGGCCCCGACTGGCAGCACAAGGGTTCGGCCACCGAATTTACCCGCGCCGAATACTACACCACCCTGCATAAGACCCTGCGGATGGAAGAGCTGGTGGAAAACCACAGCCGCACCATTCGGCAGTTCGGCAACGGACGGCCTATCGGTCTGGCGGTAGACGAATGGGGCACCTGGTTCGATGTGGAACCGGGTACGAACCCTGGATTCCTTTATCAACAGAACAGTATGCGCGACGCATTGGTGGCAGCTATCAACCTAAACATTTTCAACAATCACTGCGACACCGTTGTGATGGCGAATATTGCCCAGATGGTCAACGTCCTGCAGGCCATGGTACTGACCGAAGGGGACAAAATGTTGCTGACTCCCACCTATCATGTGTTCGCCATGTATGCCCCCCACCAAAACGCCCGCCAACTGGAAAGCTACGCGCAAACCAAAATGCTGGGCCAGGACGAACAGACGGTGCCCGACCTGCACATTTCGGCCAGCTGCCAGGCAGACGGCACGGTGCTGATCACAGTGGCGCACCTGAACGACGCCGCCAGTGCTCCCGTGACCTGCCTGCTGGGCGGCATGAAAGCCTCCGCCGTGCAGGGAATGGTGTTGGCCGGTACGCCGGAAGCACACAATACGTTCGACATGCCGGACCGGGTCCAGCCCCGTCCGTTGGATGTATCTTTGTGCGACGGCGGATTCACCGCCAGTCTGCCCCCGTGCAGTGTTGCCGCTTTTACTGTGATCCCTGCTTAAAGCCAAAGGAGAAAAATTATGGAATACGTTCCCTCTCCACAGCGTTATGACGCGATGCACTATGTTCCCTGTGGCCGCAGCGGCCTGAAACTGCCGGTTTTGTCACTTGGGTTATGGCACAACTTCGGCGACAGCAGCCGTTATGACACCATGCGGGCCATCTGCCGCACAGCGTTTGATAACGGTATCGTTCATTTCGACCTGGCCAACAATTACGGCCCGGAACCCGGCGCGGCGGAACGGAATTTCGGCCGCATTCTGCGGGATGATCTGGGCTCCCACCGCCGGGAACTGGTCATTTCCACTAAAGCCGGTTACAGCATGTGGGATGGCCCCTACGGGGACGGCGGCAGCCGCAAATATCTGCTGAGCAGCCTGGACGACAGCCTTATGCGCATGGGGCTCGATTATGTGGATATTTTTTACCACCACCGCATGGACCCTGACACCCCGCTGGAAGAGACCATGGGCGCACTCGCACAGGCCGTGCGCAGCGGCAAGGCCCTGTACGCAGGACTTTCCAACTATGACGGCCCCACTATGATGAAAGCCGCTTCTATTTTGGACGAACTGCACTGCCCTTTCATCATCAACCAGAACCGCTATTCCATCTTCGACCGTACCATCGAGCGCAACGGCCTGAAAGACGCCGCCGTAGCCAATGGCCGCGGGATCATCGCTTTCAGTCCGCTTGCTCAGGGACTTTTGACAGACCGCTATTTGCATGGTATCCCTGAGGACAGCCGCATATGCACCGACGGCCGCTTTTTGAAAGGCAGCGCCCTGACCCCGGAACGCCTGGCGCAGATCCGTGCCTTGAACGACCTGGCCGCCCGCCGCGGCGAGAGCCTGGCCGCCATGGCCTTGCGATGGATCCTGCGGGATGGAGCCGTTACCAGCGTATTGGTCGGAGCCAGCCGCCCCGAACAGTTGCTGGATGATTTGAATGTGCTGCAAAGCCCGCCCCTGACGCAAGAGGAACTGGCTTTTATTGATGCCAACAGCTGATTCTTTCTGACGCCGAAAAGGCAGGTCCTTCCCGCAGTGTCATGCGCACCGCATGGGCCTGCCTTTTCCGTGCAGAAGTGTCTGCCGGAACAATCCGCAGTATTTCAGCCAGCTTTTCAAGAAAGTGACGGGGCTGACGCCCTCCGATTATCTGCACGGGCAGGCTTGAAGATCCCCTGCCTCCCGCCTAAAGAGGAAAAATGATATGAAACTCAATCACAATACACGTTTGCCACAGGAAGCGGCCGAAAAGCCCCTGGCATATGCCCTGCACGCCCTGCGGCGCGATATGGCCCGGACCCTGTGCGCCACCGACGCCCCCGGCGGAGAGCTCCGTCTGCGCCGTGATCCGGCCCTGCCCCCGGAATGCTTCTGTCTGGATGCGGATGCAAATATCCTGACGCTTTCCGCTGCCGATGTTCTGGGCTTCGTCTACGGCCTGTTCGAGATCAGCCGCCGCTTTTTGGGCGTTCAGCCCTTCTGGTTCTGGAACGACCAGACATTTTCTCCCCGCACGGAAGTCGAAATTCCCGGCGGCTTCCACTATGCCAGCACCCCCGCCCGGGTGCGGTATCGGGGATGGTTCATCAACGACGAGACCCTGCTTTCTCACTGGAAAGTAAACGGCAGCGCCGAGGAGCCGTTCCGCATGGCCTTTGAGGCCCTTTTGCGCTGTGGCGGCAACATGGTCATTCCCGGCACCGGCACCGAGGGGCTCAAGCACCGGCAGACCGCGGCGGACATGGGGCTGATCCTGACCCACCACCACGCCGAACCGCTGGGCGCACCCCTGTTTGTACAGCGCCACCCGGACCTGGAAGCCAAATTCAGCCAGTACTCGGACCTGTTCCGCGCGCTCTGGCAGGAAGGGATCAACGAGCAAAAGGACCTGCGCGTGGTCTGGAACATCGGCTTCCGCGGACAGGGCGACCGACCTTTCTGGGCGGATGACCCGCAGTACGATTCCGCCGAAGCGCGCGGTTCGCTGTTGTCCGCCTTGATCCGGGAACAGTATGACCTTGTAAAGCAGACTGATCCCCAGGCCGTTTGCTGTACCAATCTGTATGGCGAAATGATGGAATTGTACCGCAGCGGCAATTTGGAACTGCCCGATGACGTGATCCGCGTCTGGGCGGACAATGGGTACGGCAAGATGGTCAGCCGCCGCCAGAACAACGAAAATCCCCGCATCCCATCGCTGCCGCAGAACGGGGATGCGGGACGCCACGGCCTTTACTATCATGTTTCTTTTTATGACCTGCAGGCAGCCAGCCATATCACCATGCTGCCCAACAGCGCCGAACTGGTCTGCCGGGAGTTGACGCAGGCGCTGGCGTGCGGCGCGGACGATTATTGGATCATCAACTGTTCCAACATCAAGCCGCACGTCTATCTGCTGGACTATGTGGCGCAGCTTTGGCGCGACGGCACCGCCGATACGGCGCAGCACCGCCGCCAGTATGCCGGGAGCTACTATGGCGGCGAGCAGCCGGACCGTGTGGCCACCGACCTGGCCGCCTATGCGCAGGCGGCGGTAGCCTATGGCCCGCACGAGGACGAACACGCAGGCGACCAGTTTTACAACCATGTGCCGCGCATGCTGATCTCCCAGTTTTTAGACGATCCCCGGCACCCTGCCGAAAGACTGCGCTGGCTGTGCGACCTTCCTTCCCTGCTGGAACAGGTACGTTTCTGTGCCGAAAAATTTGCCACGGCACAAACCGGGTACGAGCAATATCTGCGCCAATGCGAGATGACCGCTGCGCTGCTTTCGGGCGCGCCGCGCCGTCTGTATCAGGACAGCATTTTGTTGCAGGCGCAGTTGTACTCTTACTGGGCAGACGGCGCACTGGACATTTGCCGCGCACTGCAGGCGGGAGCGGATCATGCCTGGAAAGATTGCTTCTATTTTGCCGGGAAGGCAAAACACTGGTATGCCCTCGCCTACCGGGCCATGACCGACCGGGAACACGGTAAATGGGTAAGTTTTTACGCCAACGAATGCCAGACCGATATCCGCCAGACGGCGCAGCTCTGCGGCTACCTGATGAGCTACGCCCGCAACAAGGGCGAGGGGCCGCACTTCCACAGTTGGATGCAGGAATTTGGCGAAAGCGCAGAGGAAAGCCGCGTGCAGCTTTTGCTCAACACCGAAAAGCATCCCACTGACGAAGCGTTATTCGCCCTGATGGAAGCCCGCCGGGGGGAATGAAAAACCATCGGCGCGTACAAATTTCCCTATTTTTCTGGACCGTCCGCGCTGGCAACGCAGGCACTTTTTCCCTCTCCACCACAGCTTATTGCTTGCATCTCATTTTTATCCATCAAATCAAACGTGCTTACACTTACATTGCTTCCCATGACGGTCTCGAAAAGCAAAGGACGAAACGCATAGAAAGGCCCGGCAGGTTCGCCTGCCGGGCCTTTGGTTTTGGGCACCTCCTGCCCCGCCGCGGCATAGCGTGTGGGAAGGAGGTGTTTGTATGTCCAATGGAACCCTTGTCGTATATGCATCTGTAGCCGGGCAGGCCGCGCCGCTGCCCGGCGTCCGGCTGGAAGTGCTGGATGAATCCGGGGCCCCGGCCGCCCAGGCGTGTACCGACGCCAGCGGCGCCGCGGAACTGGGCAGCCTGCCCGCCCCGGACGCGGAGTACAGCCTGGAAGAAAGCAACGAGACCGTGCGCCCCTACGCGGTGTACCGGCTGACCGCCCGCGCGGACGGCTGGCAGGCGCAGATCCTGGACGGCGTGCAGGTCTTTGCCGGGCAGCAGACGGTCGCCCGGCTGTCGTTTCTGCCGGCAGAAC
The DNA here is from genome assembly GCA_003343905.1 of Subdoligranulum variabile. GTDB lineage: Bacteria > Bacillota > Clostridia > Oscillospirales > Ruminococcaceae > Gemmiger > Gemmiger variabilis_C. The sequence goes on from QAKI01000066.1 coordinate 143,016, forward strand.
CCGCCGCACAGTGCGCCGCGCCCCGCGATGGCCTGAACGATGCCGCCCTTACAGTGATCCCCCCGCACCCGCTGTACGCCGGTGGCGGCGGCAGCAGCAAGTTCCCGCAGGGGGCGTCCGGCCCCCTGGTGTTGGACGCGGTGGTCATTCCCAAAAAGATCACGGTCCACCTGGGCAAGCCTTCGGCCAACGTGCGCAACGTGACGGTACCGTTCCAGGATTATATCGCCAACGTGGCGTCCAGCGAAGTCTATCCCACCTGGCCGGAGGAGGCCCTTCGGGCCAATATTCTGGCGCAGATCAGTCTGGCGCTCAACCGCATCTGGACCGAGTGGTACCCCAGCCGGGGCTATGCCTTCAACATCACAGGTTCCCCCAGCTATGACCAGGCGTATGTATCCGGCCGCACGGTCTTTGCCGTGATGGAGCGCCTGACCGCTGAACTGTTCAACACCTATGTGCGCCGTTCCAGCGGGCAGGAGCCCTATTTTACCGAATACTGCGACGGCAAGCTGGTGACCTGCCCGGGCATGAAGCAGTGGGGCACCGTGGACCGCGCCAAGGAGGGCATGGACGCCCTGCAGATCCTGCGGTACTACTACGGGGACCGGGTGCAGTTGGTGACTTCCAACAACATTGCCGACATTCCTTCCAGTTGGCCGGGGGTCACGCTGAAAGTCGGCTCCACCGGCACCAGCGTGAGCGTTTTGCAGCGGCAGCTTTCCCGCATTGCCAAGGACTATCCGGGCTTCGGCAAGCCGGAGGTCACCGGGACCTTTGACACCGCCACCGAAAGCTGCGTGAAAAAATTCCAGAAGCAGTTCAGCCTGACCGCCGACGGGCTGGTAGGCAAAGCCACCTGGTACAAGATCAGCTACATCTATGTTTCGGTAAAGGATCTGGCTGAGTTGACCAGCGAGGGCGAAACTTCCACCGGCGAACAGAGCGGCGGCGGCTGGCCCGGCGTGGTCCTGCGCCGCGGCGACCGGGGCGTTCATGTGGAGCAGGTACAGTTCTGGCTTTCGGAACTGGCCCAGTTCGACAGCGAGCTGCCGGACCTGACGGTGGACGGCATCTTCGGCGCGACGACCGAACGGGCGGTAAAGCAGTTCCAGCAGTCGGAAGGTCTGACGGCGGACGGCATCGTGGGGCAGGACACCTGGACCGAACTGTACGCCGCCTGGCAGCAGATCCAGAGCGACCTGGGCGGCACCGCATGGCCCGGCACGGCCCTGCGGCGGGGTTCTTCCGGCATGGAAGTGCGTCTGGTGCAGTACTGGCTGCAGCTTGCCGCCAACTGTTACAGCAGTCTTCCCGCCATCAACGTGGACGGCAGCTTCGGCCCGGCGACCGAACAGGCCGTCACCGCGTTCCAGACCCGGTTCGGCCTGACCGCCGACGGCGTTGTGGGGCGCGCCACCTGGAACAAACTCAACGAGGTCGCGCTGGCCATCACCAATGAGATCGTGGACCTGGACGTTGCCCCCGGCCAGTTCGTGCGGACCGTGCGGGAGGGCAGCCGGGGCACCCCTGTGCGCGCCGTGCAGTATTATCTGCGCCGTCTGGCCGCCTACTACAGCGACGTGCCCACCGTCACGGTGGACGGCGTTTTCGGTTCAGCCACCACCCGCGCCGTGCGCGCCTGGCAGAGCCGCGCCGGGCTGAGCGTGGACGGCATCGTGGGGCGGGCCACCTGGGACAGCCTGTACGACGCCTTCCTGGCCCTGCAGACCAGCGGCCCCGTCGTGCGGGTCGTTTCGCCGCCGGTGCCTACCGGGACGCTGCGCCGCGGCGACCGCGGTCCCGCCGTACTGCGGCTGAGTCAGTTGCTGCTTTTCCTGGGCCAGTGGCTGCCGGAGATCAACTTTCTGGAACCGATGACGCCGGGCCCCGTATTCACCGCCGGATTGGAGATCGCCGTGCGCAGCGCCCAGCGTACTTTCGGCCTGCCCCAGACCGGCACCGTCACCGCTGCGGACTGGGAGGTGTTCCGCCGGGCCGCGGAGGAACTGGCCGCCGTGAATCCCGCAGCCGCCGCGCCGGAGCCGGAAGGCATCTGGCCCGCTTCCGGTCTGGCGCAGGGCAGCGCCGGGCCGGCCGTCCGCCAGTTGCAGCGTTGGCTGAACGCCGCCGCCACCGCGGATCAGGCGTTCCTGTTCGTACCCGAAAGCGGCGCGCTGGACCAGACCACCCGCAATGCGCTGGCCAACTACCAGCAGGTCCGCCATCTGCCGACGCTGGGCGTGGTAGACGCCGCCACCTGGGAGGACCTGCGCCGCTACGCGCAGGAGGTATGCCTGCCCTGCCGGAGTTGTGAGGAGGAGTGACCACCATGGCAAAACTGCTGATCTACGACGCATACAACAACAAATTCTACACCTACAACCGCGGCGAAAACGACCCGATGCCCTACAGCTACAACAATACGCTGAAGGTGCGGGAGTTCCGGGGTTCCAGCAAGGCCAACGTGCTGTGGACCACCGTGACAGCCATGGAAGCCTGGAACCTGACCCGCCGCCGCTACGGCCGCGGCATTCCCGTGGGCTACGCCTTCAAGCGCATCTGGGAGGGCGGTCACGGCACCACCAGCCAGCACTACGCCGGGGTATCCTTTGACGTAGGGCAGAGTTCCGGCAGCGCGGCACGGCGGCAGATCCACGCCGCCGCCACCGCCACCGGGGCCTGGGGGTATGTGGAACCGCTTTCGATGACGCCCACCTGGGTCCACTTTGACCGCCGCTACGGCACCCCCGCCTGCCCCAACACGACCGCAGGCTACCCCACCATCCGGCGCGGCAACCGCAACACCTATGTGCTGGTGCTGCAGGACGCCCTGAACGCGCTGGGCTATTCCAGCGGCGCGCTGGACGGCATCTGCGGTTCGGCCACCGTATCGGCCCTGAAAGCCTGGCAGAAGGACGTATCGCTGACGGCGGACGGCATCTGCGGCTGCGCCAGTTGGCGCAAGCTGGCTTCGTCGGTGGTGGGCATCGGGCGCACCGCCACCGTCGTTGATAAATGATGGCGGAATTGCTATAATGTAGAAAAAACCGCAAAAGGACGTGATCTGTTATGGAGATACTGGAATTTCTGCGCACGCGGCGCACCATCCGCCGGTTTGAGCCCCGCCCGGTACCCGCTGAACTGCTGCGGGAGGCCGTGGACGCCGCCCGCATAGCAAGCTGCGGCGCCAACCGCCAGACGGTGAAGTATATCATCGTGCAGCGCCCCGAAACGGTGGCCGCCATACAGCCGCTGGTCCACTGGGCCGCCTGCCTGCCGCCGGAACAGGGCTGCCCCCGCCCCGGGGAACAGCCCACCGCCTTTATCGCCGTGGTGCAGGACGGGCGGCTGCCCGGCTGCAGCGACGTGGACGTGGGGCTGGCGCTGGGCAGCCTGACCGCCGATGCCTGGTCCCACGGGGTGGGAAGCTGCATCATGGGTTCCATCGACCGCCCGGCCCTGACCCAACTGCTGGAACTGCCCGAGGGCGTGACGCTGCGGTATATGGTGGCGCTGGGCTACCCGGCGCACAAGAGCCATCTGGTGCCGGTCCGGGACGGCAGCGTGAACTACTACCTGGACGAAAACCGCGACTACTGCGTACCCAAGCGCCCCTTGGAGGAAGTGCTGCTGAAAACGCTGTAACAGGCAAAATACCGTAAATTTTCCGCAGCCGCCAGTCGATTTTCCCAAACCATACCGTCAAAAATAACAGCAGCCCTCAACGAAGCGCGATCCGCCTCGTTGGGGGCTGTTTTCTGTTTTTACAGAGCGGGCAGAACGCGGTCCGGCAGGTCTGCCGCTTTTGCGTCCCTTCAAGGGATCACGCCGCTGTCCTCCGCCTGCTTCAATTCCGCCACCATCTGCACATAGGCATCCACGATATCCCACGTCTGCCCCCGGCTGCGCAGCGGGCGGCGGCGGAAATCAATGAGGTCCATGTGGGATACCCCGCGCCTGCCTACGCCGCGCCAGGGTCCCTGAAAGCCGGTCCAGGCGGCAGATCCCGGCGAGACCAGCCCATCGTTTTCGCCGTCAGACAGGCTGACGATGAGGTTCTGCCACCACATAAAGACATCACTGCGGAAAGTGCCCATGACCCCGGCATAACTCCGGTACAGCACGCCCTTGGCGTCGGGGTTGTCGGCATTGAACCGTTCTGCCCAGCGGGTGGTGAACTGGAAGCAGGCCGCCGAGAAATCCGGGTGGCGGTCCCCCAACAGGCGGAACCAGCCGTTGACGAGCGCCCCCGCCAGACGGAAACCCCAGCGGGGCAGGCGGCACAGCCGGTCCATCGTGCGGGAACCCCGGTTGGGCGTGCCGACCAACTGCACCGAAGCCACCCGGTCGGCCATGCCCAGAGAGGACACCAGATACCGGGCTTCGAGGCCGCCCTTGGAGTGGGCGATCAGATGCACTTTCGGGCTGCCGGTCCTGCGCAGGACTTCCTCCACCCGCTCTTTCAACTGGGCGGCGTTCTGCTCCACCGTGCCCCAACTGTCCTGCCCGCCGAAAAAGACGCGGGCGCCCCGCTCCTCCAGCGCGCGGGGGATGCGGCCCCAGTACCCCAGCCGCCGCCTGTCCCGGAAGCCGGTCCCGTGGACCAGCAGGATGGGGTAGCGGGTGCCGCAACAGTCGTCCCTGCAAAGAACCGCTTCTGTCATAGGCGTTTATGCCAGAATGGCGTAACTCTGCGCGCCCAGGACCAGCTTGCCGGGTTCGATCTCGGCGCTGCCGATGCAGAAGAGGACCCGCGGGGTCTGTTCCACCGGCAGGGGCAGTTCCGCCTGCGCGCCCGCCGGGTTGACGGCGCAGACCAGCGCGCCGCGCTGCCACGCAAAGGGACGGAAATCCCCCTTGGCCTTGGGCGCGAACAGAACCTTGAACGGCGCGTCGGAATCCAGGTCCCGGTGCGCGTGGCGGAACGCCAGCAGCGCCTTGACCGTATTCCACAGGCTGTCCGGGTCTGCCTGCTGGGCGGCCACCGTGGGCGCATCCGGCGACGGGTCCACCGGCAGGTAGAGGTTGCCGGCCTCCGCGTCCGAGAAGCCCAGATTTTTGCCCGGCGCCCACTGCATGGGCGTGCGGGAACCGGTGCGGTAGTAGCCGCCCTCTTTGGTGGGCAGGTTCTGGTAGCGCATGCCGATCTCGTCGCCGTAGTACAGGTACGGCGCGCCCGGCATCGTGAACAGCATGGCGTAGGCCAGCTTCAACTCCTGTACGGTCAGGTTCGCCGCAGGGCGGATCGTATCGTGGTTGCAGGTGATCAGGCAGTACAGGCCGTCCTTGCGGGTGGCCTTGTAGCTGGGCAGCCAGTCGTCGAGGAATTTGTCGATCCCCGTGCCCGAATCCCGGTTGAAATAGGCGCGGCCGGTGTTGTGCGGCGTGCCGTCCATCGTGCCGTCGTAGGCGCGCATCAGCCAGTCATACCCATTGCCGCCGTTCTGCAGCATGAAGTCCATATCAAAACCGGCGTCTTTCAGCGTCAGGCGCGGTTCGTTCCACTCGCTGACCATCACGGCTTCGGGGTACTCCCGGTGCAGCATATCGGCCACTTCCCGCCAGATGGCGCAGGTATATTTCTTGTGCCGGGTATCGTTTTTGACCAGGCTGAACGCCATATCCACCCGGAATCCGTCGCACCCCATCTCCAGCCAGAAGCGCATGATATCCTTCATCGCTTCCACCGTGGCGCGGCAGTCGGGGTCGTCGGTGGGCTTCTGCCAGGGTTCGTGGATCTTGCCGTAGCCGTAGTTCAGCGCAGGCTGGCACTTGAAAAAGTTCAGGATATAGGTGCCGTTGCGCGGCGCTTCCCCGCCGATGAAGGGCATACCGTCGCCGCCTGCAAAGCAGTGGTCGGTCCAGATATACCGCCCGGAGTATTCGTTTTTCTCTACCTGGCAGCTTGCCTGGAACCAGGGGTGTTCCTCGCTGGTATGGCCGGGCACCAGGTCCAGCAGGACGTGCATCTTCCGCTCGTGGGCGGCGCGGAACAGTTCGGCCAGATTCCCGTTGGTGCCGTAGCGCGGGGCCACCTTTTTATAGTCCCGCACATCATAGCCTGCGTCCTTGAAGGGCGAATCGAAGCAGGGATTGATCCACAGGGCGTTGCACCCCAGGTCCCGGATATAATCCAGCCGGGACGTGATGCCGGGCAGATCCCCGATGCCGTCGCCGTTGCTGTCGCAGAAACTCTGCGGGTAGATCTCGTAAAAAACAGCGTCTTTCAACCATTGCTGCATAGCTATAACCTCCTGTCGGGGCGCTCTGCCGCGCACAGCACAAGAAAGGCCCGGCAACGATCCGGCGGCTTTCTTCTGGGACTGCGCTGTTGGGCGTCCGCTTTTTTCTTTATACTATCCGCTTCCCGCGCCCTTGTCAATCGCACATTTCATACAAAACATTCCTTTTATTTTCTGCTTTTTGCCCAAAATTTTCCACGCCCGCACCGCCCCCTTTCGTCAGACGCCCTATTATATAAAGGTAGCCAGGCAAAAAAACGGCGGCTTTTGTCCCCCGTCCGGTACGGCGCGCACGGCCGGTATCTCTCCCCTGCCAAACGCCCAAAGGCGCCGGTGCGGGCACAAAGCCCCAAAAATACAGAAAATTCCTGCCCGAACTGCACCCAAACGCTTGACAAACCAGGGGTGTTTGCGTACAATACGTGTGTGGTTGCAACGGTGTGACGATAAGCCGCGCTCTGTTGCCGCCGGGATTGAGAGACGCCCCGGTATTCCGTCAAGGATACCGGGGTTTTTGATGGCGTTCCGGGAACGCCACGAAGGAGGATTTTACAATGAAGTTGAAAAAAGCAGGGAGCCTTTGCCTTGCGGCCGTGCTGGCGGCAAGCCTGGCTGCGTGCAGCTCCACCACGAACTCCGGCCTGCCGGACGGCGACGGGGACCCTTCCACGCTGACCGTTGCGATGGAGTGCTCCTACGCGCCCTACAACTGGACCCAGAGCAATGACGACAACGGCGCCGTGGCGATCCGGGATTCCAGCGACTACGCCTACGGCTACGACGTGATGATGGCGAAAAAGATCGCGGAAGCCCTGGGCCAGGAAGTCCAGATCGTCAAGCTGGACTGGGACAGCATCATCCCCGCCATCATGACCGGCGACGTGGACTGCGCCATCGCGGGCCAGTCCATCACCGCCGACCGCGCCAAGCAGGTGGATTTTTCCGCCCCGTACTACTACGCTTCCATCATCACGCTGGTGAAGAAGGACAGCCCCTACGCTTCCGCCACCTGCGTGAACGATCTGGCCGGTGCGGTCTGCACCAGCCAGTTGGGCACCATCTGGTATGACAACTGCCTGCCGCAGATCCCCAACGCCGAGATCCTGGCCGCTCAGGAGACCGCTCCCTCGATGCTGGTGGCGCTGGACAGCGGCGCCTGCGATCTGGTCGTGACCGACCGCCCCACCGCCCAGGCCGCCCTGGTGGCCTACCCGGACCTGGTGGCGCTGGACTTCGGCGGCGGCGAGGGCGACTTCCAGGTCAGCGAAGAAGACATCAACATCGGCATTTCGATGCGCAAGGGCAACACCGCACTGCAGGAGGCCATCAACGAAGTGCTGGCTACGATGACCGAGGATGACTACAACGCCATGATGGACGAAGCCATCAGCGTACAGCCCCTGAGCGTACAATAACCGCTTGAACTGCCCCAGCCAGTCCCCGGACCGGCTGGGGCTGCGGCGGTCCCACCGCCGGGATTTGAAAAAATAAGGAGTTGCTTCCATGCAAAACTTTTTTACCAACTGTGCCACGGTGCTGCAGGAGTACGGTTTTTCCTACCTGCGCGGCGCCGGCACCACCCTGCTGCTGGCGCTGGTCGGCACAGCCCTGGGCTGCCTGATCGGCTTTGCCGTGGGCGCATTGCAGGCCATCCCCATTGACAAACAGCGCGATCCCCTGTGGAAGCGCAGCCTGCTGCGCCTGATGCGCGGCGTACTGCGCTGCTATGTGGAACTGTTCCGCGGCACGCCCATGATCGTGCAGGCCGTCTTTATCTACTACGGCCTGATGCAGTTCGGCATCAAGCTGGATATGTGGCCGGTCGGCTTCCTGGTCGTATCCATCAACACCGGCGCCTACATGGCCGAGACCGTGCGCGGCGGCATCGTATCCATCGACCCCGGCCAGACCGAAGGCGCGCTGGCCGTCGGCATGACCCCCTGGCAAGCCATGACCCGCGTGGTGATGCCCCAGGCGCTGCGCAACATCATCCCGCAGATCGGCAACAACTTCATCATCAACATCAAGGACACCTCGGTGCTGTCGGTCATCTCCATCACCGACCTGTTCTTCGTCCACAAGAGCGTTGTCGGCGCGCTGTACACCTACTTTGAAAGCGCCACCATCGTCATGCTGATCTACCTTTCGATGACGCTGCTGGCCAGCCACCTGCTGCGCATGTGGGAAAAGGCGATGGACGGCCCCCAGAACTACAACCTGAACACCACCGATACCCGTGCCTACACCAGCGGCACCTACAACAGCCCCAAACCCAACCATGAACCCCAGAATCTGGACAGAAAGCGAGGCGTGACCCATGTCTGAACATATCATTGAGGTGAGCCACCTGTCCAAGAGTTTCGGCACCCATGTGGTGCTGCGCGACGTGGATTTCACCGTGAATCCCGGCGACGTCACCTGTGTGATCGGTTCTTCCGGCAGCGGCAAATCCACGCTGCTGCGCTGCATCAACCTGCTGGAGACCCCCACCCACGGCTCTGTTCTGTTCCACGGCAAAGAGATCACCTCCAAGGGTTTTGACCCCTGCGCCTACCGCGCCAAGGTGGGCATGGTGTTCCAGAGCTTCAACCTGTTCAACAACATGACGGTGCTGGACAACTGCACCGCGGGCCTGCGCTGCGTGCTCAAGAAGGACAAAGAGACCGCCCGCCGCATCGCGCTGGACAATCTGGAAAAGGTGGGCATGGCCCCCTACATCGACGCCAAGCCGCGCCAGCTTTCCGGCGGGCAGAAGCAGCGCGTGGCCATCGCCCGCGCCCTGTCGATGCAGCCCGAAGTGCTGCTGTTTGACGAGCCCACCTCGGCGCTGGACCCCCAGATGGTCGGCGAAGTGCTGGCCGTCATGCGCAAGCTGGCCGCCGACGGCCTGACGATGATCGTCGTCACCCACGAGATGGCCTTTGCCCGCGACGTTTCGAGCCATGTGGTCTACATGGCGGACGGCGTCATCGTGGAGGAAGGCACGCCTGACGACATCTTCACCCACCCGAAGAACCGGCGCACCGTGGAGTTCCTCTCCCGCTTCCGCCATCAGGCTGCCCCCGCAAAATAAAACCATATACCCAAGCAGGCCCCCGCCCGCGCCGCCATTACCGGCAGCGCCCAGCGGGGGCCTGTTTTTATAAAAACGCGGCGGGGATATCCCGCGCGCCGCGGGCGGCGTTTCTCAGTGCAGCAGGTCGCGCACCGTGCGGCTGCCTTCCTCGGTCAGCACCGCCTGCCTGCCGCGCACCTGGGTCTCGGCCCGGCTGTATCCCACCTTCAGTCCGGGCTGGTCCGTCACATACGTCAGCGTGGCTTCCCACCCGGCCAGATCCGTAGCCATCAGGTCGGTCAGCGTGCGGGCGCTGTGGTCCCGCCATGCCTGGGGCATACCGGCCAGCAGGCCGGGGGCCTGCCGGGCAAAGGCTTCCCATACGGCCGCGCGCATATCGGCCCGCTGGCCGGGCGTCTTTTTGCAGCTTTGCAGTTGGGCGATCAGTTCCGGCGCCTGCGCGGCGCTGATCTCCGCGACCGAGTCCTCGCCGTAGCCGATGCTCTCCCGCTCTTCCTTGGTGAGCAGCGCCGCCGTATCCAGCCGCACGACGGCGTCCTCCCCGGCGCAGTCGGCCCAGCAGTCCGGCGTGGCTGCCAGGTAATAGAGTTCGGGCACGGCCGTTTCGCCGGTGGCGATGGTATCCATCAGCAGTTGGGCGGCCCGCCCCGGCCCGGCCGAGAGGGTGCACTCCGCCAGTGTCGTCGTGCCCTCCGGGGCCTTTACCTGCAGTTCGCCGGGCAGAGCGCAGAAATCCACCGTCTGGGTCGGACCGTCCACCCGCACCAGCACGAAGCCCGCTTCCTCCTGCTGGACGACCAGCAGGGCGTGCCAGGTATCCTGCGCGCCCTGTTCGATGCGCACGCCGCCGCGTTCAGCCGCCGCCTGCCGCAGTTCCTGCTGCTGTTGGCGCTGGTGTACAAAAAAGTAGGTCACGCCGACCATCGGCAGCAGCAACAACAGGGTCAAGCCCAGACTATACCAGAAAACAGCGCCCTTGGAACGCATAAACAGCACCTCTTTGTGTCAGAATCTATGGTATAGTGTGGGCCGCCCGGCCCGCCTGTATACCAAAAGGAGGAAGCTGTTTATGTTGCATGAACCATTTGGCCCCCGCGGCGCTGAGGACGAACGCGACGGATTCTGGACCGATCTGGGCGAAGTCACTGACGCCGCCTACCGTGACGACCCCGGCACGGCGGGCCGTAGGCTGGAAACGGACAACGCCCTGCACCACGCAGGCCGCCCGCCCTATGCCGCGCAGGAGGGCGAACCCGACCTGGAGGAAATGCCGGGCGAGAGCATCGCCAGCCGCCAGGACCCGCTGGGCAGTTGGACCGGCGTTCCCAGCCGGGAGGAATACGAAACGCCCACCCAGGACGCCGACGACCTGTAAAGTCAGAACCCCCGGCAAAGCCGGGGGCTTGGGTTAGCCCTAGAAGGGCATAATACGGACAACGCCCCTCAAGGGGCCACGAATGGGTCGGCCAACTGCATTGCTGACTCATGGCGGCCCCTTAAGGGGCTGTTTTTATGCCTTGGTATTCTTGCTACCCGTAAACGGGTCTACGAACTCCTTCATGCTCATTTGGTCTGCTATTTGATCTTCTGCCAACTGCTGCTTGATGTACTCTTGTATCTGCTTTTTATTTCTTCCGACCGTGTCTACATAGTATCCTCGTGCCCAAAAATGTCTATCCCCATACTTGTACTTCAAATTTGCATGCCGGTCAAATATCATTAAGCTGCTTTTCCCTTTGAGATATCCCATGATCTGTGATACACTATATTTGGGTGGAATACTGACCAGCATATGAATGTGATCCGGGCACGCTTCTGCTTGTATGATCTCTACTCCCTTTTGCTCACACAATTTTCTGAGGATCTGTCCTATATCTTTTTTGATTTTCCCATATACCACCATTCTGCGGTACTTAGGGGCAAACACTATATGATATTGGCATCTCCATGTTGTGTGTTGTAAACTTGCTATGTCTTTTTCCATCTTTTGGAACCTCCTGGTATTTTTATTGCAGTTGGCCGACCGCAATTCTATTATACCAGGAGGTTTTTTCTCTAGGTTTTTTCACTATATAATTTTTTTACACTCCCCGGCAGAGCCGGGGGTTGTCTTTGCGCTAAAGCTAACAAAACACCGGCCGGGGCGCAGGGAACTTCTTCCCTGTGTCCCGGCCGGGTGCGTTGCGGCACTGTGTCAGCGCTGGCGGTAGCTCTGGCAGTAGTGGGGGTTCTCGATCCCCTCGCAGCCGTTGGCGCAGTGTTCGGTGATCTTGATCTGCTCCAGGTTGCACTTGCAGCCGTTCTCATTGTACGCACAGGTGCAGACGTCGCAAACAACATTGGCGTTATCCATCTTTGCTCACCTCCTTGTACCCGTTAGTATGGCCCCCTTCCCGCGGTTTATGCAGCGCGCCTTGCGCCCCCGGCTGCGATATGCTATACTAAAAGCACGGGGCGGTCCGTTCCGCCCGATGGAGGGACTACGATATGACCATTCAAAGCATTATCGTGCTGGCGATCATTTTTGTACTGCTGGCACTGGCGATCCTGTTCATCTGCCAGCACGGCGGCTGGCAGGGCGGCTGCGGCGGCAACTGCGCAAGCTGCCACCAGAAATGCGCATCGCCGAAAGAGAACCAAAATAAGCGTTCCTGAGGCAGGGCGGCTTCCCCATGGGGGAAGCCGCCTTTTCCGTTCCCTGTGCCGCCGATGCAAAAAGGCCCCGGCTATGCCGGGGCCTTTTGCCATTTTATCAGGTTTTTACAGTTCGCAGGGCTTGAAGCCGTCCTTGCCCAACACCAGCACCTTGGTGTAGCCCAGCGCCTTGAGCTGGGCGGCGGCTTCCTCA